>MVQI01000049.1 GCA_002067795.1 Methanosaeta sp. PtaB.Bin039
CAACCTCGGCGGAAAGATGGATGTGATGATCCAAAAACAGGATCGAATGCTCGAGAAGCAGGATCAGATGCTCGATACCCAAAAAGAGATGGTAAAATTGCAGCACCATCTATTAGATGAGGTTAAAGATTCAAGAAGAGACCTAAAAACCTACCTGGATCAGAGGTTCGAAAAGCTGGAGGGCGAGGTCGGAGAGATGCGATTCGCTCTGAAGGCGAAGGGGATAATTTAGACGACAGGTTCCTTCCTATCCTTACTTCCTGAAAAGAAATCGCTTCAAACGCAGCACAACCTCCATCGGATTCTCTTTTGCTGGACTTGATATTCTGCTGTTACGCGCGCTTATGGTCGCCGAGGTATTGCTAAAAAAGGCCTCAATCACCCAAGGTTGAAATAAATCTCTGGCATAGCTCTGCCCCATGGCCGCGATGTATGGTAGCTCGTGCGAAGTGGCAGGTGATCTGATATCAGCAGCTAGAGGGGAGACTGAGGCAGACCTCCTGCTTCAGGGGGCTGATGTGATCAACGTGCTTTCCGGGAGGGTGCGCAGGTCAGACCTGGCTATCCACCGGGGATTTGTGGTAGGCAGCGACTGCTCCAGCGCCGCCTGTGTGCTTGACCTTGACGGCTGTCTTCTGGCTCCCGGATTCGTCGACTCACACATCCACCTGGAGAGCGCCATGGTCACCCCGTATCAGTATGCAAGGGCGGTCGTACCCTGCGGAACCACCGCCGTGGTGGCAGATCCGCACGAGCTTGCCAACGTGCTGGGCGTGGCAGGAGTGCGCAATCTGCTGGACTTGTCACAGGATGTCCCTCTAAATGTATTTGCCATGGCCCCGTCTTGCGTTCCTGCAACCGATATGGAGACCTCTGGAGCCCAGTTGGGCGCTTCACAGATATCCCTGCTTCTGGACGATCCCAGGGTCCTCGGCCTCGGGGAGATGATGAACTTCCCAGGAGTGCTTCGGCGCGATCCGGCAGTTCTCGAGAAGATCGGGATGGCTGCGGCAAGGGGAAAGCCGGTCGACGGGCACTGTCCCGGTCTTAGCGGGCGGGACCTGGCGGCTTACATCTCGGCCGGGATCATGTCAGACCACGAGTGCACGAGCCTTGCCGAGGCTGAGGAGAAGCTCTCTTCCGGTATGCATATCATGATCCGTGAAGGTTCGGCTGCAAAGAACCTCGACGATCTTATTGGCCTGGTCAATCCTCACAACGCCTCACGCATCATGTTCTGCAGTGACGACCGCCACCCTCGGGACATCCTGGAGCAGGGGCATATCGACTCAATGGTTCGTCGTGCGATAGCATCTGGTCTCGATCTTGTGACGGCGGTGCAGATCGCCTCGCTAAATCCAGCTCGCTACTTCGGCATCGCCCGCATCGGAGCTCTGGCGCCAGGATTCCGGGCAGATCTTCTTGTTTTGGACGATCCAGACCGGCTGCGCGTCGAAAAGGTATTCTTCGGCGGCAGTCTAGTGGCTGTAGAAGGAGCCGCAAAGTTCGATCTGCCGATGGCCAAAGAAGATAAGCCCATCCAGCCTTCTAGCATGCGTGTGGCCGCGCTTTCTCCATCCTCATTCGATATCCAGGCAAGAGGCCGCGTCGCTCGAGTCATCGGCATTGTGCCCGGCCAGATCACGACCCGTTCTCTATGCCTGCCGGTGACCAGCCAAAATGGTCTGGTGGTATCCGACCTGGGAGCCGACCTTCTCAAGCTCGCAGTTGTGGAGAGGCACCAGGCATCCGGCAGGGTGGGCCTTGGCCTCGTTCAGGGATTTGGGATATCCTCTGGTGCTCTGGCAAGCTCGGTTGCCCACGACTCACACAACATCGTTGTGGCCGGAGCAGACTCGCAGGACATGCTGTGCGCTGTGCAGGCGGTGGTCAATATGGGCGGAGGCCTGGTGGCTGTGAGGGGCGGAAAGGTACTGGCGTCCCTTTCCCTGCCGATAGCGGGTCTTCTCTCAGATCGCCCCCTGTCCGATGTCGCCGCTGGAATCGATAAGGTAGTTGAAGCGGCGCAGTCCCTTGGCTCCGGGCTTGAAAACCCATTCATGACGCTCTCTTTCCTGGCCCTGCCGGTCATCCCGGAGCTCAAGCTGACAGATCGTGGGCTGGTGGATGTCGTAGCATTTCGGCCAGTTTCCCTCTTCTTGGAGGATGGGATCGATTGACCGAAAACGGCGTCTGGTTTCGCTGGAATCCCAAGAACAGATACAGCATAGCATCTCTGTGGCCACTGCTGCCGGAGGCTGGCATGGCCGGCAATCCCCGTCCAGGAATCATGCTTTATAGCCTGTCATCTTCGCAGGCCCAGGCAGCCTACCTCGAGGTGGACCATGCCCGTAAAGCAGGCATCGAGGCTATCTTTGTGGCAGGCGGGCCCCACCCATCAGCCAGGGCTGAGGAGACTTTGCAGCATTTCGACTGTGTGGTGATCGGAGAGGGTGAGGAGAGCCTGCCCAAGCTTGTGGCAGCTCTTCAGCAAGGTCGAAGCCCAGACGACATACGGGGAATTGCCTACCGGGAGCGCGGCCGCGTCCGGTTCACCTCTCCAAACGAAGAGCTGGTCGATCTCGACCGCCACCCGCCATTTCAGCCGCCCCTGATAGCCCCCATCGAGATCAGCCGCGGATGCCCTTGGGGGTGCGCTTTTTGCCAGACGTCCCGCCTGTTCGGCCCGGTAATGCGTCACAGGTCCATAGAATGCATAATGAAGTATGCCGGCCTTCGGTCTTACCAGAGGTTCACATCTCCCAATGCCCTGGCCTATGGCTCGGACGGTCGCAGGCCCCGGCTGGACCGGGTGGAGTCACTGCTGCGATCGTTGCACGAACTCGGCCAGCAGATCTTTTTCGGCACGTTTCCCTGTGAGGTGCGGCCCGAGTTCGTGACCGAGCCTGCCCTGGACCTGATCGAGCGCTACTGCGCCAACCGCTCGCTTTCCATCGGCGGGCAGTCCGGCAGCGACCGGGTGCTTCAATCGGTTGGCAGGGGGCATAATGTGCATGCGGTGGAGGTCGCAGTCGAGCGTTGCCTGGAACGTGGGATCCTGCCCCAGGTTGACCTGATACTGGGGTTGCCAGCGGAAATTGAAGAGGACCAGAATGCGACCCTGGATCTTGGGGAGAGAATAGTCTCACGGGGAGGCCTGGTCAGGATGCATCGCTTCATGCCGCTTCCCGGGACGCCTCTGCAGAACTGCTGTCCAGCGAACCTATCCCAAAATGTCAAAGCGAGGGCCGGAAAGCTGACCCGGAGCGGTCAGGCCAGTGGAAAGTGGTTTTTGGACGGCCCCGGGTCTCGCGCGCCTCAAAGGTAGAACTGCTTGAATGGAAGTCGATACTCGTCGAGCAGCTCGTATTTGATTACCATCCCTTCTGAAGTGACCCTTATCTCCCGCACAGACTGGGAGAACATATACCAGACGTAGCCCCGCTGAGGCAGGCGGTACTTGTCCGGGAGACTTGCAGTAAACTCGGACTGGGCCAGTATGTAGGTACGCAAAAGCTCGCTGCCCGAGGCAAAGAGGAAAGGAAGCCCCAGCTTCTCCACATCCTGGGCGGAGGATCCCTGCAGCCTCAGCCTCTCGGTCAGGTGGTCCCTCAGGTCCTCCTCCAGTATCACCAGCTCTCTCATCTCGCCCATGTCGTCACCGGCTTGGACATCAGGCCAAGGGGAGATAAAGCATTGTCGCCTCTGCCAGTGTGCCATAGTCCTGGGAAACCAAAGGACAGCAGTCATGGTGCTCTAAAGGTCTGATCTGCCGAAAAAGATGCCCATAAAGGGCAGCAATGGCGCAGCCAGCGTGGGAGCGTCTCTGAAATGCGGACTGATCTTGCAATTCCATAGATGATCTATTCATCGGTTACACGGCGGCCTCAATCAGGGCGGCAGATCCTCTCACATCTCCTGCGCGCATGGCGGGATTTCAGCTCAGATGTTGGGCTGAAATAGCCAGAATAGAGCCCTAAAACCTCGTCAGACCAATAATTTGGATTTCTGAACAGCTCGCAACCAGAATAGATGAGTTAATTAAAGAAATGAACCTTCCTGAACGGTTGAACGAAGAAATTCCTTCAATCTAGAGACTTTGTTCGCCCTTCATTCAATCTATCATTTATCTATCGTTCAGGCCCAGCGCAGGTTTGTGGGCTGACCTAAGCAGAGCAGGCCCCACACGATTTGAGGAGACTGAAGAACAAATGTCCTTATTCGGGATGATGAACGCAGGACCAGTTCCTGAAATACGCAGGCCCATTCGCCATCACCGGATAAGAGCAAGAGAACAGGAGAGATGGGAAAATGAGATCTAGATATATGATAGCCAGGACAGGAGTCGCCCTATTCCTGGCCGTTTTATCTGCGCTGTCTCTGACGGCTAGCGCTTCGGAGACCGCTGCTTATTGGCTGGAGAAGGGCGACAGCCTTCTCTTTCAGAACGGCTCGGAACAGGATGCACTAATAGCATATCAGAAAGCGCTTGATATCGAACCGCATAATGAGAGCATATTGCTGCAGATGTCCGTAGCTTACGACATCCTATCGGTCGGAAAGGCTGTAGAGGCTTTAGGAATAATCGAGACGAAACTGGAGCAGAATCCTCAGGACGCATTGAGCTGGCAGGCAAAAAGCGTCGCTCTCCACCTTCTGCGCGAAACCGATGAGGCCAATAAATCTGCTGAAAAGGCCATAGAGATATACGACCAGGAGATACAGAAGGATCTGACCAATGGCACAGCCTGGTTTTATAAGGCCGAGAACCTTGCCAACAGGTACAGGCTAACTGATGCGCTTCCAGCCTACGAGAAAGTGATAGAGCTGGATCATCCCATGAAGAAATATGCCTGGGCATCCAAGGGCGCTATCCTTCAGATTCTGGGACAGTATAATGGGTCTCTCGCTGCCTACGATAAGGCTTTGGAGCTTGACCCAGAGAAGGCTTTGTTTTGGCTGGGAAGAGCGATCGCCTGTCAGGAGATGGGGCTTGATGCAGAGGCGGAGATCGCCCTAAATAAGGCCAGGGAGCTGGGATATGAATACTAAATTCCCCCTGCCTCTCTTTTTAAATGCATGAAGAATTTACGTGCTGATAATACATGCTGAATTCATGAAAGGATGTAAATACAGAATTGTATGTACTATATATGTACAGAATTTATGTACTGGGAGGTTCTGATAACCTTGGCTTTGAATTACAGGCAAAATTTTATTAACTCGATTACGTGGCTCATAATGGCCCTCATCCTCCTTTTCTGCATATCCTCGGCAATCGGGCAGGAGTATGGCGGCGTGGCGGCAAAGCAGAACCTCAGCCTTGAGATCTACCTATACAATACCGGAAAGACGTTAGTTGTCGGCTATGTGGATGACCCAAGTGCCATTTTATCTCTAAAGCCTATCAGATGCAATGCTCCCTATCCATATCAACGCACTGCCGAATACAGCTACGATATTGATACTCACCAGCTGTATGCCTGGACAGACTGCCTGACCAGGAAGAATGGGGAGATCTGGAGCCTGGAATTCGCCTCGCTGGGCTCTTACGGTCAGTGCAGAGTCGTATTTCATCTGCCTGGCGACCTGAGGCTTGGAAGGATAAACAGCTCAAATGGGCTGGACTACATGATCTTCGCCTCCAACGAATCACTTCTGGTGGACGCCTCGGGGCATAGTGTTAAGAAACCCTCTATCCGCATCGAGTACCAGCAGCCGGTTGGTACTGAGCCTCTAGTTGACCTGCATGAAGATGGGATCGACCAGGGCAGCATCTCCGAGATTATCCTCCCAATTGCACCTTCTTTATCGATCCTGCTTGCAGTATCAGCCATTTATCTCTTTTCAAGGAGGCCAGGCGAAAAGCTGCCAGATGATGCGAGTCGTTCAGAGCTATCGTCTGCGGAGAACCTTCCCAAGTCCATGGATCCAAATTCGGTAGCGGTTGTGGCTACGGTCCAGGCTCACGCGACTGAAGATTGCATGTCCATCGAAGCAGTGACGTCCGCAGATATGGCTGATGATGGATCGGCCAATGAAGATGCGGAGGATTATACTTTGGAGGAGGTGGCCTTGTCGGAAGGTGAACATCCCGAAAGTGGGAACTCTAGGGTCGAGATCGAGATAAGCAGCGAGATGGCGGCGGTCATGCAGACTCTTACGGAACGAGAGCGCACGATTTTGAAGACCCTGATCAGCCACGGCGGCAGAATGACCCAGACGGAGATTAGGTACGAGACCGGCAGTCCCAAGTCCTCCCTGGCCATGATTCTGTTCTCACTGGAGAAGCGCAGGCTTATAACCAAGAGGGAGTGGGGCAGAACCAACGTAATTGAGCTGTCTGAATGGTTCTTCTCCAAAAAGCCGTCTTGATATCGGGCCCTCATCAACTGGCAGCGGCGGCTCCCTATGCTCGGCAATAGCAAGGACGTGTGCTTAAAATGTGCTGGTATAGACTGGGGCGCTATGTTACTTCTCTCTAAGCCATGGCCTCGGCCGGGACCTTGACGGGGATCACCTCATCCACAGGGCAGGCCGAGATCTTCTCGGCCAGCTTTGCCAGTACATCCTTTCTCATGCCGCCCACGAACTTGATCGAGCCGACAACCAGGTGGCCTCCGCCGGACACTCCGCCGTTGGGGATCTCAGCCATCAGCTCCTTAACCATCTGCGGGATGTTCATGCCGACGCCCCGGCTGCGAAGCACTGCAAAGTCCGGGCCGTAACCAATGGTCACAACCGGCTTGCCTGCGAACTTCTGGCACATGCGGTCGTGAACCTCTCCGGATGTCTTGCCAGGCGGCGGGAATGTGAACTTGTGGGCGAAGTTCTCCACGTCCAGCACATTCATGATGATGCCGTTTGGCAGCTTGGTGCTCTTCACGTTGCCAAGGCTTGCCCGCAGCTGGTCCTCGATCGCGGCATTGGCCTGCTCGCATAGCAGGTCCACGATCCTGCGGTGCCGGTCCAGCCGTCCAAGGCAGAGTATATCGTTTATCAGGCCTCGACCCTCGTTGAACCGCAGCCAGAACGCCTCATAGTCAAGCGCGAGAGCGATCCTCTTCAAATCCTCGGTCTTGAACCGATCCTCTACCAGCTTGATATAGCGGGCCGCTTCTTTGGCTTCGCTCCTGTCTCCAACCGCCGAGATGGCTGCCAGATGGATGACCTTCTCACCCACATCCGGGTTTATCATGCGGGCTATCTCCACCCCGAGCATGCCTGTTGTGATTCCGAAGTCCCCCCCCTCCTGGGCGGGGTTGACGTGAGCTATGAGGTATTGGTCAACCACGTCGTTTGGGTGATGGTGGTCCACCACAAGCATCTCAAGGCCGTAGACCTGGGCCTGCTTCATGGCAGGAACGTCCTCTTCGGTAGATCCGTTGTCCATCAGCACCACGAGCGGCATCTTCTGGCCATGCCGGGACTGGTCCTCCAAAGCGTACGTCAGGTCCTTTGTCACGTCCTCAAGCTCGTAGAAGGGGGCTTTGGAAGGGGCTCTTCGATAGCTGAAGTACTCTGCGTCAGGTCCGCCAACCTCCCTTATCAGGGGGAGGATGGCGCTTTCCACCGCCACAGCAGATGATATCCCGTCGGCATCGGCATGGTGTCGCAGGACTATGGGCCGGGACTTGAATATGGCCCGGCGGATCTCCTTTGCAACGGCCCGCATCCTTGGCCGCAACCTGGTCATGATATCCGACTCAACCAGAAGGGGAGGGTCGGCAGGCTCAGCTCGCCTGTCTATTGACTGCTCGATCTCATTCCTGACCTCGGTGGCCTCTCCGCCGAAGAGCTGCTTCATGGAGCGGATCTCCACCTGGATCTGGCCGTTCCTGGTGGATGCCTCGCCTACGATCTTCACCACCATATCCGAGTCGATCTCCGCATAGGCTCTGACCCCTGCCCGCTCGAATGCGGCACATGAGACTACTCCGCTCTCGTCGGCTATTGTGAATATGGTGGGGCCGCCGGTCTGCTTGACCTGGATCACCTCTCCTTTGAGGCAGACCAGCTTGCCCATCATCTGGGACAGATCTTTGGCTTTGGAGACCGACAGATCCTTTTCCAGGGTCAGGATATGGCACTTGCCCACCTCAACTGGCTCAAGCTCGATATTGCCGTTTGGAGCGATGCTTCTGACCCTCACATAGATGGTATCCCCAACCTCGGGACGGCTCTTGAGGTACTTGTTGTGGGCGAGGCCCCGCAGATCCCCGTTCAGATCGACAAAGGCCCCGAAGCTTGCCAGTCCAGAGACCTTGCCCTGGTAGAGGTCGCCCACCACGAGGTCGCCTGTGTCGCAGGCCGGATCCAGGACGTAAACCAGTGGGGCCTGGGAGCAATGTTCGCATAATTCGGCCTTAGCGGTGAGCCTGGCGCCGCATACCAGGCACAGATACTCCCTGCCCAAACCTGCGCATGCCTGGCAGGCCTCAGTCACAGGCAGGTTGCCAGTCCCTTTGCATACAGAGCACTGGGCCGATCCCCTGGAAAGCAGGTCGTCGATGTCGCTGGCTCTGGACTCTCCCAGGCTGATCGACTCGCTCTTGCCGGTGCCCTCGCAGTTGGGACAAGGCCGCTGTCCCACAACCAGGTAGCCTTCTCCCTGGCATCTATCGCACTTCTTCATTGAACGGTGATTGGATCCATAAGATTTATCGATTTTGATATGGTCCCTCACTGGCCCGGACCTTGAAGTTACCGGATGCAGCCGATGGAGGCCCGAGTCGGGGGGGAAAGGAGATAAATATCCTCCCATTCTCCCCTTCAGCCCATGCGAGTGGTAGTTCTGCGGCTCGGCCATCGGCCAGAGCGGGACAAGCGCATCACAACCCACATAGGCCTTGTATCAAGGGCCTTTGGGGCAGAGGAGATGCTGCTGGTTGGCAGAGATCCTGCAGTGAAGGCCAGCCTCGATGACGTGGCCGACCGCTGGGGCGGCGACTTCCGGGTCGTTGAAAGCGTCCGCTGGAAAGATGAGGTACGCGATTTCCGGGAGGCAGGGGGGCGGGTCGTCCATCTCACCATGTACGGATCTCGGCTGGGCGATGTGCTGGATGAGGTCCGCCGATCGCCGCAGGTCATGGTTGTTGTGGGCGCCGAAAAAGTCCCCTCGCAGCTTTACGGGCTGGCAGATTGGAACGTGGCTGTCGGCAACCAGCCGCATTCCGAAGTGGCTGCACTGGCAATATTTCTCGACCGCCTGTGGAATGGGGCGGAGCTGGAGGAGGGATTTGAGTCGCGTTTCCCGGGTCAGATAAGGGTGGTTCCAACAGCCCGGGGCAAACTTGTCCTCCAGCATGGCGATGGGTCGTCTGGCGGTGGTGGTCCCTGAAGCTGCTCCTGGTTGGACAGAGCGTCCGCGCTCTGGCTGCATCTGCCAGCCGGGCCGGACACCAGGTGATTGCAGCTGAATGCTACGGAGATCGTGACCTCTATCGGATAGCAAGTCAGGTGATAATGCTTGGCTGCACCGTCCAGGCCGACGGATCGGCCAGGGTGGATCTGGGGCCTTCTGGTCTGGATGACCTCGCTGCCGCGGTCCAGCCAGATGCGGTGGTTCTTGGCCCTGGAATGGAGGAGTTCTCTCTCTCCTGCTTCCCCGTGTTGAACAATCCGCCTCATCTGTTCTCCAGGGTATCCGACAAGTTATGGCTCTACAAATGGCTGAAGTCGCGAGGATTTCCGGCAGTACCCACCTGGACCGCAGACGAGCGTCCCTCAGCAAAGAGCGTTGTTGTCAAACCGATCAGGGGTGCTGGTGGCGTGGGATGCTTCAAGTGCGGTGGTGGCCCAATTCCTGACGGATGCATCGGTCAGGAGTTCGTGCCCGGCGTCTCGGCAAGCGCCTCTGTGATCTCGGATGGCAAATCTGCGGTGACCATGGCCGTAAACGAACAGCTGATCGGCCTGCCCTGGCTTGGTGCCTCCGGTTTTCGGTACTGCGGAAATGTAACCCCCCTCTCGCCCCATATGTCGGCGGGACGTCACCTCCAGCTCGCTGCTCTGGCTGAGGAGATAGTGGGCGAGCTGGGTCTGATGGGATCAAATGGAGTCGACTTCGTGCTGGGGCCGCAGGGTCCTGTCGTGTTGGAGGTAAATCCACGCTTTCAAGGAAGCCTCGACACGGTCGAGCTGTCGACAGGAGCCAATCTGTTCACCGCCCATATGGAGGCCTTCCAAGGAGTGCTCCCAAAGGCCACAAAGCCTGCCATGACTGCGGGACGGGGCATACTGTACGCCGCTCGCGACATTATCGTGGAAAGGGAGCTGGAGGAAGAAGATCTCACCGATCTTCCATCTGTCGGGACGACCATTCACAAAGGCCAGCCGGTGGTCTCAATACTCTCTGTCGGGCGCTGCCGGCAGGAGGTGCTCGAGAATATGCAGGTGAGGGCACGGCATATCTTTGAATCCTGTCAATTGGGCTCTTGAGGTGGGGGTGTCAAAAAAGGTACTCCAGGGATGCCGGCCGCTCTTGCGGGGGCAGATCGGAAATGCTCTGGCCCAAACTATAAGTGGCCAGGAAACACCCTTTTTTATCGGATAACAGGATCTTTTCAAGAAACGAGGGCGACATCATGGATATCAGTGCAGTCAAGATGGAGATACCAGAAGGTGCAAACCTGATCGTGGGTCAGAGCCATTTCATCAAGTCGGCAGAGGACCTCTACGAGGCAATGACCGGGACCGCCCCTGCCGCCCAATTTGGCCTGGCCTTCTCGGAAGCCAGCGGGCCATGTCTGGTGCGGCTTGAGGGAAACGACGCAGAGCTCATCGAGGCGGCTATGAAGAACTCGCTTTCTTTAGGCTGCGGCCACACATTCGTGGTCCTGATGAGAGGCGCCTTTCCGATAAACGTTCTCAATGCAATAAAGGCCGTCCCGGAGGTCTGCGGCATATTTTGCGCAACCGCCAATCCGGTGGAGGTGATCGTGGCAGCCACCGCGCTGGGCAGGGGAATACTTGGAGTTGTGGACGGCTCTTCACCCAAAGGCGTCGAGTCGGAGAAGGACGTGGCAGAGCGGCGTTCGCTGCTTAGGAGGTTTGGCTATAAGCTCTGAGCGCATGGACCTGCAGATCCGGGGCGGGCGGGTCTTTATGGGTAAGCGGGTCCAGGTCATGGACATCTGGATCAAAGACGGCCGCATAGCAGCTCTGGGCGGACCACATGTGGCAGACGACCATCTGGACGTCGCTGGGCTACTGGTTCTGCCAGGAGCGGTGGACATACATGTGCATTTCCGGGACCCCGGACAGACCCATAAGGAGGACTGGGAGACCGGCTCGCTTGCCGCTGCTGCCGGGGGTGTGACGACAGTTGTTGACCAGCCCAACACCTTGCCGGCAGTCAACGACGCCTCTGCCTACCGCGACAAGCTGATCACTGCGCGCCGCCACTCCATAGTTGACTTTTGTCTGAACGGCGGTCCCGGAAATGTGCAGGAGCTGCTTGGGGAGGGGGCAGCGGCTATCGGGGAGATATTCACGTACGAGATGGGGGAGGAGCGGCTGAGGGACTTGCTTTTCCAGGTGGAGGACGCAGACGGCCTTCCTACCATCCACGCCGAGGACGGATGGACGATCCGCCGGTGCGAGGAGGGCATGAGAGGTCAACAAGACCCTGATGTCCACTCCCGGTCCCGCCCGCCTCAGGCGGAGGAGGCCGCCATAGCGCAGGCCCTATCCCTTACCCAAAAAAGGGTTCACATATGCCACCTATCCACGTCAGGCGGGCTTGAATTGATCAGAAGGGCAAAGAAAGCCGGCCGGGCAGTCACCGCCGAGGTAGCCCCGCACCACCTCCTGCTCAACCGCCGGGATTACCGCAAGCAAGGGACGTTCCTGAAGGTGAATCCGCCCCTGCGCTCCAGCTCCGACAACCAGGCTCTGTGGGACGGACTGCGCCGTGGCGATATAGAGGCAATGGCGTCAGACCACGCCCCTCACCTGCCTGAAGAGAAGAGGCAGGAGATATGGGAGGCCCCATCTGGACTGCCGGGGGTGGAGACCATGCTGCCACTGATGCTGGACGCGGTGAGGGCCAACCGAATACCGCTGGACCGGGCGGTTGACGCCCTTTCTACAGCTCCAGCCCGCATCCTGGGCCTGAAGGGGAAAGGGGAGATAGCAGTCGGCAAGGATGCAGATCTCGTTTTAGTGGACACCCGGGCCAGGTCGGAGGTGCTCGCTTACCGCCTGCACAGCCGGGCGGACTGGACCCCTTATCAGGGAAGGACCGCGATATTTCCCAGATTGACGATGGTGAGGGGAGAGGTCGTCTTCGACGGGGATATGGCTGTGCGCCCGGGATACGGCCAGAACCTGCCAGGCCCCGGCCGGTCTGCGTCAAGGGTCCGGGAAGAGGATTGATATCGATGGCCGGACGAAGGGGGATCTGGTGAGATCAATGGACCGAACCGAGATCAAAGTGGAAGAGGCTGCTGAGAGGATGGTCGGCAAAGCTGTGATAGAGGCCATGAAGAGGTCGAGCCGGGCCAGGGAGATGGTTACGAAGCTCCTGGGCGACGATGTTGACCTTGAAGGTGGCTGTCACGACGTGCAGGTGGACGTTGTGGACCGTCCTGAAGACCTGCTGGTGCTGATAAACCTGCCGGGGGTGGAGAAGAGCGACATCGACCTGCAGCTGACCGAAGATCTCCTGACCGTGACCGCAAAGGGAATCGAGCAGGAGGGTAGATATATCAGACGGGAGCGGCCAGGCATTCTCAAGAGGGAGATAAAGCTCCCGGCTGAGGTCAAGCCTGAGGAGGCCAGGGCGAAGAGCCAAAACGGCGTACTGGAGGTCCAGCTGCCCAAGCTGGTGGTTGTGAATACAAAGCGCGTTAAGATCGACTGATTGCCGCTGCTGGCGGATGTCGTCGATGTGAGATGGCAGGCAAAAATATCCCTCGGGCCGCAGCCCGATCTCTCGATAATATCGTCAGGGGCTTGATCAAAGGGAAAACGGGACGAAGAGACGCTTCTTGCCAAAGCCCCAAATCCGCAAGCCCGGTCGAGGGAGGCCTGGATCAGGGCCGAAATATCTTCCGCTTCGGCCCTGAAAACGGCCCTCAAATGCTCTTTTTCCATGCCCGAAACATATGAAACAAATGTATAAGGCGGCTGATTCGGAGCGCCCGAATCTCGAGCCGCCTGCTACTGATCAATCGATCAGGGTCTCAGTTCGGACCATCCGATAGGAGTAGAGTATCTGCAGCTTCTGCCGAGGCAGCACGGTGACCTCCCACTTCAGGCTGGTGGCAGTGCTCTCTGTGGGCGCAGGGTCCACCACCAGGATCTCCGCTTCTCTGGGCTTGGTATCGGTCACCTCAACAGCGACCGGGCGGTCAACGGTCGACTCGATCTCCAGCTGATAGGTCCAGTTCTCCGTGGTCTTCTTGACAGGGTGGGTCAGGTTCTCGCCGGACCGGAGGGCCAGGATCTCCTCGCTGATGTTGTAGTCCTTCAGCCTGCTGGAAACTTTCAGGTCTGAGGATGCCCCGATGACGATAGAAGCGTTGGACCCCTTCGGCGTATAAGGCATCTGGACAGATGTCAGATACTCCCCTGACCGTAGCAGCTGGGCTTTGCCTGCTGGCCATGGATGGTTTGCGGTGTTATTGGCAACGATCTCCTCACGCACAGGCCCCTCCTGGCTCAAAGATGCGTCCCATGTGTAAAGACGCCTCATTGGCACCATGTCCTCGAAGAGTGGCAGGCCCACCACCTTCTCGGCGGCAAGGTCGGTCCGGTTCTCAAGCTCGAAGACGAATAAGGTCTCCATCTCCCCTGTTGAGATCCCGGATACAGGCGGCAAATATGATGGGGCCATCTCCTTGGGAGCGGCTGCCGGAGCCGCGGCTGCCTCAGCCTCGTAATCGGCGTAGCGCTCCAAGATCCGCTGGGTTGGGCCAGCAACCAGCTTGATCCTTATGTTCTTCAGGTCCTCGCCCAGGCTTGCGCTGATTATTGCGTTTGATGTCACCACTCCTGATCCGTTCATTAGGTGGATGAAGTAGTTGGGCACCCACGTACCTGCGCCATTCATCAGGTAGCTGAGCAGGAAGTCCTGGTTGCCCTCAGAGAGCACCTTCACCGTATAGATAGGCATGCTCTCATAGACCGTGCGTACGATCGACGAGTTGCTTACCAGGAAGAGTACAGAGTCCTGGCTTGCATCTTCAGGCACGTTCATCACGAACTCGTGATCCCCCACAGTCACGTTCATGCTCCCCAGGCGGCGTACGAATACCAGCCCGTCAGGGTAAATGGTTATCGAATCCACCGGCAGTTTGATGGCGGTGGTGGCCTCGATCCCCTCGGCTGCCCCGGCCATTGTCATGGCGAGGAGTCCCAGCAGGAGGGCTGAGATCAAGATATGTATCTTCATGATATCCCCGAGTTGGATAAGCGCTCTGACGACTTTAATTTATTGCTGATAGTGCGGTGTGTGGCGCACGGCAGAAAGATGCCAATGGGTTGATAGTGGCGGTGGAGATCAGATGGCTGCTGGTCGGAAAAAAATGGAGCTGGGAAGCGGGATTAAAGCAGGAAAGAGACCTGACGAAAAGAAGCTTGCGCGCGAAATGAAGAGAAGCGAAGAGTAGAGATTTTTACCATGAAAGCATTCCGAAAAGGAGGATATAGCGGTCTACCCTCCTCTTTTCTCTCTCTGGATTGTATATCCGGCTTTTGCGAGTATCTGCATAGCATCTGAGATATTTATCTCG
>MVQI01000050.1 GCA_002067795.1 Methanosaeta sp. PtaB.Bin039
CAATTTCAAGTATATTGGAGCGTCGCTTTGCATCAAGGACAACTATCGCATCTCCAATGAGCGTAAGGTTCTTAGCAATTTTTATAGGTACATTTAGATCATAATGTCCCAACGGTAAATGGACTATGCCGCCATCTTCGGCATCGTCTATGACACGTTGAAGCGAGACGTTTTGGGCAGGGAGATAATCGAAATCTATGCCGTTGATGCTGGTAATGATTTCGCCACAGGCATCTCGAAGTTCTTGATAATTCCTTATATCCATGTTGATATAATTTGGCTCGCTTTGGGACATTCCCAATGAGGCGAGGAGTGATGCCAATAATATCAATAGTGTTCTCATAAGATATCACCTATTGCCGACGTGCATAGCATATATCGAGCATCCATATCATATCGCCGACATCCAAAATGCGATTAGCGCATTGAAATGTGCTCGAGTGATATATGTAACCACATGTTACATGACTATTGGCCTATGGTTGGTCAGTATATCTCAGTGATGCAAGCAGGCACAATAGATACGCACATCCCCCTCGAAGGTCTCGTCTGATTTCACATTGCATTTCGTACCATCATGTTTTCAAAGAGTTCCCTGACTGCCTAAAAGTATTCTCCAACATACCGGATTCGCGGTTCGTCAATCGCAGACATGAAAATGCATCTTTTGCAATTGCCTGCAAAAATATACGCTGAGGGTGAGATTTGAACTCACGAGGTGCGGTGCACCACTGGTTCTCAAGACCAGCGCCGTAGGCCACTTGGCTACCTCAGCTCAGGTCAACCTGATCCATTACCACCTATTAAGCCTGCCGCTTACACCCATGGAGCTTTGGCCATATCAGCCAGAAACCAGCCAGAGCCGATCTGTGATCCGTCCCGCTTTTGGCCGGCGTCCATGTCAGGCAGAAAGCCCGAGAGATCCGACGCCAGGGCTTTATGTGTGATTATATCAAAAGAACTTAATACTTGATGTGACGTATATACTATAAAGTAAACGAAGGAGGTGATATATCTGACCGAAGAAAAGGGCATTTCCGAATTGCCGCAGAAGCGAATAACGATATCGGACGAAGCGATTCCCTTCGTTGCCAGAGGGGGCCGGATCTTCCACCGGCTGGTCGTCAGATCCGATCCGGGGATAGAGGATGGAGAGCATGTCCTGGTCGTGGACCGTCGGGACAATCCGCTCGGCACGGTCAGGGTCTTTGCTGCCCAGTAAGCGCCCTCTCCGATATTCCCGCAAAAACCGCGTCAAGGCACTCTCCAGAAGACAAGAGGAACCTCCTTTTCCAAAGAAGCCCGGAAGGCCGGGCTGGCCGGGTCCTGCTGAGAAGGGACCCGGAGCCTTCCCGGATTTCCAGATGCCCTTTCAGAGGGCTATTTTCGATAGCATGCACGGGAAAAACTCGCTAATCGATGCCTTTTGACTGTTATCTTGCTCCTCCTTTGAGAATCTTTATACCAATCTGCTTTCTAAAGTCCGGATCATGCTGATCAAGGGCGCATCTATCCTGCAGAACGGAGAGCTGAAGAAAGGACTGGACATACAGATCATCGACCATAAAATATCGGCAGTGGGCCGGGAACTGCAAGCCCCTGAACGCAACGACCTTATCATCGATGCGACTGGAAAGCTGGCCATCCCAGGACTGGTCAACGGGCACACCCACCTGGCCATGACCCTTCTGCGGGGCTATGCAGATGATATGGAGCTTATGCCCTGGCTGCAGGAGAAGATCTGGCCGATCGAGGCGAAACTGACTGCATCTGATATCAGGGCTGGTGTTCGCCTGGGGTGTCTGGAACTGATACGCTTCGGGATCACCTGCTACAACGACATGTACTACTTCATGGATGAGACTGCCAGGGCAACGCGGGAGATGGGGATCAGAGGGGTGCTCTCCGGAGTGCTCTTCGATATGCGCCCTGAGCTGCTGGCCGAAGTCGAGCCATTCCTGCGCCGCTGGAAGGACGATCCACTGATCAGGCCGGCGGTGGGCCCTCACGCTGTCTATACATGCTCTGAGGAGACGCTGCTCAGGGCCAAAGAACTGGCCCAGCGATATCAGGCCGCTTTGCACATCCACCTCTCCGAGACCCGGGATGAGGTGGACAGCTTCGTGAACCAGAGCCATATGACCCCGGTAGAGTACCTGGATGCCCTGGGCCTGCTGGGCCCCCGCACAGCCGCCGCCCACTGCGTCTGGCTCACCCCAAGTGATATCCGAACCCTCGCCGAGCTGCAGGTGAACGTGATCCATTGCCCCACCAGCAACCTGAAGCTGGCCTCCGGCATCTCGCCTGTAGACAGACTGCTGGATGCCGGAGCCAACGTCTGCCTTGGAACCGATGGCGTCTCCAGCAACAACAACATGAGCATATTCTCCGAGATGAAGATGGCAGCCCTGGTCCAGAAAGGCAACCGTGGCCCAACCATACTGCCAGCTGCCCAGGTTTGGAAGATGGCCACGCAGAACAGCTACCGGGCATTCGGCCTGGACATTGGCCTTGCCCCAGGCTCTCTGGCAGACCTGGCACTTATCGACCTCTCACGCCCTTGGTTTTCGCCTGAGAGCAACCACCTCTCCCACCTGGTCTACAGCATGGCCGGCGGGGTGGACACCACCATCTGCAACGGAAGGGTCCTCATGGAGAACGGCATCGTTCCTGGCGAGGCTGAGATCCTGGAGGATGCCCAGAGAAGCTTTGAGAGGCTGACCGCTTCGTAGAGATGAGGGCTGATACAGCACTTGTGATCAGGAGCTACCAGCGCCGGCGGCGAAATCCCCTGCCCCGCGAGAGCATCCTGGCCCCGCCCAGAATGACCAGGAATGACGCCGCCGCTACAGCCAGGGGTACCAGGTACTCCCACGAGTCGCCCTCTCGCACCTGGGCGATTACGGCCAGATCCTGGCTCCTCTCCGATTCGCCAAATATGTAAGACACCCGGATGGCCAGCGGATAATCACCGGCTACCTTTGGTGCAGTAAACTGAAATCTCTCCGACCTGCCAGGATCGATATCTCCCAGATCGGCAGAGGTCCGGCGAAACTGGGGCTGGGTATCAATGGATGCGGTGACCCCCGAAGCGACCCGATCGCCCCGGTTGACCATCACAACCTCCATCTGGCCTCCTGGCCTGGCCGAACTTGATCCCTCTGCCTCTATCCGCGGCCCCAGCACAACCGAGGCCTCCAGCGAGATTATCTGAGAGATGTTCTCGTAGCTGAGATATACCTGAGGTTCTCCGCCTTCTGTTGTAACTTTGGCCAGTCGTTTTCCCTGCAGGTGCAGCTGTAGCGGATACAGTCCTACTCCTGCCCCCTCCTCCACCCGGACATCGAACCCTGCCCGGGAGCTGTTCATGGGACGTATGGTGCCGAATGGCTGGGGAGCTGATATTATGGTCAGCCTCTCATCGCCGCTGGAGAGCTCCCCCACAAGAAAGAGGGCGTATTGACCGCTCTTATCCGCCCATCTATCCCCACGATCGAGATCTGTCTTGCGCAGGCCGGCCAGCACCCCATCAAGGCCAGATCCGTTGTCCGGCTGGTATGAGACCTCCACCAGAAGTGTATTTTGTCGCCCCTGTTCCAGTTCGCCCTGCACCAGGCTGGCAGAGAAAGGCGCAGCAATTGCAGGCAGGACCAGCAGGAATAGGGCCAGGAGCATAAAGACCGGTCTCATCGCTCACCAGCAAGAGCCCTTTTTGTTCTTAATACTGATGCCGTCCCTTTTAGCCAACGCCAATCCGCCTGCAGGTCAGGAGCCGCCTTGTGAGATCTGCATGGCTTCCGCAGCCGTCAGATCCTGGTGCACAACGGCGCAGATTCGGCGGGTCATCAGGCCGGGGTCTTCATGCTGGAATATGTTGCGGCCTATGGCCACGCCGCTGCCCCCGGCGTCAACCGCGTCTCGGACCATCTGCAGCAGCTCCTGATCCGACTCGCACCGAGGCCCTCCGGCGATCACAACCGGCGCCGGGCAGCCTTCCACTACCCGGACAAAGCTATCGTAGCTGCCGGTATATGATGTCTTGATCACATCCGCACCAAGCTCTGCCCCAACCCTGGCAGCGTGAGCCACGTACTCCTCTGCATACTCATCCTTGATCTTCCTGCCCCGGGGATACATCATCGCCAGCAGAGGCATGCCCCACTCCTGACAGCTGCGGGAGACGGCGCCGAGAGTGGAGAGCATATGCCCCTCGTCCTTTGCCCCCACGTTCACCTGTATGCTGACGCCATCCGCACCAAGCTTCAGCGCCTCCTCAACCGTGGCCACCAGGACCTTGTTGTTGGGATCGGGACCAAGAGCGGTTGAGGCTGAAAGGTGAAGTATCAGGCCAAGATCCGGCCCGTAGCCCCGGTGACCGAAGGCGGCGGCGCCCTTATGCACCACAGCCGCATCAGCACCGGCGGATGCCACTTTATCTGCAGTGCTGCGGATATCCGCAATGCCCCTGATTGGGCCCACCGTAACTCCATGGTCCATGGGAACTATGACCGCCCTCCCTGTCTGGCGATTGAATATCCTCTCGATTCTGATTGATTTGCCGATCACGATAATCCTCCTGCAAGTCTGTTTTGGCCTCTGACCTCATTGTAAATAATAGATCATTGGTGTTTATATTTGTACTTCAAAGTACTTAGATGCTGTATATAACCCTTGCCCCCCCCGCAAGGCTGATATAAGCCCAAAGACCATCAGGGGATGCATAAGAGCAGTTTGGACAAGAGATAGTAGCCCGCGGGGGTGGGCTTTGCTATTCTCTTGACACAGATACAAGGCCATCAAGTCCTCGAGAGCCTGGAGGTATCCAACCTATCGGCCGGTTTTTGGCCGAAGGGATCATCGAGCGGGCAATAGATGGCCGAGGTGGAAGAGATCTGATGAAGCACAAACGGATTGGAGATGGATTGATCTGCGCCGGCATAAGGCTGCTCCTTCTGGCGGCGATGGCGGCTTTCCTGCTGCCAGCCATTCAGGCCGGCACCGAGGACGGCTCGTTTTGCCCGACCTGCCCTGACTGGACAAACCTGGACGGCTGGATGCGCCAGAAGGAGGCACAGAGCCAGAGCGAGATGCAGAAAATGTCCGGCACGCAAGGAGCCATATCCAATCAGAAGATCACTGTTCAGGGCGACCAGAGGAGCGCCCCCGATTACGATCTGCACTGGCTTCTGACCGATCCGGCCAACGCCAGCGGCAGGCTGATAGATGCCCGCTCGGCCCAGGACTTTGCCTCCGGCCACGCTGCTGGCGCCTGCAACATCTACTGGCAGAGCGTAAGAAGCGGCGGACGTCTCAATCAGACAGCCCTGGTCCAGGCCCTGCGAGACGCTGGGATCAGCACCGACCAGCCTGTTGTGGTCTACGGACATGGAGACGACGCCTCATACTTATTTTGGGCCCTGCAGTACCTGGGCAGCCAGCATGTCAGCAGATTGGACGGTGGATGGCAGGCCTGGAAGGACGCCGGCATGCCGGTGACAACCGCAGTTGAAGAGTGGCAGCCATCCGGTTATGTACCGATCCCAAATCCTCACCTGAGCGCCACTGCCAGCATGATAGGCGAGACCGGACTTTTGGCCATCGACGCCAGGTCGAGCTTTGCGGACTTCGGGAGAGCCCACCTGCCAAGAGCTATCCAGATACCGGCAGAGAAGATCCTCGACGATGGAATGCTCAGATCCCCAGCCGAGCTGAAAGAGCTGTTCTTCGGACGCGGTCTGGAGAAGGACAAGACGGTACTGGTTTACGGCATGCCGGAAGCTGCCACACTCTATTACGCCCTCCGCCTGGCAGGCTACAACGCCACCCTCCTTGACGGCGACTGGTGGTCTGACCATTCGGTAAGCAACATCAGATGAGTTCCCCCGCAACTGCTGGCCCAAGACCGCCGCTGAAGATGGACCTGGGCAATATTCGAAATCTGACGGTCACGGGATGCCCCTTGGGCTTCCCCGTTCAGGCAGACGCAGGCCGCGACCGCCTGCGTCTCCTCCTCTTACGCCCCTTGAGGATCGCCTCTGCGGCTATCTGGATGGACCCGGCGGAGTCGTGGCGCGGCTGCCAGCCAAGTGCCAGGATAGCCTGCAGATCCAGGCTCATCGATCTGACGTCGCCTTTCCAGCCCCTGCCGTCCACGCCGCCTGCGAAGCGATACTTCACATCAGACAGGCCCATCGCCGCCACAACGATATCGGCGATCTCCCGCACGCTCACCGAGTCGGTGGAGCCGATATTGAATATGTTCACCTCATCCCTGGCGTTTTCCACCACGTACAGCATTGCCTGCACGCAGTCCTTCACCTCCAGGTAGGACTTGCGCTGGCGGCCGTCTCCCAATATGACCAGCTCGGCCGGATCTGCATCCAGCTTTTGCACGAAGTCCACGATCACGCCGTGGCTGCCCCTTTCCCCGACTATGTTGGCGAAACGGAAGATCCAGGACTGCATATCGAACGTATGGCAGTAGGAGGATATCATGGCCTCGCACGCCAGCTTGGAAGCCCCGTAAAGCGATATGGGCTTTAGCGGACCGTAGTCCTCCGGCGTGGGCAGGACATCGGCTTCGCCGTACACCGTGGATGTGGAGGTAAACGCGATCCTGTTCACATCCTGTCGCCGCATTGCCTCCAGGACGTTGAAGGTGGCCAGGGCATTTTGCTCCAGGTGGACGCGGGTATCGGTAGCCCCTGCACTGACCGACGGATTGGCAGCAAGGTGAAACACCATGTCCTGATCCGAAGCCGCCTCATAGGCGGTCACCGGGTCCATCAGGTCGCCCTCCATGATCGTGAAATTTGGGTGCCCCTTCAGATGAGATAAGATCTCCGGGCTGCTGCTGCTGAAGTTGTCGAGGACACGCACCCGGTTCTTCTCCACCAGGGCGTCGACAAGGTGCGACCCTATGAAGCCTGTGCCGCCGGTCACGAGGATAGAGAGATCTTCCAGCATATATCTGCCCAATCTCGATAAGATGGAGAAATAGCTTTGCGTGAAAGGTGACTACTCCCCCGACTGAAGTCGGGGGCATCTAGGTTGTATCCCAACCAAGGACTGTAATCCCAGTCGAAGGATGTTCTTAGCAGCGTTGAGATCTCTATCCAGAGTCAATCCGCATGTAGGGCAACGATGAAATCTCTGGGAGAGATCCTTCTTTACAATGGTTCCACAGCCAGAGCACATCTGAGATGTATAGG
>MVQI01000051.1 GCA_002067795.1 Methanosaeta sp. PtaB.Bin039
CCGGACCGCTGCGGCCCGCTGACGTCAGCTTCGACCCAACAAACATAGAGAGAAAGATCAGGGTCAGGAAGTGATAAGGGCAGAAACTGCATAGCATGGGGCTGAATGACCAAGGAGACTGCCCCATGTGACATCTTTTTTCCCGGGTAGTTGTGTCGAGTTGTGTCGTTGTGATTTATTTATAGGCCTGCAACTATATCTGTCGCAGAATTAAGCCGTGTAGGATGCGGATCTCCTTGCTGACATCCTCAGGATGCCATTTTTTTTCGGAGCTTTTCTGGGAGGATCTATCTCATCAATCCAGCTTTTGGAGGAAGAACCTCAATTTTCTGGATCCAGATCATTGCGTCCTGCAGAAAGCCCAAAAAATTTCCGAGTATTCATTCCTCCGTTTCCGGCCGCATAGCTCTCATGAACGCCTCAGGATATGCCTTGCCTCCCACAGGCCACAAACATGGGAGGTGATATGCCATCGGTGTCTCACAAGCGGATGGACCTTCCTCGTGCACACCTCAAAAACTCCAGGACAGGTCATATTTTTTAGTTAAAATTAAATTTTCCCAATGGGTGGCAATGTTTAAGTATTAGTTCTCCGCTAACTATTTCGCGGAGATTGCCTAGTCGACATATAATATTGATCTGGCTTAGGAGGAGGAAACTAGATGGCGTTTTACACATTGGGCCTCACCTTTTCCATCGTGATAGCTCTGACAGTCGTGGTCCTGGGCATATGGCTCTACGGCCTCTATTTCAACTTCAAGAAATGGGGTCTAGGGTCTACCGGGTATACTGCGCCTCTGGCAAACAGTTTCTGGCTGTTCATAGCTACATGGATTCACGAGGCTTTCAAGGATGGGATTTGGGTATTTATAAGAACACTGGTACTGGATGTCTTTTTGTTGAGGAGGACTCTGCGGCGAAGCCCTGTGAGATGGGTTATGCATATGACTATCTTCTACGGCTTTGCTGCTCTGGCTGCCCTCTCCGGCCTCGGCCTGATGATGGACATACTCGAGCAGCCCTTCATGAGCTTCTTAGGCCTGGCTCACCAGGCGGAGATCGTGAAGGAGTCCATGGCCCTTCCGTTCGATCTATTTGGCTACCTGCTTCTGATAGGCACAACAATCTCTGTTCTCCGCAGGATTTTGCTCAAGGAAGTAAGGGACGCCACAACTGCTTATGACGTGGTACTGGTTGGAGGGGTCTTCCTGATCACGATCACAGGGTTTTATGCCGAGTGGATGAGAGGCAACGCTTTCCTGGTGGGAGATGTCTTCTCAAATACAATCTATGCGCCCCACTTTGCCCTGATCCATACGGTCCTGGCCCTGGCCCTCTTCGCATTCATCCTTCCCTGGACCAGATACATCCACGTGGTAGCGGCTCCCATGACCATTCTGGCCAACCGAGGAGGCGAGTAAATTGGCTGAAAACAGCAAGCCTCTCATATCCGGATTTCTGATGGGCACTCAGCTCCTGGAGCTCAACGGATGCACCAGGTGCAAGGAGTGCATGAACTGGTGTCCGACCTATGCAGCCCGGCCGGACCGCCCTGAGATCACCCCAATGTACAAGATCGCCAAGTTCAGAGAGCTTTTGGACAGCCAGTACGGCCTGCGTGCCAAGCTCTTCGGTCCCAAGCCCCTGAACGAGGACGAGATGACCCGCTACACAGAGGACAGCTATTATTGCACCACCTGTGGCGTCTGCGGCACCGTCTGCGAATCTGCCATCCTTACCGTGGAGCTGTGGGAGGCCATCCGGCCAAACCTGGTCGCCCGCGGGAATGGACCTTACGGCAAGCAGAACATGTTCCCGAAGCTGGTAGCGGCCGACAGAAATCCATACATGGCAAAGCAGGAGGATCGGCTCTGCTGGGTTCCCAAGGACGCAAAGGTGGACGAGTCTGGCAAGATAGCCTACTTCGCCGGGTGCACCGCCGCCTACCGACAGCAGGCACTGGGAGTGGCCACGGTAAGGGTGCTCAATGCCCTTAATACCGACTTCTGCATGCTGGGCAAGGACGAGTGGTGCTGCGCCTCGGCCATGATAAGGACCGGGCAGAGGCCCCTCATGAAGGAGCATGCGGTTCATAACATCGACGCCTTGAAAGACCGTGGAGCAGAGAAGGTCCTGTACGCCTGTGCCGGATGCCTGAGGGCTGCCACCATTGACTGGCCGCGCTGGTATGAGGGATATATTCCCTACAAGAACATGCCACTCTCGGTCTTCCTGAGGGAGAAGATCAGAAACGGAGACGTGCAATACCGCAGAAATATCAACTACAAGGTCACCTACCACGACCCCTGCCACAACGGCCGGCACCTGATGCATGTCAACGGCCGCGACTGGGCGTTCGAGGCTCCAAGGGACGTAGTTCAGTCCATACCGGGAATCCAGTTCTCCGATATGGCCCGATCTCGCGAGCTGCAGAGATGCTGCGGTGCCGGAGGCGGCGTGAAAGCCGGCATTCCCGACCTGGCCAACGACTGCGCTGCCAACAGGGTCAGGGATGTGGAGGGCTCGGCCTCGGATATAGTGGCCAGCACCTGCCCGTTCTGCCGAAGGAACCTGATGGATGGGCGCAACCTGATCAAGTCACCGATCAAGATCTTAGATGTGGTCGAGCTGATGGCCCAGGGCATGGGCCTGGACGTCACCATCCCCGAGAACCCCTACACCAAGTTCCAGGAGCAGGACACCATCGTCTGCCAGGACGTCTGCAAGCTGGACACGGTCACGCAGAAAGAAAAGACCGACGACATCGGCGAGTACTAAAGCCCCGATCTCTCGGGGCTCATGTTCTCTTTTTGCTTTTTTCGTCAATTCTGCCAAGCGTGGCCAATCGTAGATGGACAAGGAGTATCGGAGCAAAGCTCCCGACCTGCAGCCACTGTCAGGCTGCCTGATATCGCAACCGTGATCCTCAAGCTTCAAAGGCTTCTTCATGCCTGTCCGGACCATATTAATGAAAAATATTTATATGAAAATGTGCATATTATGCCTGCCAGGGAGACAGACCGGAGATGTCAGATAGTGCTTTTGAGATCCGAGACCCCATCCACGGCTACATCAAGATGGATGAACTGGCCAAGTCGCTCCTTGATACGCCTCAGGTGCAGCGCCTGCGATGGATCAGGCAGCTGGGACTCGCCAGCCTGGTCTATCCCGGGGCGTGCCATTCCCGCTTTGAGCACAGCCTTGGCACCTATCACCTTGCAGTCGGCCTGGCTGACCGCCTGGAACTGGCGGAGGACGAGCGCTTGCTTGTGGGGGCGGCGGCGCTCCTGCACGACATAGGGCACGGGCCGTTCTCACATGCCAGCGAAGTGGCTCTATCGTCGTATCTGCGCCAGGCTCATGAGACGGTCTTCAGCCTGCTTCAGGAAGGGGAGATCAGAGACAGGCTTCACGAACATGGATTTTTTCCTGGCCAGGTTCAGGAGCTCATACATGGCCAGGGCCGGCTCGGCCCTATAATCAGCGGCGAGATAGACGCCGATCGCATGGATTACCTTATCCGCGATGCCCATTACACAGGAGTGGGCTATGGGGTCTTCGATCACCTGAGGCTGATGGAGCGCATGTCGGTCTATTCCGGGCGTCTGATGGTTGATCGGGGAGGCCTCGCGGCTGCCGAGTCCCTGCTTGTCTCCCGAACCCTGATGCACCCGACAGTCTACTTCCATCACGTCTGCCGCATCTCGGAAGGGATGCTCTGCGCAGCCCTTCGCTGGCTCATAGAGGAAGGGATATCCGAGCCACGGTCCCTTAGACGCATGGACGACTACCAGCTATTGTCCCTGCTGGACCGGTCCGGTGGCAGGGCGGGGGAACTGGCAGGCCGCCTCAAGTCGAGAAGGCTCTACAAGAGGGCGGTGTATGCCGGCCCAGAGGCGCTGGAGCCTGACATGCGCAAGGTCAGCCCCGGCCGGCTTGCCGAGGAGATCGCATCTGCTGCAGGGGTGGACTCGGCCCTCGTCATCGTGGACAGCCCGGCCAGGCAGGAGGTCTCCGAGGGGCGTCTTCCGGTTCTGGTCAACGGAGGACTGAGGCCGCTGCGTGAGGTCTCTCCTCTGGCCGCAGCTCTTGAGAAAGCTCAAGTAGCATCCTGGCGCTTTGGGATATATGTCCCGGCCGAGATCCGGGACCGGGTCAGATGGGCAGCAGAGCGCATCCTGAACCTGCAAAAGAGCGCTGTTCAATATACATTTGACGACATATAATGCCGTTTAGGTCCCTGGATTTGCTCTTCTTACACCCAAGAAATCTCTGAAAAGAAATCGATGCCGAAAAGGCCTTCAGCCCTCCGATCGCCCACTATTTTCAAAGGCCACAACATCCCGCCAGGCATAATTGAAATCTCCCCAAAAAAACGGGTCAAACCGGAAAGGAGGCCGTATAAAGGAAGCCGTCTGATGACCAAGACTTCCGACATCTCTTCTGGCTTCTGCCGCAATCCTGGCGAAGAATGCTCTCGATCCCCCCTGCAGATATTTAATAGATCATTTTAGGGCGTGGTAATATCTTATTAAACCAGTTGGCATTAAATAGCAAAAAATATTCAATTGCATAGCCACTGAGTTTGGACTGCCGCCAATAACAGCAGCCGGGGGAGGAAGACTGAAATGAGGCGCTTAATCAAGATTGCACTGCTGATGGCACTCAGCTGTTCGATCTCACAATCATCAGCCGAAACTTGCGTCCTGAACATCTTCGGCAATGCCGATATGAATGGTTCCATAGATGAAAAGGATATAGAATATCTGAAGGGTATAGTAGGAGGAACTCTGAATCCGACACTCCTGGCAGACGCCAACTATGATGGCAAGATAGATGATGAAGATATACATCAGGTGGAGAGGATCATCGAAGATACTCAGGAGAATCTGACCATACTGGATGGAAACGGCAGAGCCGTTACCATCCGCCTCCCTGTGGAGAGGGCCATAGTCGAACACCTGGATAATTCCGAGATGATGATGATCCTCAACAGGACGGATAAGGTGGTAGGCGTGGACCTTGCCATGTCCAGATCTGAGATGGAGTTTCCTCAGCTGATCAAGAAGACGAACTTGCCGGGATTTTCTCCGGCAAAAAATCCCGATTACGAGCTTGCATTGAGCCTGAATCCGGATCTGCTTCTTACGTTCTCCAACAATACCGCCGAAAAAGAGAAGAACCTCCCGGGCGTGCCAGTAGTCTTTGCCGGCCTCTACTACCCAGACCTGATCGATCCGGAGAATTCATCGTTCACAGATGCCGTACACAAGCTGGGCTACATCATGCAGGCAAGAGAGGAGGCAGGGGAGTACATAAGCTGGCACATCTCCAAGATAAACGAGATCAAGTCAGCCACCCAGGCCATTTCCCATTCGTACAGGCCCACGGTTCTGATAGCTTCTCTGCCCAAAGAGGGAGATAAATCGCTCTATACATATGCCAAGATCGATACTCTCAGCCAGATGGTGGCGCTGGCCGGAGGCATAAGCATAGCCGAAGACCTGCCAGCCTACTTGATGTCGGCTTACAGGGTCGAGGTAGATCCCGAATGGGCGATCGATCGCGATCCCGAATATATCGTATTTATAACAATAGTCCTTGACCCGCCAATAGGATACGACTCTGATGATATCACAGGCATCTCACGGGCTCTGGATGCATTTAAGAGCAGGCCGGAGTACGCAAACTTGACTGCGGTCCGAAACGATAACGTCTATATCATCAACGGAAATCTGAGAAACGATGCCAGCAAAGGACTAATAGGCGCTGCCTACCTGGCGAAGATCTTCCATCCAGAGGAGATCGATATGGATCCCGAGGCTCTGCACCAGGAGTACCTGAACCGATTTTTGAGGCTGAACTTCGACCTGGACCAGCACGGAGTCTTCGTCTATCCTCCGCTGAGAATCGGAAAAGGACTGCTTGGAGGCGTGCCAGATCGCTACTGGGATGCTATCAGCGAAAAAGCGTGAAAAGCAGCCGAATGAGAATTGCGATCTGCGCCCCAATCTGCGCTCGGGACTTGGAGACTTGCTGACAGCATTACCAGGACGGCTGAGGAGATCGGGGCAGAAAATACGATGTAATCCCGGCAAACTATATGACCGGCCAGGCGAAACAGTGGATCCAGATGCCCAATATAGACAACAAGATCCTGATCAAGACCATACAGAACCTCAACCAGCACCTTCCCGCCAAGAGGAGGTCACTGGCCGAGCTGCTTGAGGACAGCCGGCCTGGGGTCAAGGGCAAGGACAACACGTTCTATGCCATGGACCGCCCAGAGCTCGAGCTGATAGCAGAGTCCATCCCCCGCTTCCTCTGGCCACGGCTCAAGCTGCCGATGCTAATAGAGATGTCCCCTGACCTGGGAAGCGGATCTGCCCGCATACAGGGAGAGGTCGAGAGCGAGGCCGTATCAAAGATCCTGGACCTGAAGAGAGACCGGGGAGGATTTCTCATCATCTACATGCCGGAGGTGCGAGACCTTCGCCGGAAGCTTCCCACCACCACACAGTATGCCTTTGTGGCCTCAATACGCGACTTGGATGAAGGCATCTGAACCTTTATACGGGCTGAAAGACCACTATATTGCTGGTGGTTTAAATGGCAGAGACCTTTGATGCGGGGCTTTCCAAGTTCCGAGAGAGCCTGGCCCGTGGCAACCTGAAAGAGGCTGCGAAGATCAGGGAGCAGTACAGCCTGCCGATGGATCTCCTGGAGACCGATGTCAGGTCCGCCTTTAAGGCGCTTGTGGACAGGGGAGAGTACTCGCTGGCCGCCGATCTGGGCAAGGCCTACGGCCTGGACGCCGAGACTGTCAGAGAGGTTGCGGCCCGCTCGTTTCAGAGAAAGCTGGAGGGCGAGCAGCATCGAGCCGCCGCCGCGTACGCCCGGGAGTTCGACCTGCCCGCTCAGATGATAAGGGAAGCTGCATCGGCGGCTTTTCAGAAGAGCATGCAGTTCGGGCTGCTCAAGAACGCCGCAGAGATAGCCAAGGAGTTCGACCTGCCGGACGACATGAAGAAAGAGGCTGCATCTTCGGCTTTTCGCAGCTATATGGAGACAGGCCTCTACCACAAAGCCCTGACCCTGGCCAAGAAGCATAACCTGCCTGAGGAGCTGATCAGGGAGGCAGAGAAGAAGCTTGGAAAATGAGAGCCCGCTTAATCCTGGCAACGGCCAGTGGGAAGACAGGTTTTTAGAGGCAGGCAGCCCAGACAGGTGAGCATGGAGCAGACTTCTGGCGCAGATAGGGTTCCAACAGTGCTCTGCATCGGGGGCCATGATTCAGGAGGAGGGGCCGGGATCTCGGCTGATCAGAAGACGTTCTCCGCCCTGGGGGTCCATGGCGCAGCGGTGATCACCGCCGTCACCGCCCAGAACACAATTGGAGTCAGACAGGTTTTCGGCCTGCCACCGGAGCAGGTGATCGCCCAGCTGGATGCTGTGCTTGATGACTTCAATGTCTCCTGGGCAAAGGCCGGAATGCTGTACTCCGCTGAGAACGTATCGGCCCTGGCATGCCGCCTGCGGTCGCATGAGCTGTCTTTGGTTATAGATCCCGTGAAAGAGGCCGAGGCCGGCGGCTTGCTCCTGTGTGGTTCGGCCCTGACAGCGCTCAAAGATGAGCTCGTGCCCCGCGCTGCCCTGATAACTCCAAACATCTTCGAGGCCGAGATGCTGACGGGGCTTTCGGTCAGAAACCTGGACGAAGCAAAGAGGGCTGGTCTGGCGCTGCTTGAGATGGGGGCCAAGGCTGCCGTCATAACCGGAGGCCACCTGGACGGAGACGTCCTGGTGGATCTGCTGGTCTGTGAAGATGGCGTCCAACGAATCTGCGGGCCGCGAATGAGGGGGGGAAATCACGGTGTGGGCTGTACCTACTCAGCAGCCCTGACCGTTTACCTATCTCTTGGCCACCCCATTTTGGAGGCTGCCAGGAAGGCCCAGTCCTTTGCAGCTGCGTCGGTGAGGTATAGCAGGCATGCTGGACGGGGAGTGGCCCCGGTGGACCAGTGCGGAGACCTGCGATCCAACTCCGAGAGGTTCTCGGTGCTTGATAACCTTAACAGGGCCATAGATATGCTGCTTGACGAGCCATCGTTCGGACTGCTGATCCCGGAGGTTGGATGCAATATAGGAATGGCCATATCTGGCGCTGCAGGCGCTGATGATGTCGCAGCGGTGCAAGGCAGGCTGGTTCTGGCAGGAAGTCGGATTCGTCAAGCAGGTTGCCCGCGTTTCGGTGCCAGCCGCCATGTAGCCCGCGTCATACTGGCAGCCTTGAAGCACGATGCGCGAATCAGGGCTGCTGTAAACCTGCGCTGGAGCGAGCGCACGCTGGAGGATGCAGCCAGGCTCGGCCTCTCGATGTCGTGTTTCGATCGCAGGGATGAACCGCCGGGGGCAAAAAGCATGAGTTGGGGGACCGACCGGGCCATCAGGCTGGCGGGTGGGATGCCGGACATCATATGGGACCTTGGTGGCCCAGGCAAGGAACCCATGATCCGCTTGCTTGGAGAGGACGCCGTGGCCGTTGCCGCGACTGCGCTTCGGCTGGCCAGGGCAAAGGCCGACAGGAAGATATAAATCAAAGGCAGATACTAGGGTCCTGATCGCTATCTGGAGTGTCAACCATGGGAAGCGTAAAGCCGAGCTACATCAAGAACTTCGCCAAGGAGCTTATGAGGACCTACGAGGGAAGCTTTAGCCTGGACTTCAACGAGAACAAGGCCAGGGTTGGGGAGTTCACCAACATCAAGAACAAGACTATCCGCAACCGGATAGCCGGATACATAACTCGGATCCTGGAACAGAGAGTCTCCCGGAGAAGAGAGGTCGAGAGTGATGTTTGAAGGCGTTCTGCCCGCCCTGATAACACCTTTCAAGCAAAACGGAGACCTGGACGAAGAAGGATTGAGGAGGAACATCGAGCTTCTGGGCGAGACCGGTATCTCCGGGATCGTGCCCTGCGGAACCACCGGCGAGTCCGCCACCCTCACCCACGAGGAACACAAGAGGGTGGTGGAGGTTGCTGTTGAGTGTTCCAAGGTCCCCGTGGTTGCTGGAACGGGTTCTAACAATACGGCTGAAGCTGTTGAGCTGACCAGACATGCCGCCGATGTGGGTGCTTCAGCTGCTCTTCTGATCACACCGTACTACAACAAGCCAAACGATGCCGGCATGCTGGCTCACTACAGCAAAGTGGCAGAGAGCGCGGATATCCCCCTGGTGCTCTACAATGTGCCAGGCAGAACCGGAGTGGACATAAAGCCCGAACTGGTGGCAAAGCTGGCCGAGATCAGGAACGTCGCTGCCATCAAGGAAGCCATAAGCAACCTGACCGAGGTGTCCCGAGTTATAGAACTCACGCGAGATCGGAGCTTTTCGGTGCTCTCTGGAGAGGACGGGCTGACTGTGCCAATGCTCTCCCTCGGAGCAACTGGAGTAATATCCGTGGTTGCAAACGTAGCGCCTTCCAAGATGGTGGATATGGTCAAGTCGTTTCGCATCGGCGACCTGGAGAAGGCCAGGCGCCTTCACTACGAGCTATCTCCCCTGACCCGAGCGCTCTTTCTGGAGACAAATCCCATCCCGGTCAAAACGGCGTGCAGGATGATGGGGCTGGCAGCCGGGCCGCTTCGACTTCCCCTTGCCGAGATGACCGAGAGCCACCAGCGAGAGCTGGAAGCTGTTGTGAGAAGGCTGGGCGAGTTCTGATGATCCGGGTAGCCCTGAGCGGAGCCCGCGGAAGGATGGGCGGGCTGATAATGGAAGAGATCGCCAGAGCCGATGATATGGAGCTGGTGGCAGCCTTCGACGTTGTGGGCATAGGCTCGCCGGTGAGAGACGGGATATTCCTCTCCGATCCGAGGCGGATGGGGGAGGAATTGAGGGAGACGAGGTCCGACGTACTGATAGACTTCACGGTGGCCTCGGCTGCAGTTGAGAATGCTGTGGCAGCAGCTACAGAAGGTGTGGCCCTCGTCATCGGGACCACCGGACTTTCCAAAGAGCAGCTCTCCCGGATGCAGGAGGCAATCGAGGATCATGTCCCGGCCGTGATATCCCCCAATTTCAGCGTCGGCGTCAATATTTTCTGGAAGCTGGTCGAGCAGGCAGCGGCAGCCCTGAAGGATTACGACGCGGAGGTTGTGGAGGCTCACCACAACAAGAAGAGGGACGCCCCCAGCGGGACCGCTCTGAAGGCTGTCGAGATACTCAAGAAGGAGACGGGGATAGAAAACGTCTCGTTCGGCAGGGAGGGTATCGACCCCCGGGGCAGGGAGATCGGAGTCCACGCGGTGCGGGCAGGAGATATCGTTGGCGATCACCTGGTCCTCTTCGCAGGACCAGGCGAGCGGATAGAGATACGCCATCAGGCTCACAGCCGATCGGCGTTTGCCAGCGGAGCTGTAAGAGCTGCGCGCTGGGTGGTCGGGGCCAGGCCCGGAGTGCACAGCATGGCCGAGGTCCTGGACGTATAGATCCGCAAGACCTCCATCCACATGCAGATCGTCAAGGGCAGCTTCACGCTGCTGGCAAAGGACGGCCCAATAGAGCCCATCTCTTTGCAGCGGAATTCGATAGGTTTCTGTCATTGCGGCGGGGAGCTGGTCAGCCGTGCGTACTTCCCATGGATGGGCTGGGCGGTGGCAGCAGCCTGTTCTGACTGCCACCGTCTGATACTGCTGGAGTACGGGACGGATTGGACCTGGCGTAAGGATACCGCTTTAGAGGAGGTCGTCGATCCCGGCGATGTGGATACCCAGCATCCAGTTGAGGTGGTACCGGTATCAGCAGTTCCAATGGAACAGCTCCAGTCGGTATTTACCAGGGCAGAGATAAGGGACCTATTGGCCTTGCAGGAAGGTCGGCCCTACGTCCGCCAAAACGTTTACCGCGCGCGGGCCAAGTTCGAGCTTTTCGAGCGGCTGTTCCGGATCAGGATCAAGCCCTAAAGAGACCTTCGCCAGAGGATTGTCCGGCATTGGAAATTTGCAGTGACGAAAAAGGGCAACATCGGCAGGCGGACTTCGCATTCGTATATCCAGACGCAAAACAGCGGAAAGACGACGTGGCCGATGTAGCCTTTGAGGAAAGCCCGACTGCCAATCCGGCGAGGAAGCCACGAAAAAGGCTGGCTTCGCTGCTTCTCTTCAGTGTGCCGGATGGAATAGATCCGTCTTTCTCAAGGATTTGACCTTTCAGCACTCCTTCAGCACTATCCGCTCGTCAAGTTCTGGTCGGAGCGGACCTGGGATAGCCGCTCTTTGGCTGCGGCCACCTTGGCCTTTACGGAGTTCGGGTTCTCCTCAGCCGCCGACTTCTTGGAGCAGCATGCCGGGCCAGAAGCCGCCTCATTTGTCCCGGCTGCAACAGCCAGGCAACCCTGATCGATCTCTATGACCATGGGCTGGCCCAGATTGTCGTAGATCAGCCTGACCGGACGGCTGTATGGGGAGACGGGGACGAAATCGACACCGGTTCGGAGGCTCTCGTTGAACTGGAGCTGCCTGGATGTGAAGCCCGATCCCCCGTAGCTCCAGTTCCACTGGTCCACCATGGTGAAGTTCGAGGCGAATACCGGCAGCACAGAGTTGTCGCGGTTGATCACGCCCACCTCAAGGGTGATCGACTTGGTCAGGGGTTCAAACCTCGAGCCGGCGATTCCGTAATAGAGGAGAGTCAGGTTCTGGTCGCTTACGTTAGCCAGATCTCCCAATTCCACGGAGAACAGCTGGCCGCCCTCAGGACTGGCTCTTGGGTCTGCCATCAGCCTTTTTGGGAGGGCCTCCTTTGGAACAACGAAAACCAGGATCCTGCGGCCGGTCTGTACATCCCTGGACAGACGGGAATTGAGATCGTAGACCCGGTCGTTTCGGTCAACCAGATTGTACCTGACACCAGACATGTCGGCGTAGCTCCCGTTCGGGTATCGCAAACCGGTATCCAGGCAGAGCATCACATTCTTAGGATAGTTGATGTCGCCTGTGGTGAAGGGTGCCTTGAAGGAATCGAAGACCGTGCAGTTCAGCTGGCCGTTGTCGCCGCTGAATGGATAGGCAGAGGCAACCGAAGCCATGACTAAAAGGAGCATCCAGAGATGGTATCTCATATCTTCCCTACCCCCAGCATAAAGAACTCATCCATGATCACAGTCCGTATATATTGATGCTAGATATATTTTCTTCGCTCAGAAACACCCCGGCGAATCCAAGGGTCAATAAGCCAGACCGACCTCTCGGGCATGTCATCAGCCGAACCGAGATATGAAGGGAGATCGTGCTCTATGATGCAGATGCGATCCGGCACTCTTGTGGCAGCCCTAATCATGCCCAGCCTTTTCTTTTCGGCTCGCTGCCCGGATGTCGAGGCAGTGACCGAAATCATCAGATCCCGTGGCATCAGATGGATATCAAGAGCCGATCAACCTCTTTATGCGGGCCGCGCCCTCATCAGAGCTGAGGATCTGCTCCAGCTGAGATCTGACTATCTCCTCAAGAGCTGCCCTTTCGGTTGCTTGTGGTGTGCACGCCTCGCGAACCGACCTAAAAGACCTCAAGTCGCCGATCCCGAACATGCTCATAGGTCTGCGGAACGGGTGCTTTTCCCCTCCCTCCAGCCTGGCCAGCGAGAGGCCGAGCTCATCCTTTAGCCCGCCCTGACCATACAGGTACTCCCTCAGATGTTCCTTTGTGAGGTCGCTGTAGCCCAGGTACTCTATGATGTCGGTCTCGTTCTCCTCGATATATCGTATGGCTTCGCCGATTACCTGATGCAGCCGGCTTTCAAGCGTCCCCTCCTCACGGCATGCCCCGGCACTGCCCCCATAAGGATTCCTGAGCAGGATCAACAGATCTTCCATCCGATCACCAAGCTTGCGGTAGACCTTGATCTCATGCCTTGGCAGACCTGTGCGTTTAGCTGTTGCCGAGATTAGCTCCTCGCTTGAGAAGAAGCCCCTGGATAGCACGTAAGCCCTCTCAGCCCTGGCCGGATCGCATGGAAACAGGCGGCCGTCCTTGGAGAGGGCCCTGTCTACCAGCGACTGTACCTGGCCGTCAGGCCTGCCGGCAGCGTAGCATGGGACCAGAAGCGGTGGCAACAGCCCTCCGGCGTCCGCGAGGTTTGCAGACTCGCCGTCCGTCTCCCAAAAGACCCGTCGCATGGCCGGGGCGTCGTCCTGGAGGCTGGATCCAGGGTAGTGACGGAGGTCCAGAAGAGGCTTTAGGCTGCGATAGATTGCCTCGTCCATCCGGGAGTAATTTCGGTCATATCGCTCCGACAAAACCTGGTTATCGACAAGAAGCAAGCCGTCGATACCGGTTCCTGCCTCCTTGGTCAGCAGGTCGTACATGGCTATGGTCGCCCCCAGACATCTCTGGCCCTCGCTGGCATGTCGGGAATCCGATCCCCTTTCGGTGAGCACGCCAAGGGCGAATATCGGAAAGGCCAGCTCCTCGGACCGCACATAGCTGGTGATGGGATTTATAAAGCCGGTCCCAGTCCCACCGCCAAGCGAGGCTATGAAAAGTATGCTGTCGCATAGACGCGAGTCGTGGCCATTGCTCTTAGGGGCGATGTCATGCCATAACCACTGCATCCCGCTCAAGGCGCTCGGGTCCTCTCCATTTCCCACGTTGTTCTTGTTGCCCTTGCCCGCCCGCCTGGACAATGTTGTGAGAGGGCGGATGCCTTCCTTCCAGACGTATCCTGATAGAGGATTCTCCTCGCCCGAAAACTCCTCCCGGGTCATCTTTTTCAGGTCTAAATCGTACTCGAAGATCTCGAATATGCCTTTCAAGTACTCAGCCCGCCGGTCGTAACCCATGGCCTTGAGGTCGAATCCATAGACGCTCTGGATATAATCACGTGACGGCGAACCATCCGGCACCAGATCATGACAGATCAGATACCCTGGATAACATCCTTCTGCAAGGCTGCCGTAGAAATTTTGATTCTGAGCGTCCTGGCTGGCAGAGTCAAGCCATACACCCTTGACATCGCCGAAGGCGAGGTGCTGGCCGAAGCTGTGGACCTTGAGATCCACATCCTGGCTCTCCAGGAACTTGCGCAGGACATTGCATCCCGCACCGCCGATACCCACAACGCACGGTCTCATTTAGATCTCCCCAGATAGCTAAGGATTACCGGCAGCATCAACAGCACAAGAGCGCCTGCCAGAGAAACGTAGCCAAGCCTCCAGGCCAACTCATCGCTGCCGGGGTATATTGTTCCCAGATAAGAGGAAGACAGGATCGATGTCGTCAAGAGCAGTGGAGCCACACGGGACATCAGGCTCTTGGTCTGCCTGGATATCACATAGTAGCCATAGATGCGAGGCAGATACAGGTTTATCAGCGTCGCCAAAACCAGCACACATACACCAAGGAGCAATAGCCCCAGCTCCCAGGAGGCCACCGCAGGAAGACGGAAATAGTTCCACTGGGCGAAGACCTGCGGCGTGAGCAGGTAGAGGAACACGACCGCCACGAAGAACAGGTTCCATGAAACCAGCATGATGGTAATGAAGTTGGAGCCCTGGGGGAGACGAAGCGAATCCTTGAGCTGGCTCATATTGAAATGGATATCTGCACTCCTGCCAAGCCTGGCCTTCACCCGGACCAGGTAGGCCTGGTGAGCCAGAAGGCAGAGCGCCAAGAATCCCAACAGGGCTGCCAGAAGGATCAGCTCGTACCTCATCGGTAAAACCTCCTCTCCACCACCATGCCTGCCAGCAGGGTCAGCAACAGCAGCAAGCCCAGGTTCAGGAACATGGGAAGCGAGACAAGATGGTACTTGACCAGCTTGGCACCGATGGGCTGTTTTCGTTCCGCCTCGGTGTAATCCTTCTGATGCTGATCGGGCTCAGTGTACATGAAACGATAGCTGAAAGTCTGATTGGCGTCCAAGACGTCGAACGGCCGAACGTTAAAGCTGACCACAGCCCGATCCTGACCGAGTACCACCTCCTTTGAGGCCACCCTCTTCCAGGGGTGGGAGGGCGTGTTGGTCAGAAGGGTCACCGCCACCTTGGCCTCGCCCGACTCCTGATTCTTCATATCGATGCTGAAGTTGTAATTCTGCCACCAGTACTGGTTCTCGTCCTCAGGCATGACCCGGGGATTGTCCACATAGAGAAGGGCGCTCCTGCGCAAGTTTGGACCTTGCTGCAGCTCAGTCTCCGAGACATTTATGCCATCGCCGAAGCTGTAGTAATAGCTGAAGTTCTTGCCGGCATCTGCCTTGCTGAAGAAGCCGTATTCGTTGGCCCGGAAATCAACTACCTGACCTGATCGGACGTCCTGGCTTGCATTGCCGACCTCCCCACCCTCACCACTGAGCACGTGGATGGTCAGATTGATCAGGTCGCCATCCACGTCTGCCGGCTCCGACCGGTAGACTATCGGATCGTTGTAGCGGGGCGGAGTGGGTGCCTGGATCGTCAGGTTGGATATGTTGGGGGGATTATTGGTCACTGTCAGTGTCAGGTTCTTGGATGTCCAGGGACGAAGCCCATCAGTCAGACGCATTCGCAGGACCACCGGGCCAACCTCCTTCAGGTGCTTGAAATCTGTCAGGTCGGGGAACGTGCGCACAGTGAAATTTTGCTCTGTGCTCTTATCGTAAGTGTAATCGTTTATCTGGATTATCTGGGGAATGGAGTTCACCTGCCTGAAATCGGTCGCTCCAGGCTCCAGAACATCCAGGTAGAGATAGTAAGCCCGTCTGATCTGAATGGGATTGGGATTCTCCACCCGGGCGTAGATATTGGCCTTTTCGCTTCGGGATATAGTCTCGTTTCCTGTAGTGTACAGGGCCATGCGTGGAGACAGATACTCTTCTGTGGTGAACGGCTCGATATACAGCAGCTTTTTCAGCTGTTCGAACTTCTGGGGCTTTTGAGTCTTGCCGTCCTCAAGGGCCTTGAATATCCTGTCGAAATCGATGGTTCGGTGGCCACCACCGCCACCGCTGCTGACCGGTGTTGGAGGAGGGATGGACTGGGTGGGACCCTCAGCCCAGGCCACTGCCGTAAGCACGGCCATCAAAGCGAGCAGCAGTAGCAAAGCAGCCTGGACGCCCCTCATCCTCTCACCACATCGTACTTGACCGCCTGATGCCAGGGCTGGTTGGACCAGACGAGCTCCTTCCATTCGCCACTCTCGGACTCGTAGTATTGGATCAGACTTGACCTGGTCCACTTTACGCCGTCGTCGGTATAGATCAGTTCGACAGGCAGACGGGAATACGAAGATCGAAGCTTGACCTTGTAGTTGAAGCGGTCGGTCTGGCCGACCCGCTCGTAGGTGGTCCCCTGGAAGTTGACATCGAAGTTGGGACCAAAGAACTCTCCCAGGACGTTGTTGTCCCATACGAAGCGATACCTGGCCAATCCCACCTCCTCAACGGAAGGATCGAATGTGGCATTTCGCCAGATGAGCGTGCTATTCGCTCCGTTGTAGGTGGCAACTCCACGGCTCTCCCAAATGCCAGAGCCGGGTGCAGCAGCCTGCAGCTCGACCTCGCAGCGCGGGCGGGCTGTCACGACCTCGACCGAATAGGTGTAAGGGGTATAGGCGCTGCCGTTGTAAGGCGCAACAGAAGCGTCATTGAGCGCCACTACCACCAGATCCGGCCCGGCGAAGTACTTGCCTGTCATCTCCCGGGTCGTGGCGAAGGGGGCCTCGGCACCCGGATAGTAGAACCCGAAGTAGTGGTTGGCAGATCCGGCAGCTTCAGGGTCGGCCGATGCTGACACAGCGTCCCAGTGCAGGGACTGCCACCGGCCTGCATCCTGGTAGGATCTCCGACCGGCCTCAACGAAGCTCTTGCTGCTCACATCGAAGATGCTGAGCCCCACCTCGATAGGCCGGGAGGAGTTGACCTGTATGCCGAACTGAAACGCCGTGCTTGAAAGCCCCCGCTCCGGGGCGAGGGTGTTGTTGGAAAAGATCACGTCCACCGGCCAGAACGGGCCCTCGCCCATGGACTGCTTCCTCCCCGTGAACCTGTAAGCAGCGGAGTCGAAATCGAAGGCCAGAGAGATGTTGCTCCATGTGAGGGTCTGCCAGGATCCAGGAGTCGAGTACTCTCTTCGTCCCATATCGGTCCAGGGGCCGTTTTTCGATGGTGCTACCTCCAGGGTGATGTTGTCTGATATGGTGGACATCACCTGAACCTGGTATGAAAACACGTCCTTGGATGTGCCTTTGCGGGGCTCTACCCGGAAATTGCGGAACTCCTCCATCACCTTGATCAGGGATGGACGGCCGCTGTAGTCTTCCATATGGGCCGGCTGCTCGAAGGGATTGAGTGAGCTGACATCCACTGAGAACCAGGCCCTATCCCAGGCCGATGTCTGGTTCTTGTCGCTCAGCCACTTGCCGAACTCGCCGCGGCGGAACTCGGGGGACTGGAAATTAACCTGAAAGCTGAGCACGCCAGAGGAGCCGGGGTTGAGGTTGATATCCTGGCTCTGGGTCTTTGAGATCTCGGTATCTTCCAGGTCAGGCCCAAGGCTGAGCTTGACCGAATAAAGCATGGAGCTCTTGGCCCCGGAGAGCGTGACCTGGTAGGTGACGGTCTTTCCGACATCCAGTGGCTCGCGCTGCATGCCCTCCTGAACTGTCGTGACCGAGAGCTCTACCGCCCCCGCCGGCACAGCTGATACAATAAGCAAAATTGTAGCCAGTACCATTATCCCAGAGCAACCTAATTGGACCAATAAGACCCCCCGTTAGCAATTCTTGAAAGACCCATTGAATATCGTCAATAAACGAGTAACCGGTCAGATAATAACTCTTTTGGTCGCCACATCCCGGAAAGACCGGACCAGAAGTTGAATGCATCCACCGCTCGGCATTTCGGATGGATCACTGCTACCCTGCCATCCCTGAACTGGAAATAAACGACTGGCGTCCTGCTGCAGTCCTCGATCAACGACGGAGACAAATGATACGAAGCGATGGTCCAAAGAGTAGGAAGGGTCCAAGGATCGATAGTCGTGAAAGCAGTATCAATAAATGCAGTAACTAAAAAAAGGCCGCAGGATCAAAAAGAGCAATTCCCAAACAGAATAGATATGAGGAATTGGAGGATGCTCCACGATTTGTACAGCGAAAGGCATCCAAGGTAAAGAGGCATAAGCCAGTGTATATGCATGGAAATCCCATCCCCTGACACACCCTCACCCAAACTGCCTTAAATACATCGGCCTCAAATCACCACAGAGATCAAACGACGATGGCAGATATGAATCCCCACCACATCCCCTCCCCGGCCCCTCTGGCCCTGGCCATCCTGCTGACCCTATCTTTGACAATCTCGGCTGCAGCAGTCTTTAGCCCGGCCGTCACCCTGTATCAGGACGGCTCAGATCAGGAGCCGTTTGACATACAGCGCCCCATCACATACCGGATATCCCTGCCTTTCGAGTCGCTGGAGAACCAGAGTTACCGGGCCAGGCTGCAGGTATGGGCCGACGGCAGCTGGGTGGGCTGCCGAACACTGATCGGGCATCTGGACATGGACAGCCCAAAGCTCAACTTCTCGGTAGGCCTGGCCGGATCCGACCTGCGATCTCCTTCACTTCAGGCCTGGCTGGCAGGCGGCAACTCCCAGGAGTGGAAGAGCGCCAGGTACGTCCTCACACTCACAGCGGAGAGCGGCCCGTCCTTCGGCCGGGAGGTGAAGGGCCATCCCAGGCTGATCAAGCCCAGGCCAGCCAGATGGAACGCGACAGACTACTCGGCCATTGACCGTCACGCCCTCTCTGCACCAGCCGACCTGCAGACAATACCCAGGCTCTCCGACTACCTCACAAGGACTGCCAGAAATGACCGGGAGAAGGCCAGGGCGCTGTTTCGCTGGGTGACCGAGAACGTGAACTACGATATGGGCGGCCTGACCTCCGGCCAGCCTGCCGATACCTCGGCAGCCGCAGTGCTCAAGAGCCGCCGCTCGATCTGCGGCGGATACACCGACCTGTTCTCAGCCCTTGCCCAGTCTGCTGGCCTTGAGGCGGTCAGCATAAGCGGCTACGCCAAGGGCTACGACTACAGGGTCGGTGACGTTTTTCCAGATGAGGCAAACCACGCCTGGAACGCCGTCCGGCTGGATGGCGCGTGGTACCTGCTGGACACCACTTGGGGCGCGGGGTATGTCGATGCAGGCAGGTATATCCGCCAGTTCGAGGACTTCTACTTCCTGACCCCGCCCGAACAGTTCGCCTACACCCATTATCCATTGGACAGCTCATGGCAGCTGCTGGCCGATCCGATCAGCAAGCAGGAGTTCGAGGATCGTGCCTATCAGAAGCCAGCATTCTTTAAAGCTGGCCTGCGTCTGATCAGACCCCGCAACGGAACCATCCTGGCCGATCGCAATGTGGAGGTGCTGATGGCTGCACCTGCCGACGTATTCCTGACCGCCCAGCTGCTGCGGGGTGAGGTTGACGGACAGCCATCAGTGAGCAGAGATGGCCCGCTCTACCGCATCAGCGCCACGCTTCCAGGAAGCGGTGAGTACATCCTGAGGATTTTTGCCCGCCGCGGCGATCAGTACGGATATTACGACTGGGCTGCAGACCTTCTGATCCGGTCTGAATAGGCCTATCTGAATAGTTGCTCATGTGCAGGTTTATGCAGGTAAGAGGCCCCAATTTTGGCAGGCAGAAAAGACCAAAGTGCACATGGAACCGGATCGGAGGCCAGCCGGGGACCGCGTGAGTCAAACGGCGGCGGCGCACCCCGCGGCAGAGCTGCGGGGCATTCAAAATAATAAAAGCCCACCACGGCTCTGCCTGGATGGCATCCAGACCGTGGATCTGTAGATTGATCCAGAAGAAAGAGAAAAAATGGGGGCGAATTCCCAAAACGCGGGATATCAGCCCAAGAGCACCTTGCCGGCAGCCTCCACGCCTGCGCCGGGCCGCTCGATCACGCCTTCTCGCGTCAGGATCAGCTCCAGAGTCTGAATCGTGCGCAGTATGTCGCCCTCAGAGCAGACGCCCATGGTCCCTATGCGGAAGATCTTGCCCTTCAGCGCCTCCTGGCCGCCGGAGACCACGATGCCCTGCTTCTTCATGCCTCCGCGCAGCTTGTCGTCGGTTATTCCCTGCGGGATCTTCATCGCGGTGACCGTGTTGGAGTACTGCGAGTAACGGCTCTGGACTGGGAACAGCTCTATGTTCAGGGCTCTTGCGGCTGCCCGCACCGACTCGGCCAGCCTGGTAGTTCGAGCTCGCCGAACATCGAATCCCTCCTCTTTTGCCATGTGAAGTGCCTCCTGCAGGGCATAGAACAGGGGAACGGCTGGGGTAAACGGCGTCTGAGTGGGGCTCTTTCTGGCGCTCTTCAGATGGGCCAAAAGGTCGGTGTAAAATCCACCGCTATTAGGCACAAGGGCGCTCTCGGCTTTCTTGCTCACCGAGACTATGGCCAGGCCAGGGGGGACAGCCAGACACTTTTGGGACCCGGTTACTGCGATATCGATCCCCCACTCATCGGTGAGAAACTCGTTTCCGCCAATTGAGGAGATACCGTCAACAATGAATACGGAGTTGCTCTTTCGCGCGATTTTGCCGATCTCACGTGCCGGATTTACCATGCCTACCGAGGTCTCGTTATGGACCATGGTGACCGCCCTGCACCCTTCGAAAACGGCCGCCTCTATCCTCTCTGGATCGTAGGGCGTGCCCCAATCGAAGCTGACCGGCACCGCTTTTCCATATCGATTGCCTATCTCGGTGAAGCGATCTCCGAACTTCCCGTTGGATATGGTGAGAATCGCACCGTCCTTGCCGATAACTCCGCCGACCGCTGCGTCCATGCCGCAGGTACCGGAACCGCTCATGATGACTATCTCGTTTTGGGTCTGGAAAAACTCCTGAAGGAGAGATCGGCAATCATCGTATATCTTGCCGAACTCGGCACTCCGGTGGCTGATCATTGGCCTGGACATGGCGCGAAGCACTCTGGGCGCCACTTTGACCGGGCCGGGTATCATAAGAAGCGTATCCTCTGCATCCAATAAAATCCCTCTGCGATTAGCACCTGGGGCAGGCTTACATCAGGCTAGCTCTTAAACGTTGTGCAGTCTTCCAGCTCCTCCGGGCACAGGGCGGGAGATCGCCCGTCTCAGATAGCCAGCTCTGCAGGAAGCATATCGTATCCGGATCAGCCGGATAGCCGCTTCCCATGGTGCAGCCAAATTCCTTCTCCAGATCTCGCATGGAACGATCCCGTCTCACCTTGGCCAGTATGGAGGCTGCCCCAACCTCCAGGTACCTCCGATCAGCCTGGTGCTCTGCAATGACGGATATTGGTCGGGTCAATCTGGCCTCCACCCGCAGGGCGAAGCGGCTGGCATCCACATCTGCCGCATCCAGGATAGCCCGTTCCGCAGTGAGCTGGGATACGACTTTGCTATGGCAGCGGACCATGATCTCGTTCATGGTCATGACCGACCGCAGCTCATCGATCATGCGCGGCGTTACCTCAAGGACGTAATTCTCCTCGGCAATGTCCAGTATCCGCCGCTCCAAAGCCTCTCTGCGGGCAGCAGGGACAAGCTTGGAATCCTTCACGCCCATGGCGGCCAGGTCGAAGATGCGGTCCTCCGAGAATACCACGCCGGCAACGAACATCGATCCCAGGACCGGACCTTTCCCTGCCTCGTCCACGCCCAGCGTCCGCATATCCGAAGCTAGTGCCTCGTGCCAGTATTTCAAGGGTGCTATCATCAATGGTCCGCTTGCCTGACCAGCCTCAAAGGATGGAACCGATGACGGTCAGCGAACCAATTACGGTTGCGGTTATAAGCAGGCCTGCGACCAGAACTCCGGCTGCAACTGCCAAAAACGACTCCCAGAACCGCATTCCCAGCAGGAAAGCTATCAGACACCCGGTCCAGGCCCCGGTCATGGGCAGCGGTATGGCCACGAAGATCGCCAGGGCCAGCATCCCAAAGGTCTCGCTCTTCTGGAGGTGCTTTCTGCGGGTGCGGGAGAACAGCCATGTGAAGAAGCCGTGACCCCAGGGATGGCGCATCAGCAGCTCTGAGACCGGCCCGAGGAAGAGAAGCAGAGGAATAACTGGGATCAGGTTGCCGGTCACCGAGAGAAGATAAGCCTCCCATGGGGGCAGACCGTAAAAGCCTATGGCCAGGGGGATAGCCCCTCGAAGCTCTGATATGGGTGACATGGCCACGAACATGGTCACCATCCATCCTGGAAGCTCGATCAAGCCGAGACCGCCGCGAGATCGATATCTCCACTGCCGCGTGGTCCTGGCCATGGGGCCGTATCCTGCGCTGGTTCAGGATCGGGCTGCATCCCTGCCATTCTTGAGATCATGCATCAACGACCGATGGAGCCCTTTATCTCCACCCTGAACACCTGCTCAGAGGCTGGTGAGAAGACCGAGACCGTCAGGTCTATCGGGATCTCCCCAATGGCCACCTTCACAGGACGATCTGCCAGCTCCACCTTGATCCCGGAGGCCAGACGGGCCAGGGAGTCAGACAGTCCCTGAAGCAAAGGCATATCGATGGATATCGGGGCATCCATTCTGACCGTTGCCGGTCCGTCCAGCCGAATGGCGACGGGAGTCTCCATCGCGACCCGGGCTCCGACGGGAGCGCCATCTCCGGAGATGGAGACGCCGATGGACCCGTCCTTGCCTGGTCCCTTGACCTTGGCCACTATCGGATAGCGTTCCAGGCTCTCGTCCCCCTCCACCCGAGCTTTTGCGTCTGCCTCAACCTTGAAGGATACCATCTTTCACACCGTCTCGGTTCTAAGAGATACTCCGATATAAAGGAATGCAAGAGGCAGCAGACCCGCCGAAAAGCTGATATGTCCTCCTGGGGTAAGGGAGCAGGATAGTCTGTCCGGATTTGATAAGATGCTCAAGGTCGGTTATCTATCTCTTCCCAGCCCCGTCGCCGTGACGGCAACCGTATCTGCCATGGAGATCCCCAATGCCGGATTGGTGATATTGAGTGGACTTTGCTCCAGCCAGATGACTGCCGATGGCCTAGAGAGAGCGGTAAAGGAGAAGAGGATCTCCAATGCGATAGGCATATCCACGTCATCCACCTCTATAAATGAGCTCAAAGAAGCGGCGATGGCTGCCAGATACAACCGCTACCTTATGGAGCTGGATCTCACCGATTATGACGATGTCAATCTGGACGTGCTCATCCCGGTGCTCGGGACCCTGAAGCAATCCGGTGCCACCATATCTATGCGAGTGCTGGCCTCTGCGATAGCCCCCGAAGATGTCCTTGGCCTGAGAAAAGCCGGCCTTGACCTGCTCCATCTGGATATGACAGGCCAGGATGGAAATGCTCCAGGAATCGTCAAGAAGATGCACGATCTGGGAGCACCGCAGATCATGGCCCAGGATGATATAGGCGATTTCGATGAGGCCGCCGCCCTGCTTACGATGGGCGCCTCAACCATCTGCTTAAACGGCAACTCCCAGCCCGACTTCGTGGAGTGGCTGACATCAGCCATGCAGGAGTGGCAGAACCGGACCGGCTGGTACAACGCGCCGAAGCACATCTGCTCAGGAGGCGACCTGAGGGGACTGGCATTTTGCTGCCCGCCTGTGAAGTCCTGCCCAGTTCATGGGGCGCTCAAGAAGCTGGGGATCGGCCCAAAGGAGTTCGTCCGAAGAAAGCTCGAGCTTGGCCGTGGGACTCTGCTTGAGAAAGGGGATGGAACCTGCTTTGGAAGCCTGGTATGGTGCTGCAAGTCATCAAAACCCTGTTACCTCCGTGACGCGGCGCTTCGCCAAAACGGGCTATCCGACCAGCAGTACATGGAACTCAAGAGCAGGCTTGCACAGCGGCTTTTGGACGAGGTATGAGTTTGAGGCCGGAACGTGTGGCCTCTTTCGCCCAGCTGGCCATGCTGCTGGAGCTCTCCTCCACGCCAAAGCCCGGAAATGTCGACCGGTGCCATGATTTCCCAGACATCAAATTCTCCCATTTCCTGGCCAGCTCCGCGCTCTGCTACCCGGTTTTCTGCAGAGCCGCCAGAGGCGAATCTGGACTGGGGTCGCTTATCCTTGAGGCGGTCACCTCATGGCGGCAGTTCGGCCTGCCAGGCAACACCCACTTCGGAGAGGTCACGCTCCTGGTGCCTCTGGTCCGGGCTGCTGGAATGAGTGAGGACCTGAGATCGGCTGTTGCCCAGGCGCTAAGAGCCTCGAACGTGCAGGATTCCCTGGACTTTTACCAGGCATTCGCCATGGCCGGGGCCAGGGTGAGCGAGGTAGAGGAGCTGAGCCTCAGCGACAGCAGAGCAGCCGATGAGATACGGCAAAAGGGACTTCGTCTCCTCGACCTTATGCGCCGCTCCGAGGGACACGACCAGATCGCACGTGAATGGGCGCATGGATACCGCCGCTGCTTCGATCTGGCCGAAGCCCTTGAGAAGAACGTGGCCAGCCATGGTCTGAACGAAGGAGTGGTCCTCACCTTCCTGGAGGCACTGGCAGATGAGCCAGATGGTCTCATAACCTCCAAGCACGGACCCGGCCTGGCCAGGCAGGTCCAGGAGATGGCCCGGTCCGCTCTAAAGAGCAGCGACTGCTTCGAGGCGGCCGAAGAAATGGACAGGACCATGCTGGAGAGGGACATCAATCCCGGGTCCACCGCCGACCTGCTGGCGGCAGCCCTGTTCATATCCCTCTGGCGAGGATTGAGGTTCTGAGAGGACCGTCGATCAAATTGCGATCCTAGGAGAATACGTCGATGAGTTACGATCCAGAGACCATGGACAACTTGGGAATACTTCCCGGTATCAACGAGGTGATTGTCACTACCGAGATGGATGGCCGGGCAAACGCCGCCCCGATGGGTATAATCAGGAACGATATCATAACTGCCCGCCTCTTCCTGGGTACCCATACCTATAGCAATATCCTGGCCACCGGCACCCTGGTGGCAAATGTCTGCCATGACCCGGTGATATTCGTGCAGGCTGCAATGGCCGAGCTGAACCCGGAGCATTTTATCCGCGAGGACGATGTACTGATACTCCGAGAAGCCGAGGCCTGGGCGCTCTTCCGGTGTCAGACATACCGGGCCGATATCCTGATGCCAGAGCTTGAGTTTGTTAAGGGGCGGGTCGTCAAAGTGGGACTGCGATCGATCAACCGTGGATTGGCCGGGGTGATCGAGGCGGCAGTTGCAGCAACCCGCTACCAGGCGCTCAAGGTCGACTCCTATCTGGAGGATATCCGCAAGATCAAGAAGATCATCCACCGCTGCGGCGGTCCCCGCGACATAGAGGCCATGGACCTGCTGGAGAGCTATCTCGACGAGCTCTAAAAAAAAAAGCCCAATTGTGGAAAAGAGTTGAACCTCGCTTATTTCAGGATCAGGTCAAGCGAGATCCTGAACTTGCGCCTGCCACCGCTGGCCGAAAAACCGTGCGGGCTGCCGGGATGGTCCTGAGACTTTTCCGCCACAGAAGTAATCCAAAACGAATATGAATCTGCAAAGGCTTCCCTCTGGCTGTCCCGGACTGGACCTACTGTTGGGAGGCGGTTTTGAGGCCGGGATAATCACCCAGCTCTACGGCCAGTCCGCAACTGGAAAGACGAATATAATCCTGCAGTTGGCGGTCCAGGCCGTTGCCCGAGGATGGCGGGTGATATTCATCGATACTGAGGGTTTCTCGCCGGAGCGCTTTTGCCAGATAGCCGGAGAAGGGGCCCGAGAGATCGCATCCCGAATCATGGTCTTTGAGCCGCTAAACCTTGAACAGCAGTCGTCAGCCATCAGGGACGCTGCCAGGATATCCGGCGAAGGCGTCGGCTTGATCGTGATGGACTCGGCCACATCGCTCTACAGGGCAGTTTTAGAAGGGGACGACACCCGGGCTGCCAAGCGCACGCTGGCCACCCAGATGGCGGAGCTGCAGGAGATCGCCAGAAGAAACAGGATACCTGTGGTGATAACCAACCAGGTATACATGGATGTTGAGGCCGGACAGCTGCGCCCAATAGGAGGGACGGCGCTGGAGCACATATGCAAGGCCATAATCTGCCTGGAAAAGACTGCCAGTGGCCAGAGAGAGGCTCGCATAGTAAAGCACAGGTCCCGGCCGGAAGGGGAGAAGGCAGAGTTCACCATCTCAGCTGCCGGCGTGATTTGAGAGGACCTAAAAAAGTCATCAGATAAGCGGTTGGGCCCAACTGAGACCGACATTCTGCCGCCACCCATGACCGCCGAAAGCCCAGGAGTACCCCCGCCCTCAGAGGGCGGCATGATTTACGCACGTGCCGCTACAGCCGCTTTTGCATTATCAAAGCAGCCTCTCCATCTCCGTAGTAGCTCGGGATCACCGTCACTGGCTCAAATCCCATGGATGTGTAGAGTGCCAAAGCCTGACTGTTGCTGATCCGTACCTCCAGCGTGGCGGTTGGAGCCCCAAGACGACGGAATATGGTCAGGAGCGCTGTTAGAAGACGCCTGCCCAATCCCTGACCCTGATAAGCCGGCTGGACTGCCAGCCAGAAGATACGGCCCTGCAGAGGGTGGGACTTGAATCCCAGGATGAAGCCAACCACACGTCCCTGCTGCTCGGCCACCAGCAGGGTACGGGGATGAAGCTCGTAAAAGCTGACGAAGAGCTGGGGGTCATAGCTCCCATGGACCTCACGATCCAGGTCCATCACATCAGATAGGTCATGTGGCCGAAATTGCCTGATCAGCACCGCCGATTCAGGAAGGCTGGACCGTGATGGCGAGTCCATGGTCAGGTTCACCATTCTCTTGACCATCTTTTGGCCATGTGAGGGAAGGGCCACATTATTCCTCTCTCGACAATTCCATCTTTCTGTCCAAGACCGCTCGAGTCCATCGCGAGCTTCACCCGGGGATCAACCAGCATATCAGTCGCATCCATTTCCCATCATTCGTCCGATATCCTGGTGAGACTTCCTCCAAGCATCCCGGCTTTTCAGCGGGGTACGGTGCCTATTGGCAGCGTGTTCTCCCGCCCTCTGGTGGAGGGAACATATGCCCAGTCAGCCGACCTATCCTCGTCCTTGCCATTGGGGAACCTGGACCATGTAAACCCATCGTTCTTGCTGTCTACAAGCAGCAGTGAGTTGTCCACCTCCTGGCTTGAGGCGTCGTATAGGATGGCAGTTGCGTTGATGCCATGCTGCCAACTGGATTGCCCTACCAAAACAAGATACCCATCGGCCTGCAGCACCGTTCCTGAGGGAATCGGGATCTGACCCTGCCAGGAGAACGCGCCGCCTGACTCGCCGGGCACGGTTGAGACTATGACTACCTTCCATCCGGACAGGTCCACATCCTGCGGACCCCTGTTGTACAGCTCGACCCATTCCGTGGACCCTGGCGTCTGGGGCGGGTTGAGCTCAACCTCGTTTATCACAACGCTTGCCACGCACGGGGCTGGCAGGACGGCAATTGAGAGCATTATAGCCGTCATTGTAACGACAATTCGATTGACAGGCTTCAAGACTTATCCACTCCTTGAGAGAGATATGGGGCGGCGATGACGTATTAAACCTGTCGAGGCAGGGCTCCTTAAGAGGCATCTGCTACAGTCCACAATGCCCGGATTTCGTCTTGGTCACTCATCCGAAAGGCCCCGGTTTCATGCATACAGTTCAAGCCATGAAAGAGAGCAGCTACCAGGAGATGTAGCGGCGAAGATCAGCCAGCGAGTCCAGAACCAGGTCCGGTCGAACCGAAGAGGCAAGGGTGTCCTCCAGCCTGTACTTGCCGGTCCTGACCAATATACCCTTCATGCCAGACCTCTGAGCCCCTCCAACGTCCGTCTCGATATCGTCGCCGATCATTCCCGCGTCCTTGGGCTCAATTCCAAGATACCTCAAACCCATCTGGAAGAAACCGGGCGAGGGCTTGCCCATAAGCTCTGCCTGCCTGCCGGTGGCATACTCCAGGGCCCTTACGAAGGGACCTGTAGAGAGGACCAGACCATCGGGCTCCCGCCAGTACCTGTCCATCTCCATGGCCAGTAGATCTGCGCCTTCGAATACCAGACGCATGGCCAAGTTGAGCCGGCTATAGGTGAAGTCAGGGCCGGCATCGCCAACCACGACAGCCTCAGCCCCCACATCCGTCACCTCAAGGCCAGCTGCCAGGAAATCCTGACATACGTCGCCTGTGGTCAGGAGATGGCAGCTCTTCTGCCCTTTGCGCTTCAGCCGCTCTATGGCGGCCATGGGAGGTGTGAAGATGCGCTCCTCCTGTATGCTGTAGCCCAGCCCGTCCAGACGGCGGGCAACCGAGGCCCGGCAGCGCCTGGTTGAGTTCGAGACGAAGCTGAAAGGGATCTTGCGGCTCTCGAGCAGGTCAAGCAGATCACGCGCACCTGCTACCGGGCTCTTGCCGACGTAAAGCACGCCGTCCAGATCGATCAGAAATCCCTTGCAGTCCATGGACGCTGAATTGGGGTCTGACCGGAGATAAAGCTGATCCTGGGGATATGGATTAATAGGCCAGGGGTCCAATCTGGACATGATGAGCCGAATAGTCCCCTGGCTGATACTCTCCCTGCTGCTTCTGCCAGCGGCCAACTGCCAGATGGACAAAGCAGGCACCGATGCCCCGAATGCCACGGTAAAAGAGGCGCTCTTCTTTACCACAATTTACCTCGACTTGGAGCGGGCGGTTGTGGAGATGCCTGTGAACGGAACAGGATACAATCTGACAACTGCCATCGAGGCCAAGAACATCTCGTTGACCGAAGGAAACAGGCCTGTCAACCTATCCATCGAGGCGGAATACTGGAGAGGGGTGCATACCTACCGGCTGAACTTCAACCGAACCGAGAATGCGATCCTGCGCTTTGAGATAGCGGCCACAGGCCAGCAATTCATATCGCCAGTCCTGACAGATGGACCTCTGAGGGTGGTTCTTCCGGCAGGCTACGCAACTGGAAACCGTCTGATGGGGATTGCCAGGCCGCCCCCAGACAGGATAGAGACGCTTGCCCGCCCCGAAGGAAACCGAACAGCACTGATCTGGGCCTCGGCACCAGCCCGGCAGGTGGAGGTGGACTTCTATTCTGAGCGAGCCCCCAGGGCACTCCTCATCAGCATGGCATTGCTGGCGGTCCTGGCATTGATGGTGGCGGTGGATTACATCCTGGCAATACGGCGTATGAGGGATGTCAGGGATGGGGAGGAGATGATATGGCTGAGGGGGCGAAGAGGAAGGCACAGGGGCTGAGTGATGGGCTGGCTGGAGGATTTAGACCAGGCGTTTCCCATGGTTCTTCCGGCAACTTTTGGTTCTTCCGGCGACTTTTGTCAGCGGATAGAGATTTTTCGGCAGGCTGCCGCCAGAACCAGGACCAGCCACCAGTTCTAAGTATAGAAGATCTCCTTAGACAAAAATCATGTTCGGTTCAAGAAACGCGTGCGACCAAAACCCACCAATCTGCGATCGGGTGTATGCAGTTGGCGGCTCAGGAATCTCAAGCGGCGATGATTGCTGCGTCTACCTGGTTGATGCCAAGACCGAACTTGTGCTGATCGACTCCGGGGCCGGACGTGGAACTGACAATATCCTGCGCCATGTAAAGTGCGCCGGTTATGAGCCGCATATGATCTCATACGTAATCGCCACCCACTGCCATATCGACCATATAGGCGGGCTTCACTCGCTGGTCCAGCTGTACGGCCCCAAGGTGATAGCTCACCAGCTTGACAGATTGGGAATAGAGGAAGTGCGCGATGACCTTACTGCAGCCAGGATGTATGGTGTGGACTACCAGCCCACCAGAGTTGATATAGCGGTCAGCGGAGAAGAGGATGTCCTTAAACTGGGGGATCTCGAATTTCACATGCTGCACACCCCCGGCCATACCCCTGGATCGATCTCGCCTTACATAGACATCGGAGACCAGCGGGTGCTCTTCGGTCAGGACGTTCACGGGCCGTTCTCCTCCGCATGGGGATCCGATATAAGGGAGTGGAGGAGGTCGATTGAAAAGCTCATAGGCCTGGACGCGGACGTGCTCTGCGAGGGGCACGCCGGAGTATTCCGTGGCGAGAGGGTCAGGAAGTATATGGAAGCGTGCCTCAAGAGGTACAAGTCGGACTGATAAAACCGCCCTATCTATGAAGGCCACGAGCAGAAAGCTTTAGAGTGGGCAGCAGGCGCTCTTTGTCATTGGCTGCTGGTATTTTCCAGTTTCCGGAAAGACCTTATCCACGATCTGGAGATAGGGCCTGATCTGGAAACATCATAAGGAAGTGCTGAAGCTTCGCGAAATCAAGTTACTGATCGCAGATATCGCACCATCGGATTCACTGGCCGATTCTGGTCCGAAGCGCGCGCCTGGGCGAGGCATTTTTCCGCCAACCTGCATGGTTTTTTCCAGCAATCTTAAGTAAAATAGAGATTGGATAGATGGATATTTCCTCTGTCGCACAGAGCATTTGTCTGGGAGAGATCCCTTTTTTCGTGAAAATTCTGCAAATGTGAGCACAGAGGAGGTGAAGCGAATAAGAGGTGAGTGCATATGGCATATATGACGAGGTTGGATCAGCTCAGGTCTCTGAAGCCAGACGAGGCCATGCAGCTGCAAGAGGTATCACGCGTCTTTCCGTTCCGGGCCAGCGAATACTACTGCTCCCTGATAAACTGGGATGATCCCGCCGATCCCATCCGCAGGATAATAGTCCCCAGCCCGGAGGAGCTTGGTCCTGGAGGTGTTCTGGACGCTTCCAGGGAGTATGACTATACCAGGTTGCCCGGCCTGCAGCACAAGTACCGTGAGACTGCACTGCTCCTGATGAACGATATATGCGGCGGGTTTTGCCGCTTCTGCTTCCGCAAGAGGCTCTTCATAAACGACGGCGATGAGGTGTCAAGAGACGTCTCAGCCGGGCTCGATTACATCTCCAGGCACCCGGAGATAACCAACGTCCTGCTGACAGGCGGCGACCCTCTTCTCGTATCCACCCGCAAGCTGGAGGAGATCATGGCCGCCATCAGAGACATAGACCACGTCAGGATCATCCGGTTGGGTACGAAGATGCCGGCATTCAACCCATCCCGCATCTACGACGACCCCGAACTGCTGGAAGCTTTGAGGAAGCACAGCTCGGTTAAGCGCAGGATATACATGGTGCTTCACTTCAACCACCCCCGTGAGATCACTCCAGAATCCCTGCGTGCGATAAGGATGCTGCAGGAGGCCGGGACCATCACCGTTGCCCAGACGCCGATTCTGCGGGGCATCAATGACGATTCGGATACCCTGGCGCATCTCTTCAAAGCCCTCTCTTTCTGCGGCGTCTCCCCATATTACGTATTTCAGTGCCGTCCAGCTGTTGGCAACGGCCCTTTCCAGGTGCCGCTTGAAGAGGCGTATCTGATATTTGAACAGGCACGGTCCCGCTGTTCCGGCCTCGCCAAGAGGGCCAGGTTCGTTATGTCTCATGCCTCCGGAAAGATCGAGGTTAGCGGGCTTACCAAGGACCGGATCTACTTCAAATACCTGCAGGCTGCCCGGCTGGAGGATATCGGCATGTTCCTGGCGTTTAGAAGAAGGCCAGATGCGTGCTGGTTCGACGACTATGCCAGGCCTGCGGAAAGCTGCCGGGTTGGCGACGTCGTCCCAGAACCATGCTCGGTCGATGGGATGGCAATTGCAGACCGAGGTGGGTGGTGAGAGCCAAGTCCTCGCAAAGATCATAATCCTGGAGCAGATATGAGGGACAGACCGTCACGCTGCTCCACCCGAACCTCATGCTCTAAGAACTGGCAGACCGTCCACAGATTTGTGCGGGTGTGGCTTGAGATCTCTCTCACGGAAAATGACCCGCCGCCAACTGCCAGATAGGGCACTAGCTGGTCTGCCAATCTGACGTCCACCGCTGCCGACGAGGAGAGCTCCTGCAGCAGCTCCTCTGCAGCTTGGCGACCCACATCTTCCGCAGGCAGACCACGAGCCCCCAGGGCGGATGCGCCCTTCCATCCGCACCACAGGGTTATACCGCTGCCGGTTGATTGACCGGACTGGACATCACAGGACACCAGGGCCTTACGGCCGGCTGCCTCAAGATGCTTGACGGCGGCGGAGGCCTGGCGGCTGGATACGTGTTGCGGAAGGCCTGAGGAGTGAGAGATTCCCAGCACATCGCCATCAATTCTGGACAGGTCAGCTGCGCATATCCCAGATGGCTTTACCTTTAAAAGCACATGGCCTCCGCCCCGTGGATAGTATCCCCGGGTGATCAGCTCAACGCTTGCCGAGAGACCGAAGCTGCAAAAGGCAGGAAGAGCCACATTTCGCAGATAATCGAAGGTGGGGCTCCACTGAACGTCGGTTCCCCCGCGGACCGAGATCTCCACAGGCCCATCGGCGCTTGACAGAGCAGGAAGAAGACACTGGATGAGAAGGGTCACGCTTCCGGCTGTCCCGATGTCAGCATGGTATCGCCCGCCACGCACAGGCCCCGGCTGGAACTCCACATCGCCGGAGCCCACCGCCAGGCCTCTGGTCTTGGCTTTGCAGATCTCGGCCAGCATCTGGATGGCCTTGACGTGCTGGGCTGCCAGGCCTGGCCTGGGCCGCCCTTGCCTTATGCGAGAGAGGCGGACGGACTGCCCGGTCAGGGCGGAAAGGGCTGCGGCGGTGCGGACGATCTGCCCTCCGCCCTCGCCGAAGGATGCGTCGATCTCCAGCATATGCCAGTGTCCAGGCCGCCGAAATCGTCTAAGGGCCCAAAGCTGCGTCGTACTCTTCAAGGAACTGATCGCAGAGGTCCACTATTCGGCTGGTTGCGGACTTCATCACGTCCATAGGGTCAGCCCCTTTGGTGCGCAGGCGGAAGATAGGGTTGTCCATTATCGGGAACTTTGAATCATAGGTGGCTACCACCACGTGCTCGTCCTTGAGAAGCTCGGTGCGGAGCAGGTTGAGCAGGGTGTGGCTCTCCCCATCAAACTCTATCTGTATCTCGTCATCGTTCTTCTTTATGATCTTCAGATTCAAGCTCTTGTGCCCCCTAAACCACACCAAGTCCATAGCTTGCGGATAGCTTTCGAGTCTCGCTGTGCTTGCAGGATGGACACTCCAGGCGGCTTTCCTTTCGCTGCAGCCCCGTCATGCATCGGCTGCAATAGGCCTTGATCACTCCCAGGTCATCCTCCCCGGTGGTGAGACGCATCTGCCTGTCGTCCACGATGCGGGCCTTTATGATATCCCTCAGCGAGAACATCTGTCGCAGATCCTTCACATACGAGTTCTTCACGTTGGATATGTGGATGGTGGCCTCCTCATCGGGGAGCGGCCGGTACTCGTAGCCCTTCTTGAAAGCCAGAGACAGGATCACCAGGCTCTCCTTCATGTCCACAACCTCGCCCACCACTATATCGCCTTGCTCCAACCTCGGCGGTGCATTGCTGATCGGCACAACACGGGCCGATCGGGTCTCAGGATCTACCTCCACCGTGCCTGTTGTGGAAGCGTATATGAATCCGCTCCTAACATAGGTCTCTTGGCCGGGGACGTACTCCTCAACCGAACCCACCCGGTCTCCCGGCAGCACCATACAGCCGTTCGTCATCTCGCTCATCTCAGCCCTACTTGCAGACAATCCTATATAACTCAACCTCTAGTTCCATACATTCCTGCCGGTGAAATGCGAAACAGCGCTTTATGGGAAGCGATCCGCGCCATACCCGGTCCACCCTCGCTGGCGCAACGAACTTCCGGATGAAGCCCTCGCTCCCGGCGTTGTGTATGGAGTATACCACGGGCGCCAGCTGAATCGCTTTTTTAAGAAAAATACGATCGCCCCGACTCGCCAGCTGAGCCCCGAATGGGGGATTCATCACCACTGCATCCATATCGCGAAGCCAGATGGAAGATACGTCCCCACGCACAATGTCAACCTCAACCCCGGCCAGAGCGGCATTTCTCCTGGCATGCGATATGGCCAGCGGGTCTATCTCAACTCCAACTGCCCGAGCGCCCAGGAGCGCTGCACCGATCGCCAGGATGCCGGTGCCACAGCCCAGGTCGGCAATCTGGCCCAGGTCACCATGAAGCGCGGCCAGGTGGAGAAGCTCCGCTGCCAACGAGGGCGGGGTTGCATACTGCTCGAGGCGTGATGAGGGCTGAGAGAAGCCCTCAAGCCCCTGCAGCCTTATCTCCAGTTGTCGTTGCTTCATTCCGGGATCAAAAGGCCTATTCACGAACGTGGCCACAAGCCACCTTGGAGCCGGATATAAAAAGGATTGGGATGGTCCGGACGGCTGATGACCCTGGTCCCTGGGCTTCTCATCGCAGGTATCCCTGAATCAGCAGGTAAGCGACGACAGCCAGGAACAAAGCTCCGCCTGCAGCTTTCATGACCAGTGGCACATCGACTGACAGCCTGCCGAGATCGATGGAAGGCAGATGGAGGAGGCCCTTGAACCGCTCGAGAACAGATGCCGAATCGTCGTCCTCGCTCACCGTGCCGATCTGCCCCGGAGCCTCCGAGAAATCCGCTCTTGGCGGCGGATATTGATAGGACGCAACCTCTTCCTCCATCCACGAATGGACATGGGATCGCTGGGCAGGCCCTGAAGACCATGGCGTCTGATGGCCGTAGTCAGTGGTGGATTTTACATGGTCCCAGTTGAGTGCCGGCCGTACAACCTGAACCTGTCCGGCGCTGGCTGCCCCGGCAGGCACCGGGACCAGGCCACCTGTGACAACAGCCGCCCCCAAATCAGCGGACTGCTGTGGGCGGGTCGATGGGAAGATCTCAACTGCCGGCACGTCGGTCTCAGAGGCGGACTCCTCGGTCTCCCAGGGAGACGGCTCCTCCCATTCACTGGATGGATAGGCCTTCTTGCGCTCGATCTTCTGGCGAGCCTGCGGCTGACTCGCCGGCCCAAGCTCTGTAAGGTTCATCGAGTCGTCCCACACGTACAGCCAGTCGTTCTTGCCGACCAGGGAGAATCCCGACTCCACGAGGGCCCACCCGATCATCAACAACGCCCGGCGGTGGGACGTATAGTTCAGAATGTCCGGGGCTGAGGACTGGTCACCCTCTGCCAGCTTCTCCAGCGTCTCGGCTGCCAATGATATGCGGGATGCGATCCGCTTTGAGAATGCGGTATCGGTCTCGCCAAATCGCCTCTCAGCCCGTCGCAGTTGAAGGGCTGCTCCGGCAAGCTGAGGGGACGGGTCCCTGCGCTGCCTGTCCTCCTCAAGAGAGCCGCTGATGGATCGCAACGCCTCAAAGACGTGTCTGCAGGCCTCTGAGAACTCTCCGAGATCACGGGCCCCGCCCATCAGGTACTCGGAAGAGGCACAGACCATCTTCATCATCTTCCAGGGCTCGTGACAAAATACCCCGACCGCCCAGACCTCTTTGAGCCCGACAAGGCAGCGCTGGACTGCCGTAAGCCTGATTCGCTCAGAACCGCCGGAGTTTGCAACTGCCGCGTCCAGGGCGGAGATGGCCCGCTCGGCAAAGGAGACGGCCTGTTCGTCACGGGGATCGGCCGAGAGAAGGGCAAGGTATGATAGGGAGCGGTTGAGGCTGGAGACCACCTTAAGTTCGGTCAGACTAACGCGGGGCGACGTTGACAGCTGGCTATAGCCGTCCGATGCCCTGGCGAACTGCTGAGATATAGCCCTGGCGCCGGCCTCTTTGGCAGACTCGCTGCCGGTCAGCTTATTCCATGCATCCCAGCTATAGGCAGCGGAAAGCGCGGCCACCGCATTGGGATAGGCCGGTTGCATCTCGGTTCTGATCAGCTTTAGGCCCTGTTCCAGCGTCTGCTGGGACCTGGAGAGGTCACCCCTATCGAGAAGGGATCGGCCAAGGTTGCATAAGACCACACCGGAGTTATGGGGCTGGCCCAGCTCATCGAATACGCCCAGGGACGAGCGGAAGGACTGGTCTGCATCCTCCCAGCGGTGCTGATCGGAATAGGCTCTGCCAAGTCGGTTCATCACCCAGGCGGCGCTTCTGCGGTCCCCCAGCCGCTGAAACTCCTTTTGGCTTCGCTCAAAGTAAAGGACTGAGAGGTCAAGCTCGCCCATCTCGGCATATACCCTGCCCAGGCTTCCGGTCATCTGGGCAACGCCGAACTCGTCGGCCAGCTTCTCAAACGCCTTGAGGCTCTTGAAGCAGTTCTCAACTGCCAGGTCCCAGTTGTAGCCACGCCGGTAAGCCGATCCCAGATTGCCGAGCACGTGGGCAACCCCCGAAGGGCTACCTGAGTACTCGAAAGCGTCAACGGCCTTCTTGTAGTAGAGGATGGCCTTGTTGAGGTCCCCCTGTCTGGCCTGTACCTGGCCGAGGTTGTTCAGGAGAACAGCCCGGACGTGGTGTTCGCTAGCTGCGGACAGGGCCTTGTGGTAACATCGAAGGGCTATGTCCAATATCCCGGCCCGGCGGCATATATCACCCAGCCGCTTCAGCTCATAGACATCGGTAAAGCATTCTGCCAGATCGCTGCAGGCTGCCCGGTCTATCTGGCCCTGCAAACAGCTCTCCAAGAGCCTCCTGACCCGGGAGGCGCATTTGCCCTGCACCGAGGCAGGGTCCAAGGTATGGAGGGAGTCCTTGCCCTTGGCAAACGACTCGAATATTTCATGGAGAACTACCAATTGATCCATCAGAATATCAACTAACTTATATCTTTAAATAGTTTTTGAATGGATCAGATTCAATCAAATTTATTCTTCAACATCAAAACCACCTATTCGGCGGCATTAGTTATAAAACATCCCGGATTGGTCGATACGAGCCTGGTCCTATTGTCCTGCATTAATAATATCTAACTAAAAATAAAATAAAAATTTTCTTTGAAGTGAAACCAAAATCCCGGCAAAATGGGCCTCTGGAGCAATCCCGGAAAAATCCCAGATACCTCACTTGAGGGAGATATCCACGTCGAGCCACGGAATGGCTCGCAGCACCCCCTCGCTCTGAAATGCGGTGCGATTGGGAGATGTGGGCCCAAAATTCGTTCTGCCCAGATATGCTCTGAGGATATCGAGATCGAAGGCAAGGTGGTGAGAAGGCAGAAGGGGACAGATGGCCAGACCTGCACAACAGAGGCCGCACCGTTGAAGTGCAGGGCGGTTGCCCAGGCGACCCTTCATCCTGGAGATGATCACAGAGGAGGCATCAGTGGGGGCTTGAAGACGCCTTTCTCCGTGATAAGGGCAGTCACCTTCTCCAGTGGGGTGGCATCGAAGGCCGGATTATAGACGTCCACATCGCAAGGTGCCAGCTGCGTATGGCCCATCCTCCGCAGCTCGTCTCCATCACGCTCCTCGATCTGCACATCGCACTCCTCCCGGATGGGATCGAAGGTGCTGAGCGGCGCCGCCACATAGAAGGGCACACCGTGCGCATGAGCCAATACAGCGTGGTTGTAGGTGCCCACCTTGTTGAAGACCGCATCCCTGGTTATGCGGTCAGCCCCGACTATAGCCTTCTGAATGCGGCCCTGTCTCATAAGAGTGCCTGAGACGCCGTCGCAGATCAGGGTTACAGGGATGTGGTCGGCTCCCAGCTCCCAGCAGGTCAGCCTCGATCCCTGATGAAGCGGCCTGGTCTCGCAGGCATAGACATGGATCTGCTTTCCGTCCTGCACAGCCTGGCGGATCACTCCCAAGGCTGTCCCCCAGCCCACGCAGGCCAGCCTGCCGGCGTTGCAGTGGGTGAGAACTCCATCGCCGTCCTCCAGGAGGCGGGCGCCGCTCTTTCCGATGGCCCGGTTTATCGCCAGATCCTCGGATGCCAGTGCCTCTGCCTCCTGCAGGGCAAGAGCACGCACCTCATCTGCATCCTCGCCCTGCCTTGCAGCCGCGAGCACCCGGTCCACACCCCAGGAGAGGTTTATGGCTGTGGGGCGCGCAAGACGCAGCCGCTCTGCCGCCTCCTCCATCTCCGAAAGCAGTCCCGAAACATCGCCGTAGGGCGAACGGTGGGCAGCCAGCGCAACTCCATAGCCGCCAGCAGCGCCCAGGGCCGGAGCGCCCCGGACTCGCAGGGATCGGATGGCCTCCACGAGCTGAGGGATGCTTTTTACCCGAAGCGCCTCCAGCCTGGCGGGCAGCAGGGTCTGATCAATCATAAAGAGCCCGTCCTGCCACCAGATTGTCCGCTCTCCCTCCATCTCTGCATCACCCCCGTCTCAGGATCTGAACCCCGCCCGAATCGGCCACGTGCAGCTCGTCCACGTTCGTGAACAGACCGTGCTCAACCACACCGGGTATGGACGATATCCGCATTCCAAGGCCCTCAGGATCGGTGATCTTTCCGAAGTCGGTATCAAAGACGAAGTTTCCGTTATCCGTGATCACGGGACCGTCCTTCATCCGACCCTGCCGAAGGGTCGGCGCCCCGCCAAGATCGGCGAGCCAGCGTCTTGCCAGGCTGGCTGAAAAGGGCAGGACCTCTATCGGAACTGCCACGTCCAGGCAGTGCGCATGCTTGGACCTATCTGACACCAACACGAAACGCCGGGCCGAATATGCCACAACCTTCTCCCTGGCATGTGCAGCCCCTCCTCCCTTGATGGCGTTCAGATCGGCGTCGATCTGATCAGCACCGTCTATCGCCAGGTCAAGCACTGGATGCTGGGATAGGGTTGTCAGGGGGATGCCTGCGGATATCGCAATGGCCTCTGACTGATACGAGGTGGCAACCCCTTGTATTGACAGCCCTTCGCCGACTCGCCTTCCCAGCCGGCGGATTGTCCAGGCGACGGTCGAACCGGTGCCCAGCCCCACCACCATTCCGTCTTCGACAAGGTCTGCGGCCGATTCGCCTGCTGCCCGCTTCTCCTCCTCAAAGGACCCCGGAGTCCTCTCCTTGGACATGGAAGATCACTCCGGCCCGCCGGAGGTGGCCGGCGGCTCCGCTGGTGCGGCCGGCCCCAGTATCCGGGAGCGCACTGTGGTAAATACTGGGCCCCGAACATCCATCTTCCTCTTGTGAGATGTGACATACCGCTCGAGTGCCGGGTCCACCCGAAGATTGATCTCGCCAGCGCCCCGCACTATCCGGACCCGTGTCTCGCTCTCCCTGCCCTCCATGGCAGCCATCTCGGCCTCGTAGGCGGCCAGGTCCGCAAATGCGTCGACAAATCGCAGGCCGGTCGGCACACCCTCCTCAAAAGCCGATTCCCAGCGAGGGGTGCGTGGCACTCCCAGCACCTCATCCTTGTAGATCACAACCTCGTTTAGGAAGGCCGGGCCGCATAGCTTGGTATTCTCCTCAGGCTCCACCACCCAGGCCTCCGCCTGCCTGCCGAAGAGCTCGCCCTTCCAGGCCAAAAACTCGCAGGGAGAAGGCGCGTTGCCATGAAGGAGGCAGGTCTCTACAACTCCCCTGGCTATCTCGCGCCCAGCCCTCGTCATAGGCTCCCTGTCCACACGGATCATCCTGGCCATCTCCAGGGCAGAAAGGGACCACTCCGGCTGTAGCTGCGGATATGAAAGGGCTCGCAGATCCCGGGAGTTGTTGAGTATCATTGCCAGACGCTCGACACCCAGTCCCAGGTTCATGACCGGATAGGGTATGTCGTACTGGGCCAGAGCTGTCGGCGAGTACACGCCGAACGTCGCTATCTCCACCCAGCCACTCTCGTACTTGGTGCCTGAACCGATCAGCCCGGGATGATAAGCGTAGACCTCGATTTGAGTGCCGGGGACGTAGTACTTGGAGCGCTTCTCGTCCGGCTGGAACCGGAAACCCTCAAACCCGAACTGGCTGAGCAGCCCTTCGGCCACCGCCTTTCCATCGTCGGCAGAGACGTCCTCTGCCATTATAACACAGCTTGCCGAGTGGTAGGTCATGAGCCTGGCAGCATCCTCGGCCTGCTCCCTCCGAAAACAGCGGTCCACGGAGAACAGCCGGACGGGTAGCGAAGCCCGATGGTGAAGGTGAGAGAGGGATATGAACCATCCCGAGGTCATGTGGCTGCGCAGTGTGCGGGTCGTGGGCTCGGCCTTGAGCTCCCGGAACTCCGGGAACACCCTGTCCAGCATCGTGGAGGTCAGGGCGTCGGATGCCTGAAGCGACTTGGAGATCTCAGGCACCAGGTCATCTCCCTCTACCCGGCCTTTCTTGTAGCCGTGAAGGATCTGGGTCAGTGCCTCCACCTCCTGGGGCTCAACGGTCCGGCCAAGGATTGCGCCTACCTGGGATATGCGCTCCTGGGACAGGCCAACGTCGGGGCGGGGAAGTCCGGCCAGATAGAAGCAGCGGTCCAGCACGGCCAAAGCCTCAGAGCCGAACTGCTTGTGCACCTCGGAGGCATCCACTATCACCGGGTTCATGGCTTCTGAGAAGCCCAGCCTAAGATAGGCCTCACGCAGGCGCTGGATGGTCTGAAACACGGGGTGAGGTGTACCAAAAGGATATCTCAGACGAGGGTAACTCCGGTTTGGAGACGGCTGGTCCAACAGGTCTCTGCCTTGCTGCCAGGCCTGGTCGAAATTCCTGGCTTGTGCCTCTCTGATCTGGGCCGGATCAAATCTCATGGGTCCACTTTTCTATGGTCCGACCCCTTTAATCTTATCCTCGAGGCAGAGCATCCTCTGCTCCAGAGATGCACGCCCGATGGCGTTAGCCAGATCGCCCCTCGTCCGCTCAAGCATGGACCTGGACAGGTCTGACTTGCGACGCAGTCCCCTCACCAGGGCATCCGGAAAATCAAAGAGCATGAGCAGTGAGAATATCTCCTCCATCTGGACCAAGAAGGGCTCTGCCTCTTGAGGCCGTCCCTGCCGGATCAGGTCCAGGACGTGACGGCGCAGCTCTCCGCTGGCGTCTCCCAGGCCGGCCAGGTAGTTTGCCGGCTGCACACAAGCCACCTCTGGCGTGGGCAGGCTTCTTTCGTGGATCAGGGAGAAGACTGCCAGGGCCTCTGCATATTCCTGCTCGGCACCATCCACAAATCCCGAATACCTGATATCCGGATGGGTCAAAAGGACTGCCTGCATTTGCAGCAGCGTCTCTTTGGCCTCGTGCAGACGTGACTGTGCCGCCGAGCTCTCGCCCCTGTGAATGGAGCGGATGGAGGCGGAGCAATGCCTTATGATCTGCCTGGATAAGGAGAGGGCCTCCTCCCTGGCCTGGTCCTTGGACTCAAATAGGGCTAGCAGGTCCGAGACCAGCGAACCTGGCACCAGCCCCTCGTGGCTGTCCTGGTGATCCGGAGGATCGGAGCTGCCAGAAGGCCGTCCCGTCAGATAGATCATGGAATCAGGCGCCTCCCATCAGCTTCTTGAGCCTGGTCATGCTGCGTTGCCCCTCGGCCAGTGAGCGCGCCTCGGTCACGAAACGACCGGAAAAGCCGTCGAATGCGGACACTACCATATTCCAGTCGACCGTTCCGAAACCCACCGGCAGGTGCTCGTCACGCTCGCCGTGGTTGTCATGGATATGGGCGTGGATTATCCGGGGCCGTAGCTGGGCCAGGAACTGGTCGAGGTTCCCATTTGTGTGGGCGTGCCCAACGTCAAGGACGAAGCCCAGGTTTTCGCGGTCCACGTTATCCATTATCCCTATTATCTCGGACGGAACTCTGCCCAGCAGTGCCGGCATGTTGACCATGTTCTCGACGCCGATGGTCATGCTCAGGTCGGCGGCGTGGTCGCATATCTGCTGGATGCCAAGCACGTTTTGCTCCCAGGCTGCATCGGGAAGCTGAGCCCCCAGCGGTGAGAGGTGGCCGGGGTGGACCACTGCAAGCGTGGCGAAATCTGCACCCAGTGTCAGACAGGCCTTCATCTGGCGGACTGTCTCCTCCCAGATGGGCTGGTTCATACTGGCCAGGTTCAGGTCGGAATAGGGGAGGTGAAGGGTTATGTGAAGGCTGGTCGTCTCGGCAATCTTCTTTGCGTCCGATACGTTATCAGCCGTCAGCTTCTGCCGCCCCTCATTGACGATCTCCCAACCGGTATAACCCAGGTCCTCCAGCTGATACGCCCAATCGAATGGGCCCTTGATCAGGGCGCTGGAGGAAAAACTGATCACCACTCAATCTGCCTCCTGAATATCGATATTCTTTTCCGCAATCCGTTCTGACCTGTCATCAAAGGCCCCATCGTCTGATGTCTCGCCTGGCTCTGACTCGATCGCCTCATCTCTTGCAGCATCCCCGGAGGATGTGGCCAGCTCTATCTCAAAGACCGGCCTGCCGTCCTCTGTTCGCGGGGCAAGCCAGTCCACCAGGCGACGATCTCCTGAGATCTGGACGTGTATGGAGCCAAGGGGCTCCTCCTCGGGAGGAAAGCCGATCCGGCCCATGAGAGCTCCCATTTTGCTCAAGCGAAACTGGACCATTTCCCCCAGCGTGCCTGCCAGCATAACAGAGCGCGCCGTATCCAAGATGCGCTGCTCCCTGAGCAGCCCGTGGAGCCGGAGGAGGTTGTCCAGGCCGCCATATCCCTGCACCCGGTCGTCCCGGATGTCGAGGATCAGGTTCGGAAATATGCGGTCCACTGCAAGAGCAACCCTATCAGCCCTCTCGGTGGGCTTGACCAGCACGTGAACCTGCACCTCTATCATGAACTCGCCCCATCACAGATGAAAACGAAGAGCCCGGCCATTCTGACCCATACCCTCATGACCCAGCCGCCCTAACGGTGAGACGTGCGGTAACGCAGGACTGCCGCCACTCCGCCGAAGGCGTGCAGGAGCTGGGCACCTTCCTCGAAGTCGGTGGAGATGATCTTCATCTTGGCGCCGCCCTGCTCTGCCAGCGAGGAGAGATCGGATATCAGGTCCTTCTCCTCGGCTATGTTCAGCTGGCTTCCGCACTGGGGACAGCTTCCCGGCGGAGGCATGTTAGGGGCTCGAGTCACGGTCTGGCAACAGTCGCAGTTCTGGTTGGAGCACCTGATCTCGGCCCTGGTCTTGCGAAGCTCTTCGGAAAGAAGCAGCGTATCAACCGCACCCAGAGCCAGGTTTTGCCTGACCTCCTTCTCTCCATATGCTGCCAGGCCCTTGTCGTTGACCAGCTCCTTCATGAACCTCTTCATTGCCAGCTTCTCCTGGGTGAGTTCCAGGTCCAGCAACCGGTCCTGGGCAGCCTCCACAAGCTCGTTTAAGCCCGACTCGTCTGTATAGGAGACGTCGAGGGCGTCCACGATCTTCTTCTGGAGCTCATGGTGCAGAAATGCCCCGTCCACGAACTCCTCCTTGGTGGGAGAGGGGCCCCCTATCAGGATGCCTTCCAGGTCCTTTGGATCGACCGCCAAAAAAGCGTCGTTGGCAGCTTCACCGATGCGCTTGTAGAAGTCGTGGATGGCGATGAGCCGCAGCTGCTGGAAGCGGTGGCTCGACTGGCCTCCCTTTCTCTGCTTTCCAGGCACAGTCGATGTCAGGTGCTTTATCGGGTCCACCCGCTTTCCCCGCAGGATTCCGACGGTCGCCTCCCTGCGGTCCAGGACTATGAGGCCGAACGTCTTCTTGTCTGCCAGCATGTCCTCCAGCGGCCCTATCAGGAATGATGAATCGCAATGGTATCGATAGGTGGTTATGGGCTCCGGAGGCTCGATGGCCTTGCTGTACATGTCAGTCTTGTTCCCGCCCACATCTATTGTCCCTATGAAGATGACCACTCCGTTTTCAGGTGGGCGAGGTATCAGCCGCAACCTGGCCATGGCTGACTCAAGTGCGCTCTGGACATTTGTGCGGGTCAGCTTCGACTTGATGTTTGCTGCCTGTCCATGCTCCTCCCTTAGCTGGGAGGTGACGTCGGATATCTGCTTGTCCGGAGGAATGTAAAGGGATATCAGCTCCGTCCCTCGCCCGGCCTTGGACCGGAGATCCTCCAGCAGCCGCTTGAACTCGTACTTCTCCTGTGCCGAAAGTTCCATCCAAAGGTCTCCTAAAGAAGGAATCCTTCCACCGGTCGCGGCCCAGCTATAAAAGGTTTCTTGAATCATTCCCCGGTGGCCGAAGTTTTTATGCCGTGGCATGTCATGTGGATGAATGATGACTCCACCACAGATCGCGGAGATCGACTCAACCAGCCACTCTGCCCCTCTGGTAGCGATACTGGGCAGGGTGGACCTGGGGGTGAACGGTGACATGGAGACCATCGAGACACCCTACGGCCAGGTGGAAGCGGTCATGTCATCCCTGGGAGGTGTGCCCATCCTGCTGATATCCAGGCATGGAAAAGATAGGCTCCCGCCCCACAGGGTCAATTACCGTGCGCTCGTAGCGGCGGCGGCCCTTGCCAAAGCCCGCCGTCTGATCTCGGTGAATACCGTTGGCTCCATGAGCCCAATCCCGGGAAGCTTCTTCTTGCCAGACGACTTCGTGGAGTTCACAAAGGCCCGGCCCAATACATTCTTCGAGGACCGGGCTACGCATGTGGGGATGTCACGGCCATATTGCCCGCAGATTCAAGAAGCACTTGGACATGGACTGGAGAAGGCTGGGGCTGCCGCCTCCCGTGGTGTCTATGTATGCACCGAGGGGCCTCATCTCGAGACGCCTGCCCAGATCCGCATGCTGAGCCAGTATGGCGATGTGGTGGGCATGACCGGCTATCCTGAGGTGGTTCTTGCGAGGGAGATGTGCCTCTGTTACGCCTCTCTCTGCTTAATAACCAACCAGGCATCGGGACTTGCCGAGGGCCCGCTGAGCGCCCGCGATGTGGGAGAAACAACCGAGCGCTTAGCCCCAGTGATACGCCAGATCCTGGAAGAGGCAATCGTCAGGCTCCCTGTCGAGAGGAGATGCTCATGCCACCGGGCACTGGATGATGCCCACATATGAGGTGGTCTTTTCAGATCACCCTGATCTGGACCGAGCCCTGGGCCCTCTGACCTGCCGAGTCCTCCAACTGGACAATTATCGTATGCGCGCCCTTCTTGAGCCCGTCAGGCCGCAGCCGAACGGATTCGCCTCTGCCCAAAGCGCCGTTCAGGTTGGAGGTCCACACGTAGGTGTAGGGCTTGCTGCCACCGCTGGCAACAGCAGAAAATGCCACTTCACCGCTTCCGCTCAGGATTTCACCGGACCGGGGAGACGTTATCTTGACCGCAATAGGCGATGCATCAGTCATGTCGGGGGAAGCGGGTGAGGGCGACTTCTCCTCCACGCATCCGGCCGCCAGAAGGACGACTGCCAGAGACAATGTCAACAGCATGGATCGCATAAAGATGCATTTGGTCAGGGATGGATAATACTTCTTTCGGTTTAGCGTCCCTATAGACCTAATTAAGGCAAGAACAGGCTGCCGCATTTGCCCCATATGATTCGATGCTGGATGTGGCCATCCAGGGCCATTCGAAGCTGCTGGATGGAGGAAAGAAGGACATCGGGTCGATTCATCCGTGCAGGGCCTTGAGGATCGCAGGCGAAAGTCGCGTGCTAGGGAGAAGGGACACTTGGAAGAACGCCCGGTATATGTCAAGACTTGTTGAGACGGCTACTTTCGGGGAAAATGTGTCGATGCTGCCAGTAAACAAAAAAAAGGCCTGGATAGCCCGGTGGCGCCCCTACGGGAAGAGGTAGGCGGCCGTCCCCGGCTCCACGTTGATCTGCTTGAATCCGCCGGCATCGAAGAACATGGTCTTCGGATAATTGAATTCGCCGTCGAACACCCGGATGTTGTGGTACCCTGGGGTCACGGTGAAGCTGAACTTGCCGTCAGAGACGTCGCCGCCCTGGCCATCCTGCCCGATCAGCTTACCATCAACATAGACCAGGTAGTTTCTCATCCCCGACGACACTATTAATGCTCGGGAGCTGCCGGAGCTGACGCCAGGGTAATGGGTTGGGGCTTCTTGGGAAGGCGTGCTCACCGGCCCGGTGATCAGGCCGGATGGGTACTGGACACCGCCGGGAACCGTGGTGGCGCTGGGAACCTGGGTCCCAGCCTGGCCCCAGCTTGCCGGTGGCATGTCGGTCATCTGGCCTGAGGCCGGGGTGCCGACTGCACTAATCGGCAGCACGTCGATTATGACGGCATTGCTTGGCCTGTCACCGGCTATGAAGAACACAACGTTGCGGCCGGGATTTGTCGCCTTGAACTCCATGTTGCTGTAATCAGCGAACATCCTGTAGCTTGTCTTCTGCACCGTATCGTTCGGGTAAATCTTGTAGATGACTGCAGTGCCACCCATCGGGGTGTAGGCAAGCAGGTTGACCAGGCTTCCGGCCGGGCAGACAAGATACTGGGTCCAGGCGTCGTTATCGATTCCCATTATCCATAGCTGGTTCATTCCCAGAGAGGTGGTGAAGCTCTTGTACTGCCGGTAGGAGATGGGGGAGCTGCCCACCAGATAGACCTTGGCAGGCTCCTTGCCGAGTATATCGAATTTGACCGGGCTGCTGATCACCTCTCCGAGCAACGGGGAGCCTCCGGTCAGGAAGAACTCGTCGAAGAACGACAGGTTGGTCTCAAATCCAAACCATGAGAAGCTGGTGCTGGAGTTGAACCAGGGAAGGTCGGTACCAATCCCAAGAGCATTGTCGAAGATACCTGCGTACGAGTCCTCGAGGGGACCGTCTGGGCTTAAGGCCAGAGCTCCGCTGGCCGATGCCAGCAGCAATATCAATACGGCCATTTCTCTAATCATAACATTTGCCTCAGATCGTTTTGCAGCCTCAGGGTTGATGCTGCTCGATATAAAGAGTTAAGTCTCTCATGAAGGTCAGATGAACATCAGCGAGGATTGCTGTACTGCTGCCGATCCACAAAGAACCTCTCCAGCTCTTGGTCGATCCGCCTCTCCTCCTCGGAGAAGACCGCTTCCTCTTGCAGATCTTTTTTTGCCGCAAGCCTGATGGAAAAACCCACGAATACGCCCTTAAGAAAGGCTGGACGCTCGTTTTCACCCAGGCTGGCTGCAGCCCGGTTGATATAGCGGCGAAGAATCGTCCCCGGTATAGAGCGAAAGCCCTCCAGCTCGATTATGCAGCCCTCAACCTCATCCTCAGAAAATCCCAGGTCCAGCATGAAGCTGACCAGATCATCCCCCGCCTGCTGTTGCATATAAAATCCGTCCTCATGGCGGCAATGGCCCAGGTCGTCAGACTTCGTCATCCCCCGCTTGAGAGAAGAAGCCGACGGCAAATCCTGGTCTCGTCTTGCTGCAAGAAGAACCCGGCCATTTTGCCTTACCGAAGGCCGTGATACCAGCAGATAATTTTATTCCCTAATCAGGCCAATCGTCCTTCATGTCCGCATCAGAACAGGTCCAGCCTGAGATCGGAGACTTGGCCCCTCCGTTTTGCCTGCCGGATCAGGATGACCACGAGGTCTGCCTTGCCGCCCTGGCCGGCAAGTGGGCGGTGCTGTACTTCTATCCCAAGGATAATACAAGCGGCTGCACCCAGGAGGCCAGGGAATTCTCTTCAGAAGTCGAGAGGTTCGAGCAGCTAGGGGCGGCAGTGCTGGGGATAAGCCCCGACTCGTCAGCCAGCCACGCTCGGTTCGCCGCCAAGCACCAGCTAAAGCTGAAGCTGCTAAGCGACCCGGAGCACAAGGCGCTGGAGGCCTACGGTGTCTGGGGCCAGAAGAAGATGTACGGACGCGAGTATTACGGTGTGACCAGGTCCACCTTCCTGATCGATCCGGAGGGAAGGATAGCCGAGATCTGGAGAAAAGTCAAGGTCAAGGACCACGCTATCGCAGTGCAAAGACGCCTTAAGGAACTCAGAGCCGGCACCTAGAGGCAGGAGCGCCCAACCTGTCGGTCCCCTGTCCCTTTTCTTTGCGAAAAGGAGGCGGCAGGAGCAGCCCAGAGGAGCTGCCGGCCTTTCAGATCCGGGGATAGGAGGGGTTGCCGAGGGACAGGAGGTGCAGCCCGGAGCGCTGGTCCAATGCCCGCCTGGCCGAAAGTCCGATCATCTCGATTATCACCATCTCTAAAACCAGGTATACTTTCGCAGCTCCCCTCAGGCAGCCGGTTAGCGTATCCTCCCCGCGGCCGGCCGATGCATGAAGATGTACCCTGCTGCCACCATCAGATGGAAATATAGTGGCTACGCCTACCAACTCCCAGGCACCTTCCACCGACTCGTAATGAGGCCTGGGAGGAATTACTGGCTGCTCAGGCCCGGTAACCATGCTGCCCCTGCCCAGCCCCCCAAGGATATGAACGACCGCTGACTCGATCCCATGATCCATGGAGAAGCCGGACAGCGTATCCAGCAAATCCTCCCCGTCGTCCAGACGGAGCACGAAGACCCGCCCAAGTCGTCCCTCTGAGTACTGCATGAACCGATCTGATATGCGTCATGGTACCTGTCCTTTTCCCCAGGACCGGATGAAAGGCGCATTTGCCCCAAAGGACATCTTTTCGCAAAGAATCGGAAGATCTTGATTCCTATCGTTTCGGTCACTGCGAGCCTCTGTCCTGCTCCACCATCTTGTCCAGAACGCAGCGCTTCCAGCGAATAGTCACCGGCCCTCCGCAGCGCCCTTCGAGCAGGAAGGATATACCTGGTCTGCCAAGGAGATAGCCCTTTAGCTGCTCCAGCAAGCCGGGACTGAGCCGCACCCTTCGCCCAGGCAGGATGAGGACACCCTCGTCGAGATCCAGGTCAGAGACCCGCACAGCAACAAGGTCAGAGAGTTCGAGGCCTGTTTCGGATAGAAGCGATATTATGAGCCTGTCAAGTGGCGAGCTAGCCCTCCTGCAGAGCCTGCGGGCCATCTCCTGGTCCAAGCCGACGGTCATGCCAGGCTGATGGATGGGGCAAATGCAAATGAATTGCGCCTGGGTGGCTTAAGGTGGCCTAAAGAACCTCGAAGATCGTATACACCTGGCCTGGGGACGGACCAGACAGCCGGAATATATCGATGAGGAAGAAAGCAAATCGGTCCGAAAAGACCGCCCTCGTAGCGGAAAAGTACCCGCCTCTATGGCAATCCTCTTGCCGGAGATACCTCTTGTATAGCCATATCGGACATTGGCTGGCCTTTGCAGAGCCTATCAAGATGCTGATGAGGGCATCTTTTTTGTTCAGGCCTCGTAGAGCTCGTTTTGGACCAGACGGAACCTCTCCAGGAGTTCGGAGCCCTTGCTCGTTGTCTTATAGGTCGTGGTGTGCCCCTGAACGACGTCGATCAGACCGTTCTTGGCCAAGAGATCAAGATAAGGATTCACCATCCTGAAGTTCAGGTTTGCCTGATAGACTATCCTGGTCTTGTTGGCGCCCTCTCTGCAGATGGTTAGGATGTCGTAAACGATCTCAGCTCTGCTTCTCTTCATGGTTCACCCCAAATCCGTCCCAGCCCAAAATCAGGGAAGGACATAGATACGACTGATTGTATTAAATCAGCAATTTTGCCTGTCATCTTTTCGGCATAAAACACTATCGCAGGAAAAGAACCATACCTGAAATCGAAAAGTTCTATAGAAAGAATTATTTAATAATCAATCAATTTGATGTAAATTGGAAAGTTTCCGACCAACTGCGAGGGATTCTGAGCCAGTACTTCAGATACATTACCCGTATTACGGGCCAATCAGCAGAGTCGTTCTGAGCGGCTCTGCAGAAGCCCGATGCGGAGATCTGTGCGCGACGAACCATCACTGCCCAAAGACATGGCCGGTCGTGGGCGCAGACCTCAGGGGACCAGCTCGCTCTCCGCGATCTCCTTCAGATCGGCATTGATGCTGCGCAGCTCATCCAGAAGCTTCATGCCCTTGGGCGACGTCTTGTAGAACTTGACCGATCCGGGCACCATCTCCAGAAATCCCCGGGCCATGAGGAGGTCTAGATAGGGATTTACCGTCCGGAAGTTCAGGTTGACCTTGTATACTATGCTTGTCTTGGTGGCCCCGTCAACGCACCGCTGAAGTATCTCGCAGATTATGTCGAGCTTGTCCCTCTTCAGGCTCATCTCTCTCCATCCTCAATTTTTTTGATTTATTCTATTCATATATATCCCCTGTGGAAAGCCATGAACTTGCACGATCTGGACGGCCTGGCAATGTTTTAAAATAATAATTATTAAATTAATTCAGCAGGCCCGTTCATCGGGGGGAGGGAGTGAGATTGTGGGCCCGCTGATATGGCCTAGTTCTATTTGGCTGGTCTACCAATCATCCGCACAAGAATTAATTTGAAGATAAATAAGTTTTTCTTATAAAAGCATATAATCGATGGGCCTGCCAGGCCAAGCCGTGGCGATCTTCAGAATAAAGACCTTACATTCTGATCCTTGGAAATCCGCGACCAATTCCGGCATCTCTCCGGGGGCAAACCGGGCGGTCCTCCATCCGCAGCAAAAATGGCCTTTGCATCTTCGCGACAGATGGTACGGGCTTCAAGGAGGGATCGGGAAGTCCAAAGCCGGATCGGACCGCCTCCAGATCCCGGCAACCCAAGCACAGGCAGATTTGCCTGGAGGTCCGCAGGCGCCGAACCCCCGAAAAGGGCTTTTGGCATGCTGCTATATTTCTGTCCTGCGGGCAGCACGAGGCTTGAGAACCCTGATTTATCGTGTCATAAACGGTTCTGATCTGGATCAGGATGAGCCGCCAGGCTTTCGGGGCCGATACTTGCGGGTCACGAAGCGCGTCCTGCCGCCGCCATAATCCCTGCTTACCCGGGCGGCAACGGTCTTCTCGATTCGCAGGTCCCGTGACCTCCTATCCCTTGCGGCCCTGACTACCACCAGGTAATTCAGGGCATAAAAGACCGGGAGGGCCATAATGCAGACAACCACTACCTGCCAGATCTCCATGCCAGATGGATTGCATGAGGGGTATAAATAGTTCGTATCTGGCCGCAAGCCTGCCCGGGCAAGAAGGCCAGATCACGATTATACAGCAAGACTGTTACCACCACCCCACTTGAGTGCCTCACCGATGCGGGATGAAGATGGCAACAAAGACAAAAAAAGCCATCAGAACTTGTCGAGCAGACGCCTGTAGAAATCCCTCTCCCGGCCTCTGGTGGTGCGCACCAGCCTGGCCAAGATCAGCTCCGGAGTCGAACGGGCAAGATGGTTGTACCTTGGGCTGCGTCTGACCACCAGGTTGTTCTGGCTGTCCAGACCCTCCGCCTCGATCCCGTCCACCCTGACCGGGGTCTTGATAAAGCGCCGCACCTCACCGGCCAGGTGGCTGACGAATACGCCTGCCGAACCATGATAATTTAGCTCGTCCAGCATGGCGGCTATGATTCGAGCTGAGGCTCCGGGCTCGGTTATGGCCTCCAGCTCGTCGGCAAGGACCAGCTTGCTTTGGTCGTCCTCCACCGCCGAGAACTTCCGAAGCGCCGTCTCAAATGCGCCAGCACTCAGCGTCCCTCGCCCCTTGGAGAAGTAAAAGAGGCGGCAAAAGAGGCCCACACGTGACTGCCTGGCAGGAACCGGAAGCCCCATATGGGCCAGTATCGCCACCTGGGCCATCAGGTCCAGAAGCGAGGTCTTGCCCCCGGAGTTTACCCCGCTTAGGATGGATACGCGCTCGGAAAACTCAGTAAGAGAGGTATCTCCAAGGGCGTAGCTGACCGGCTCTGCATCCCGCAAGAATAGGTTGCGCCCTTCCAGAAAACCGATGCAGGGATGGCTTGTCAGCTCGGCCTCAACAAGCCCTGAGGAGAGACAGAAGCAGCCCAGAGAATAGCGGAAATCGAACTCCATCAGGTAACGGATGAGGCTTTTGACCGCCTCCTTCCGACCGAAAAGCTCGCTGGCCAACCGTCGCCTGGCACGGAGGATGCGGGCTTCCCTCGCCGAGAGAACCTCCTGCTCGAACCGCCGCAGCGCTCCCCGGTCCATCTGCAACGGAAAGCCAGCCTCTACGGCGAATACCTCCTCGAGCTTGACCGCTTCCCCGCCCCGCAGATCGAGTCGATCCAAGGCCCTGGCAGCTGCGTCGCGCAGAACTCTTTGGTATATCCCCCGCATCTGCACCCCGAGGACCTCAGACACCCCCCTGCCCAGTGCCAATAGAAGCTCCTTTCCACCAAGAGTGACTGAGCTTGCCTCGATCTGCCTCCTGATCTCTCCGTTGGCCCAGGAGAAGGCCTCCTCGACAGCAGGAGCCAGCTGTTGGGATAAATCGTGCAGCCGGCAAGCTTCCTGATCTTCACCCATCTCCAGGTCAGCCATTAGTGCAGAAGTCCCCTGCAGCCCGGGAAACTCCTCGATGCCGGCCTGCTCAAGGATCTCGGCTGCAGAAAGCGCCGCCCTGATGATGCCGAGGTTCTCCTGGAAGTATGCCAGTATGGCTTCCGGCACCAGATACCAGACCTCTGTGGACTCCACATTCTCCAGGTTGCGGCTCTCGAATTCCAGGTCGCCGAGGAAGCCCACCTGCCTGTACCCGCCAACGACATCCCGCAGCTCCATGGGATTTTCGACGAGGTGCAGGTCGATTAGCCGGTCCAGCCCACGGGCACGAAAGCCCTCGAGCACCTTGGCACTGTCCACAACAAGGGCCCTATCCCGAACCCGAGGGCTGGGTCGTTCCCGGAGAGGACCTATCTTGCGAAGCAGATCCTCAATTCCCGTTCCCTGCAGCCGCTGTGCCAGTGAGACCGCCTCACCTGCGAGTCGTCTGTTCTCTTGTATCAACTCCATAGAGGAGGATGGAAAGAGGGCTGAGAGGCGCAGCCGCGCATAATCCGTATGAGCAAAACCGGCGATTATGCGCAATATCTGGTCGCATACGCGGCCTGCCTCCTCCGTTGCCAGGAAATCCTCAGGACGTACCCTGTGGCGAACGGCTGATGCAAACCGTGCCAGCGAGACTGCCTGCCGCTCGCTCACCGCGCCAGACAGCGCGGCTACATCGCCACCCAGGACCACTTGCAAAGCAGCCTCTTCACTTCCAAAGTGCTGAACCAGCCTCTCCTTAAGTCGGGGGCCGATCCCGGGAATGTCCCGCAGCTCCATCGCCATTGTCCATCCCATTTCATAAGTGGAGATATTTATGCTGTTGGACAGAAGAGTGGCCAGGCGGCCTTTTGCCGGCAGAAAATCCGACGACTGGCTATTCTCTTTCATCCATGACGCAAATTTGATATCGTCGCTCTGAGAGGTGCCACTGTGCTTCTTCACGACCTGCTGGGAATTGGCGAGGACGAAGGGATCTTCCTCGCCGAAGAGTCGCTTGAGGACCTCCTGAGCCTTCCGGTGACAAGAGACGTCCTGTCCAGCGGAATTGAGTTCGACCAGGCCCTGCTCATCGAGGGAACTGGCGTTGCCCTGCACCTGAAAGAACCCGCGGCCTGGCTGCTTCTGATCGACCGCTACTCAAGGGAAAAGCCGGTGCGTGAGTTTGCAGCAAAGCTGGAGGCGCATAGGATAAAGCTGCAAGAAGAACTTATCCTGCCGGCGGTGACCGAGTATTTCTCGCAGGCATTGAAGGACGAGCTGCTCTGCCAGAGCTGCCGGACTGCAACCGGCACGCTGCACCTGGCTGACCGGATGGCCAGCCTGGCAGAGTTCCTGAGGCCTCTGGTCCCAGATCCGTCGGTCTCAACGCTTGAGATCGGCTGCGGGAGCGGAATGGCCACGCGATCTCTCCGGGGGCTGGGGGTATCGCCATGGTGCCTCGACGTCGAGAGGTGCGATGTGTGCCAGGGCCTGAAGGCTGGATACCTCGATCCATGCAAAACCATGGTCCTGGACGCACGCCTGCTGTCTTGCTTCTTCCAGCCAGGCTCATTTTCCCTGATCACCGGCTTCATGGTGGGCATGATAACCGACGCGAACTGGGATCTGTGGAGGCGGATAATCCTTGAAGCGGCTGCTCTCTGCCCAGATACCCTGCTCTTCACAGTCTATACCAGGCCTGAGGCGAAGCGTATCTGCAAGCTCCTGGATCAGAAGGGGTGGAATGCCAGGATAATCGACAACACAGGCAGCATCGTCATCTACGACCAATGGGCCTGTCTGGGCCGCCCGAAAGAGGCCGAGACGAAAAATTGATCAACATTCCCTATAGATATCATGATGGTGATGCTGGTGCCCAAGTTCAAGAAACGAGACGTCGAGCGCAAGGGTGACAAGAAGAGCGAGGCTTTGGAAGAGAAGCTGATTAGGGACCACGTCGAAGAGATAAAGGGCACGGGCGAGGAGGACTGAGAGATAGAGACCTTGGCCGTAGTGGAAGCGACCCTGGTAAAAGGGAAGGAAGAGACCAGGAAGTCCGTCTGCCTGCCTGACGGTGCCACATATTACGACCTGCTTGATGCGCTACAGGTCAATTCGGAGACGGTGATGGTCCTAAGAGACGGCCAGCCAGTTCCCGAAGACGACCGCATTGGTCCAGGATCGATCCGCATCCTGCAGGTGGTCTCCTCAGGCTGAGAGCCTCAAGGCGGACGGCCCCGATGGCCTTTTAGGCTTATTTTTCTCGATTCTGCCGGCATGATCCAGCAGGTTTTCGGCTCCCTGCCATGGAGCTGCAGCTCGCTGTTCTGGATAAGCTACATATATCCGCTGCCAAATCCCTGCCCATGGAAGTGAAGCTGGACCCCTGGGGCGCTGTTCAGATAGACGATTATAGCAAGCTGTTCGAAGAGTTCGGAATCTCCAGCTTTGCGGAGATGCTTCCCCAGATAGACGACCCCCATCCCTACATGCGCCGCCACATCATATTTGGCCACAGGAACTACGGCTCTGTTCAAAGAGCAATGAAAGAGGGACGACCCTTTGCTGTCTTGAGCGGATTTATGCCCAGCGGCCACGCCCATTTCGGCCACATGATGGTCATGAACGAGATCATATGGCACCAGCAGCACGGTGCCGACGCGTTTGCTGCCGTCGCCAATATGGAGGCACATGCTGTGCGCGGAATCTCCTGGGAGCTCTGCCGCAAGATCGGCATCGAGGATTACCTGCTCAGCCTGATCGCCCTGGGATTTCAGCCCAGCGGCCACATCTACTTCCAGTCAGAAAATTACCCCATGCGCAACCTGGCCTTCGAGCTTGCCGCTGAAGCCCGTTTCTCCGAGGTCAGCGCTATATACGGATTTTCTGGGGAGACATCCATAGGCCATATGGAGAGCGTCATGGTGCAGAGCGCCGACATCCTCCACCCCCAGCTCTCGATGTTCGGCGGGCCAAAGCCGGTGGTCATCCCGGTGGGCTCGGACCAGGACGCCCATATCCGCCTGACCAGGGACCTGGCCTATCGCATGCGCCGGTTCTTAGTTGAGCAGCGTGAGGGCTATGTTAGCGTTCGTGGCAAAGCTGCCAGCCCCCAGCTGATGGGAGGTGCAGAGGAGGGGCTAAAGGAGGCAGGCTACCAGGTGAAACGCTACGAGGAGCATTTGGATATCCCTGGCAACGACCTTGAGCGGATCGATGAGTTGATCAGGGAGATCGAGGTCAAGAACGGCGAACTTGGATTCTTGCCCCCGGCCTCCATCTATCACCGGTTTATGACTGGGCTTACCGGAGGGAAGATGTCCTCGTCCAAGCCCGACTCCTACATAGCCCTGACCGAGCCGCCAAAGGAGGCCGCAGGAAAGGTCATGAAGGCAATCACCGGCGGCAGGCAGTCCCTCTCCGAGCAGCGGAAGCTAGGAGGCGAGCCCGAGAGGTGCGCAGTCTACGAGTTCCTGGTATTCCACCTCTCAGAGGACGACTCCGAGCTTGAGGAGATCTACACAGCATGCAAGAGCGGCCGCCAGATGTGCGGGACCTGCAAGAAGGAGGTGGCAGAGAGGATCGCCCGCTTCCTCGCCGCACACCAGCAGGCAAGGGAAGAGGCAAGGGGGAGGCTGCCCGAGTTCGGGATCAAGGCCTGAATGCCTCAATCACGGATGAGGTGGCTCGAACCCGGGTAAATCGACATCCTGCAATGGGGGCTTGAAGACCTGGCAGCGGTTCTGGTACCGGGTGCTCTTGCCCCGCGCCCTCCAGCATAGCATTTCGACGATCCAGAAAGCGGGATGCGGCTCGCCATAAGTATATACCTATCGATAGGCACGGGCTGTATCCCGCCTTTGAAAAAGCGGGGATTAACCCTGAGTTCGTCCTAAAAAAAAAGTCGCTCTCAATCGCTCTGGCAGATATTTCTCAGGCGATTTACCCCTCCGACCTCATCGATCACCTCGGCCACCGGTTCTGGCACCAGGTGCTTCCACTCCGCGCCCTCCAGCATGAGCTTTCGTATTGCTGTGCCCGAGTAGGTATCCCTCTGGTAAAGAGGCGGGCGCTTGACATGCATTCCTGCCTCGGTGAACAGCTCCACGACGAGGTGATTGTTTGAGTAGACTGTCTCAAAGGGAGGGGTCATTGACTTGACGTGCGAGACCCAAACCGCGTTTCGATTCAGGTCAGGCAGGGGTATGACGTAGAACCAGCGACGCAGCTTTCGAAGGGCACCATAGATCATGGCAATGCGCTCGCCGGCTGTGAAGGGATCGGTGGGGGTGTGGCTGGCATGGGCCGAGCCTATCCCCACAATTATCTCATCTGCTTCCCTGGAGATCTGCTCCAGGACAGCCTGGTGCCCACCGTGATAGGGCTGAAAGCGGCCGATATAAAGGCCCCTGGTCACCTGCATATGCTGCTCTTCAGTCTACTGCTTTAAGATCTTCTTTCCGATCAGCTTGATTGCCTGCTCCTTCTCCGGACCTATGGGGGAGCCTACTATCACCTGGTTGACTCCTGTTTGCAGCAGCTCATCGATGCGGGAGCGGCAGCTCTCCGGCACGCCTGCAACTGAAAACGCCTCGATCATTGGCAGGGTAACAGCGCCCATGGCCGTGCCGAAGTCGCCTTTGGATATGGCCTTGCCTATCTGATCCGCTTCCTCCATCTTTATCCCGTGTCTCTCCAGGACCGTGGCTGGAGATCCAGCCACTATGAAGGCGACCACCTTCTTGGCCTCTTTGACCGCCCTGGCAGAGTCTTTATCGGCGCTAAAGCTCGTGTAAGCGCAGACCGAGACGTCTTTGGCCTGGCGGCCCGCGTTCCTTGCACCGGCCTGGATCAGGGGCAGTGCATAACGGAAGTCCTCGGGGTGCGATGCGTTTATGAGAACGCCATCAGCCACTGCTCCAGCAAGCTCAAGCATCTTTGGCCCCTGGGCTCCCATATAGATCGGAATCGTTCCAGGGGAGAAGGCCAGCTGAGCACCGTGAAATCCAGCAGCCTCAAGCCGCTCCCTCTGGAGCAGGGCCCGGATGGCAAAGACAGCATCCTTCACCCTGGTAAGCGGCTTGTCCATCTCGATTCCCATGGCGTCGAATGTGGCCTTGTCGCCGGGGCCCAGGCCCAGGATAGCTCGACCCCCGGATAGCTCGTTGATGGAGGCTATGCTGGAGGCGGTAATGGCCGGATTTCTGGTGAAGGGATTCGTAACTCCTGTCCCCAGGCTGGCCTTGGTGGTCAGCAGGGCCAGAATTGCCAGCGTACTGTAAACGTCCCGGTTATTGTAGTGATCTGTGATCCAAATCGAGTCGAAACCTACATCCTCAGCCAGCTTTCCCAGGTATCCCACTTTAGGGGCCGGCTCATTGGGCACGAACTCTATTCCGAACAATATCCTTCCTCCAGCAGGATCCGGTCGCCTGCGGCCAGTCCGAATATGCGGTCGGCCCGGCCACAGTTGACCGCGATCTCCCAATAGCCATGGCTCCCAAGGATTATAAGCGGTTCGATCGGCCCGCCCTCCGAATACGTGCGTACCTGACGCAAGCGGCGCCCTTTGAGCCTGAGAGGCGAAGGCGGCAGGTCGGCCATGTTCAGAACCATGTTGCCGAAGCGATCGACATATATGACCTCCGTCTCCCAGCCCCGACCGATGCGGACGGCCTCTCCCCAGTCCAGATCCCTGGGCTTGATGGGCGATCCGAGGTCAGCTGGCCGAGCACCTGCAAGCAGCTTGCCGGCGGCGGCTGCAAAGACGTCGCGGCCGTGAAATGTGGGCGATGCCTCCTCCGGGACGTGAATCTGCCAGGAGCTGGGCAGGCCCAGGCTCCTTGCTGCCGGCATTAAGAGCCCGTTGTCAGGGCCCAGGAATATGTGGCTGCCGCTTTCAACCACGAGAGCCGCCCGATTCGTTCCTACTCCTGGGTCCACAACCGCCAGGTGAATCGTGCCAGCCGGAAAGTAGCGCGCAGAAGCGAAAAGGGCAAAAGCCCCAGCGCGTATGTCGTGGGCAGGGATGTCATGGGCTATGTCCACAAGGGACGCGCCCGGACATTGCTGAAGGATCACACCTTTCATCTGAGACGGATAGAGGGATCCGAAATCCGTAAGCAAGGTAACGATGGCGTTCATCGTCCGCACCACGCCTCCTCCACCACGATCGACCTCTGCCTGAGCTCTTCCATGTATTCCTGATAGGCACGGCCGGCAAGGGCGTCTTCCGGGGCCGCGATGCCCCTCTCCTGGATTGCTCCCCTGGCCAGGAGGCGCGCGCCGATGGCGGCCGAGGAGCCGGTCACCCTGGCCATGGCAGACAGGCCGTCGCCGCCCTCTGCCCACATGTACTGATCTGCGCGGACAGGTCGACCATCGATCATCCCGCATACGGTATTCCACATCACGCAAACATCCCGATCATCTGGCAGCGGCCGCAGACGCGGCTCCATGATGGCGGCCAGCGCCTCCCTGGGAACCACCGGCTGCCCCCCAATAAGGACGGGCTTTGCCTCCAAAAGCCCGCACGATCGCAACATGTCCACCGCCGCCCAGTGGCCTGGCCAGCGGATCGTCTTCTCACAGAAATCCCGAAGTCCGGGACGGGTGTGAAGGAAAGATGGCATTCCTGGAGTTATCGCGCATTCGAGGTCCTCGTCGTGTCCACACCGATCAAACCGGAAGACCTCCCGTCCGGATGTGGCTTTGACCTCCTCCAATACGCCCCCGCGAATTACCGTCACCGGGACCGAGTACTCCCGCAGCACATGGCCGAAAGACCAGGTTACCATGTAGCCCAGAGGATGGCGTGCGGCCGAAGCCCTGTCAGGAATTCCGCCGACCCTTGCCACAGCTTCATCAGCCCGGTCCATCTGGCGGATGGCCTGGCCAATGGCAGCGTTGCTCAGCCCCGGAGCAAAGCCCATGCCATCCAACAGGCACACCCCGGCCTGCAGTGCCCGCCGGTGCAGATCCTCGCCGTATTCGTTCAGATCAAGGCCGGCAGGAGACTGCAGGCCTTCCTTCTCATGCAGGTCTGGACGGCGGTGGTACTCCTCGAGGACGTCCACCGAATCCACGCCGGCGGATATGCAGGCTTCAACTGCCCGATAGCTGCTGCGCCGGTCAGGAAGTGCGATCACTGCGACGTCGAAAGATGAGAGCGCCAGATCCGCCTCCTCTGGCAAGAGGCACAAAACCCTGTCCGAGCCCAGCCACCTATTGGTGCTGGCCAGGGATGCCTGGTTCCGGCCCACTATGCCTATCAGCTCTACCTCACGATCGCCGACCATATCCCAGGCCGCGGCCGATCCGATCCGTCCCGACCCACCGAATATCAAGACCTGCAAAGACTGCCTCCCGCGGAAAAATGCGTCGGATCCTCTTCCATGATAACAGCAACCCTTGGCCATTTGAGCGGAAACGGACGGCTCCTCGATATTTGGGAAGATTTGTGCCGGACTTCATTGGCGCGAACTGCCACATGAAGCCCTCATCTCATCGTAGCTTTTGAACCGCCGATGACCTGCCCACCCGTATCTCAGGCTGGCCACGATACTGGCCTAATTCACCGGTAACCGAGACCCTGTCGCCAACCTCCAATATCCCGGAGAGCTCATCTGCCCCCCGATCTGCAGGGACGAAGATCTGCTCCGGCGTCGAGTCGAGCCTGATCAGCAGATGGCCGCCGCTGCGCGTCTCCTCGAACTGGGTTATCTGGCCTTCCACGGTCAGGGAACGGGACGCGTCCGCAGCCTGCCCTTCGTGGGGATCAAAGGCCCAGCAGGCTACGGCAAGAGATGATGCGACCATCAGCAGGAGGATAAGTGCAACCTTCTCCTCACGCTGAAGATTCACGCCAGGCAAGAAAAGCCCTCGCTAGGGCAGCGGCTGATCGGTGCAGTCCGATGGCCAGGGCGATTTGGGGGCTTACTTCGTCTCCTCTTTTGGCCCAAAGCGCTCCACCCAGGCGGCGTTCAGTGAGTCAAGACAGCTCTCGCAGACACCCTTATAGGCGCCTTCGGGGTTGGCCAGGGTGTGGACAGGGGCCTTTATGGGGATCAGGGTGGGCTTAGCCAATGTGCACAGATCGCAGTCTGCCATGTGATATCAACCTCAGAACCTGCATGATGCTCCACCTGGTATTAAGGCTTCCTCAAAAGGGATCGATCTGTTCCCTGATTATGGACGGCCATTGCATGGATGGCCGATCGGAAACGAAAAAAATCTCTTCCTCGCCCATGAGGCGGCAGCTCAGCCGCACGCCTGGATTTCTTCAAAAAGAGAATCACGCGTGTCAGGTGATCTTCAGAGGCAGGGCATCCAGTCCACGCGTGTACCGGAAGCAGATCCATTACCGAGCTGGATCATCTTGCGCACTGCGAACGTGCCGGTCAGCTCCTCCACCGAGCGCCCAATCTCCACGAACCTGCGCTCGGTCCTCTGCCTGGAGATCCAGCCGATGCGGGCAACGCCGGTTATCTTGCTGTCGATGTTGGCCTGGAGCGAGGCATTGGTGAAATTGCCCCAGGTACGGATCTCGCTGCTGCGCATCAGGCTCTCAGCATGCGTATAGGCCTCGGTGAAGACCGCTCCTGCGTCGTAGTTTATCGCACAGATCATGTCAGACCATTTCCGGTCATAGACGCCTGTCTGGTAGCTGATGGGGAAGTACTCGAACTCCGCGTTCTTGGTATAGTTTATTGTGTTGTTGAGGCTATCCACCTCGAACTCGGTCCGATCGTCGAACCTGCCGGAGCCCATGATCGACTCGGAGAATTTCTGGCCCTCGAAACCGGCGACGGTCTGGCCCATGAGAGAGGAGTCCCGGTAGCCCACACCCTTGACGTTGGACTTCTCGAAGATATAGGTGGAGGCCAGGCTGGACCCTATCATGGATGATATCAGGACAAATGTCAGCCAGAAACGCACCCTCACTCACAGACTCCTCGCCCAGGGAAGTGACCTGCCACCATAAAAAGATGTCGAGATCGGGGATCTGGCTGATGTTTTTCTGGACAACAAACTGCACGTAAGCCAACAAACTGGAAAATCCTACCACCAATTGAAAGGCTACCAGCACATTAATGCAGATCGGTGATGGAATTCGGACTTTACTGCATTATGTTGCCGGCCCCAGGACTGGAGGCCAAGATCACCTGTCGGCAGCTTTATCGCCCATTCCATTCGCGGCCTTGCCCGTCTGGTTGCCTGCACAGACAGGCACCCTATATCACCGAACAGCAAAGGTCGATTTCGGGCTGGTCCAGAACCAGCCTGACAAGGTCCGATACCCGCTCAGTGTCAAGATCGGAGAGCTCTATCTGGCACAGAGTATTCGGCGCCTCGATGCCGCCTACTGCGATCTTCGGAAGCGCGCTGCTCTTGAAGCCCTCCACCAGGGCGAAGTCAATACCTCTGCTCTCCAGGTCCCGCAAGGCCGATAGGAGGGTCCATTCCCGTTCGATGGTTATCCTGCCGTCGCCCAGCCCCACGACCACTTCAGCCCCCGCCCGAAGATGACGCCAGGTGTCTCCCTGGGTGACGGGATGGCCTGGCATATGCTTCACCGTCCCCACCCTGCCGTGGGCGAGCAGAGCAGATACCAGGGCTTCCAGTACCGTGGTCTTTCCGCTCTTGTGGCAACCAACAACGGATATCACCCTCAAGGACGATCGCTCCTGCTCTGCCCACCCGCAATTCAGGCCTCCGAAGAGAGCAGCACCTCGATGAAGCGCACGTAAGACACCAGATCGGCTACCCGCACGTTCTCGTCCAGGCCGTGGTGGTTGCTCTCGGTCTGCCGGCCAACTCCGTAGACTGCTGCTGGGATCCTCGTCTTCTCGGTGGCATAGGCCTGGTCCAGGGTGCCCTGAGAGCCGGCGATGCTGGGCGGCGATCCCTTGACCCTGCCTACTGCCAGTGCCACCTCCTCAATCCACGGGTGGTCCTGGTTCATGCGCATGGGAGGATATCCAGGCAATATCCTCAGATCCAGCTGGATGCCCAGATGGTCCTTGAGAGACTTTATGGTGGACTCCAGTCCCTCCATGGCCTCCTCCATGCTCTCCTCTGGTATGACCCTGCGGTCTCCCCGGATGACGCAGCGGTCGGGGATTATGTTCTCCTTGATGCCGGCATCGATCATCGTCACATTGAACCTGGGAACCAGACCTTCCAGGCCCAGCGTGCGCACCGAAGAGCTGGCTGGAACGGTGGAGGTTTTGGATTCCACAATTTTCCGATACTCCATCATCCCTTCGAGCACAGGGATCGCCTTCTCTATGGCATTCTCGCCCAGGAAGCTGTATCCGCTGTGGGCAGCCCGTCCCTGCACAACCACCTCCCAGGTGATGGTGCCGTTAGACCCGATAACAACATCGTCTGAGAAGCCATCCATACAGAGCATCTTATCTCCACGCACCAGCCCGGAATCGGTCAGGTAGCAAAGACCGGAGTAGCCACCCACCTCCTCATCGGTGGTCAGCAGGACCTGCAAGTTGTACTTGGGCCGGCTGCTCTCAAGCAGCCTCTGAAGTGCGACGATCATGGCAGCTACCGGCCCCTTGGAATCAGCCACACCCCGGCCAAAAGCCCGTCCGTCCCTCACGTCCAGGACGAACGGATCTGAGCTCCATCCCTCCCCTGGAGGCACGACGTCTATATGCGTGTAGATTACCAGCGTCTCCTTTGCACCCACGTCCAGGGTGGCTATCAGGTTGACCCGCTCCCCCTGAAGACGGGGGTCGTCGCAGCGGGCCAAGAAGACGTCTTCGGGCATCAGGAGCTTCTCGGTCCGAAAGCCCATCTTCCGGAATGTCTCAGCCAGGTAGTCGATGGCCTGATGGTAGTTGTGCCCAGGCGGTGCCTGGGTCCTGAACGATACCAGATCGGCCAAAATCCCCAGCAGGTGCCCTTCGTCGATATCCTGGTGAGTCTTTTCGGTCATGGTTTTCAGATAGGAGGGGCAGATCTATAAGAGTTTCCCGGCGAAAAAAGGCGGGCTGGGCAAGATATGGGCACGTGGCTTTGGCGAAGATAAAAGGAAAGAAAGAGGAGAGAAAAATGGGAGCATTAGATGCAAAAAGGCATCAAGGTCGCCTGCCCCAGAAATCACATGTGACCGATCTTTCAGATCTGAGCAGGGGAGACCATCAGGCTCACGACGAGTATGGTGACCAGGCCGACGACGAGCATCCTCAGGCCGGAACGCACTGCCTGCTCCTCGCTGATCCTGGCCAGGAATATGCCCAGGAGAAACAGGATCGCCAGGCCGGCTGCCAGTGATATGTAGAAGGCTGTATCCAGCGACAGTGGCGGGACCAGCAGGAATGGAGATATCAGAACCGCAGCGCAAGCGGCCGGGCTGATGCCATCCACCACGGCTACCACAAGGCTGGCCAGACGGGAGGCCTCGGCCACCTGAGTGCTCTGCAGATCTATCAGCATGGCCAGCTGCAGCTTCTTTAAGTCCCTCATCCGCTCTGCCCTCTCAGCCATGTAAGCGCCGGTCATCCCTGAGATCCCCATGGCCACGCTGCCACCAACGCCTGCCGTGATAACCACCTTGGGGTCCATCACCCCGGAGAGGTGAGCGCCTATGACCACGCCCATGATGGTGAGGGTCCCGTCAAACGCGTTCATCACGAACAGCCGGCGTGCTATCTCAACTGCCCCGCTGGCCTTCAGATATCGTTTGAACAGATCCAGGTTCTTGATCATCCCACAGCCTCGGTGAAATACAGGCGCATGTCGCAGAGGTCCTCAGACAAAAGAGCCAGGGAAAGGGAGGTTCCCAGACGTCTTCATGTCGCTGACTGCGCGATCAGGCTTCTGCCGCTCATCTCCTGCGGCTGATGGAGGCCCATCAGCTCGAGGATGGTCGGGGCTACGTCTGCCAGGATTCCATCCTCCCTAAGAGATGGACTCCCTGCACCCACCAATATGAAGGGAACGCGATTGGTTGTATGGGCAGTGTGGGCCTGGCCGGTCTCCTCGTCTGACATCTTCTCGGCATTTCCGTGATCTGCCGTGATGGCGATCGAGCCGCCGCAGCTCTGCACAGCCTCCACCACCCTGCCCAGGCAGGCGTCAACCGTCTCCACAGCCTTCACCGCTGCCTGGTAGATCCCGGTGTGGCCCACCATGTCGGGGTTGGCATAATTCATGACGATCATGTCGTAAATCCCCATACGTATGCGCTCTAAGACAGCATCGGTAACCTGATATGCCGACATCTCGGGGAGCAGGTCGTAGGTTGCAACCCTGGGAGACGGTATCAGTACACGGTCCTCCCCAGGCATCGGCTCCTCGCTGCCGCCGTTGAAGAAGTAAGTCACATGGGCATACTTCTCCGTTTCAGCGATGCGCAGCTGCCTGCGGCCAGCTGAGCTTGCGACCTCGCCCAGGGTGTTATGCAGGTACTGCACAGGAAAAGCCACAGGGGCATCGATTGCCGAGTCGTACTGAGTCATACATACGTAGCGAACCTGGACCCTATGACGGCTGAATTCCGAAAAGTCCGCCTGCACAATGGCCCGGGTTATCTGCCTGGCCCGGTCCGGACGGAAGTTGAAGAATATCACGCTGTCCCCATCTCTGATCATGCCATCCTGGTCCACCACGGTTGGCCGAAGAAACTCGTCGTTCTCCCCGCGTTCGTACCCTGCCAGAACAGCCTCCCTGGCGCTTCTTGCCCGCTCTCCCTGACCATCGACGAGGGCGGCATAGGCAAGTGCTGTCCGATCCCACCTCCGGTCCCGGTCCATGGTGTAGTAGCGGCCTGAGACCGTGGCCACCTGCCCAAGCCCGATCTTCCTGGTCTTCTCCTCAAGCTGGTCCAGATAGGAGAGGGCGCTGCGTGGAGGCACATCCCGCCCATCGAGGATAGAATGGATGTAGCATCTATTTACACCGACATCCCTGGCGAGGTCGAGCAGCGCCATGAGGTGGCTTATATGGCTGTGGACCCCGCCGTCGGATAGCAGGCCCATGAGGTGGAGCCGCCCTTCTCCCAGGTCCTTCATGGCCCGGACGAGAACCTGATTCTTGCGCAACTGATCCTGCTCGATGGCCAGGCTTATCCTGGTATAGTCCTGATAGACGACCCGCCCGGCACCGAGGTTGAGGTGGCCGACCTCGGAGTTGCCCATCTGTCCTGTGGGCAGGCCTACATCCCGACCCGATGCTCCAAGCGTGGTATGGGGACAGGCCGCAATCAATCGGTCCAGGTTGGGCTTCTTGGCACCGGCGATGGCGTTGGCAAAGACCTCATCGCGCAGGCCGAAGCCGTCCATGATCAGCAGAACCACGGGCTTCATGCAGGCCCCATAAACAGGTATGGAGATAAAGCCTTCCCGAAATTTCACTGGCCCATGAATCCGTGCTCCCCAATGAGGGGGACGAAGACCACACCCATATGCCTGTCGATCCGGAAGCTTCCGTTCTGCCTCGTAACCAGAAGCAGATCCTGGCTATAGGACCCGACGGGTATCACAAGCCTGCCGTGAGTGGCCAGCTGCTCTTTCAGCGGCTCAGGAATGGAGGGAGCAGAAGCCGCCACGCTTATCCGGTCATATGGGGCGTGCTGCGGCAGTCCGAGCGAGCCGTCGCCGACCACAACCGTCACATTTGCCAGACCTGCCCGCGCCAGGTTCACCCTTGCCTGGGCGGCTAGCTCCGGCAGCCTCTCGACGGTATAGACATGTCCTGCCGGACCTGTCAGATGGGCCATCACCGCGGCATGATAGCCAAATCCAGCCCCGACCTCCAGAACTGTCATCCCCTCGCGAATGTCCAGGAGATCGCACATTATTGCCACCATATGGGGGGCTGATATAGTCTGGCCGCCGCCAATGGGAAGCGGCCTGTCATCGTAAGCGGCATAGGCCAGATCTTCCGGCACGAAGAGCTCCCTCGGCACGGAGGCCATGGCATCGACCACACGATCGCTGACCTGGTCTTGAAGGGCTGAGATCAGCTGCTCCCGGTTCAATCCCGTCTCCCCCATATCCTGACGATATCTCTGGCCCGGGCTTGAGAGGGGAAGGTTCCGTCCCGGGACTTGATCTTGACGATCCGGTAGCCTGCTCCCTCCGCCCGGCCTGATTCTCCGACGGAAAAAATCCGCTCTCCTAAAACCAGCTCCTTGAAGGACTTGGTCTTGCCACGGTGGTAGACAGCGATCTTGACCTCCACCTGATCGACAGCCCTGGCCCAGACAGTGGTCACCTCCCGGGCCTCAGCCTCAATCACACGCCTATCCGTCTCCAGAGAGGTTATCTCCGAGATCACCACGTCGCTTTTGCCGTCGTCCACAACCAGCTCCTGTCCCACATGCAGAAGGTCCCGGCTGGGAAGATCTATGTGGTATGTGCAGGATGTTGCTCCGGTGCTGATTATGGCCCGAACGGTTTTTAGCCGGGGCTTCTCCCTGACCACGGGGTGAGTGTCCCCGCACTGCTGGCATCGCACCAGGTTCTTTTGCCCGCCCTTGATCTCCGAATGCGGCGAAAACTGACCGCAGGATGGGCAGAGCATCTCTTCCGGCATGAATTGAATATCTCCTATACCAGATTGGGCGGAAAAGATACTAAAATGTGACTGTCCGCCGCAGATGCGGAAAAGACAAATGATACAGCTTATAGATCGCCAATAATAAATTAACTTGAGTTGAAAAATAACCGAAACATGGAACAATTTAAAATATTTATTTTTTGTCTGTAATTTTTTTACGCCGAGGGGATCGACGGCTTTGCGCTCGTTTCTGTCTTGAATGGATCTGAAAATGCCGCGGTGCAAGAGCCCATAAGCCACCAATTCCAGGGGAGATGCACTGAGATGCCCGATGCCCGCATAGATGCCACGGAATATTTCAGGGATAGCATAATGGGCGGATCAAAGAAAACTGAGGAAAAATCCGGCCAAAGACCGACCCAGAGATGTCCCGGTAAAACAGTGAGCCAAATGGCCACGGTGCCCCAGCGTGGTCCTCAAAATCAAAAAAAGCCGGCTGTAAAGGGCACGTGTCAGCTGTGGCAGGGCAGTCTTATAGAAAAAGGAGGCGTTCTATGCGTTGGTGCGACATGCTGACACTAAAAAAATGTACATGATCGAGCAGGCATGGCGGGCGCTATTTCAGACATGTTCCGTTTATCAGACCTGGCCTGCATGATTTTTTTTCGGGGGCGAAATCCCATCGAGTCCGTTGGCAGCCCGCGCACATGATGCCGGAAGGCCTTCGATTGGGCTTTCGCGAAGAGGTTGGGGGCTCATTCGTTTTTTTATAAAATATCTTAATTTAGTAATTATTAGTTTTGATGGAAAACTATTTATCCTTATTACTAAAGTAAATGAATGTGGACCCGAAGGACGCCTTGCAGGAGTACTCCCCGGCAGAGCTGGGGAGAGCATTGAGCCGGTTTCGACGGACCCTTCAGTCGGCGCACCGAAGCTCCATCGATGTCAAGAACAGCTATGACTTCTACGTTTTGGCCTTTAAGGAGTTTGCCAAGGAGAACTACTCCGACGCTTTCCTTTACTACGACAGGGCCAAGTACGAATTGACCGGCTCGGTCAACGATGCCAAGCACAACATCCGTGGACTGCGCATCCACAGCTCACGCACGCTCTCATTCTTCTTCAAGCTGTACGGGCTGTATGCAGTGGTATTCGGCATAGCCGTGGCGGTATTCTTTGGGCTTCTGATATATTACTACTCAAACGCGACCATGCTGGATGTGCCTCTGTGGAGCTCCTTCTTCGCAGGCCTGGGCTCATCTGCCCAGATACTCACAGGTGCGGTCGACGACCTGCGCAAAGAGGGCATAGCGGTCCGCTACCGCAGGATCTGGTATATGGCGATTCCGGCGCTCAGCATGATATTCGGATTCATGGCCTACCTGATATTCAGCAGCGGGCTTGTGGCTTTCAACGTGAACTCCAAGGAGACCATCTTCTCAACCATGCTGGTCTGCTTCCTTACCGGCTTTATGACCAACTGGCTGATAGACCAGCTCTCGAAGCTCTCAAAGAACATGTGAGGCTGCAAGGCGAAAAGCGGATCCGGCCCCGTGTCCCCTGAGATATCCAGACGTCCGGCCCTCGGTTCCATAGGCCTCCGGCATATTGCGATTCCTGCGTTCACTTCCTCCGAATTCATTTCCGCATCGGTTCCGGGTTCGTTTTCGGCCAGCGTGCCCTGGGCACCAGGGACAGGCGTCCATCTATCCAAGCGATGTGCACCACCCCCTTAAATCCAAACGCCGGCAAAGCCAAAAAAAAGCATATGAGGCGTCGAATCCACGAAAAAAGCCAATTTATGCATGAGGTGAGCAGACGACATTTTCGGTTGTGGCTGATCATTTCCGATATAGACAGTGAAAGGGCACAAAAGGCTGCCTTTGACTGAGAGCCGCCCTGGCAGGATGGGGATTTGAGGCTGTTGCGGAGGCGATTGATGATGGCTGAGCCTGTCTTGCCAGTGCCCTGGCCAAAATGATCGGACACTGGCTTTTCGCCCAGCACAGTACCTGCTCGCTTGCCTTCTCATCCAAGCCTGCGGCCCCTAGGACCGGAATGTCATGCTTCCGCTTGACCACGCCTCGTCAATGCGGTCCACCTCCTGCCCTGCCCGGGATATGGAGAGGTCTCGCACGTAAAGGCGGGCGGTTTTGGCGAGCATCGATGCCTTGGCTGGGTTGAACTCCAGAAGAGCAGTGTGATTGCCCCTCGACAGGTCCAGAGTGCGATCGTAGATTGCCATCTCCACACCATCCTTATCCTGAAGGCTTGCCTTCACCCTGTAGCTGCCCATATCCAGGACAGAGACTCCGGCCCCAACAACCACCCGGCTGATCACGCCTCCGCTCTCCATGGACAGGTTGACGAATGTGCCGTTGAAGTAGGCAGCCGGCGGCTGGAAGTCGCCCGGAGCACGGTCGATGGTCATATCTGCCTGGAAGCGTCCTATGAATTCCCCATCCGGATTGAAGAGGACAAGCTCGCCCAGATGAAGAGGTCCGCAGGCAGCATTTCGCCAGATCTCCTTTCCGCCAGCATCGAGCTCGATTGTGCCGGCGCCTGAGAGGCTGGATGTGTTTGACAGCCACTTTACCAGCGACCCCCTGCAATCCAGCAGACCGCCCTCCACGCGGTATGAGCCGGGCAGGACGGCATTGACGCTTACCCCCATCTGAATCCTGTCCAGCAGGCCGTCGCCTCCTAGATCCTGCATCGTTGGCGGATTTATGCCCTCGATTTGGGCACCGGCAATTGTGAACAGAACCGGTATCTGATGGGTCTGGACAGGCGAGCGGATCTCAAGATAGCCCTGGACATCCTGCAAGGAGCCGCTCCTTGGCACCTGCATGCTCACATTTATCCAGGCGCTCTGACCAGCAGGCAGGCTGGAAGGCCCGGTGGCGTTTATCCAGGGCCACGGACCCCTGATGCTCCTGGTCACCCCAAGATCGAACGTCTGGGGCCGGCCACCCCTCACATCATAGCCCAGCACATGCACTACCCAGCGGCCAGGATTCGGATCGAATACCTCAAGGTTCTCGGAGTTCTTGAATCCCTCGGACTTGGCAGCAAGGTCAGAGGACGGATCGTAGAGCTTGAGGTCCAGGTCGCTGTACTCCCCAGGCCAGGTCAGCTGAAGTGCCAGACGACTGGTGCCTGCCGGTATCTCTATGGCCCGCTCCCAGATTCGGCCGTCCTCTATCGAACCCTGCACCATCACACTCGTCGCGTTATCCACCCCTCCGGAGTAGCTGAGGTCGGTCAGGGCGACGCCGCCGTTGCTCAGCAAGAAGCTGCCGTTTCTGACTTCTCCGGGCAAAATTGCCCCCAGGTTCCAGCTGCCAGGCCTCACCCGGAGAACCGATTGGGTCACCTGCAAGACGTACTTCTCTGCGTCGGATAGAGCCCGGCCATGCACTGCCAGCAGCCATCTGCCGGAGGACGGATTCTCTATGGATACGAACTCTGCATCCCCATCTCCAGCGGTGTAGTACTCGCTGGTAGGGGCAAGCAGGAACAGGTCGAGATCGGCTGAGCCTGACCACTCAAGGCTGGCCTCCAGAAGGCGGGAGCCGAGAGGGACATCCAGATAGAAGTAATGCCACTCAAGCGGACCGATGCTTCCTTGCATCTGACCCAGGCCGTTTTGCTGCACGAACGGCTCAGCCACCTCCACGACGACAGGGACTGAGAGGATCTCCTTGCCTGCCTCCGAGATCTGTACGAAACCACGATAAGATCCGGCAGGCGTGGCATTGGGTACGTTCAGAGTCGCCCCGAAGACCTTCTGCCCGTTGGCCGCAATTGTCGCTGGAAGAGGCATAACTGTCAGCCAGTCGGCCACGTCGCCCTCCGCTGTCACACGCAGATCCTTCCTTTCCCGGTTGGTGAAGAAGACAAACCTTGAGGTCCAGTCTTCATCCAGAGGAGATAGAGCATATATCTTCTTCTGGGGCCGGTCCGCACCAACCTCAATTCCAGGGGATACGGATTTTCCTCCGCTCAAGAAAGCCCACCTGCCGGCTGTCCAGCGGTCTGGCACAACACCGCACAGGTCGGGGCCTAAGAGAGACATGGAACGTCCGGCGTCCAGCAGCCCCGCACCCTGATAGTAAGGCTCGTACTGCTCACCCAGGCTGTTGTTCAGCTTTCTGGCGCCGCCGGTCAGGGCTGCCTTGACCCCGGCAGGAGTCAGGGTGGGATCTCTCTGGAGGAGAAGGGCTGCGACTCCAGCGGCCACCGGCGTGGACAGCGAGGTCCCTGAGGAGCGGGCATAATATCTGTCCACATAGTCAGGACCTTCGAGATTCGGAGGTACGGCAGCGACCACATCAACACCTGGGGCTACTGCTTCTGGCTTGATGCGACCGTCCCGGGTGGGGCCTGAGCCGCTGAAGTCCGCCACATGGCCCAGGCAGTCCGATGCGCCCAGGGTGATCACTTTGACCCCATCACCAGGGGAGTCGATGCATCCGGAGAATGCCGCGAGCAGGATAAGAGCTGCGGCCAAAGCGAGCTTAACCGTTGTTTCCTGCTGCAACACAGACCACCACCCCTGCTTCCATTGCGTTGTCCGCTGCCATGGTGACCGGAGGATTGGTCTCCCCAAGGTTCAGCCCGGCCAGGCTTAAGCTGAGTATCTGGGCGTTGTTGTCCAGCGCCCACTCGATTCCGGCTATGATGTCCGAGACCCTTCCGTTCCCATCGCTGGCGATTACCCGGACGTTGAGCAGGCTGGCCATCGGCGCCACGCCACGGTAACGCCCGCCGCTGGCCGCACCGGAGCCCGCGATGATCCCGGCGCACATTGTGCCGTGGCCCAGCAGGTCGTCCGTGGTATCCTCGCCTTCTACGAAGTTCTTCTCGCCCACGATCCGCCCGGCAAGGTCCGGATGGTTCTTGTCTATTCCGGAATCTATGACTGCCACGATCACACCGCTGCCGTTTATCCCCTGCTGCCACAGCCCCGATGCATTGACCTGCTGCGACGGACAGACAGGCTCGCCCACCGCCAGGCTCTGATCCGGCTGGGCCACGCTGACCCGGCCATCCAGATGGAGGCTCTCTGCCCACTCCTCTCCTGCCACCTTTCTGACGGCCTCCGCAGACCCTCGGGCAGACGCGCCATGGATAAGATGGTAACGATGGTCCACAACCGCCCCGTCCTCCTCCAGATCGTCCTCAGACGGGATGAATCCGGGCTTGAACATCACTATGAACGGTATTTCCTGATCGCCCGAATTCATCTGCTCTAATAGAGGACGGTCGATCCTGGACTCGGATGTCTCAAACGGCAATAAGCCCAATGGGGCAGAGAAGGCCAGCATGACCAGCCCCAGCAGGGCTGCCAGGAGTAGAATCCTCTTCATAATGCCATCCTGGAGGGCTGCTCCTCCAGCCGAGCTGAAAACGAAAGATCGATCATGGTAAAACGCCTTCTGGAGATTGGCCCTCCTGGCAGGCGACGCGGCCGGCGGATGCGGAGGCCTTCGGGCGCTTCCCAGATCCCAAGGTCGGAGCATCCTGACTTCAACATTCTCGTCCGGGGATCATCAGGAGATAATTCTAAATAAACCTGTGGTCCTCTCTCCCGGAGATGATGGGGCAGGTGTCATGACGGGGATGATGGCGAATTTCCTCTGGCTTAGCCTCACTCTGCTCCTGCTCTCCACCGTGCTTGGAAAAACGGGATTGGCTGCTGTCGGCTGGTCTCTCTTCGGCGCCTACTGGGCGAGCCAGCCTGCACATTACCTGGCCATAAGCGATCATTTCAATGCCGCCCTGACCGCAGCAACTGCTCTTCTCTGCCTGTACATATCCTGGCTCATCGCAAGAGGCCGGGCCGGCTGGGGCATGGCCTGGGCCACGCGGGCCTGCGCCATCTGCGGTATCCTGTACTTTCCATTTGCGGAGATCGAGTCGCTTCAGTCAGAGCTGACCGCCCACACTGCCAACCTGACATTCTTGATGCTTCAGAGCCTGAACATCCCGGTCGCCCTGGAGGCCGGAAACCTGCTGATCTTAAACGGCCGCGCAGTGGAGATAGTGCTGGCCTGCACAGCCATCGAGAGCATTGCTCTGTTCGGAGGGGTCATAGTCTCGGTATCTGCTCCTTTCTCGAGAAAGGCGGCAGCTCTCCTGCTGGCAGTGGGCTCCATATATGTGCTGAACCTGGGCAGAAATGCGTTCGTCCTGCTGGCCTACGGATTGCAGTGGTTCGGCCAGGATAGCTTTTACCTGGCTCACAACGTGATAGCCAAGATAGGCTCCACACTGGCCCTCCTGCTGATTGCCTACCTGGTCATGATGATACTGCCCGAGCTGCTGACGATGATCGATAGGCTGTTCGTGGAGATCCGCCAGCGTGGAGGCCGATCGACTTGAGCCCTGTTCTGCGGCTGGCACGCGGATCCCCAGCCTATGTCGCCATGCCGCTGGCAGCAGCCGCCGTGCTGACTATTTTCGGATCGCTCTGGGCTGCCGCCCTGTTCCTGCTTATTTCCGTATTCATGCTCTACTTCCACCGTGACCCTGACAGGTCTCCGGCAGGCGAGGGCATGATATCACCTGCCGACGGAAGGGTGTTGAAGGCCATACCCGGCCATATCTCCATATTCATGAGCTTGCGAGACGTTCACGTCAATCGATCTCCACTGGACGGAGTCGTCAAGAGCCTGCAATTCAGGCCGGGTCGGCACCGTCCGGCCTTCTCCTTGACAGACGGAAACGAGCAGAACACGATAGAGATCGAGAGCCAGGACGGAACACTATTGCTGCGCCAGATTGCCGGAATCCTGGCCAGGACCGTGATCTGCTATGTATCGCCCGGGGATCGCGTTGGGCGCGGCGAGAGGATAGGGATGATCAGGTTCGGATCGCGGGTTGAGGTCACGGTGCCGCCCGGATACTTGATATCGGTTCGCCCCGGCGACAGGGTGCGAGCCGGCGAGACGGTGATCGCGGTGAACCGGCCATGAAGATAATCTTCAGCCTCAAGATACCTGACCTGCTGTCAGTGGCCAACTGCCTGTTCGGCTTTGGCGGTGCAGTCTTGGCCCTGTTCGGATGGACAGAAGCGGCAGTGGTCATGGTCCTCTTGGCTGCGGTCTGCGACGGAGTGGACGGGATGATGGCCCGTCGGTCCAGCCCCAGCGAGATAGGATTTCACCTCGACTCCCTGGCCGACCTGATATCCTTCGGCCTTGTGCCGGCCCTGATCTCAAGCTCGCATTTCCGGGAGACGTGGCCAGTCTTCTTGGCAGGAGGCGTGTACCTGACGGCCGGAATGCTGCGTCTTGCCCGGTTCAGCCTCACCTCACACGAACGCAAGGACTTTGAGGGGCTGCCAATCACCGCCGCCGGGGTAACCATTGCATCGGCAATCCTGCTGGACCAGCCGCATCTCACAGTTCTGATAATGCTTGCTCTCGCAGCCCTCATGGTCAGCACGCTGCCCTATCCCAAGATACGGGACCCGCGGCTGGCAGCGGTGCTGGGCGGAATAGGCCTGATTGCCGTGGCAGCCATGTGGTGGGAGAAGGACACAATCGCGTTTGGCCTGGTGATATTCTTATCTATGATCCCCTACCTGGTAAGCCCGGTGATGTTATGCCGACAGATGGGGAAATAGCTGCTTTTGAGGCAGGGATAAAGCTTGGCGCACTGTACCATCAGTTCGTGGGGACTCCGATATCCTCTAAGACTGCCGGGCTCTTGGAAGACGCCATGCAAAGTGCCATCTCTCTTCAGCCCTATGTGAGCGAGTGCTCTGTTCGCATAGACCGCGACCAGATCTCCGAAAACATCTTCGGCTACAGCGAGCTGAAAGGCAGCATGATATGGGCCGAGGTCGAGATATCGCGAAGCGGTCTGACTGCCAGAGCCAGGCTGGAGTACGATGGTGCTGCCAGGTACCCCATGATGCATCTGCTCGAGGTGCAGGCGCACAGCTCGCATTAGATCGCCAGGCTATCCTGATCCGAAGGCCCAATTTGCCTTCATCCGTCACTCCTCCTTCAGAAAGCCAGCCCGATTTCTTCCGCTCAATCTCGAGGCTATCCCGCAGAGCAGCACAACCATGGCTGAGCTGCCCATCCCTGCCAGCGGATAGCTCCCTCCAAACAGAAGCGCTGCGCCGCCTCCCACAAGCATCGACAGGATGGCGGCGCGAGAGGACAGGCCAAGCCTCTGTCTCCAAAATCCGGCAATAACGGGTACCACAAGCCCGCCTGCAAAGACCGTGTAAGCCGTCATGAGGGTCGCGATGATCCCAGGGCTGCTTATGGCCACTGCCAGAGCTGCAATGCCTGTGGCCAGGACCGATAGCCTGGAGATTGAGATAAGCTCCTCATCAGATGCGTGGGGCCGCATCTGCCGGTACAGGTCCATTGAGAGTATGGAGGAGATGGTTATCAGCATCGTATCGGCTGAGGACATGAAAGCTGCCAGCAAAGCAGCAGCCACCAGTCCTCGGGCTGCCGGGGATAAGAGGTCCATCATCAGGACAGGTATGGACTGCTCCGGGGCGATTTCTGGGTGAAGTGCCCTGGCCCATACGCCCAGCATGGCTATCAAGAACGCCAGCGGGATCAGAACAACCGCCGCGGTCATAGCGGACCGCCGAGCAGTCTTCGGGTCTTTGGCAGATAGGATGCGGGAGTAGATATCCGGACCGACCAGATATGTGGAGCCCACAAGGAAGACCATGCTCAACACTGCGGCAGGTCCCATGGATGGGGAGGTTGGAAACTGGACGGTGTATGCAGGCAAGGCGGCGGATTGCCAGGACCTGAAGGCAAGGACTGCTATTCCCAGGACGATTATTGCGAACTGCAGCAGATCGGTTCTGACCACGGAACGCTGCCCTCCGTGCATGGTATAGAGGACGAAGACTGCTGTGGAGAGGATCATGAAGAGGGTCTCCTGACCGGAGAAGAGAACTCCCAGGACCTTTCCCGAAGCCACTATCTGGGCTGCGACCAGCCCGACCCAGGAGGTCACTATGAGTACTGCTGCCAGGTCTCGGGCAGGCTGGCCGTAGAATGACCCCACCAGATCTGGGAGGGTGAAGTTGGCTTTTTCCCTGATCCTTGCCGCCAGTAGGATGGAAAGCGCGAGAAGGCCGATGACGCCGGATAGAAGCCACCAGGCACCGGGCAGACCCCGGCTGAAGCCCAGACCTGCCATGCCCAGGGTTGAGGAGGCGCCCAAGATCGTGGCGCACAGCGTACCCGTCAGCCAGAACCCTCGGAGTTCTCGTCCCGATAGAACGAAATCCAGCAGGCTTCTACGACCCCTGCCTGCCCATGCCCCCAGCAGAAGCGTGCAGAGCAGGTAAAGCAGAAGAACGGAGAGCGTCGAGATGTCCATGGATATTACCAATCCGCAGCCATCTGTGCCCCTTGCCTGCCAGCTCCACGCCCAGATGCGATGATATGGGTCATTTCTCATCAACTCTTACAAGCGAGCGCATATGCAGGAGTGTGTAAACCTAAGAATTATTTCAGGTTTACCATTGAGCCGACTTGCAGCGTGACCGAATTGCAGAATCTTTATATTCAATAGCGATCATAAATAGGGCGATGGCCGCGTTTCCAAAGGAGAGCTATATCCTCAGGGCTTTCGCCGCCTCGTTCATGGTGGCCCTAGTCATCATGATACTTGCAGGTGGGCTGATACACGTCTTCCATTACGGCCTGCCACTGCCGCCGGCTTTTATGCTTGTCCTGGCAGCAGTCTCATTCATCCTCTCCTCGGCGTTCTTCGAGAAGCACGAGGTGGGATCGATCATAGGCTCGGTGATGGTATCTGTCATTGCAACAGCCATGCTTTGCGCTCTGTCCGGAGGATTCCTGTACTTCGCCACCATAAGCGATCGTCCCGCCGAGGACCTCGTATCTGCGATGGCCCTGGCCATGATCCTTTCGATGACGCTTCTCAGCTATCTGAAGAGGTCGCTGGCCGAGATAGAGGGCTATTGAGATCGGGAGGCTTTTTGGCTTTGCGGACAGGGCCCAGGACAAGCGCAGAGCAAAGGCTGCCCAATCCCTAAATACTATCAGGATCTGGCAAACCAGAGATGACCCCCGTCGATCCTTACGGCCGCAAGCTGACCGGCCTGCGCATGGCCGTAACCCCTCGCTGCAACCTGCGCTGCATCTACTGCCACCACGAGGGCGAAAGGGGAGACGCAGGTGAGATGGATATCAAGCGTGCCACGGGGATCGTCAGGGCTGCTGCAAGCCTGGGCCTGCGCACACTCAAGATCACAGGCGGCGAGCCGCTGCTGCGCAGTGATCTGAACCAGATCATCAGCAGCGCCAGATCAGCTGCTCCTTTTGATATCTCGGTCACAACCAACGGCATCCTGCTGGCCGAAAAGGCAGAGGGTCTGGCGCAGTCCGGCCTGGATAGGGTCAACGTGAGCCTGGACTCGCTCTGCCAGGAGCGGTACCGCAGGATCACCGGGGCGGGCGAGGGAGACCTGGACCGCGTGCTGGCAGGGATTGACGCCGCCCTGCTGGCGGAGTTGCATCCGGTCAAGCTGAACATGGTGGTGCTGCATGAGAACCAGGCGGAGATAGACGAGATGATAGACCTGGCCAGGCGGAAAGGGGCGGTCTTGCAGCTGATAGAGCTGATGGATATCGGCAGGCTCGGGCTTGGTGGGGACCTGGCCCAGGTGGAGGCGGACCTGGCCAGGCGGGCGGACAGGACGGTCACCCGTGAACTTCACCGCCGCAGAAAATATTTTCTTGATGGAGCGGAGGTGGAGGTCGTCCGTCCGATGGACAATACCGAGTTCTGCGCCCATTGCAGCCGGCTACGCGTCACCTCGGACGGCAGGCTCAAACCCTGCCTGCTGCGCAGCGACAACCTGGTGGACGTCGGATGTTCCGATCCGGAGGAGATCCGGCAGGCAATCCTTCGGGCCAATGCCAGGAGGGCCCCTTTCTTTCCGCACCAAGCCGAGGGGACAAAAGCCAGCTGCCCTGGCCGCAACTGTCGCCTCTAGCCACCAGCCGCCTTCAAGTGCTCAAATCCATGCGGTGGAAGAGGCCTGCGGACGCCTCCCTGACTGAGCCAGATCCCAGACTCTAACACCCGGCCGATAACGGCGAAAGGTGCGGCCTTCTTTGCATCCGACAGCATATGAGGCCGCACCGTGAACAGAAGCTCGAAGTCCCCTCCGGCTTCCATGGCCATGAAAAGGGACTGCTGCCAGTCCAGCCCTGCAGGCAGTGGTATCTTCTCAGCGAATACCTCGAAGCCGACGCCTCCCGCACCAGCCATATCGAAGAGGGAGAGGGCCAGGCCGTCGCTGTTGTCCATCATGGACGAGACCGCCCCTGACCCGGCCAGCGCCCGCCCCAGGGAGAGCCGCGGCTGTGGCTCAAGCAGCCTGCGAACCATGGGATGGCTTACTTCGCCGCCCTCCTCAAGAATCCGAAGGCCAATGCCGGCTTCGCCCAGGATGCCGGTCGTGCATAGCAGGTCCCCGGGCCTTGCGCCACGCCGGCGCAATATCAGGCCCTTCTCAACCCTGCCAAGAGCCGTGCCGGCTACGGTCAGCTCCCGGCAGGAGTCGGTGTCTCCGCCCAGCACGCGTGTGCCGAAAGCCGATGCGCAGTCCGCAAAGCCTGAGAAGAGATGATCGGCAAACTCCAGCTCGGTTTCTGGCGGAAGTCCCACCGCCAGCAGCAGGCCCAAAGGCTCTGCGCCCATGGCTGCGAGGTCGCTCAGATTGACCGCGACGCTCATCCAGCCGATCTGCCATGCGGACGCGGCAGGGGGATAGTCAGCCTCGCGGTGAAGCAGATCGGTGCTGGCAACCAGAAACTCGTCGCCCATGTCCAGGACTGCGCAGTCGTCATGCTCAATCCCACCCAGGATTGGGGAGATCCGCTCTATCAGCCCGCGCTCCCCCAGGCGGTCAACTCTCATCAGCCGCGCTCCGGTTGGGCCAGGCTAGCCATCGGTTGCAGTGCCGCCCTCGTGCTCCTCTCGGATGGCCCTGGCCATCTGCTCGTCAGCCTCCACCACCAGCGGCCCGATGTACTGGCACTCCTTACAGTGATAGAGCTTGCCGGTGTAGCCGCCAACCTCATAGTAGAGGTCCGATCCGCCGCAGACCGGACAGACCGTCAGGATACCCGCATGTCCCATGTCGTATCCCTTCGGCCTAGTTCGGGCTGACCCTTACGATGCGGCGACCGCGGCAGTCGTATACCTGATAGGCATCGTAAGCCGCCAGAAGTATAAGGAGCGTGTAGCCCAAGCCTCCGGTCAGCAGGCATAAGCCCACCACCAGCAGCAGAATACCAAATCCCCTCCACATGCGTCCCGCATAGAACTGCCCCAGGCCGGGAAACAGCAGGGACAGAAATGCTGCCGTGATCTTGCCCATGAAATCTTCTCCACCCCTACCCTGGGTCAGTAAGGCATATATCGCTTTCGAGGATCTGGCTGGTCGTCTGAAATGTGCGAAGTCCGTCGAGAATCTAAGGCATCTCGACGCGAAGCGATCCAGGATCTTCTCAGATGTGTGGCCGCGAGAAAGAGGAGTTTGCCGGGCGATTCAGAGCGTCTTCGGATTTTGCGAAGCTCCCAAGCGCCGAAAAATCCGAGACAAAAAAATCGATGCATGAGTTGGGCAAATTCGCGCCTGCCTCATGCGACGAGCAAACGCCAAAACCATCCTGGCCTTCGAGACGATCAGACGCCCTGGCTCTCACGGGCTCTCTCCACGTAGTGCCACAGGCTCTCCACATCCTTTATCTCTTTCTGAGTCAGAATGCGCAACCTTCGTCGGGTATCCAGGTCCAGCCGACACCCGGTTGGGCGCAGGTACACCTCCATTATCCTGGCCAGCTCTTCGCCCTTCCCATCCCAGTCGGTCAGGATCACGATATCCCGGTAACGACGGGCCGACTCCTCCGCCAGCTGCAGCGTGGAATGCCTGGAAGATAGTATGATCGGCCCCGATATCCCCAACCGGCGCAGCGAGTCCCGGTCCCTGGGCCCTTCCACAATGATTGCGCACCCGCAAGCAGAAGCCTCCTGTAGAGCTGAGATCAGCTCCTCCAGGGCCTCCAGGTCGTAGATCTTGCGGCGAGAATCCCTGAGCATCTGGATTTCACTCCGGACGTCGCCCTTCTAAGATCCTGCATGCATCCTCTCTGGAGAGTCCGCGCAGCAGCACCACCTTTCGGCTGCTCTTCAGGCCTCCGATAACCTCGATCGAGGACATCGGCACTCCAAGCACAGCAGCCATCTCCTCGACCAGCTGATGGTTGGCCCGTCCCCGGATGGCAGGCTCGGTAAGCCTCACCTCAACCGCCTGCCGCCACGGATTGTATCCTGAAGGGATGACTACCCTGCGAGATGTGGCCGCAACTTCGACCCTGATGGTGGACCCGGCAGGATGGTCCTGCAGCGCGTCAAGCAAGCCTGCAACCATGAAGCCATCTTATCTCGCGCTGGATATATTAAGAAGCTGGAGCGAAGAGCCGGCTTTATCTCCAGGCCGCCGGACGGACATGCCTTTTATACCACACCACCATGCTGTAAGGGCAACTTTGAAATAATCAGAAGTCCTCGAAATCCGAGGTTTCATGAAGGTACAGCAAGCTGTAGTCCTGGCCAATGCCTCTGATGGGGCAGATGGCCTGCTGTCGTCGCTAAAGCGGCTTGGCGTGGATATTACAACCATGTCAGATCCTGCTGAGCATATTCTCGATGATTGGTCAGGTCGCCTTCTCATCTGCGATGATGCCATCCTATCCACAGATCTGGGAAGATCGCTGGTCAGGAGGGCTGCTGCAGATGGAATCGCCATTGTGGATGACGCGGCGGCTTCCGTCCTCGCCGAACATCTTGGATCTTCACCAGAGGTACCCGACGATCTTTTGCGCAGCACGGCAGCTAGGGCCCTATTCGCCTGCGTGAATGCGGACGCTCTGGAGCTCTCAGCACTGCAGAAGGGCGAAGATGCGCCGCGCTACCTGATCTGCGCCCACGAGAAGGTGCAGGACCTGCGCTATGGCGAGAACTGGCACCAGAAGGCGGCTCTCTACAGCCGGCCAGGCGGCCTGGGGCTATTCTCAGCATCCAAGCTCAATGGCAAGGAGATGTCGTATAACAACGTGGTCGATGCCGAGGCCACGCTGGAGATGCTGATAGACCTCTCCCAGTACGACGGCCGCCGGGCTGAGCGCCCACTGGCAGTGATTGTCAAGCACGCCAACCCATGCGGAGTGGCCTACGGGGCGTCGCTTGAAGAGGCCTATCGGGGTGCGTTTGCAACCGATCCCAAGTCTGCCTTCGGCGGGGTGATCGGATTCGACCGGCCAGTGGATTTGGCCACAGCCAGGGCTATAGGGGACAGCTTCGTGGAGGTCTTGCTGGCTCCTGGCTTCGAACCCGAAGCACTCGAGATGCTCGGGCGAAACAAGCCGAACCGCCGCATACTCGACATAGGAGATATGCTCTCTCAGCAGGACAGGCTATACAGGGGCTGGACCTTCAAAGGGGTCATGGGGGGGCTTCTGCTCCAGGACTTCGACCGCGGGGACTTAAAGGAGTGGAAGGTTGTGACAAAGAGGGCACCAAGCCCGGAGGAGACCCGCGCGTTGCGCTTCGCCTGGAAGGTCACCAAGTACGTCAAGTCCAACGCCCTCGTCTACACCACCGCTGACCGTACCATTGGGATCGGCTCCGGGCAGGTCAGCCGTGTTGACGCCGCGAGATTCGGAGCCGAGAAAGCGGAGGAGCACGGCCTGGATACCAGGGGCACGGTGGCAGCAACCGATTCGTTCTTCCCGTTCCGCGACGGCCTTGACCAGACATATCTGGCAGGAGCCACAGCGGTGATTCACCCCGGTGGCTCGATCAGGGATGAAGAGGTTATCAGAGCGGCTGATGAGCATGACATGGCCATGGTATTCACAGGAATGCGCCATTTCAGGCATTGATGGAAACGGCATGAGGGCCAGCAGGGCAGCAGCTGCCATAGCAGTATTAGCCATGCTATTTTTTTCCATGCCTGCATCGTCGGCTGCCACCATCCAGGCTGGGGCAGACCTGGCAGGCGCCATTGCCGCCTCGTCTCCTGGTGACACCATAAGGGTCGGCCCAGGCGAGCAGCGCCCATTTGTCGTCGATCGTCCGCTCACCATCCTGGCAGATGGGGCGAGCGTGAAAGCTGACCTCCAGCAGCCGGCCATATTCATCAGGTCAGGAAACGTCCGCATATCCGGATTCTCCATTCAGGGCGTGCCGAAGGACAGCCAGTCCAAGTTCAGCTTCTATATGGAGAGGCTTGACGGAGGACGGACGTCAGCTCCAACCGTGCCCCAGTACGGGTCCGGGGCGTCCCAGGGCGGGATCTTGCGCCTTAACCTTACCAACGCCGGGATAGTTCTGCAGGGTGTGGGAATCGCCCTGGACAACCTCACGATATCAGGAGCTGAGGAGGGCGTACTTGCCGAAAACTCGCAGGACCTGCAGATCAGCAACTGCAGCTTCCTAGACAACGATCGTGGCCTTCACATCAAGGGCAGCGCGGCGGTCGCCATCACCGGCAACCGCTTCTCCGGCAGCAGCAAAGACGGCTTGACTGCCGAGTTCTCACGCCAAATAACGCTAAAGGACAACTCAGCCCTGGACAACAAGAACGCAGGCCTCTTCCTGAAGAACTGCTCTTTGATCCTGGCCGAGGGAAACCTGGTGTCGGATAACACCTTCGGCCTGGCCCTGTGGAATTGCACCGATGGCGAGGTCCGCAGGAACCGGGCCCATCACAGCTACTATGGCATACTGCTGGCAAATACCATCAATACAACCGTCCTGGATAACCTGGCCACGGAGAACGCAAGAAGCGAGATAGTGGCCGGATTTGGAATAGGCATCAGCCTGACCGAGAACAGCAGCCGAAACCTGATACTTCGAAACTCCGCAAGCAAGAACTTCAACGGTCTGGAGCTGATCAAGGGCTGCCGCTACAACGTCGTCTTCGGAAACAACCTGACTCAGAACACCCACGGCATCAGGGCGGCCGAGAACCACAACAACCTGATCTTCGGCAACAACTTCGAGGGCAACGTGATCAGCATATACGAGGATGATGCCCACAATTTCTGGAACGCAAGTGCGGGCAACTATTATTCGGATTATGCCGGGCCGGATGGAAACGGTGACGGTCGAGGAGATCTGCCGTACCTGATCCCCAAGGGCAACACCAACAGCGCCGACCTGGCGCCCCTGATGGAGCCGGACTTCAATCCCCTGATAAACACGACCAATCTATGGGCTGAGCTGGCCAGATACGCCACATACGATGCCACGAGCGAAGGCCTTCCGGTGATCCGGGAAGGCAAAGGGGTCATGATCCAGGCTCCTCGGCCCAAGGGCCCGCCGGTATTCTCTGACGACCCAATGGCCCTGGAAAGGCCGGCTTTCACCCCAGATATCTGAAAAATCCCGATGCTGCAGATGCGAAAAGAAGGGGATAAAAGAGGCAGTCCTCGACCCTGATTTCGTGATAGATGTTCTATTGCGGCCATGCCGGAGGAAATCAGACTGCCTGAGGCAGTGTCCTAGGTTCCAACCCGGACCGACTCTGCCGCCGCCCGCAAGGTAGCTATGGCCGACAAAGCTGCCAAATAGCTCGTCTTTGGATTCGACGGCGATGGAACGTTCTCGATCCGAATGGCCATCCTGCCAAACGCACCCTCTGCAAGTATCTCATGGGTGTTGACCCGGGCGTTTGGATCGGCCACTACCCGGACTGTCGCGTCAATCCCACTTGCCAGGCTGAGGGACGCTGCCACGTTTACATTGGCCGGAAAGGCCAGGACGGCCTGGGATGCTGGACCCTGATAGATCATGGTAGGCTGATGAAGAGATCGCAGATCCAGCCCTCGTTCGAGCACATAAGGAGCGCCCTCCAGACCTGCCGGCGGTTTGGTCGTCGTCAGGGTAACGCTGGTGAGGCCACCTTCCCGGGCAGATCTTATCCCGTCCAGACCGGCTATGGCCCCGGACGGCAGGAACACCCTGCCACCTCCTCTCCTGGCCAGGGCAACCAGATCGGAGAACAAAGCCCGGTCCATGAGAGCGCCTACAGACATTATCATGATGTCGCGACCCTGGCTTAGGGCTGCCTCTGCCGCAGATCGAACCGCTGCCTGGGAAGCCGCCTCCACCAGGAGATCGCACCTGGAGGCAAGCTCGTCGAAGCCAACCAGCTCCGGCCTGTTTTGAAGACTTGAGATGAGAGCCTCTGCCCTTGACGGGTCGCTGTCGCTCACAGCAGCCAGCACAGCCGGCAGCCGTCCTATGTCTATCGCCTTGGCGATCTCCCGGCCTATGGCTCCGCATCCCAGCAGGCCAACTCTGAGAACCATCGCAGAATATAAATCAGTAGTAAATCATAACTTTTGCGGTATGCTCCGGTCCGATATCGAGAGGTTTATACAGGAAGACCTGGGCGAGTGGGATGACGGAGAGATTGTCCCTGCTGTCCAGACCGAAGCCGTGATAATTGCCAGGGAAGAGGGCGTAGTCTGCGGCTTGGAGGAGGCTGCACTCGTCTTCAAGCTGCTGGGTGCCGAAGCGCAACCGCTCTTCGACGATGGGGAGTTTGTGACCAGAGAGGCTTTGGTGATGTCTGTAAGTGGCAGCGCCCGGCAGATACTGAGGGCCGAGCGCCTCGCGCTCAACTTCCTGGGCAGGATGAGCGGCATCGCCACGCTGACCAGAAGGTGCGTTCTTTTAGCCCGGCCAGCCAAGGTTGCCTGCACCCGCAAGACAACTCCCGGATTTCGCCGCTATGAGAAGCGAGCAGTTCTGGCGGGAGGCGGCGATCCCCACCGCTTCAGCCTCTCAGGAGCAGTCATGATCAAGGATAACCACCTCAAGGTCATGGATCTGGAGGAGGCCATGTCCAGGGCAAGGAGAGAAGCCAGCTTCACAAAGAAGATCGAGGTCGAGGTGGAGGATCTGGGCGATATGCTCCGGGCTGCCGAGTTTGGTGCAGATATCATAATGTTCGACAACATGAACCCTGAGGCGATCAAGAGAGGGGTGGACATGCTGGAGTCGAGGGGGTGGAGGTCCAGGGTCGTCCTGGAGGCCTCAGGCGGCATCGGACCCGAAGACCTGCCGAGGTATGCAGCCACAGGAGTGGATGTGATATCCATGGGCTCGCTTACCAGGGATGCCCGGTGGATGGACTTCAGCCTGGAGATGAATGGGAAAGAGTCAAAGGCAGGCATAGACTATTAAGCAGATGGAGGAATGGTGGTCGGGAAATGCGAGAGATCTATCTGGCTTTGATCATCCTGATCGCGGCTGGGACGATGGGAGCCTGGGCTGCAGAAGACGATGGCGTGTCCTTCGATGAGTTCTCCATGAACCTGGGCGACCGGGTGGATATAGGGGACCTGCGCCTCGAGCTGGTGGATATCCAGTCTGTGCGTGACGGCCTGACCGTGATCAGAGTCTCGGAGAAGGCAGGAAAGTTCGACGAGCAGCGCATACTGCTGGTAAACAGCCCGAACAACTTCAAGGGCGGATCTGAGGATGGCGGCTTGACCGTCACCGTCGTGAACATATTCGATGAGGAGTCGGCCAAGGTGAGGCTGGAGTATCCGAGCTCCATGGGAACTCCCAGAAAGAGGGCCTCGGAGACGCCGGCTGCCAGTCGTGCTGCTCCCAATCTGATCGTGCAAAAGACCCTGGATAGCCAGAGGGTAAGCGTGGGAGACGAGGTCAAGGTCAGCATAATCGTGAGGAACATAGGAACCGATACGGCCACCAATCTGCAGATATACGACCAGCCGCCTCTGCCCGAGTTCGCCTATCTGGCAGGTTATCCACCCAAACTGAGGAGCGAGCTTGGACCAGGGGAGTCGGACTCATCAGCTTACGTCATGCAGGCAGTGAAAGCCGGCCTGGTCAAGGTGCCATCCATTGAGGTCCGCTACGCCGATTCGAAGAAGAAGGCCAGGTCGAACAACTCGGAGAGCCTGGAGATAACTATAGATCCGCCTCGCTTGCCGAACCTGGAGGTGTACTTAAGCCCAACCACCCAGGTCAAGCCAGGAGAGACGGCGAGCCTGAACCTGACACTGCACAACTCCGGACAGGCTGCTGCCACCCGTATCGAGGTCAGGTCGGAGGTCCGCCCACAGGATATAGTGCTTACTGGCCTTGACCGGTCGTTCTTCGAGATCCTTCCTGGCAAGAGCGAGAGCTATAGCGGGACGGTCCGGGGGGAAAGAAGCGGAAACTACACAGTGACCGTCGAGATCAGCTATAGCAGTGGCGAGTCAACCAACGTGAAAAGAGTAACGGCAGACGTATTGGTCCTGGAACGAGAGTATAAATACTTGTATTACTTATTGGTTATTCCAATAGCCATAGTTGTGGGCTGGATCTATAAGAGACACAAGCAATATAAATATTAGAACCAGGTCATAATATAATGGCACAGGTCCTGCAGATCCAGGGAAAAGCCATATCCGATGCTTGGACACGAAAGTGGAAAATAGTGTTCCCCGGTCTTGAGGTCGAGGGTTTGAGAAGATGCTCAACGTTCTGATGCTTGGCGTAGGCCAGTGCGGAAATCGCATAATGGATGCAGTGAACAAGGAGGCCTTTGGGGGCTCCAAGCTAGCCAAGTATTACTCCAAACAGAAGTTCCCCAGCCGGGTCGAGACGGTGGCACTGAACACCGCGGTAAACGACCTCAAGGAACTCAAGTTCACAGCTGCCAAAGATAGGCTCCATGTGCCCAACCTTCATGGTGTGGGAGCCAACCGCAACAAGGGCAAACAGGGATTTTGGGAAAATCAGGATATGATAATGGAGGAGATCGAGAAGAGAGGCGATTTCGATATCGCTTTCGTCATGACCTCGGTCTCTGGGGGCACTGGATCGTCCTTCTCGCCCCTTCTGATCCACGAGCTTAAGAGCAGATATAAGGATATAACCATAGTGCCGATAGCTGTTCTGCCTTTCCGGGAAGAGGGGACCATATACCTGCAGAACTCAGCATTCTGCCTGCGGGAAATGATGGAGGTAGAGGCAGACGGCATGATACTGGTGGACAACCAGTATCTGAAGAGGTGCAGCGGAGATATTGCCACCGCTTACGATAAGATCAACACCATGGTGGCTCAGAGGTTGCTCTTCCTGATCGAGTCCCTGGACAGCGAGATGCTTTCCGTGACCGACCTTGGGGACTTCAAGACGGTCATGAGCGGAGGCTTGCGAATGGGCACGCTTGGTTTCTACCAGGCTGATAAATCCAACTCATCTGTCAGATCCGCCATAAAGAGCAGCTTGAAGGAGATAGGCCTGCTCTATCCTGCCAACGTGGATGCCGGAGAGGCCGGCAGGGCCATGATTGTTATTCAGGCCGGCAGGGAGCACCTGGACGTAGACGAGATCACCAAGGAGATCGAGACGCTTACAGCCAGTATCGGCCACGTCTTCAAGGGCATAGTGGTAAAGAAGGGAGCACCCAAGGTGCTATCCGTGCTCTCCCTCGAGAGGGTTCCTGGCGTCGTTGAGCTCTATGAGAAGGCCAAGTGGGCGATCCAGGAGGAGCGGGAGAGGAAGGACCGGGCCAAGAACGAATTGAGCGAGGCCTTCGAGCATATCAACGACCTGGAAGAGATATACTAAAAAGGATGTATGCTTTGGGCGCACGCCCAATAACCGTAACGTAGCCAAAACCTGTTTAATGGGGTGATATGATATCCCGGGGGCCGGATATGCCGCCGACTGTCTGGCCTGATGCAGCTTTGGCCGGTTCCTCTGAAGCGCTTGCGAGGTTGTCCTTTTTTTCGGATAATCCCCATCTCTTTTCCCAGGCCTCGATCTGGCTGTCCGCTGGTCCAGGCGAGCCTCCCATCAGATTCCTAATCGCCGGTACATCATTGCCTGAATCGGGCTTAAACCCAGTGCCGTGCAGATAAGGCGCTGTTCAGGCGGACTTGGCTGAGATATCCTGGCGGGAGGGACGGGCTTTCCGTCCCTGGCCAATATCACGCCGCCCTTCATCCTGGCACAGGCAAAGCCCCCGGCGCTGCCCTCCACCAGGATCGTGCCCCCCCTCATCTCCGCCCCGGTAAAGTCGCCGGTCCTGCCGCGGACCACGATCCGGCCACCTCTCAGCAGCACGCCCGTGTTCTGGCCACAATCGCCATCGATATCAAGCACGCCGTCCTGCATCAGGATCCCAGCGCTCATGCCGGCATCGCCCATGACCGATACCCGGCAGGCGGATGCGCTGCGGGCTGCTATCGTCTCCCTCAGTATCCCATCGGCCAGCATTAGGGTACCCCCTTCCAGTCTGTTTGGGACCAGAAGCCCGGCAGGCCCCCCCGCCAGCAGATCGGTTATGGAGACGTACTTGCGGTAGCCTGTCAGGTCGCTATCCACCTCAACCACGTTTCCAAGCGGTTCCTGAGCCTGGCCAGCGAGGTAGATCGCGCCACGGATCATGGATATGCCCAGGCGGGAGCCAGCATCTCCATCCACGATGACGGCCCCTACATCGACCGGGCCGCCGCTGCCCCCAAACCTCATTAGGTCGACCCCCATGCTGCAGCCCAGACGGCTCCCCACATCTCCATGGATCCTTACCGATTCGCCCCGCCGCAGGGCATCCACCATCTCCCGACGGCTATATCCATCTACTTTCTGGTCGGGATTCAGGCGTTTTCCCTGGTGCTGCCAGTAGAAGTCAAATGTAAAATCACAAAGACAACTCTCCTTGCTGGACCAGAGCTCCATCTCTAGAGAGCCTCCGATCTGGCCAGGCCCAGGCGTCCTCTTATCGAAGCGCGATGCCTCAAAGCGGATGCGAAGCGCATGAGAGGCCTGGCAGCATCGCCTAGGCACGAGAAGAATAGCCTGAGAAAGTGAGCAAACTCAGGAATTGTCAGGGTGAATAGTTTACACAAAATCCGCTTTTTCCCGCCCGAAAACGGCATCGAAGATCGCAATCCCTGATTAAGCATCTCACACGAGGAGGTGGGGCGTAAGCTGCGATCAGGGAGGCGGCAGCTGCACCGCGTCCCGCAGGCCGGCATCCCTGCTTGTCACCCCTGTCATCTTCTCTATATAGCTCTTGAGCTTCACGCCGATCAGGGAGATCACTATTGCCACTATGGCTGAAAATGCCAGGGTCTGGATCGAGCGCAGGGCCATCTCGGTATTGGACTTGAGGATGAAGTCGCTGGCGCTCCAGAATATCAGGCCGGTTGCAAAGAGGAAGAACGGCGTGGAATAGGTGCGGGCATCCTTGATGCCCTCCAGGTACATATCCAGGATCTTGCCCATGTTGGCGCAGATGCCGGCCGCCACATACCACCACACGCTGGCGTTGATGAACGTCATAATGAGGGTCAGATAGCCGTACCAGATGGGTCCTTTGTAGCTGTACCATACGCTAAAAGCACCCTGGATTGTCGCTATCACCACCAGCATTGCCGCGAGGATGTAGGTGACGAAGGTGATCTTGCCGGCATAGAGGGACCCTTGCAGGGTCTTCTTGGCGTCGTCCATGAAGTCGTCGAGGCCAAGGCCCCGAAACAGAAGGTATAGTCCGACCGCACCGGTTATGCTGATGAATGCTCCTTGCGGATAGTCGAAGAAGTAGAATATGGAGAGCATCATCAGGGCAAGCCCTGGCGGGATGAAGATCGTATGGCTGATCTTGGGATCGGTGAAGACCTGCTTCAGCAGGTAGTAGGTGCCCTCAATGCTGGGATTTTGCTTTACGAGCACCCTTTTAACCCCATCTACCTTCACGCGTGACTGTATGACCGGAAGTATCGCCTCATCTTCAGCTCCGTCGGAGACCACGACCACCGCCCCCGGACGCAGGCGGGCGATCAGGTCTTCAAGCTGTTTGGCCAGACGGCTATCCGAGATTAGGCCGACTTTTACGTCACCAGTTATTGAGGCTATCTCGGCAGATCTGCGCTGGGAGACCAGCTCGTCATAGACCTTGATTCCTCCGAGTATGGTATTGATATCGGAGTCCTCAGGATCGGCTATTCCGAGACTCAAAGCAGCATGAAGATTGGCATCCCGGCCTACTACTGGGCTTGCAAGTCCGGCTTTGCGGCCCAGATCATCGTCTCGATCGATGCATAGCACCAGGATATCCATGAAGCGGTATTGAACAGGATTCTACTTAAAGCATTCCATGAAGGCGAAATCGGAGGTCCGGACATAACTGGACGATCCCCTGAGAGGGCAAGCTGCACAAAAAATATAGCATGTAAAGCGAGATCTCGCGTACGGCTGGCCAGCGGCTTAACACTTGAATGAGAGCCCAATCCACCAGGTTTTTATCGTCTTTCTGACAAAGACAGCTTTTGCATGAGATACGGAATCCTCCTCTTGCTAGCCGTCGTCCTGACGGCCTCGTCCGCCCATGGGCTCTTCGAGTCGCTCAGCCTGGATTATTACATAGATAGGTACAACACAAATATCGACCAGGCCCCAGTCATCCTCAAGACAATACTGGGAAGCGAGCAGGTGGAGATACGAGTGGCCCTGGACAACGGCAGCCTGCTGGACCTGGGGATCGAGACCGATATGGGAAGCATCATCTCCGTCTCGTACAGCGGAATTGCTGATCCGAGCATCGCCATTGAAACCAGCGAGCAGACAATCGATGAGGTGATCGGCTCACCAGATCCGATTGGGGCTTTTCAGCAGGCCAGGGATAGGGGCGATATAATGATCACAGCGAACAAAATTCCGGGCAAGATCAAGGTGAGCAGCCTTCTATCCAGCATGGAGGTCTTGCGGTTCTTTTACCAGCGGGTGTTCGCCCTGCCGGCATGAAGGAAATGATATGCGAGGAGGGCTTACGAACGATTTTCCCGCAGGGCATCCGGGGCAGAAGATGACAGCCTGGCAGAGGTTTCTTTTTTTGCGAGTCCAGATGCTCATGATATGAGCATGGCCCATCGAACACTTCCGCGGCAGAACAATAACAAAAGATAGTTATATTGTGGGCACCATGTCATAGTGGGGGATATTATGCCAAAATTAGCCATAATCTACGCCAGCGGCATGGGCAGGACCAAGAAGATGGCCGAGACAATAGCCGAGGGTGCTAAGACTGTGGATGGGGTAGAGGTCCTGTTGAAGGACGCCTACGACACATCGGCAGAGGACATCAGGGATGCGGATGCCATAATGCTTGGTGGGTCCACGTACAACTACAAGCTGATAAAGGCGATGGACCCTCTGCTCAAACAGATGAAGGACATGGATCTCAAGGGCAAGGTAGGCATGGCCTTTGGCTCCTGCGGCTGGAGCTGTGAGGGGATCCCAACAATCACCAAGAGGATGCAGGCCTTTGGGATGAGGGTTATCGAGCCTGGCCTCGAGATATACCAGGTTCCGGATAAGGAAGGGCTGGAAAAGTGCTTCCATGCTGGCCGAACCATGGCCGCTGGCATGAAGAACTAGAGCTTGGAAATCGCATTTGCCCGGGCGATATTTCTCGCCCTCGTCCACAGGGCGAAATCGTCCTCACTAACGGAGCTGGAGACGGGTGCAAGATCGCCGGGAAAAGCAGTTGATCAGACCTGGATATTGGGGGATCAGCGGCGGATAATATGCGAAGACACGGATTTGGGACCAGGTGCGTACACAGCGGAGAGGGCGAAAATCCTTTCGGAGTTCACGCAACTCCCATCTACCAGACGTCTTCTTACGCCTTTTCGGATGCCGAGCAGGCAGAGGCGGTCTTCTCAGGAAGAGCTCCGGGATATGTCTACGCCCGATCTCCGCCCCATACCCCTACGCATAAGGCGCTTACCGATAAGATGGCAAGCCTTGAGGGCAGCGAGTCTGCCCTGGCTTTCTCCTCGGGGATGGCAGCACTCGCAGCCGTGGTATTGGGACATATGGGAAACGGCGATCACCTGATCTCCACCGACGTCATATACGGCGGGACCTACGGCCTGCTTCAAAACGTGCTTCCTCGATACGGCATTGAGGTGAGCTTCGCGGACAGCACCGATCCCGAGGCAGTCAGTGCAGCCATCAGGGGAAATACCCGCATGATACTCCTGGAGAGCCCGTCAAACCCCATATTAGGGGTGACGGATATCGCCGAGATCGCTGGAATTGCCAGGGATAACGGCGCGTTGACCGTTGTTGACAACACATTTGCCTCACCCTGCCTGCAGCGCCCGCTTGAGCTGGGTGCGGATGTGGTTGTGGAGAGCTGCACCAAGTATATCGGCGGACACAGCGACCTCTTGGGAGGGATCGCGGCCTGCAAGGCCGAGCTTGTCAAGCCAATACGTCGCCTGGCCGTATCCATGGGCGGAACCATGGGCACCGCAGAGGCCTGGCTCTGCCTGAGGGGGCTAAAGACTCTGCATCTGCGTATGGAACGCCACTGCTCAAATGCCCTGGCCCTTGCCAGGTTTCTGGAGGACCACCCATTGGTCGAGAAGGTGATGTATCCGGGACTCAAGAGCCACCCTCAGCACGAGCTGGCAGCCAGGCAGATGGCAGGACCAGGAGGCATGCTCTCTTTCCAGCTTAGCGGCGGCAGGCAAGCGGTGCGCCGGATGTTCGGCGCCCTGCATCTATGTGCCATCGCAGTGAGCCTGGGAGCGGTGGACACCCTGATAGAGCATCCTGCCAGCATGACCCATGCCGTGATGCCAAAACCCTTGAGGTTGAGTCTGGGAATATCCGATGGATTGGTCAGGATATCCGCGGGGATAGAGGATGCGCTCGACATCCAAGAGGACCTGAGACAGGCATTAAATGCCGTATCATAACCAATAAATTTCGATAGATCTGCTGCGATTTGAGTCCCGGTCGAGAGCATACAGGGCCAAGTTTGCCAATTTTTGCATAATGTCAAATAGTCGTTCTTTATTTTTCCCAGGTGGAGTGAAAATTTCCAGGAAATACAATCTGAGCCGGCATTTGCCTGCCAAACAGAAGGATTGATATGAAAGCGACCCCAAAATAATGTGGGGGAGAGTCCAGTTGCATATATCTTTGGACGAGCTTTACATCCAGCCTCTGGGGAGGGTGGATGAGGAGGTACTGGAGTTCCTGCGGGATGGACTGTGCAGGCTGTGCAAAAAAGCCGATGTAAAGCCAGCCAGATCCATGCCCAGGCGACCATATAATCCGGACCGGGGTCAGTACGATGGTCCGATGATCTTAGAAGAGATGGAGACGGATGGAGGTATCGTGATGGGCGTAACCGAGATGGATCTCTACGCCACAGGCCTGACCTTCATCTTCGGCATGGCCTCTCGGAAGAAGACGCTCATATCGCTTCACCGGCTGCGACCTGAGTTCTACCGGGCTGTGCCCAATATGAAGCTTCTACAGGCCAGGGCAATGAAGGAGGCGATGCATGAGATTGGCCACGGGCTCGGCCTTCGCCATTGCCCCCAGATAAGCTGCGTCATGCACTTCTCCAACTCCATCGTTGACACCGATCTCAAGGATTGGCGCTACTGCCGGCGCTGCTCGCTCAGCCTGGCCAGGGATGGAATCGACCTGCCAGCCGAGATGGCAGTCCGGTCACAGAGCATTCGCATCGCTGAGGCTGTGAGACACCGCTAGCGCAAAGGAGAAGCGAGCAGAAAAGAGCTCGTATCCTTCGGGCCGCCACCCCACCCGCCGGAAGTTCAATTCCGGTAACTTTTTAACGCGAGACGTTGGCTAAGAGCCCGATCAATGGGCTGCAATCTTGGCAAGCGGGTGGGCAATGGATCTGGCTTCCGATCTGGCTGATATCGTTGGAGAGCGGCTGTCCTGCTCTTCTGCCGAGCTGTACTGCTATTCCTGTGATGCGTCCCAGGTCAGGGGCCGGCCGGAGTATGTTGTTCGGCCAAAGGACAGGGATGAGGTATCCAGGATCATGGCCCTGGCCTTCGAAAAGAGGGTGCCGGTAACCCCGCGAGGGGCTGGCACTGGGCTTGCCGGAGGCGCAGTCCCGCTAAAAGGCGGCATAGTCCTCGACCTGTCGTCAATGGACCGCATACTGGAGATCGATTGCAGCTGCCGGCAGGTGCTGGTAGAGCCTGGGGTGGTCAGGGACAGGCTTAACCTGGCGCTTCTTCCCAGTGGCCTGTTCTTCCCCCCGGATCCGGGAAGCTCTGCCATGTGCAGCATAGGCGGGCTTTTGGCCAACAATGGAAGCGGGATGCATTGCGTGAAATACGGCACGACCAGGGATTACGCCCTGGACCTGGAGATCGTGCTGGCAGACGGAAGCGTGATTCATACCGGCTCCCAGGTGCTCAAGTCCTCTGCAGGTTACGATCTGACCAGGCTCTTCATCGGATCGGAAGGCACGCTCGGCGTGATAACAGCAGCCAGGCTCAGTGTGGTGCCACTGCCCAAGGCCCGACGTCTGGTACTGGCCGCCTTCAGAAGTCCTGAGGAGGCCGGATTGGCTGTCAATCGGGTATTGTCCGCAGGGATCGTGCCTGCAGCATGCGAGATCCTCGACAGGACAACGGTTGAGGTCCTGCATCGGTGTGACCCGCATCTGGCCCTGCCAACAGCAGACCTGATACTCTTCGAGGCCGACGGAGAGCCAACGGCTGTTTTGGACGAGGCGGCAAGGATTGAAGAGGTCTGTCTCCAGTCCGCCATCTCCATAGACACAGCCTCGGAGGCAGCGGAGATGGAGGAGGTTTGGGCTGCCCGGCGCCTTGTAGGGGCTGCGGTATCCCGTCTCGATCCGAAGAAGACCAGGATATACGTGGGTGAGGATGTCGGCGTGCCGGTCGGCATGATGCATGTGCTTATCAGAAGGGTGCAGGAGATCTCCGAGGACGCCGGCATACCTGCCATGAAGTACGGCCATATTGGGGACGGCAACCTTCACGTGGCCCTATTCGTAGACCTCTCAGACGAGGCGGAGGTGGAAAGGGCAAAGCTCGCCGCTCACCGGATCCACCTGGCTGCCCTCGACCTGGGCGGCACGGTCAGCGCTGAGCACGGGGTAGGCAGAGCCAGATCCAGCTACATGAGGCTGCAATGGGGAGGGGCACTGGATGTGATGAGGGCGATAAAGAGGGCCCTTGACCCCCGGGGGATCCTGAATCCCGGAAAGCTGGATCTGGGGTCCGGCACAGACTGTGACACAGCAGATGCCGGGGCAGGGCTATGATCGATCCCCGAGCCGTCAGCGGCTGCGTGCGCTGTGGGACCTGCCGCTCGGTCTGTCCGGTATTCCAGGAGACGGGGTGGGAGTCCTCGGGGGCCAGGGGAAAGATGCTGGTCCTAAAGAGCATGACCGAGGGGGCAAATCTCGACTCGGGGTGCAGGGACAGCCTGGGAACATGCACAACCTGCGCTTTATGCACCCAGATCTGCCCGGCCGCAGTCAGGCCCACAGGCCTTATCGAAGAAGGTCGCAGAGATCTCGTCTTAGCCAATGTCACCCGCCAGGAGCATCGCAGGCTGAACAGGAACCTGCTGAGATATGGCAATACATTTGGAGATGGACGCGACCGCCTTGGCTGGCTTGGGGAGGAGAAGGAGATGCTGCCAAAGTCAGCCGACTTTGTGTACTTCGCAGGCTGCGTCAACTCCTACCGTTACCCCGAGACTGCTAAAAAGACGTTTCAGATCCTGAGCAGGTTCTCGGTGACGGCGATGCCAAAGGAGATGTGCTGCGGCTCGCCATTGCTCCGTACCGGTTTTGACGCCGGCTTCCTCAGGGAGGCAAATCTGGAGCAGATGGAGGCCATGGGTGCCAGGGCGATAATTACCGGATGCGCCGGCTGCTACACTGCGCTTAAGGGCTACGGAGGGCTTGAGGTCTACAGCGTGCCGGAGTTCCTGAACCAACGCCTTGAGGAGCTGGATATTCAGCCGCTGGACCTTACCGTCTGCTACCACGATCCCTGCCACCTCGGCCGGCACCAGGGGGTCTACGATCCGCCCCGCCGGATATTAGAGGCCATCTGCAGCCTGGTGGAGATGAAGGCGTCCCGAGAGAAGGCCCGCTGCTGTGGTGGAGGCGGCGGAGTCAGGGCTGCTTACCCAGAGCTATCACAAAAGATCGCCCGACGCCGCTTGTTGGATGTTCCAGCGGAGGCAGATGCCATAGTCACTGCCTGCCCCTTGTGCGTCCGCAACCTTCGGGATGCCGGGGGAAACGCGATAGACTTGATCGACCTTGTGTCCAGGGCCCTGCCTCCCAGCCTCTGATTGGACAGCAGGCGGCCTGCAGATAGCCCAAGGGTATAGGCTTGACTTCTGCCAGCCAGGGACGCTGATCACTTCATCCCACGGGAGCGCAGAGCTCTGTCGAATATCCCGGTGTCAAGCCCAGGCACGCCGCATGTGGTGCAGCCCTTCTCACGGGCCTGCCGTCCCTTCTTTGCAGCTGGCCGAGGTGGCGGGCCTTCAACAGGCATTGTGAGGACCGTCCCGTCCCTCGGATGATATACCCGGATCCGATGATTATTGGTATCTGCCAGGTAGAGACTGCCGTCCAGAAACGCGAGTCCTCCCGGCTCCCGCAGCTCTGCCATTTCAGCAGCTCCGTCTATTCGGCCCGGGCTGCCGCTGCCGGCCACCGTCTCGACGACCCTGGCCAGGAGGTCCGCCCTTTTTATTCGGTGGTTGTAGGTGTCGGCGATATAGACCGCCCCGTCCTGGCAGCAAATCCCGAGAGGATGCTGGAGCCTTGCTTTGGCGAAAGGCCCGTCCAGGTCGCCGAAGTCGAAGAGACCGGTTCCTATTAGGGTGGATACCTCATCCCCCTTGCAGACGCGCAGAGCCGATGCCTCGCTGTCAACGAAGTACAGGGACTGCCCATCGCTGCAAATGCCGGATGGCTGGGCAAGCTGGGCGGCGGCCAGAGGACCGTCAACGAGCCCCTCCCTGCCAGACCCGGCCCACGGCTCTGTCGCCAGGCTGCGGCGGTCCAGCCTCCAGATCTGGTGGGTCCCTGCCATGGCAATGTACAGGTATTCGCCAAGAACTGTCAGGTCCCAGGGGGAGCTTAATGCCTGCTGAAGCCCTGGGCCGCCGGCCTGGCCGGCATGACCCTGCAGGCCTGTGCCGGCCACCGTCTCGACCCTGCCGGAGGAGAGGTCGGCCCGGCGGATCAGGTGGTTCTCTGTATCAGCAATCCACAGGTGATCCCCATCTAAGGCCAGACCCTGGGGGCGGAAGAAGGTCGCTTCTGCAAAGGGCCCGTCGCCTCTGCCCTGCCTGCCTGATCCGATCACTTCCAGAACTGCACCCTCCGTGCTGAGCGCCAGGATGCGGTGGTGGTTTGAGTCGGATACGAAGAGCCTGCGGCTGCCTGGATCTGCCACAACCTTTCCTGGAAACGACAGGAAAGATCCGGAGGCTGCATCGGCGTTCTTCAGAGGAGAAAATGCCAGCCTCTCTGCACGAAGCAGGCCTCGCCGCTCGTACTCCTGAATAAGGCCTGGAAGAAGCGGGTCCAGCCTCTCGAATATGCCCTCACCGGAGGCGGACCCGATCACCTGGCCGTCTGGCGCAATCAAGATGAAGGACGGCCAGGCAGAGACACCGTACTGCTTCCATATGAGGAACTGGTTGTCGACGACCACTGGGTGCTCAAGGTCGTAGCGCAGTATCGCCTCCCTGATGTTCTCGACCTTCTGCTCGTTTGGGAACTTGGCGGAGTGAACTCCAATGACCACCAGCTCAGGGTACTTCTCCTCAAGTCTTTTCAGGTCTGGGATGACGTGCATGCAGTTGATGCAGCAGTAGGTCCAGAAGTCCAGAAGCACGAACTTGCCCCTCAGGTCGGCGATTAAGATGGGGCCGTCGGTGTTAAGCCAGGGAAGGCCGGGCGGGAAGTCGGGAGCGAGCATGGATATCTATCAGGCTGCCCGGTATTTATTCGTTGGCTGGAGGAGGAAGTTGGCAAATACGATTAGACATTGATAAGAAACCTGATTGTGGCGGCCTTGTGAAGTATGGATGTTGAGGACTGCCTGGCAGTGCGGCCATTGCCGATCTTAATTTGCTTTGCCTCGATTTATGCATTTCAAATCTTGCCCAGCAGATCGCTTGAAACATATATGACCCGTCTTGTACCATTGCCTATTTTGCCTCCCGATTCAGCCGCTGCCATCGCCAATTCCAGCTCCCGAGCTCTTGAAAAGGCAGCCTCGGCTTCAGCGGTCCTGCCTAGGGACTTTAGAGCCATGCCCTTGTTGTTCCAGGCCCTGGCATACTCAGGATCGATACGGATAGCCTCATCGTAAGCCAAAATAGCCTCGTCGTACCTGCCAAGATCTGCGAGGGCTATTCCTTTGCTATTCCAGGCCAGGGCGTACCCTGGATCGAGGCGGATGGCCTCGTCGTGAGCCAAAATAGCCTCGGAGTATCTGCCCTGCATCCCGAGAGAGACGCCCTTGTTATTCCAGGCAAGGGCATAAGTGGGATCGAGACGGATGGCCTCGTCGTAAGCCAGGACAGCCTCGGGGTACTTGCCCTGCATCCCGAGAGAGACGCCCTTGTTATTCCAGGCAAGGGCAAACCCGGGATCGAGACGGATGGCCTCGTCGTAAGCCAGGACAGCCTCGGAGTATCTGCCCAGATCTGCAAGAGCCAGGCCTTTGTTATTCCAGGCAAGGGCAAACCCGGGATCGAAGCGGATCGCCTCATCGTAAGCCTGGGCGGCCTCGGTGTGCTTGCCCTGGTCTTCAAGAGCGACTCCTCTGTCAAACCAATACATGGCGAGGATCGAATCTGACTGCGCTGCTGATTGAGAGACGGATTTTACGGTCCTGTAGATGACTCTGCCTTCATTTGAACGAATGGCAGGCGACACCTCAGGACCTGCAACGATTATCTCAAAGCCGGTCGATCTCAATTCGTCCATCTCTTTTGGACCCGCATGTTTTCCATCCCTGACACCTGCCGAGATATTGTGTGATCCTATGTCTGCCTCAGATGTGATCCACACCCAGGTGTTATTCTCAGACCAGTCCCGAACGACCTCTCCGTCCAGCAGAAACCTGTACATCAGAGCGTCTCCATCAGCATCCTTCGCCGTGGCAGTCCAGGTTATCGCAGCCCCAGCCACCTGGGGGCTTGCCCTGTCAGGCGCCAGAGAGGTGATCGCAGGCAGGCTATTCGTCTGGAAGATCCGGAAGATGACCATCCTTCGATCATCCATCCCATCCAGAGAAGCGTGATTTTTGTCGACCACCCTGACCTCGATCTGGTGATCGGCAGACCCAGAACCCGTCGTGTTCCACGTCCAGCGGTTCTCAGCAGTCCAGCCGGCTGCCGGCTCGCCGTTGATAAAGAACCTGTAAAGGATCTGATCGCCCTCGGGATCTTCTGCCTCAGCTGTCCAGGTCACGGTCGAGCCAGCCGCCTGGGGGCTCGTCTTATCTGACGTCAGGGCGGTGATCACAGGCGGCTCGTTCGGAGCAGACGCGATAGCCGGCGCCGTGTAGGTCTTGGATGATTCGCCTCTGGCGCACTTTGAAGCGTTCACGGTGACTGTCACCGTCCTGATGCCAGGAGTCGTCGTAGATGGCGATGTGTACTCGACAACGTATGCTCCTGTTATGACCTCCTCCAGCTGATCGAGTATCACAGAGAAGTCGGCGGATCCCATGTCGATCCAAAGCCCGCCTGAACTCTCGGCCAGGTCCCTCATGTCCGCGTAAAGCGGCAAATCCTCTTGCGGTATCTCAGGCAGGGCGGCGCCACCACGGAAATCCGGCGAGACAGCTACGAGCAGGACGGCTCCGTCAACCAGGTCCTGCCTGACGTCGTCCTCATGATGCTCTGAGCCAGACCAGCCGTCGCCTCGCTGCATCGACGGCTCGTCGGTTATCACTACTATGATCTTCTTGGCGTCCTGCCTAAACCCAAAAGACAGCGCGTGAGCGACGCCGCCGAGCGAATCTTCCGGGCGTCTGAAAAATCCGCCAGATGCACGGAGCCGGCCTACCTCTCGTCTGAAGGCGTCTGCGTCGTCGGTCCATCTAACCCTTGTGGATATGTCGGTTCTGAATGTGATAAGAGCATACCTGGCGTCGATACCGCTGGACCTGATCCTGTTGGTCAGGTCGTCAACCTTGGACTGAAGCGCAGATATCTTGCCTGCCATTGTGCTCGTCTCGTCGAAGACCACCGCCAGGTCGAGCTTCTGGCCTGAGGAGCGGCCAGTGAAGGTGAGATCATCTATTGGGACCTCGGTTGCGTCTTCTCTGACCGTCAGATCGCCCCGATCAAGGCCGCCACCAGCGGTGCAGGACGCATCAACTATGATGTTGACCCTGATGCCCGGAAACGCGGTTGTGTCTATCCCGAGCACGTTGATAGAGGTATATTCTGAAGTCGAATTATCTGCGAGTGCAGGTTGGGCCACAGAGCACCCGAATAGATTTGCAGCTAACAAAAGAGTAATTACAATGGATTTTGGCACGATCTTTAACATACAATCCCACTACCCAACCCTTGACGTTCCATTGGTTTAAAGACTCCAATAAATAAAATTGTTGGGGCTAGACCGCATAGCCCATCTCCTCGGCCTTCTTTAGTGCCAGCTGCGCCTCAGCGCCCCGGCCCATCCTCTCGAGTAGCCGGCCTTTATCGACATACAGCTCAGGGAAGAACGGATCGGTCTCAATCGCTTTATCGTAAGATGCCAGGGCATCCTCATACCTTCCAAGCTCTGCAAGCGTGTCGGCCCTGCCCTTAAAGCCCATATAATGCTCAGGCGCAAGCCTTGCAGCCATATCGTAGGCCTCGATGGCTTCCATTGATCTGTTCAGGGCACGAAGGGCATCGCCTTTGGCAATCCAGGTGAAAGTATCATTGGCATTGATGCCGATCCCTGAATCTATCAGGTCGAGCGCATTCTGATAGGCGCTCCGGGACTCCTCCATCTTGCCCAAGCCGCCCAGCGCCCGACCGATGCCAACCCAGAAGTTGGCCTGCTTCGGATCGATATCCGAAGCATTACGGTAAGCCTGCAAAGCCTCGTCATATCGACCAAGATTGTAGAGGGCCTCTGCTCTGCTCTCCCAGGCGCCTGAGCTTTCGGAATCGATCTGAAGGACAACTTCGCATGCCTGCAGAGACTGATTGTATCTGCCTATTTTAGCTGAGAGAAAGCCAATCATTTTTACGGCTGATGCGTCATTCTGATCGATCGTGGATATGATCTCATAAGCCCCGATAGCATCCTCAAACTTGCCCTGTTCGGCCAGATTATAGGCCTTAGAATGCAGGACCACCAGCAGCTCTTGGAGAGTCACTTCTATGCCCTCAAGGGCCTCGTCGAAGACCACAAGCGCCTCCTCCTCCCGGCCCAGCTCCCTGAGAACGGCTGCTCTGGTTGTAAGAACGTCCTTATTACCTGGGTCGATCTCAAGTGACCTGTTGAGGCATTCGAGGCTCTCTTCATACCTGTCAGCCGAAAACAGACTTGAGCCCTTGCCAGACCAGGCAAGGGCATCGTTTGGGTCCAGCTCGATTGCCCGGTCGTAGGCCTGAATGGACCGGTTGTATAATCCCTTGTCTCTGGCACGAGCAGCCAATGCACCAAGTGCTACACCCTTGTTTATCCAGGCTCTTGAATTCTCTGGATCAAGCTCTATGGCCCGATCGTAAGCTGCAATAGCCTCCTCAAAGGACTTGTTGGTCAGCAGATCGTCTCCCTTCTCCGTCCAATAATCTGCAGACTCTTGCTGAGCAAGGGCAGATGTGGATAGGATACACAAGATTGCCAAAGATATGCAAATCGTTGATTTGATGAGAGACATATTGCTATTCAAATTAGATTTATGCACTAAGAATCACCTTAATTTGTGATATAATAGTACATATAAAGACTTATTGTATTATGAGATCGATTAGTGTGTCGTGATAAGTATTCGACATGCTTTCAAGAGGTGAAATAGAAATATTCCAACTAGCCATTCTTGATATCTGGACCTCTCTGCCTCAGCAACCAGGCCGCCAAAGAGGCCATGAGGGCAGGGACGTACTCTGCCTCAGGCGGCAGGCGGAATCAGAGATGCCTGTGGAGCTGTTCTTGATATGTCGCATCATTTTATAAATTCAATTGTGCAGAACTGATATAAGTTCACCGCAAGTTCATCCTTTCTCCCCGTGAACCTCGCAGGTGCCCTCCTGGCAGGACCGGCAGATATCCCTCTCCTCGTCCAGCTCCCGCGTGGCTGTGGCCAGCACGCTGGCGTTGACCAGGTTTCCTGCCAGAAATATGGTGGCTGCGATCGCCTCGTCCGGGACGCCCAGCCGCCTGGCAACCCGGATGTGCATCTCCAGGCAATGGCTGCAGCGAAGAGCCGCGCTTACAGCGATTGAGATGAGCTCGATGGTGTTCATGTCCAGCGATTTGCAGCTTCGCAGTATAGCGTTGTTGTGCAGCATCTTGGTGATGAAAAGCTCCGGGTTGTCCTTCATGAACTGGAATATGTAAGGTACCTCCCCGTAAGCGCTCTCTATCGCTTTCATCATCTCCTCGGCCGCGCTCTCAGCACCGCTCTCCACGATTCTTTGCAGATCGTCCTCAAACGCCATCGGCAATCACCATTTCAGGGACTGAGATGTGAGATCTGGCCCTTTGCCGGAGGTCTGCCTCAGGCCTGCGGACAAAAAGCCCAAAAGACCGCAGGGAAGGCCATATTAAATGGCCCGCCCATGGCTTTTTCCCGGTCAGATCACAAACCCGGTCTCCGACTCGGGCTTTATCCTAACCAGTATATATCTCTTCATCCGGGACGGCCTGATCGTCGCAATATCGCCAAGCCTCATCCCCTCGTCGAAGGTCACGTCAGACACTGCCTGATGAAACTCGTCATAGGGCAGCTTTATGCGGCAGCCGTTGAGGTTCAATGCGATTGGAAGCGGGGAAAAGGACGACTGCACCTCAGGCACCTGCTCCCGCACCGCGTCCATAACCCGCGGAGGCGACGTTGTCAGGGGATCCTTCTCTATGTCCCGGCGCGCCCGGTCCAGCGCCCTGCCAACAGCTGCAACTATCCGATCCAGGTTGGCCAGCTCGTTTGCCTTCTTGGATCGATGAGAGATCCGGCCCACCGATGAGACGTACTCGAATGCGTAAGGCATCTTCTCCTTTGGTATCTCCGGGCCGCCGGTGACCACCACAGGCACGTTGATATTGCGGTATAGTGGGCCTTTTTCCACGATGCACTGCACGAAATTGCCGAACATGAAGACGCAGGCGTCGTGCTCGTTCACAAGATCGGTCTCGTACTCGTTGATCTGGGCGATCTCCCTGCCAACGCCCCGGGCCAGCCCCACCATATTGCTCTTGGCCCCATGCCGACGAAGGTACTCTGCCACATCGCAGGCTGAATGTGGCAGGTGGTGTATGGCAAGGGTCGGGGTGACCACCGCAACCTCTGTGCCTGCCAGAGGTGCCCTCACAAGCTCACCGCGCAGCTCCTTGGCAAGTGCTGCCATAATAGGCATATCGTCGGAGGGGATGAGCAAAAGCAGTATGACCTCGCTTTGGGTCACGTTCTTCTGCAGGAGGTAGCCGCCAAGGTCTTCCACCAGTTCCATGATCAGGTCGTGCTTATAGACGCCGCCAGTGTACATCACAGGATCAAGCATTCATCATCCCCCGGATCTTCTCCCTGACCTCCGCAATCATCTCTGACGTCAGGGTCTCCTCTGCGGCGATGAAGAAGAACGAGTCCTCCTTCATCTCGTTCATGCGGTTGCGAAAGCCCTCCGGAGCGATCCTGATCAGGGCATCGGTCAGATCCTGCCGAAACTCCCGGTCCAGGTCAGCCACCGGGATATCGGCCGGACTGTCCTTTGAGATCACGGTCAGTATATCCCGGTCCGGCTGCTCCACATTGTCCCTGCCGTATCTCTCCCAGAGCACCCTTACCAGATCTGCCAGGTGCTCCTCGTCGTTCACCTTGATCTGAAAGCCATCCCCGGCGGCCGCCACATCACCAATGTCCCGCACGAGCAGAGGCGGCAGCGCCCCACGGAAAAGCCCGAAGACGGCGAAATAGGGTTTGCTGATGTCAGCGTAAACATACAGCCTGCCGATCGACCTGACCAGCCCCAGGTCCTGGAGGATGTCCAGGAGTATCTCACGATACTTCTTCTCCCCGTACTCCTCCCCCGGGGCTTCCACCTTGAAGACCTCTAGGGGGTCCATCTCACCCCTCCAGCAGTCCCGATACCAGCAGGGCCGCGCCCACTGCCCCTATGTACTGGGCGTATCTGGGAACTATCACCGGCAGTCCCAGCAGGTTCTCCATCGCCTTGGGCAGTCCTTCGATCAGAGATGTGCCGCCCACCATTATCACCGGCTGCTTGACCTCCACCTCTTGCAGCTGCTGCTCAAAGACCTGCTCGGCAACGCTGTGGCACGCGGCCATGGCCACGTCCTCCGGCCGGGAACCCTTGGACAGGCTGTTGACCAGGCTCTGCGTCCCGAATACAATGCAGTAGCTGTTCATGGTCACGTTCTCGTGGAAGCCCTTGAGGGCAAGCTTGCCAAGCTCGGTGATGTTGACTCCGAGCCGCCTGGCGGTCAGCTCCAAAAACCTGCCCGAGGCTCCGGCACAGATCCCGCCCATGGTGAAGCCCCCGGGGATTCCGTCCTGAACCGAGATCGCCTTGTTGTCCATGCCGCCGATGTCTATAACCGTGGCAGCCCCTCTCTGGGCATCGGCCAGGAAGACAGCGCCCTTGGAGTTGACGGTTATCTCCTCCTGCATCAGCCTGGCGTTGACGTGCTTGCCCACCAGGAACCGGCCATACCCGGTGGTGCCGATGCCCTCCAGCTCCTCCCGCTTGACCTTGGCCTCGGTCAATGCCGCCTCGAGGGCCGCGTCAGCGCTCTTCAGAACCTCAGTGGTGGGCACCCAACCGGTCCCTATGATCTCGTTGTCCCTCATTATCACCGCCTTGGTGGTGGTGGACCCGGAGTCGATTCCGGCGGTAAGGCCCGTCTGTTTCTCGCGGGCTAAAAGGCCCTTCATCTTGGCGGTGGTGACAAGGGCCTCCATCCTCGTCAGCAATGTGTCGGACGTGGTCCGCTCCGTAAACGAGTAGGTCAGAACCGGTAGGCGGCTGTGAGAATGGATGAACCGCCGCACCTCGCCGCGCACGATTGCCCCTTCGGCACAACGGAAGCATGTGCATACGAAGACGGCGTCTGCCAGATCGGGATTTTCGACAAGGCGCGTGGCCCTGGCCATGGCAAGGTTCAGGTCACCGCTGGGAACCTCGATGCCGAAGCGGCTCTCCACATTGAGGACGTCGTCTAGTGCCACCTCGGGGAAGATCAGCCTGGCTCCAACCGCCTCAGCCGCCTTCTCCAGCTCTCTTTGAACCCCGCTGTACTCGGCGCCGCACGATAGCTGGGCGATCCTGATCATCTCAATCCCTCCAGGAATGTCCTGATATCATGGACAAACCTCCTGGCCTCTGCGTCGCTTGTGGGATACTTCAGCTCGATCTGGGGTATCCCTTTGACCTTTATCAGAAGCCTGGCAAGCTCATTGGTGCGTGCGCATCCTGTGCAGCCAACGAGACAGTTCCCGTCCTTGACAACCAGGGCCGCCTCGGCCTCGTCTATCATCGGCCCGATCATGGACATCCGGCCACGGATTCCCGACGGCACGTCCACCGCCGCATACCTGAGGCCCTTCTTGGGATCCTCTGGAGTGATGTTCAGTGGGGGAGACTCCAGGCTGGGGGTATTGACCTTCTTGCGGATCTCGCCGGACATAACCAGGGGCGTGTGGCCCATCCGCTCCACCATGTCTGCCAGGATGGTGCTGGTGGGGGGAAAAACAATCACTTTAACCATGGATCTTCCTCAGGAAAACTCGTCTTTGATGAACTCGATCAGCTTCTCGGTCGAAATCGGAGCCTTTTGCGGGGCAGCCTCCGGGACACTCTCGCCTCGCTCCTCGCAGGCCAGGGCCCGGGAGACGAGAGGCATGGCCTTGGACTCGCACTCCATCATGAAGTAGCCCGGACGGGGCCCCCCTCCCCTTCTGCTCCTGCATCGGCGAGGGTCGCCGGGCGGAAAGCCCCGACTTTTTATGAATATGCCGTGGGGATCCATGGCCCGGACCTCCTTTATCAGGGAATCCACCACATCCTCCTCTCCATCCACCATCACCCCAAAGCAGGTCTCCTTAACCCTGACATCCTTGCCAGATCCGTAAATCTTCATCGCAACGTCTGAGGGCAGGATGTTCGACTCCGGGGAGGTGATTATGTACTTGGTGATCCTCATTGCCTCACCTCCAGGACGTAGACCATCTCCCCTTCTTTGACGTCTTTGAGCTTATCGAGGTCCAGGACCTTTCCTATGATATTGGTACCCTCGAACTTCTCGCCGGAGGGGCCGTACCGCCTGTCGTCCACGAACTTCACCCCTAAAAGCCCGGTCTTCTTGGCGACCTGGTTCGTAAGACCCAGGCTGCCTGCCGGCACGGGGCCTGTTGGCTTGTTCTCCGGCAGCAGCTCTTTGTACCGAACCGCGTCGACCACCGGCTTGAAGAGCACGGTGTTCTCATATACGAAGAAGACCGGAAGCGGTCCGACTGGCCTCTCTTTTAGGCCCACAACATGCCTGAAGTAGTCAAGGCTCTTGGGGGCCAGGTCGTCGTATAGCTGGATGGCCACCAATCTGGACGAAGGGATGGCTTTCAATGTGACCTTCTTCTCTTTCAGGACCTGCATGGTGGTTATCGGGCTCTGTTCGACGACCACGGCGTCCTCGCCGCTGTAGCCGTCCACACTGCATTCGATGCCACGCCGGTCAGCCATCTCGATCGCCTGTTGCAGCGGCATGCTCATGGCCATGAACCGCTCAGGACGGACAGAGACTGCGAGACGGTGCCCGGCCTGGGCAAGCTTCACCAGCTCCATGCCGGAGGTCACCTTGCCTACCACGGAGTGCCCTGGATTTGACGTGCGGTCGGCCTTGTAGATGAATATGTCACCCAAACCCCGGCCAGCTGCCCGAATGGTCACGGATCCGTCCACCCTGGGCTCACGGTGCTCGAAGGTTATAGGCTCTCCGTGAAGGACATGTGAGCTGATATACGAGCTGGAGACTGCACTTACTGTGAAATAACCGTCCCTTGCCGCGCCATGCAGGAACTCCGATCCATTGGGGGCATCTCCTATGAGATCTACGACGAACCTGGTGTACACCTCCATGCCCTCGGTCATGGGCGTTGAGAGGTCATCGGTCACGAGATTATGGGTCAGATCCTCCCACTCCACTATCGGCTCGATGCCCAGGAGGCGGTCATCTGCCTCCAGCCTGTCAAGCGTGCTTTTTCCGCCAACCACCCTGGCAAATACGCCCCTGCTGGAGCTTGGAACTCCATATGCCCCGGAATGCCTCTTTTTTACGAATATGATCTGGGTCCTATCAGGCTCAAAGCCGCTTGCTCCAAGAGCAACCTCCCAGCGGTTGTACTCATGGGCATCCTTATCCGGGGATATGGTGGAGGGGAAGTTGCCCCAGGCTATGGCACTTGAGTTGCTCCAGCGAGACCCAAGCTCGCCTATTCGTGAGACGCATTCGTGCCAGACATCCTGCATCTCTGACTCCACAAGCTCTATGCGCAGCTTTCCTTTGGTTGTCTTGAGCCAGTAGGAGTTGGTCTGGCGGGCTTTCTCGCCACGTCCCTTGATGATCCCGATCACGGTCTTAGGCAGCATCTTGGAGCCCGCAGCCCGGAGGGCGTCATCAAGGTCGGAGCCTTCCGGAAGCAAGACATCCAAACCATCGACAGTAACCTTCATTCAACTCCCCATCATGAGCTTCTCTTCCTCTTCGGTGAGTTTAACCAGTATGTCCGCAGGAGTTCCTATGCTGATGACCTGGCCATTTCTCATGAGCATGGCCCGATCGCAGACGTTCTGAACGAAATCCATGTCGTGACTGACGATGACAAAGGTCTCCCCAAGCTCCTCCCTGGCATTAAGAATAGACTTGCTGACATCGATCTTGGTTATGGGGTCCATGGTTCCGGTCGGCTCGTCCAGCACAACGATCCTTGGCTCCTTGATGAGGACCTGAGCCATGGCCACACGGTGACGCTCCCCTTCGCTGAGCTCCTCAGGCAGTTTGTCGAGGATGGACTCGGCCTCCTCCTCCAGAAATCCTGTGGTGGTGAGGGTGTGGATGGCCTTTCGCTCCCCCAGCTCGAAGGGAAGGGAGAGCCCAATTGACTCGGTGAGATTCTCTATTACCGAGCGGTAAGGGTAGAGTGTGTATTCCTGGTGCAGAAGGCCTATGTACTTGGTTGCCCTGCCGCGCCCCTCCGGGCCCAGCAGGTTCATGTCCACCCACTCGTCGCCCACTCTCACCCAGGCATTGCCCGAGGTCGGGGTTATCAGGCCGCTTATGATCTTGGAGAGCGTCGTCTTGCCACCGCCGCTAACCCCCACAATCCCGAATATCTCGCCTTCACGGATCTCAAAGGACACGTTGTCCACTGCCTTTACAACGCCACGGTCGATGCTGATGTAGCGCTTGGAGAGGTCCTTTACCCGTATCATGGGCTCGCCCAGCTCCACCGTCTCCCGCTTGCTCATCTCGCCTGCCATGGTTATGAACTGGTCGGCAACAGCTCTGGGATCGCCAATCGCCTTGATCTCACCATGGTCCAGGAGGATGGCCCGGTCCGCCATATCTACCATCACGTCCTGCCAGTGGCTCGTGATAACCATGGTCATGCGGAAGTCCCGCACCGCCCGAAGGATGGATTCGTGAACCAGAGATGCAGTTGCCGGATCCAGTGTGCCTGACGGCTCATCTGCCAAGAGCAGCATGGGTGACTTGGCCAGCTGTCGGGCCAGGACCACCCTCTGCTTCTCCCCGCCGGACAGCTCCCTGGCCACGTGCATCATCCGATGAGAGAGGTTGACCTCGTCCAGCAGATCTGCTGCCTTATGAACGCTGATGCTTTCTCCGGCGTCCTCGACCGCCCTCATTACATTTACGATGACCCTCTCGTCACCGTAGAGGGCGAAGGTCCTCTGCAGCATTATGGCAATCCTCTTAGCGACGTCCCGGCGCAGCGTTTCGTTGACGTTCAGAGCCACGAAGTCGGCAGAGTCTGCCTTCAGCTCCCCTCCACACCTGCATCTCTTTCCGACGAAGCTTGGCGGCTCAACGTGGCCGCAGCCGACGCATCTGGCTATGTGGTACACCACGCTTCCGCTGATATCAGGAAATACCTCAGTGCCTCGCAGGACATGCATCAGAACGCTCTTTCCAGCTCCACTTCGCCCCAAGATGCCCAACGACTCGCCTTCATCTATGGACAGGTTGATATTTCGGAGGACTTCGTTATCCCCAAAACGAACTGTAAGATCCTTTATCTCGATAAAAGGTGCCAAATTATCATCCATCCTCATGAGTTCTCATCGATAAGATCCACAATCCACCCAGATGAATGATGATACTTAAGTTTAACCGATAACATCTGTTAATGATCGAAGCGCTGCATCTCGAAGATCGTGCCGATCCTGGTGGATTTCGCCCCGTCCTTCTCTGAATGGAGAGGGAATTTCAATATAGAAATGGAGAGGTCGGTCAGTGATGACCTTTTCCCCCAGTTCCGGCCTTGACCATGAGGAAATCCTTGTCAAGATAGGCCTGATGGGCCAGGTCCAGGCATTCATGGCAAATGTGAAACATCGTATCCTTGAGGCCATGAATCGTAGCTTGCTTGGCCTTCACCGGGAAGGTCTCTTTCTCTACCCCACAGAGTTGGCACTTCATCCAAAGTCACCTGCTTCGGTCTTTATCCGAATCGTTATAAGTTTTTCCCATGCCGGCCGGGCCACCCCATCTACGGTAGATCTCCTGCTTTACACCAAGAAGGTCAAGAGCCCTTCCGGCCACGGTATCGACCAGATCCTCTACGCTATGCGGCCGACCGTAGAAGGCAGGGCACGCGGGCATTATCACCCCGCCAGCCTCTGCCACCTGGACCATGTTTCTCAGATGGATCAGGTTAAGCGGGGCTTCCCTGGTCACCAGGACCAGCCGGCGATGCTCTTTCAGGCAGACGTCGGCAGCCCGTGTGATTAGTGTGTCGGAGAAGCCCGAGGCAATCCCCGCAAGGGTCCTCATGCTGCAGGGGGCCACAACCATACCCTGGACCCGGTAAGACCCGCTGGCAAAGGGAGCCGTGAAATCCTCAGGATTGTAAGAGCGGAAGGCCAGAGCCTCAACCTCGTCGGGGCGCCAGTCGGTCTCCACGGATAGGATCTCCCTGGCAGACCTGGTCATGATCAGATGAGTCTTAGAGCGCCCGGAAAGCTCCTGTAAGATGCGAATCCCGTACTGGATTCCCGAGGCTCCGCTAAGTCCCACCACAATCTCAGGAGTGCCTGACGACATCTCGCCATGAGGGGCTGACTCAGGTTTTCCAGCCGGGCGGGTCAGAACTGGAGGGCCCCCTTGGGACAGGCCTCCACACAGCGGCCGCACTTCAGGCAATCCGGCTGATCGACGATCCGGTTTACCTCCAGCTGCATGGGGCATACCTTCAGGCATTTTCCGCAATCGATACACACCGCCTTGTCCAGTTTTAACTTATATTTGCCGTAACCCAGAAGGCGGCCTGCTGTGCCCATGGGACATATATTGCACCAGGCCCGGGGAGAGATCGCAGTCCCCAGAAGAAGAGAGGCCGCCATGTTCATTGTGCACATGGTCACGAAGACCATGCCGATCTGATCGACCAGACCACCGATCGTCAGCAACCGGTACATCATAAAGCCCATCATCAGGACAAAAATAGGCACCCTCAATGCCATGCTGCTAAGAACCGGCGGCAAAGGACGGCCTCTGGTGATCCGGCTCACAAAGAAGTCGTTGAAGCTTCCCCACGGGCAGAGGTTGCCGCAGAACCACCGTCCCCTGAAGGGAGACGAGATCAGGATCGCCAGGAATACCACAGGCACCAGGTATCCCAGCCTGGGATACCATATGCCCCCCACACAGGCTATGAGAGCCAGCACGCCCAGGTAAGGAGTCACTTTGAGCATCTTGCCGCCTCCTGCAAGCCCCATAACCGCGTCTTCAGATCACCCGGGCCGAGAGTATGCGCACCATCTGCAAAGGCCGGTCCCCAGCCCCGGTCCGGACCTGACCAATGCGATCCACCACGTCCATCCCCTCGACCACACGGCCAAAGACCGGATGCATCTTATCCAGATAGTTGTTGTCTACCAGGTTTATGAAAAACTGGCTGCCCCCTGTATTTGGGCCTGCATTGGCCATTGAGAGCGTTCCCCGATCGTTGCGGTTATGGTCGGTGAACTCGTCGGTGATGGTATATCCAGGGCCGCCCCTGCCAGTCCCCGTGGGGTCCCCGCCCTGAATCATGAAGCCGTCGATCACCCGGTGAAATATCACCCCATCGTAGAAGCCCTTCTCGACCAGGGTCCTGAAGTTGCCTGCCGTAACCGGCATATCTCCGGCCAGCTCTATCACCAAGTCACCTAACGTGGTCTTCATCATGACCCGACCGCCCTGGAGCGGACTCTTATCCTCGCTCATCGCCTTAAACTAAGGGATGATAAAATATCAAACTGCCGGTGCCTGCCCAGGCTGCAGGCAGTTCATGATCAAATGTATTATATACCAGTTCGACAGCTTTAATGCCGCCGGTTAGAAGCTAATCGGCCAGAGAAGGTAAGTGAGCAAGTATGGAAGAGAGCAGAGGCAGGGCCGGCTTTGAGAGGGCCCCAAGAGAGATGCATGATGCAGTGTGTTCCGATTGCGGAAATCAGACCCAGGTCCCCTTCAAGCCAGACGGAGTAAGACCGGTTTACTGCAGGGATTGCTATCAAAAGCACAGACCACCCAGAACTCCCAGATAAGACCTTTCTGTCCATGCCAGCCCTGTCTGGATAGGACCGACCAACTCTTTTTGAAATCCATGTGAATTTATTTTCCAATCATAAGCCCGGTCAGGCAGGGTGGCTCCTCAGGCACTTCCATAAGGAGATTTGCAGTATGAGGCGCTGTGGATCAATCCCCAGGTCAGGGCTCCAGCTCGATGCCCACCGGGCAGTGATCCGAGCCCATGACATCGCTTCTGATGAAGGCCCGGCTGATCTTTGGCGCCAGGTCTTCTGATACGAAGAAGTAATCGATCCGCCAGCCCACGTTTCTCTCCCTGGCCTTGCTCTTTAGGTCCCACCAGCTGTAATGGCCGGGCTGCTGGTTGAACAGGCGGAAGGTATCGAGGTAGCCGTGCTCCACAAGACTATCCATCCAGGCCCGTTCAACAGGCAGAAATCCTGATATCCTCTCGTTTTGCCGTGGGCGGGCCAGATCTATCTCCTTGTGCGCGGTGTTTAAGTCCCCGCAAATGACTATGCTTCGGCCGGCCTGCCTTTGGCTGTCCACGTGCTTGAGGAAGCGCTCGTAGAACTCAAGCTTGTATCTCAGCCGCTCGGGCGAGGCTTTTCCATTTGGGAAATATACGTTGTAGAGCAGGAATCTGCCGTAGTCAGCCACTATTGCCCGCCCCTCGTCATCCAGCCCTTCAACGCCGAGCCCTGTCCGGACCGACGATGGGGCCTGGCGGCTGAAGAGGCCCACCCCAGCATAGCCCTTCTTGGGCCCTGGGGAGAATATGCAGTGGTATCCGGGAACTGAGCGCAGCTCACTGGGGATCTGCTCAGTACAGGCCTTTGTCTCCTGGATGCCCAGGATATCAGGACCTTCATCCGCCAGCCACTTCAGAAGGCCCTTCCTGTGGACTGAGCGAATTCCGTTGACGTTCCACGATAAGAGTACCAGCCCCACCTCAGATCACCATCTTATCCTGTCATCAACCTAAAGCCTCATCAATCCGCCGACCATATAGCCGAATATATCGCCCTCATTTGGCAGGCTCAGGACGGACGCTTGCCCTTCTTGCCCTCCTTTCGGTTCTGCTTTTGGCTGTTCTTGCCTTGCATGCGAACCTGGGCCGCTTTCTGTTCAGCCAGAGCCCTCTGATAGGATTTCCAGCCCGGACACCAGCCTGTATGCCAGCGCCAGAGACTGGCCACCACTGAGTAGGGATGCTTCTCGGTGTACTTTCTGATCTTGCAGCTCTCGCATCTGCTGTTAATCTCGGTCATCCCGGTCAGAGTGGACGATCGGGTTAAAAAACCTAACCCGAGGGCGGCTGCAGTCATGCTGCTCTTCCCCGCCCCAAACGAAGAAAGCAAGCGATGCGGCGACATTTGGGATCGGATGCGTGGAGGGGTGGCTCGGAAGGGAAATGAAACCACGAACCATTTTCGCAGACATGTCGCTCGATTGGGATCTCAGCCATCCCCGAGATGCCCACTGCGAGTGGATGACCTGAAATTCGAGCGTGAGAACTGCTGGAATTAAACGCCCTGAAGATCCAGCGAAACATCCCGCATCAAGAAGAAATGGTCGCTGGCCTGCAATTTTTCAGAGATCGCCCCTGTAGAAGGCCAGCTTGCGGGCGAAGGGCATAAAGACCTCAAGCAGGCTGTGCTGCTCATCGGCGTCGAGCGGCTGGAACTGACGGCCCATCTGGGCCAGGAATCGCACCTCTTCCGCACTGGAGCAGCCCACCGTTATCTGGCTTACCTGGGAGAGAGCGTAGCGGATCAGCTTCTCCGGGGTGACCCCAGCTGGACGATTGATGAAATGCCCGCCGCCAAGGACCTTCATGCCTATTGCCGCCAGGCCCTTGTCCTCTGCCGCCCCCATCGTGCTATCCAGAAATCCGCCAAGTACGCCCTCAACCGGATTTACCGGAAGCAGAACCGCGTCCACGTCCCAGCGATTTATGGCTTGGGTCAGCACCTCCGGATCGTGATGGCCTGTTACCCCGATATGGCGAACCCGGCCGCTTGACCTGGCTTCCAGGAAAGCCTCCAATGCGCCCCCAGGAGCTTCCACGTCCCGCAGCTCCTGAACTGTGCGCAGGTCGTGGATCTGCCACAGGTCGAGGTATTCCAGGCCGGTATTGGACAGGGTCGTCTCCAGATCGGCCAGTGCCCCTTTTCGGCTACGGAAGGCTGATTTGCTTGCCTGAAAGAAGCTATTGCGCATCTTCTTCCATCCTGCCCAAAAAGATCCGTAGTACCCTTCGGAACCAGCATAGGCCCGCGCCGAGTCGAAGTAGGTGATCCCCTGAAAGGCCGCCTCCTCAATCACCCTCTGGGCAGCTTCTCCCTCTCCGAAGGTGCGCAAGATGCCTTCACCACCCAGCCCCACCCTGGATACCGATCGTCCAGTCCTGCCAAACGCCACATCCATGCTCATGATAAATCATATGATATGATGTCACCATCGCCTATAAGGCATCCGGCCGTATGTCGGCGAATCTGCGCGGCGGAAAAACAACGCCATTCGAGATGCTCTCGAAGATCGATCGATATGCCGAGATGGTGGCAGGCGTCCAAATGGATCTCCCGATGTACGGCATAGGCCTGCCCAGAGTATGTGAGCAGGGCGATTTTTTTGCACCTCCCGGCAATGGATTGAATGTGGGAATAAAAGGCGTTGTTATAAAGTAGCCCGGCCAGGATTCGAACCTAGGTGAGGAGGTCCAGAGCCTCCCGTGATTGACCGCTACACTACCGGGCTTCGGCAAGAACCCTGCTATGCACAGGGGGTTTATTATCCTATCGATCGGGCAGGAAAGGCTAGAGGGAGGACCTGCACTCCAGAATCACGGTGCGGGGCGGTCCCAGGCTGTCCCGGGTCACGTTAAGAGATGGCAGGGGCCCCTCGACCTTCCGACCTTTCAGGAAGGACCCGACAGGCTCAAGCTCGAAGCTCAGCTGGCCAGTCAGATAGTGCATGGGAACCACCACAGCGGGTTTGAGCTGATCCGCGACAGCCGCTGCAGCCTTTGCGTCAAGGGTATAGATTCCTCCAACCGGAAGAAACAGCAGGTCCACCGGCCCGATCTCCGCCAGCTGATCGGGGGTGAGAAGGTGGCCAAGGTCGCCCAGGTGACAGAGGCGAACGCCCTCCAGCTCGAAGCAAAAGGCGGTATTGGGCCCGCGCATGGCTCCATGATGCTGGTCATGCCAGGTGGCCACGCCACGAAAGCGCACGCCAGATGCCAGATGTTCTCCTACTGCCCTCACCACAACAGGCGAACCCTGGATCGCCCCGATGTTGCTGTGGTCGTCGTGGTCATGGCTGATCAAGACCATGTCGGCCTGAAGTGGCGGCAGCCTGTAGCCGACGCTCTCATCAGGCGGATCCGTGACAAGGGCCTTATCCCCCCATCTTATGAGAAAGCAGGAATGGCCCAGCCAGATTATCTCCATGATACCCAATTTAACGGTCGGAGCTGAGAAGAGATATAACCATCGATTTTGTCTTTGAGGTTACGCACAGGGCTAAGAGAAATGATGGTGGAGATCTCGGCCGAGCCCGACAGTAATGGATCTCCCAGACGAGATCTCCGCAACCGAGATAAAGCCGCCATCTTCACCCGATTCTGGCGTCCACCACGCCATGGATCACGCCCGGGGAGTATTTCTTGACCCGGATCGCTGCCTGGATCTCAGCCTCTCGGCCTTGAGCCCTGGCCGCGCCCATGACATCTCTGATCATGTCATCGGGAAAGCGCCACGAAGGAACAGTCTGGTGGTAATGGAGCGTTCCGCCAGGCCGAAGAGCGCCTATCCCATAGCGCAGATATCGATCCGTTATCCCTACCATTCCCATCACCGCCCGATCTGCCCACCCCTCCTCCACCACCAAAGCACAGTCTCCGGGCACCGGCTCGACAATATGACCCACCCGGTTCAAGGCTATGTTCTCACGCAGGTAGCGGAAGGCAAGAGGATTCAGCTCTATGGCACGAACCTTCTTCGGCCTTGAGCAGACAGCCATTGGAAGCGAGAAGTAACCTATGCCTGCGAACATATCCACCACATTCTCCCCTCTGCCAAGCGTACTCATTCTCGTGCGTTCCCTCAGGTTGCCTGGGGAGAACATTATCCTGAGTGGATCGAGCTTGAATATGACCCCGTTTTCCCTGTGCACGGTCTCGCAGCAGTCCCCTGCGATCACTTCCCGCTGCGGCTGCCTGAATTGGCCTTCTACGCCGCTGTCTGCCAGGACCGCCTGGCAGCGGGGGTAAGCCTCGAGGAGAGCCTGACCGATCATGTGGCGGCATGAATGAAGAGATGGGTGAATCTTGACCACAATCACCTGGCCCAGGATGAACCAGCCTCTAGGAAGAAGCTCTATCAGGCCGGGACTAAGCCTGCCCTCCAGCAGCTCCGCCAGCGAAGGCAGCTGGCGAAACGGTATCGCGCCCTCCTGTTTCACGGTCTGAAGGCCAGGCACCTCTTGAAGGACGGGTATCTCGATATTCTCGCCGGTCCGTCGCACCCTCCTCCGCCCGTCCAGGAGGCCAAGACAGCGGACAAGCGACAGGGCCTCGTCCCCACGCCACTTCTCCACCACAACGGCAAGATCAGTCTTTGGTGAAGCTCTGCTCAAAGTTCGTCCTCTGGTTGGTGACGTTGAAACGGAGAACCATCATGCCCTCCCGTCGGGTCACCTCGTAATTGGGATCGTGCACAAGCAGTGTGGAATCGTATCCTTTCGGCACGCCGAGATGGAGGACTACCGGGATGCGGTCCAGATCCTCACGCAAGTAGATCCTGATGCTGGAATCCCCGCTGGAAGACAAGCTGACGGTTGTTCCATCCGACTGGTTGATGGTCACAACACCGCCTCTCGCACTTATTGACCGATCCAGTCCGTGCGGGAGCATTAGTTCAAGCTCTGACTCCAGACCCTTGGGATTGCTCATCTCCAGGGCCAGGAAGTCCGAGGTGATGTTTCCGGCCGTCAGGTTGGATATGTAGGTGGTATAATGGATGTACTCGGCCTGGACAGGCGAAAACGGCAGGATTCCAGGCACCATCAGGGCGCCGACAGCGAGGAGAAGCAGGATCCCCAAGGCAGCGAGTATGATATTCCAGGGAGGGCCTCGCCTGACTGGAGAGGCCGCGGACGGAGCAGGCCCAACTGGGGGTCTGGGCGGGATCGATGAAGGCGGCTCGGCCTTCTCTGGCTGCCCTCCCTCGTCGGACGCCTTCCTCCCGGTCAGCGGTAATTTTGCGTCGCTCAGATCGACAAAAGCGGCTTCTTCACGCTGGACAGCCGCCTCGGACTCGGCTTGAGCCTCCACGCCGCCTTCCGGGGGCTGCGGAACTATGGAAACGGTTCCTGAGACGACCGCCCCTTCTGGCCCGGCCTTTTCAGCCTGGCCCACTTCTGGCTGAATGACCGATGGCTCAGGCCGCTGCTGCTGAGCAGGCGAGACCTCCTGCACAACCTCATCCTTCTCCTGGTCAAGATCGGTCGGAGAGGGTGAGATCACTTCTGGCTGAATGTCCAGTTCGCCCTGCTGCAAATCCTCACCGGCCGGCTGCTGCCCGGCGGGCAGGCCCGACAGCGGCACCTTTCTTCGGGACGGAAGCTCCACAGATCCCGCCGCAAAGTCGAAGCTGAGATCGGTGTAGAGGCCTGATGAGTCGTGGAAGGTGCTGGCCCGTGGTACAAGATACGATACCCCGGAGATCTTGACCTCCTCGAAGAAATCGGTGTTCTTCATGAGCCTGTCCTTGAAGGCGTATACTGCACCGCTCTCCATCTTTGACTCGATCTCGCTCAAGCTTGGGAAGCGGTCCTCGGATGCTGCCAGCTCGGAGGTAGCCTTGGCATAGGCCTCGAAGAACACCCTGCTCATACGGTTGAGCCTATTGGTATACCTCCTGTCGAATAGGAAGGAGAAGCATTCTCCGCGCAGCTCCAGGCCTGTCTGGCCCTCTTGCTCCCGCCTCCACCCCGAGAAGGAAACGTCCATTGGGTTCTCTCCCTGTACCGTCCACGATAAGTATTTTTTGCAGGACGCGGCCTGCAACTGCCCATATACCGGAGGGACCGGACCCAGATATCGTCGAGCCATTGCGGGAGGGTCATATCAACCTCGTATGAGAGGTACCTTTAAATTCAAACCGTGGGGAGGTAGGATTTGATGAGACAAGTGGGAATGCTGAGCGCGCTCCTGCTCCTGGGAGTGGGAATCGCCGTGGGCATCGCATCCGCGGAGGTTGCGTTCGATCAGCATCTTGACAGGAGCGAAGTGGCAGCAGGCGAACCAGCCACGGTAATGGTGACAATGATAAACCTGGGCGTCAACTCATCCCAGGTTATGGTCACGCCCCTGGTGTCACCCGGCCTGAGCTATATCCCCCTGGGATCCCTGGCCACCGAGGTATATCCTGGCAGCCAGTCGGTCATAGCCTACCAGATCATGGCCAGCCAGAGCGGCGCATATCAGGTGGTATCACAGATATCCTATACGGACGAGGGGTATGCCAACCAGGCGAACCTGGTCAACGTGCTGAACGTGCTGTAGCAGGTATGCCGATTACCCGACGCTGGAATAAGACAAGCGGAGATGCTTTTTAACCATGCCTCCGCGCATTAATAATTTTGTTAGTAATTAAATTCTGATACCGGCTAGATTCTGATACCGCCCTGGCACTGAAAAGCGCCAGCGTATCATGCGAAATATATAAAAATTATCATAATGTATTATGATATATTATATATTATGAGGTAGTATATTATTATAGTGTAGTATATTATTATTATTATTATTATTATTATTATGATGTAATATATTATTATGATATTATATATTATTATGTAGTATATTATTATGTGTTACATATTATGACATATTATGACATATTATGATAAAATGCTCCGATTGATTCAAAATGGGCAAAGGGATCAGACACCCAATCCCAGATCCGCCCTCGTGAAGATGGACTGCAGATGATACCCTGCGGCGGCTATTGCCTCCTGGCCACCCTCCTGGCGATCGAGTATTGCCAGAACCTGCACAGGCTGATAGCCAGCTTCCGCTATCCTCTCCACAGACCTGAGAAGGGAGCCCCCGGAGGTCACCACGTCGTCCACGACAGCCACCTTGGTTCCGGCTGCGATGACGGGGCCCTCTATGTAGCTCATGGTCCCGTGCTTCTTCGGCTCTTTTCTGACAATCAGGGCTGACATCTCCCGCCCCTGCTGGTGGGACAGGACCGCTATTGACGATACCAGTGGATCTGCTCCCAGAGTCATGCCCCCAACCGCACCAACCTCAGGACGTATCATGCCAAGCAGGATCTTGCCTGCAAGATAAGCGCCCTCAGAGCTGAGAATCACCCTCTTTGAGTCCACATAGTAATTGCTCTTGCGACCTGAGCTAAGCCTGACATCCCGCAGCTCAAGCGCGCGAGTCTTCAATAGATGGAGCAGACGCTCCCGGTCGTTTTGACTCATCTCTCCTCTCTTGGATCCAGACGATCCGCCTTTCAAGTGGTTGGGGTGTTGAGATATAATGCTTTGCCGAAAAATAGCGTCCGTTAGCGGCCGGTTCTGGGAAGCCTGGGCCTGCGTCGTGGTGCACGGTCCTGGGCAGCCAGTATGTGGCCGACCGTGCCCAGGCTGGTCCCATCCAGCAGGTAGATACTGGAGTTCCCAAGATCGATCATACGCATGATAGGCCCTCGCTCCTCGTCTTTACCGGCGTTTAGCAGATACCCACCGCAGAGTGGGTTGAAAGCAGGAAGCACGAGAATGCTGCCCGCGGTGATGCCGCCGTCCTCTCCTTGAAACGAGGGGCTGATCCTTCCCAAAAGCCAGACAGGCTCGCTTGCCCCGTGACCCAGGGGATCTAACAGGCGAACTGCCGGGTGAATGTGAGCTGCCACCAGATGTGAGGCCCGCAGGACATCTGGACTGGGCCAGGTGTGACCGTGAAAGTAGCCCACACCGTCTAAGACCATCCCGGTTGGGGGATGGACGATGGCATCGGAAGCTATGTCCGAAAGCCCGACGTCGTGGTTGCCCATCACCACATCCACACGCACCTGCTCGGTGAGCCGGGCCAAGAAGGCCGGGATCTCCCGGCGTTCCTGCCAGCTGGTATATGGCACGCCCTGCTTCAGGTCGCCCACAACGACCAGCCGATCTGCGCCGACCTCTTCGACCAAGTCGAGCATGCGGTCGAGCAGGAGGCCGGTCTGGCTGGGTATGGTGATCCCGCCCCGCAGCAGCTCATGCTCCAGGCCCAGATGCAGGTCTGCAACCACCAGGACCTGCAAACTGCCACGGGCTAGCAGGGCAGATGCACCCACAACCGGGATTAGATCCATGATAGAGGATCTTTGGTCCCTGGCCTTAAATGCCGCCCCTCAGTCTCGCCCCTGTTCTTTCAGTTCCGTCCTGACAGCCTGCACCAGTTCCTCCACCGACCTTACCATGGATTTGCAGGATTGCTCGACCATTGCATTGATCAGGGAGGTCCCGGTCTCTCCTGCCCGGCGCAGGTCGGTCCGGATCCCGATTACAGTTACCCCCAGACCTCGACAGAATCCCACCTCCCATGCAGTACCGTCGTCCACCTGGGCACCGTCCAGTATGGCGACCAGAAGATCGCAGCTGCACAGAGCCGCGCAATTGGCCTGGAATATATCCTCCTTGGACCTGGCTGGCATATCGCCCGGCCAGAAGATCGTCCTGCCCAATCCCTCTTCCAGGGACCGCCTGACCTGGCGGCACCAGTCCTGCTCCCCTTTGGAGAAGAGAGGGCCGGCCAGGTAAATTCGGGGTCCAGGGCTGCGCCGGTCGATCTGCTGGCTATCCATGGGCCTCTGCTGCAGCCTGGTGGAGCCTATCTATCATGAAGGATCGCTCGAGGCTCGCCAGGAACCATCCTGCCTTGGGTCCCTGGCGGTCGCCAAGGAATGCCAGGTATATTGCCTGGAAGAATTTCTTGGAGTCCATTCCCAGCTCCTGGGCCACATCGTAGACCAGGTCGTGGATCTCCTGAGCGCCCTTATCGCCTATGCGGTCTGCCAAAATACGAAGCCCCTTCTTCTCATCGGGGGTGAGGTTGTTGACTTCTGAGGGAAGCGAGTCGCGAAGCTCGAACTTTACGTAGGCCGGGGCATAGCGATCGAGCCAGGTGCGCACGTTTGAGGCCCTGCCGATTATCTCCTCCTGGCGGTCGGTTGTGTATCCGCTCCTCTTCAGAACCTTTAAGAGCAGCTCGTCATCGCCTCTCGCGATCTGCACCGCTGTGACCATGTGGCGGAATGGGATCTCAAATGGCTGGTCCTGGCCGATTGAAGAGAGCTGCAAAGCCCGCTGATCCCCTTTTCTCTGGTCATATTCATCCACCAGCGAGAGCAGCGGCAGACCCGGATCGAACTCGATATGCTTCTCCGGCTTGTTGCGGATGATCAGGTAGCGCAGGACTTCCGGAGGCACGACGTCCAGCATCTCGTTTATGGTGACAACAAGCCCGGTGGAGCTGTGCATGGCGCCTTTGCCCTTGAGGTGGATCCATTCATAAACAACCGGGAAGGGGGCAGGATAGCCGTAGACCTCCTCGCTGATCCGCTTGCCTGTGTCGTAAGAGCCGCCGGATGTGGCGTGGTCTTTTCCGAACGGCTCGAGCGTCACCTTGAATATTGGCCAGCGAGCCGGCCAGTCCACCCTCCACACCAGCTTGCCACCGCCCTTCATGCTGACCGACCCGCTGGAACCGCACTGGCAGACGTAATCGACCGTCTCGCAGTCCAGATCGTGGCCGGTGACCTTGGTTGTGTTCATGCGCCCGCAGTCTGGACAGATGGCGTTAAACGGGCTCCAGTCAGAAGCCAGGTCCCGCCCGGACACCTCCTTCAAGATGCGCACGATATCGTCCCGCCGCTGAAACGCCGTCTTTATGGCGGGAAGATAATGCCCCCGTCTGTAGAGCTGGTCGGCGCGGTAAACCTCCGGATCGATGCCAAGGCGCTTTAGAGAGTGAAGGAAAGGCTGCAGGAAATGCTCTGCATAGCTCTCGCAGCACCCCTTGGGGCACGGAATATCGGAGAGCGGTTTTCCCACGTGCTCGTTGAAGCTCTCGTCGAGGAATGGATACAACCGGCGCAGGCGGTCGAAGTTATCGGCGATGTAGATCAGCCGGGCCTCCCCGCCCCTGTCGATCAGGGCGCGGTACACTGCCTCAGCGGTCATCACCTCGCGCATGTTGCCGATATGGACCGGGCCGGACGGGGTGATCCCGGTGGCCAGGGTCTGGGGCCCTTGGGCGGCCAGCTTATCTGCTATGACGTCTGCCCAGTGGATGATCATGGCGGATAGGGGCAGGGCAGATCGGTATTAAGTCTTACGGTGCCCATCGATGCCGAACGGTTCTCAATGAGCCCGAGATCAGCCCCTTTATGCAGGACTTTTTAAGCCATGAGCAAGAGAGGCCGCAATATGGACCGCCCCTCTCTGGACCAATACTTCATGGAGATAGCAGCAGTGGTCTCCAAGAGGTCCACTTGCCTGCGAAACCAGGTGGGGGCTCTATTCGTAAAGGAGAACCGAATACTCTCAACAGGATACAACGGAGCTCCGACGGGGCTGCCCCATTGCGACAGCGTGGGGTGTCTGAGGGAGAGGGTGGCAAGCGGAACCAGGCACGAGCTGTGCCGGGCGGTCCATGCAGAGCAAAACGCGATAATCCAGGCAGCCATCCACGGGGTGAGCATCGAGGGGGCCACGCTTTACTGCACTCATCAGCCCTGCATCCTCTGCGCCAAGATGATGATAAACGGCAGGGTCAGAAAGGTGGTCTACCGGCAGAGCTACCCCGACCAGGATGCCCTCAAGTTCCTGGAGCTTGCAGGCATTGAGGTCGTCCGGCTCTAGCGATCCGCAGACGATGGAAGGAAATGACCTTCCCCAGTGCTTAGGAAAAGCTTTACTATCGGACCGGCCAAGCCCGACCCATGTTCGGGAAGAAGGACCACCTCACGGTGGAGAGGGGCCGCCTGCATATCTCCGGGGCGGACACCGTGGCCCTGGCCCAGGAGTTCGGTACCCCTCTGTACGTCACATCGGAGGAGCGGCTGCGCCAGAACTTCCGTGCCTACGATGCATTTTCAAGTGCGGATAAGTACTTCGCCGTCAAGGCCAACGGCAACCTGGCGCTGCTCCGGATTTTAGCCCAGGAAGGAGCGGGCGCCGATGTCTTCTCTGCAGGCGAGCTCTACCTGGCCTCCCTGGCTGGGATACCAAGGGATAAGATCCTCTTCAACGGCAACTCCAAGCGGGAGAGCGAGCTTGTCATGGCTGCTGCCTCGGGCGTCCGGGTCTCGGTGGACTCGCCAGAAGAGCTGGAAACCCTGGCCCGGGCAGCACAAAGCCTGGACAGGACGGTCGAGGTCCTCTTCCGCGTCAATCCCGACATAAACGTCCAGACCCACCCCAAGATAGCCACAGGCCTGCGCACATCCAAGTTCGGGATCCCCCATTCCCAGGTTGTGGACGTCTACAGGCAGGCCATGGCCAGCTCCCATATCCTGCCGGTGGGCCTGCACTGCCATATAGGGTCGCAGATCCTCGACGTGTCCAGCTTTGTCGAGGCTGCCGGCCGCATGATGGACCTGGCGGCGGCGGTGACCTCGGCCGATGGGAGCGTCGAGATGATCGACCTTGGTGGAGGCCTCGGCATCCAGTATGACCCGCAGGCCCAGCCTGCCCCATCCCCCGCCGACCTGGCAGCCGGCGTTCTGCCCGTGATCAGGCAGCGCAGTGCCCAGATCGGCATATCGCCACGCCTGGTACTGGAGCCAGGTCGGAGCATCGTGGCGGACAGCACGATCCTCCTCACCAGGGTGAACACGGTCAAGGACGCCCACGTAACGTTTGTGGGGCTTGACGCCGGTTTCAACGTTCTGGCAAGGCCGATGCTATACGACTCTTACCACCATATAGTGGCCTGCGACCGGGCAGACCAGCCAGCTGCCGGGAGCTATACCGTCGTGGGACCTATCTGCGAGAGCGGCGACGTGCTGGCCAGGGACCGGCTGCTTCCGCCGGTCCAGCGCGGAGACGTGCTGGCCTTCCTGGACGCCGGAGCTTATGGATTCTCCATGTCATCCCAGTACAACGGGCAGGGAAGACCTGCGGAGGTTCTGGTCGCCAAGGACGGCGGCGCAGAGCTGATCCGTCGGGCAGAGGGCCCGTCCGACCTGATGGCAGGCCAGATGATCCCGTCCCGCCTGCTGTACTGACGCATCCGATCCGAGACCTGGAATGCCATCTCGGACCGAGATGTCCTGGAAAACGCCTCCTGGACTCGGCACAAGATGCCTGTTCCAGGAGGCCGCCAAAAAAAAGATCACCCGAGACTATTGATCTTGGGGCGCCCCAGATCACTTTCGCCCTGCGCGCCCATCCTTCTTCTCATATCTTTGCCACCCAGGACATGAACGGCCACTTGGTCCCGACCCATCTTCCCATCCTTCCCTAAAACGGAAAAGGGGAGGAGGCCGACAGCCTATCATGCAGCTGGAGCTGACAACAGCCTGCAAGCAGGTGCAAACGCCCGGCCATTAGATAGTTATACGTATTTAATTAGATTATTAATTTGATCTACTGATACTGATTTTATGGGAAATGCTTTTAATGTTATACACACTACTTCTGCCTATGAGGCAGATCCGAAAGCTTTGGGCAGGCCGGGCCGCCTACGAACCTTCAGCCCCGGAAACTCCAACACCTTTCCGCCACCGTGAGCTTGAGGCGGCCAAGGAGATATTGGGGGAAGTGTTCGGAGCCAGCCGGCCAGAGGTGGATGAGATGATCGCCCAGCGGCTGGATGGTGTGGAGGCGGCAGAGGCTCTGTGAAGAGCCGGCCAAAACCCCCGCAGAATCATGATAGAAAAATAACTTAAAGTGGCTTTTAAAAACCTTCGTGAAGAAGCCAGTGTAGCGGCTGTAGCCATCGGAAATTGTGGGATTTTCGGCTGGACTGGCGAGGCATGCCTGGCCGCCGCGGCGGCTGGCGACCTGATCGCTATCCGAGGCACTGCCCATCCCCCTGCCAAGTCCACCCTTGAAACATTTCTCCTGCAAGCCACAAAACTTGAAATCCCAGTGGCGCGAATGTTGTATCATGATCGTAGGGATATCCGGCAGCCCGCGCCAGAAGGCCACCGAGCATGTCCTGACCGTGGCCATGGAGATGCTGCAGGAGAGAGGATTCTCCACCCAGATCTTCACCGTGAGGGGTAAGAAGATCTCGTTTTGCCGCCATTGCGATTACTGCCTCGAGAACAAGCAGTGCGTGATCAAGGACGATATGTACCAGCTTTACCCCCTGCTGAAGGAGGCCGAAGGATTCGTACTGGCAACTCCGGTCTACAACGGTGCGGTCAGCGCCCAGACCAAAGCGGTTATGGATCGATGCCGTGCCCTTCTGGCCGCAGATTTCGATTCGTTCCGGGGAAAGGTCGGAATGGGTATAGCGGTTGGGGGGGACCGAGCAGGCGGCCAGGAGCTGGCCCTGCAACAGATAATCGCATTTTATGTGCTCAATGGCGCAATCCCGGTAGGGGGCGGGGCGTTCGGAGCGAACCTCGGCGCGACCTTCTGGTCAAAGGACACTTTGGAAGGGGTCAAGGAGGACCAGGAAGGATTCCGCTCCCTCAGAAAGACTGTCCGGCGCTTCTCCGACCAGCTGAAAAGCAGGGGGGCCTCCGGTCCCAGCCGGCTGGCAGGAGAGGAGTGAGATTGTGCAGAGAATAACCACCGGCAAACGCACCCGGCCGCAATGACACAAACGGGCGTTTGAGAGCTGTGCCTGAATTTGGAGAAAGAAGCAACTCGGATGGAGGCCGGGATCGCGGCCTTATGTGGACGCAGGCGCGCGATCCCTGAGATCGTTTCGGATATATCGAGTCTATGGTGGGATGGACTTTGATCGAGAAAGGGTCATCAGACAGGAGGAGCTCCGGCATGAAGAAGAGGGTAGCCTGGGGGATTACCGGCAGCGGAGACCGTATTTTGCAGACAGTGGAGGAGATGATCAGGATCAAGGAGGCATACGGTGACAGCCTGGACATCCGGGTATACATCTCGAAGGCCGGGGACCAGGTGGTGAAGTATTACAGGCTGTTCAATGACCTGGAGGCCAACTTCGACAAGATATGGGTGGAAGTGAACGCCAATGCCCCATTCCTGGCTGGCCAGCTCCAGGTTGGAAAGTTCGAGTTCCTGCTGATAGCTCCGGGAACCTCGAATACTGTGGCCAAGATCGCTCTGCGGCTGGCAGATACCCTGCTGACCAACGCCGCCATCATGGCGCAGAAAGCCTACGTGCCACTTTATATCATGCCTTCTGACTTCCAGGAAGGAACCACGATCACAAGGCTTCCAGACGGCCGGGACCTGAGGCTGCGGATACTGCCCGTGGATGTAGAGCACGTCCGCCGGCTTGAGGCAATGGAAGGCACCTTCATCCTGCGGGATATCGGCGAGATCAGCAGGATATTCGAGAAGCACTTCGGCAAGCCATGATGGAAGTATAGGCGAGCCTAATTCGCGCGCAAAAGACGGGCCCATATGCTGGACCCGACCTGCGGCCTTTGGGCCCAAGGCCAGAGAACAGGTCGGTTCCAGGACAATGGATCAGCGACGAGGGGGCCGCCAACTAGGAGACAATTCTCGGCCGCCGCAGCCACATGAGAAGAAATGCGCCAGCTGCCAGCAGTTGGGCTGCCTCAAAGCCAGGGGACCTTGGTGGCGGGCTCGGAGCCGGCTTGCTGGTATTTGGCAGCGGTTGTGGCATTGGCTTTAAGGGGGCATTCTTGACAAGGATGCCATCGAGGATCATTAGCGACACAAGGTCGCCCTGCCCGCCTGCATATATGTTGGTGACGGTAAAATCGATGCGGGTATCTCCAACGTAGGTGAACCTGCCGCCAACATCCAGCACAGCGGTTCTGAGGGTGCCTGACCCGCCCTGCAGTGCGATCCAGACCTTGCCAGCTTGTGGGTCAACGTCCTCCACCAGCAGGGAGATGTTGTTTGCGAAGAGAAGGGGTACGCCTGAAGGGAGGAGAACTGGAAATCCGGCACATCCAGCCGGCGGGACTAGGAGCGTTGCGATCAGAAGGCCTCCCAGGAGGCAGGTTTGAAGATATCGGCAGGCCTGGATCATCTCCTCAGCAGCTCCCATGGCGATGATTCGCCGCCAATCGATATGACCCAGTAGTATTTGTGCTTTATCCCCCTTAATTGATAGGCGGTGCTTGACTCCGTCTCGGCCGCATCGCCTGACCTCAGCAGGCCGGCGGACGGGAATCGACGGGGGCTTTTCACGAAAGGTTTTATTAATGCCAGGCCCCATGATCTCGGTGTTAACACAGGATTGAAAAAAGGTAACAATGGTGTCTTGATGCTAGAAGATGTCGGATTACTGGTTCTGGGCCATGGGAGCACATTGCCGTACAACCAGGCCCTGGTGGAGGATCTGGCCGCCCTGATCAAGAAGAGGCATCCTGGGCCGGTCCGGACGGCATATCTAAATGCCAACGACCCGAGGATACCGGAGGGACTGCTGAGCTTCTCCGGGACAGGTGTGAAGAAGATCGTGGCACTGCCGCTCTTCCTGGCTGCCGGGGTCCACACCACGGAGGATATCCCAAAGGAGCTTGGCCTGCCTGTCGGACAGATGAAGGGCACTATCGAACTGGACGGCCGGGCAGTTGAGGTCTGCTGCGCCGGTCCGCTGGGCGCGGATGAATGCATAGCAAACCTTGCCTACCGGAGGGCCACCGAGGCCCTGTAGCCGTCTTAGACAGCATACACGGCGCCCAGGTGATAGCTGAGAGCCTGATCCAGCAGGGAGTCGAAGCGGAGGCTCTGGAAGTCTATCACCACAGCCAGGATATGCAGAGGTATAGCCTTGTTGCGGCCCCGGTGCACCTCTCTTCTGCCAACCCTGCACTGGTGCAGGCGAGACAACTGAAAAAGAGAGTTATCACGCATCACCGGATGGTTGGCTCATTGCTCGCAGATGAAGAGGCCTTCACATCTTTTGAGGTGACCGGTACCCGCGGAAAGACCACAACAGCGCTGCTTCTGGCCAGAATGCTCTCCTTTTCGGGTCGCGCCATATCACACACTACCCGCGGCATCGAGCTGTGGGAAAACGGCAGGGCGTCCACGATCAGCTCGGGCCTGAGCATCACCCCGGCCAATGTCCTTTTGGCCCACCGATCTGCCAGCCTGCAGAAGGCGGACTTCCTTGTCAGCGAGGTCTCGCTTGGCGGGACAGGCGCTGCCGACTGCGGGATACTCACAAGCCTGGAACAGGACTACCTGATAGCAGGAGGCGGTCTTTGGGCAAGCACGGCAAAGCTGCAGATGATGTCCCTATCCAGGCCAGGCAGCGCCCTTGTCGCAGGCATCGATACCCGCATATCTGCCGACTTGAGCTTCGGAGATGGTGGGGATGTGCAGAGCACTCCATCATCCCTACGCTGGCGGCAGCGAACAGCTCCGCTCCGTCTGGGAGATGGATTCGACCCGCAGGCTTACCTCTCATCTATTGCAGCCGCTGCAGCCGCCGTCATCAGGACTGGGCACGACCTCGATCAGGCTGCTCTTGCGCTGGAAGGCTTCGATGGATGGGAGGGGCGTATGAAGAGCTTCTGCCAGGATGGTGTGACGATACTGGATAACTCAAACTCCGGCCTAAAAGCAGAAGGAGTGGCCGCTGCCTTGAGAGAGGTGCCTCCCGGAGGCAGTCTTTGCCTGGTTGTGGGGGAGGAGGCGCAGACGGTGTGCGAGGGCATGGACATATCGGCCCTGATGGAGGTGCTGCGCGCCGCCCGGCCCCATCTGGACGGTCTGGTGCTTGTCGGCTCCCGCCTCAGATCCCATGCCGACGAGCTGCGGGCCCAATGTGCGGCTGACTTGCGGACCGGCCTTGCCCTGGCCAAAGAGAGTCTGGGACCTGGCGACCGGCTGGTCTCATGCGTGAAATGCTTCAGGTGAGATTCGTAAATGTCTACACAGATAGAGAACTTACAGGTGATACATCCCCGCCCAAGCTCGATTGTGGCAGCCCTATACACCCTGCGGGACTTGGGGGCGGACGTGGTGATACTGCACGGGCCGAGCGGGTGCTGCTTCAAACACGCCCGACTGCTTGAGGAGGATGGCGTTCACGTCCTCACAACCGCTCTGGACGAGAAGGGCTTCGTCTTCGGAGGCCAGGAGCAGCTGGTCAGGCTTCTCAAGCGGTCTGCCCAGCTCTTCTCGCCCAGGCTGATTGCGGTTGCTGGAACCTGCAGCAGCATGATCATCGGAGAAGACCTCCATCAGGCAGTCCTGGCAGCCGACCTGGACGTACCGGTGATGGAGGCGGAGGTGCATGCAGGTTACAGGGACAATACCCAGGGTGTCATAATAGCCCTCGAAGGGGCGCTGGAGATCGGGCTGATCGACCAGGCCGAGTTCGAGAGGCAGAAGCGGCTTCTATCCCAGGCTACCGAGGTGGAGAAGAGGTTTGGGGCAGCGAGCAGCGAGTACCTGGCTCCGGAGAGAGGCGAGATCAAGTATACATTCGCCTCCCGTATATTAGACCTGATCGAGGAGGGAAAACGGGGCCTGAACATCCTCAACGCCAAGAAGGAGACTGCCTATATGTTTGCGGACATAAACGCGGCAGTGGTGGATGCCGCCCGCTCGCTTGGGCGCGGTGACTGCATCGATACGTTCGCCAACCTGAACGATCAGGCTGGGCTTGCCAAGGTGCGCAGGGATGCAAAAAACATCGCCGCAGGTCTGAGAGAGCGGGGGATCGACTTTTTAATCACCGGCGCCCTCGACGAGTACCCGGTGGCAGGCCAAGCACTGGCCGATATGATAAAAGGCAACTCTTACGACTTCGCCGTCATTACAGGAGTTCCCCACGCCCTTCCGATCGATATGCTGAAAGGACTTGAGCTATTCTCGGTCACCAACGGCCCGCGCCAGGTAAAGCCGCTGCGTGAGATTGGGCACCAGCACGTAACGGTGGAGATAGACCTGCACCCCAAGACCATGGGCGTGACGAGCATCGTGGAGTCTGAACTGGGTGCCACTCTGAGACAGCTGGCCGATGATAGAAAAGCGTGAAGGCCGGCCACCTGAGCCCGGCCGTTTTTTTCAGACCGAACGAGGCAGCTCGGTTAAGAGGGCGTATATCACAAATCCTATCATGCCTATCAGGAAGATGCCGGTCATGGAGACCTTCCCGATCATGGTGAACTCTTCTCTGGTGGGCTTTCTGGCCAGCTTCAGAACGCGTATATACTCCTGAACATCGGTGGATGGCGCGTCCAGGCCCAGATCGTCCAGCCTCTCGCTCAGCTCCAGCTTGCTCTTGAGCGAGGACCTATCCTTGTTGTTCTTCGTCTTGACCTCCGGGGCTTGGCCTCCGGACCTCTGCCTCGGCAGGGGCTTATCCGCCGCCTGGACCGTATCCGAATCGGACTCGCCCGATCCGGCCAGCTTATCCCGAAGATCTATCTTCTCCAGCTTGCTCTTCAGCTGACCCAGCTTCGACTCTGCCTCTTTCATTCCTACTGGCAAGGGCCATGCCATCTCAAAAACCTTTCGATTATCCAAGGCTTGCGAAAAATTGGATCGTTAACAAGAAATCTCCGGCCCGAGGTAACCTGGCAGCAAAATCCTGCCTATCTTCGTCCCCGAAAAACTGCTGCTCAGGTCTGAAGCAAGATGAGATCCAGATGAGCAGGAAGGCGATGGCTTAAGGGACTATGAATTAGGGTATGCCAGGCCATTGGTCAGGGCAGGCCCCGAGAGATGGCCTGGCAGATGCAGGCGGTGGCCTGCTCCGTCGTGCAGCTCCCGCCCAGATCCGGGGTCACCATCCCTTTTGCCAGGCAGCTCTGGACCGCCGCCTCAACCAGCCTGGACTCCTCGGAAAGGCCGAACCACTCCAGCATCATGGCCGCACTTCGCACGGCTCCGACCGGGTTGGCGACTCCTCGGCCGGCGATGTCCGGGGCGCTTCCGTGTATGGGCTCAAATAGCGCATGGCGCTCGCCCAGGTTGGCGCTGCTGCACAGGCCCAGGCTGCCCAGGACCCCGGCCATCTCGTCGCTGAGGATGTCGCCGAAGAGGTTTGTGGTGACCATCACATCGAATCTCTCCGGCCGCAGCACCAGGTTGTAAGCAGCGGCATCGACAAGCATATCGTCGTGGGATACGCCAGCGGCCCTGGCCTCCTCCCTGCATGTCTCCAGAAATAGCGTGTCGCTCTTGAGCACGTTTGACTTGTGCACGATGGTCAGGCGGCGGCGCCGGCTCGCCAGCTGGCAGGCGGCGGCTGCTATCCTACGGCTGCCCGCCCTGGTTATAACGCGCACAGTCCGGGCCTCCTCCTGGCCGATCTCCTCGATCCCGGAGTAGAGGCCCTCGGTATTCTCCCTGACGATGACAAGATCGATCCTGGATGAATGGAAGGGCCGGATATTTGCATAGAGGTCCAGGTCCTTTCTTATCCGCAGCAGAACGCTCCTGTATGCTGGGTCAGGCGGGGTGGTGATCGCCCCGAACAGGATGCAGTTGCATCTTCTCATCGTCTCCAGGTCCTCCTGGGCGAGAGCTGTCCCTGTACGCCTCCAGCGAGCAAATCCCACATCCAAAGGCACCATATCAGCGGCAAATCCCACCGAATCAAGCACAAGAAGCGCGCTTCTGATGACCTCAGGCCCTATGCCGTCCCCGCCCACAACTGCCACCCGTCTCATGCCCCACCCCCTTCGGCCTCCGAACTCATGCGCAGGGAGGTTGCAAGCTGTCGCACCGCCTCTGCCACCTGCTGGGGGCCGTCTCCCCAGTGCACAACCATCCCTGACTGGCCGTTAATCGTGATCGTACCCCGCCGCTCAGAGCGGCAGCATCGTGTGACGAACGGACGCGTTGGCTTAAGCAGGCCGCCTGTTACAGGGCAGATGTTGGTGAACGTATGGTCCTTAAACGGCGATGTGGCGAGGAATATCTCCCTTGATACCTCGCAGCCGACGATATGGGGACGCTCCTCGGTAACCCTGTCCGAGTCCAGCGATCGGCCAAGGCCGGAGGCCCGACATGGAAAATAGACGCCATCGCCGCCGTATCTCCTCAGGTCAAGGATATTGTGCCGGAAGCGAACCGTCAGGTCTCCAAGCACCCCGCTCTCAACCAGCCTGCCAATCACATAGACCAGCCACGGCGGATCTGGCGGCGAGACGTCCAACACCTCCAGCTCCAGAACAGCCGATGGATCTGGATCGTGTACGAAGGTGATATGCTCATCAGGCCCACGAAATACCACGGACCTCACGCCGCCACCGCAGAGGCCAAATGCCAGGTCTATCAGAAGTGCCCGGTTCCTGGTGTCCACGACATGCGGATACTCCACAACCTGATCGCCTGACGATATGACCTCCTCAACTTGGCCGGCCCTCATGAAACCCTCACCGCTGCTGCTGATCCGGCTGATCGTGATTCTCTGGCCGAGCGAGATCAGGTAGCGCGTGGCGAAATATATCGGGTCCTCCGGCGAGTCCTGCCGGGTTATGCCCACCTGCTTGTAGTCGTCGGGGAATATCAAGGTCGTTTCACCCCAGCAGATTCGCCATGGTCCGAGATCGACCTCTCCTTGCAGCGGTGGGCGACCAGGCCGCCGTCCTGCAGGATCTCCATGAGAAAAGGGGGCAGACGTGTGCCCGAGTACTCCTGCCCACTGCAGCTGACACGCCCGGCCTCCAGGTCCACCTCAACGACGTCGCCTGCCTGGCATGGCACGTCCGCCTCGAGGAGGGGAAGGCCGACGTTTATGGCATTTCTGAAGAATATGCGGGCAAAAGACCTGGCCACAACACAGGATACCCCTGCAGCCTTCAAAGCCACTGGAGCCTGCTCCCTGGACGAGCCGCAGCCGAAGTTTCGCCCGGCCACTATCACGTCGCCAGGGCTGACCCTGGAGGCAAATGTCGGGTCCAGCCCCTCCATGACATGCTCAGCCAGAAGTCCGATATCTTTGGTCCTCAGGTACTTCCCTGGAATTATGACGTCGGTATCCACATCATCTCCGAAGATCCAAGCTCGCCCCCTGATCATATGCATTCCAAGGCAGTGGAATGCTATTATCCTTTCCGGCCGAGGGCATTTTCCGCCCCTCTCAATCCCGGCGTGCCTCAATTCGGCGAGGGTAAACGTAAATACCAGGCGATGAGAATGGGCAGAACGTGATTTATCGATCTGATTTCCATCGTGGAGGTGTTTAAGCTGCTGGAGATAGAGGACCTATCGGTCAGCATCGGGGGCAAGAGGGTTCTCAAGGGAGTCAACCTGAGCGTGGGAGAGGGGGAGACGCATGCCCTTTTCGGCCCCAACGGATGCGGCAAGACCACTCTGCTCAACACCATTGCGGGGATACCCCGGTACAAGGTGGAGGGCGGACGGATCGTTCTGAAAGGCGTGGACATAACAGAGAAGCCCATGAACGAGCGGGCCAGGCTCGGACTGGGGATAGCCTTCCAGCACCCGCCGGCCATCAGGGGGCTGAAGCTCCGCGACCTGATCAAGCTGTGCAACCCACAGGCAAATCCCGAGCGGATACTCAAGGACATGGACCTTCTCAGCTTCGCCGACCGGGAGGTCAACCGGGGATTCTCCGGCGGAGAGGTCAAGCGCTCGGAGATGGCCCAGCTCTTGGCCCAGAGGCCTGATATGGTCATGCTGGATGAGCCTGACTCTGGAGTGGACCTGGAGAACATCAAGCTGATAGGCAGAGCCATAAACCGGATCACAGACAAGGAGCAGAAGCCGAGCAAGAGGACCAGGTCGGGGATCATTATCACCCACTTTGGCCATGTCCTGGATTACATGACAACCGACAAGGCCCACGTCATGCTGGAGGGCACCATCGTCTGCACAGGCAGCCCAAAGGAGATACTGGAGCAGATAAAGAAGAGCGGATATGAGGGGTGTGCCGGATGCCTATGTCCAGTATAGAGGAGAGGGCCAAGAAGGCCAGGGATAAGAAGGCCAGATTTGGCAGCGACGTCGATCTGGAGGCCTTCGATGTTGAGGCCCGGCCTCACAGCGAGGTTGGTGCAGTAGAAGACCTCCCCTCGGAGGTAAAAAAGGCGGCCTTAAACGTAGGCGTGAGCCTCGACCAGAAGAGCGGCGGCACGTATATCCAGATGGACCAGACGCCGGTCATGGCCAGGTCTGAGACCGAAGGAATCGAGATCCTGGACATCGCTGCGGCGCTGCAGAAGTACGACGGGCTGAAAGACTACTGGTGGAAGCAGGTGATGGTGGACCAGGACAAGTACACCGCCGATGTGGCTGCTCATCCTCCGGCAGGCTACTTCCTGCGTGCAAGGGCAGGGGCGAGCACGGTCTTTCCGCTCAAGAGCTGCCTGTACCTGGGCCAGACCAACCTGAACCAGCGAGTGCACAACATCATAATAGCTGAAGAGGGCTCCGAGCTGCATGTCATCACCGGCTGCACGACTCCCTCACACGTCCAAAAGGGGCTGCACATCGGGGTCTCCGAGTTCTACATCAAGAAAGGGGCTCACGTAAGTTTCACCATGATTCACAGCTGGGGAAAGGAGGTTGAGGTTCGGCCCCGCACAAGCATCCACATGGAGGAGGGGTCAAGCCTATCAAACAACTACATCTGCCTATCCCCAGCCAAGACGCTGCAGACCAATCCAAGCGCCTACCTGAATGGTCCTGGCGCTAAAGCCAGCTTCAACAGCGTGATATACGCGGCGGAAGGAAGCCTTGACCTGGGAAGCCAGGTCTATCTGCGCGCGCCTGGCTGCAGCGCCGACTCGGTGGCAAGAGCGGTCTCGGTTGGCGGAGATATAACAGCCAGGGGCCTGATGGTCGGCGAGGTGCCGGACGTCAAAGCCCATCTTGAGTGCGTCGGCCTGATACTCTCCGAGAAGGGCCGCATCTACTCGATCCCTGAGCTCGACGGCCGCTGCGGCGGACTGGATATGTCCCACGAGGCAGCCGTGGGCAAGATATCCGAGGTGGAGCTCGAGTATCTGATGGCAAGAGGGCTTTCCCTTGAGCAGGCCACAGGCGTAATCGTGCGTGGATTTTTGGATGTGGAGATCAAGGGCCTTCCCGACTCGCTTAAAGAGGAGCTGCGCAAGATCACCCAGCTTCAGGAGCTGCACGGAGGGGCCTGAAGAGAGCCCCGATTCTTCTTTTATCGGTCTGTTTGGCTTTTTGGCCCATTTCTGGCCTGTCCTCAAATCCGGGGCGGATAATGGCTCTGCCGGCAATACCGCAAAAAAAGGCCGAGCCGGGCACCGGTTCCAGGCCCGACCGGCTACAGCATATGAGCGCTAATTGCGCCGCCGAGCAATGCCTGAGAGAAGGCTAGGAGTTTCGCAGGGTGATTTCGTCAGAGACCGTCCCTTTTTCCGCCATCGGCATAGGCCATCTCCGGGCTAGGTGCGTCCTCGTCCTTTATCTTGGCCATCGCCCCTACAAAGAGTTCGTCTCCTGCCCCTGGAAGCTCAACAGCCCATAAAAGGGCATTCCAGGTGAAGTCGTCCTCGTCCTTGCTGCTCCAGGTGCTCCAGGCCAGATCCTCGCCCCGACCTTCCCCCGTTTTTGTCCAGCTGGCAGCCTCCATAAGGCCTCCGTAATGGGCCACGATCTCCCTGACATCCATCCCGGTCTTCAAGGTGGTGGAGGTCCCAACTGAGCCGGCTCCACTGCTGCTGAATCCCAGATTATGCTCAGTGACGCCTGACGGAGCCACGAGCTTTGGAAGAGGCTTCATCCAGTCATCATAGCGCCCCTGCTCACGGCATGGCGAATACCTGGGAGCGGTATCGATATTAAGCCGCACGTCTGTGGGGCCGTCAACCACTGGATAGGCAGTCACTACAAGCGCCGGATCCTTGCGACCCTGACAGAGGGTTATCTTGGTCTCGTTTGGCGAAAAGCCCCTGCTCGTTCCGGAAATGTCGATATCCTTCCAGTTGCGGGCAGCCATGGACTTGCGGTAGAAGTCCAAAACGTCCTCAGGTGTCATATTCTCGACGTCCAGCACCACGTCGACGCTTCGGCTCCCATGTGTCATGCTTCCGACCACATGTGCCCCTGGCGGAAGAGGCACGTCGATTGGCATCCTGTCAGGAAGGCGGCCAACCAAAAGCTGGGTCTCCTGCAGCTCGAAAGAGACATATGAGGTGGGCTGGAGAAGTCGCACCGCCAGGTCTTCCATGGAGGATCTGTTGGAGTCGGAGCCTTTGGCCTGGACGGATTCGTCCAGGCCGGACTCGGCCCCGGGCACCTCGATCCCTGGGAAGTAATAGTGCGCCCAGTTGAGGCTGGAGGCTACCAGGGTGCCGTTGTCCAGGCCAAGATCGCGGCCACGCGGGAAAGCAGCCCTAGCCTTGTTTTGCAGGGCTCCCACCATGTTTGAATCGATCTGCAAGGCGTTTTCGTAAGAGCTGCTGGACCTGTTGTACCAGCCGGAGACAACCCGAAGTACCTGGCCTTGGTAGAACCAGGCCTGGGTGTTGACCTCTGTTCCTGTGCCCCACCAGGACATGTATACGCTGGTATCGTTGGCTCCCATCAGCCTGGCGGCCTGGTCAAAGGCATCCAGAGACTCGTTGTACCTGCCCAGCAATAACAGCAGGTCTGACTTGCGTACATGGGCCGCGGCTGCCCTCGACTGGTCGATCTCTATGACCTGATCGTAGGCCAAAAGCGCATCTTCTGCCCTTCCCAAAATATCCAGGTCGTCGGCCCGAAGCCACAGGGCCCGGCCGTCCTTTGGAGATCGCTCAATAGTCCGGTTGAGAATGCGGAGGGACGATTCCATCGCTAATTTGGCCTCGTCATCCCGGCCAAGGCTGGCCAGTGCCAGGCCCTTGCTCTGCAAGGCGGCAGCATCCTCCGAGTCGTTCTCCAGCAGGCGATCAGCGCAGATCAGTGCGTCCAAAGACGCATTGCGCGATTCGTCCTTCTTGCCCATGTAGTACAGGACCATGGCCCTTCCCAGGCGGGCATCGTGGTTCTCCGCCTCGAGAATTATGGCCTGGTCGAAGGCATAAAGCGCCGGCTCAAAGGATGAAGAGCCGCTTAGCATCAGGATTCGCCCCTCGCGCACCCAGTCGTCTGCCGTCCTCTCTGTACAGAGCGATGGAGAGCAGAGAGCTGCCAGCGAGAGTATGGCCACTGCGATAATTGATTTGATCTTCATCATACGGTCACCCCTCAAAAAGAATGGACGGGCTTTTATGCCCGCCCTGATACCCAAGCTCCTTTGCCAAATCCCAGGCTGTTTCGGCACCGGCCTGATCGCCCCGGGCCTTCAAAGCCAGGCATTTGCCCAGATGGGCAGCGATGAACCTCGGATTCAGCTCGATTGCGGACTCGTAGGCCTTGAGCGCCTCGTCCGGCCTTCCCAGCCCCAGCAGGGCATCGCCCTTTGCCTTCAGGACCTGGGAGTTCCTGGGATTGCGGCCAACCACCCGGTCGTAATCGCGAAGAGCCTCGTAGAAGGCCTCTTTTGCCTCCTTTCGCCTGCCCAGGCTCTGCAATGCCAGACCCTTGCCGATCAGGGAATATCTGTCAGGCCCAAAGGTGGACAGCTCAATCGCCCGGTCGTAGGCTATAATAGCCTGATCTTCTCGGCCAAGTGCACGTAGCGCCTCGCCCCGGCCATACCAGGCCCTGCTTAACTCAGGATCGCGATCAAGAGTCCTGTTATAGGCAGCCAGGGCTTCCTCATCCCTGCCCAGCGCATGAAGCGCGCTTGCGGTCAAGAGGAGAGCGCCTGTGCTGTTGGAATCAGACGCAAGCACGAGCTCAAAGACCTTCAGGGACTGGCCGTATTCGCCGACGTCCTCGCAAAGGATGGAGCCCTTGATCTCCCAGGCAAGCAGGTACCTGGGATCGGCTGATATGGCCTTGTCCAGGGAGAGGATCGCCTCGTCATACTTCCCCAGCTCTCGCAGCAGGATCGCGCGTCCCACCCAGGCCACGGACGAATCAGGATCGGACTGGATGATCTCGTCATAGGGCTCAAGAGATCCTTGAAGAGCCAAATCAGCCTCATCCTGCCTGCCCAGCTCCATAAGAAGTGCAGCTCTGTTCTGCGAAGCCCCCATCCTCACGTAAACCGGGTCCAGCTCCAAGACCCGATCATAGAGCTTCAAAGCCTCCTGCTGCATCGAACTGGCCTCCTCGCCCCCAAGGCCCTGTCTGAAGAGGGATCTGCCCATCAGGGATAGGGAAACGGCTTTGGCTTCCAGTGCCATGGCAAGCCTTCTGGTCTGGGTCTCAGGCGTCAGTGAGATGGCCTGGTCGCAGGCAAAGAGCGACTGGTTGAACCAGGAAAGGTTCCCGTCAATCAATCCCAGACTGGTGTAGACGTTGCCTTTGCTTATCCAGGCCTCCACATGGCTGGGATCAACCTCCAGGGCCCAATCGTACGCCCTGATGGCATCCTCAAATGCCGATGTCTGCTCCGCCCTGGGAAGCTGGTAGGCCATGATGGCCAGGACAGCGCCCTTTTGCAGCCAGACCAGGGAGTCATCCGGGTTAAGATCCAGAGATCGGTCATAGGCTGCCAGAGATTCCTGAAATGTGCTCAGGTTCTGGGTGATCAGCCCGAGCGTCTGGAGGGCTGTGCCTCTGGCAGACCAGAACTCGGCATTGTCTGGCTCGATCTGTAAGGCCTCGTCATAGGCGCAAAGCGCCAGCTCGTCTCTGCCAAGCCCCGAAAGTGCATCGCCCCGGACGAACCAGGAGGTTGCATTGTCAGGTTGATTTTGGAGAGTGGCATTTGTGAGCTGCAACGCCTTCTGATACGCAGCTATGGATTCTTCAGTTCGCCGCAGGCCGCCAAGGGCGAAGCCCCGGTTGGTCCAGGCTTCGGCATTTCGGGGATCCTGCCGGATGGCCAGGTCGAAGGACTCCAGAGCCTCTTCAAAGGAGCTCTGCCTGAGCTGCTCCTTGCCCCGAACAAGTGAAGAGCGGTTGTCCCTGGCCAGATCAGACGCCTGTACGCATGAAAAGCCAGACCCCTCACCCCTGCGAACCGCCTGGGCCTTGGAGAAGGCGAAATCGGCCTCTGCCTGCCGGCCCAGCTTCCGAAGAACGTATCCCTTGTTCACATGGGCAGTCTCGCTCTTTGGATCGATCTTCAGAGCTTCTTCGCTGGCCAAAAGCGATTCGTCGTACCTGCCCATGGCAGCCAGGAATATCGCCTTTGTATTCCAGGCGTCCAGAAGTCGTGGCCGGTGGTCAAGCTCGATCACCCTGTCGTAGGCCCAGATCGCCTCCTCGTTCATCTTCATGTTGGCGTAGTTCTCGGCCTTCAAAAACCAGGACTCGCCATCGGTCGGATCCTTCTCAAGCCTCTGATTGAGAAGCTGAATGGACCTCAGGTAGGCCTCGTCAGCCTCTGCGTCCCTGTCAAGGCCATCCAGAGCCGCGCCTTTTGACTGCCAGGCCAGTGGATCGTGCGGGTCCCGATCAAGCCAACTTATGGAGAGATCGAGCGCCTTTTGGAAGGCCACACGGCTCAGGGTCCGATGGGCTTCGGCCTTCTGATACCAGGCGTCGATGCTCTCCGGATCGAGTCGGATTGCCTGCTCGAAGGCATAAAGCGCGGGCTCGAGTGACGCAGAGCCGTTGGCTGCCAGGCGCAGCCCTTCAGCAGTCCAATCCTCTGCAGTCTTCTCCTGGCCCAGGCAAGGCATGCAGAGCAAGGCCAGACAGAGCATGGCCACTATCAATTTCATCTTCATCTGAAAAGTCACCTCAAAAAGAAGGGCCGAATCGGAAATCATCGCCGAAGATCAGAGCCCTTCAATATGGTGCTAGGCTGCATAATTCTCGGCCCCGGACTCCAAGCCCAGCTTCCGAAGAACGTATCCCTTGTTAACATGGGCAGTCTCGCTCTTTGGATCGATCTTCAGAGCTTCTTCGCTGGCCAAAAGCGACTCGTCGTACCTGCCCATGGCAGCCAGGAATATCGCCTTTGTATTCCAGGCGTCCAGAAGTCGTGGCCGGTGGTCAAGCTCGATCACCCTGTCGTAGGCCCAGATCGCCTCCTCGTTCATCTTCATGTTGGCGTAGTTCTCGGCCTTCAAAAACCAGGACTCGCCATCGGTCGGATCCTTCTCAAGCCTCTGATTGAGAAGCTGAATGGACCTCAGGTAGGCCTCGTCAGCCTCTGCGTCCCTGTAAAGGCCATCCAGAGCCGCGCCCATGGACTGCCAGGCCAGCGGATCGTCCGGGTCCCGATCAAGCCAACTTTTGGAGAGATCGAGCGCCTTTTGGAAGGCCCTCTGGCTAAGAACCTGATGAGCCACAGCCTTCTGATTCCAGGCACCTATATGCTCTGGCTCCAGCTGAAGGGCCCTATCGTATGCAATCATTGCCTCCTCCATCGAGCCGTTTTGCATATGGCGATCTGCAGCATCCATCCAGTAATCTGTTTTATATTCTTGCGCACCTGCGCACATGCACAAAATGGCGACCGACGCGAGTAGCATTGCAAGCCCGGGTCCGGACCGCCTGGTGCGTCCATTGGTGCCATGCGGCAGCCCAAGCTCCGCTGATTTGCTTCTATCTCTCATCAAACCTCACTCCTTCATCCACAGCCCCGAGCAGGACGTGGACTCACTTAGCCTGATATGCAGCCCGAGACGGGCCGGCAATCCCCACGGACAACTGCCACATTATTTTGTGGCATTTTAGGGGTACGTCATTCAACGAATATAAGTCTTGCCCCAGTAGTAGGTTGTGAGTATGTCTCGTTTTAAACAAAATTGCTAAATAATCCGTTCGATCGCCTCAGAGGTGGCCGGAAGGACGCGCCCCGATCACTTTATCAACCGAGAGGATGCCATCCCTGGCATCATGCATAGGATAGATATCCTGGCACATCTCACCGGCTGCGAGAAAACTGCAGGAGAAGATGGATGGCCATAGGCATTGGGCGTCGCTTGCTAAGCCGGGAGAGGGTTCCGGCACTGATAGTGTCAGCCGGACTCATCGCACTGGCCTTCCTGATACTGCCCCTCTTCGACGGAATCGTGCTGGGCACCGTATTCGCCTATGCCGGGCGTGGGCTGCGGGACCTGTTCGGCACCCGGCGCAGGATTGGGTCCTTAGTAGCCTCACTGGGCCTGGTGGTCCCGGTCTCCCTGATCATAGCCCTGGCAGTCTCAGAGATGATCTCCCAGATAGACTGGCTGCTCACCCACCAGCAAGGGCTCACCGGGCCTGCCTCTGCCTACCTAAGCTCCCTGCCCATTCCAGATATCGTGCTTGCGGAGATGGGAGAGATATTCAAGGGGCTGATAGGAATAGGCGCCCAGGTCCTGGCAGCAGTGCCTGTCCTGCAGATCGGCCACACCTTCTTCCTCGGGTCCCTTAACTTCATAATATCGCTGCCCGTCTGCTACTTCCTGCTGGTGGACGGACACCGGCTCGCCGACTTCGTCTCCGCTTTTCTGCCGGGACCGGAGATCGGCGATTACCAGCGCTACCTGGTGCGCATAGACCGCATACTTGAAGGAGTCTTCCTGGGCAGCCTTTATACAGCCATCGCCGGCGGGCTCTCCTCTGTGATACTGTTCTATTTCTTCGATGTTCCCCGTCCGCTGGCCCTTGCAAGCGTTGTATTTCTGGCAGGGCTGATACCCTTCATGACCTGGCTTGTATTCATACCCACATCCCTATACCGCTACTATAACCACGGGCTGGCCGACGCCCTGGTCTTCTTCGTCATAGGCTCGGGCCTCGTCCACCTGGCAGAGCTGATCATCCGTCCATATTTCGTCTCGGTCAAGTCCTCCATGCATCCTTTGCTGGTGATGGTCTCGTTTCTGGGAGGAGGCCTTGTGGCTGGACTTGGCGGATTCTTCCTGGCACCCTCGCTTGTAGGAGCTCTTGTAGGGGTGTATCAGGTAAGAAAGGAGGACCTGAGAGCAGGAAGGGTGGATGGCCAGCAGGCTGCAGAGCCTGACGTGGCGAAAGGTTAATTAATTTTTATGCAAGTCCGCTTGGCAGGTGCCCACGATGGGAGAGACGATTGGAAAGATCGCCCTGGCCGCATGCCAGGTAATCATGATACAGGTGCTGCTTTCTGCCGGAGCAGTCACAGGGGAAGAAGACCACGACGTCCTTTACCAGGTCTCCACAATCGACGCGCTGCTGGAGAGCGTTTACGACGGCGTGATGAACATGTCAGGTCTTCTGGAGCACGGCGACTTCGGAATCGGCTGCTTTGAGGGGATCGACGGCGAGATGATAGGCGTGGACGGCGAGTTCTACCAGGCCCTGGCCGACGGGTCTGTGCGGCTGGTCTCCGACAATCAGACCACCCCATTCGCAACGGTGACCTTCTTTGAGCCAGACCTGAACCTGACTGTTGAGGGCGATAACCTGACATTGCTAGAATCATCCTTCGAGGCCCAGATCCCGTCTGATAACATGTTCTACGCCATACGAATAGACGGAGTGTTCCCATACGTCAAGGCGCGGGCCATACCAAAGCAGGAGAAGCCCTATCCCCGTCTGGCCGAGGCCTCGGCCAACCAGTCGGTATTCGAGCTGTACAACGTCAGCGGCAGCATCGTTGGATTCTACTCCCCGCCGTTTTCCAAGGGAGTCAACGTCCCCGGCTACCACCTGCACCTGATAAGCGACGACCGGAAGGCAGGAGGACACATCCTGGACCTCAGGCTGAACCAGACGACCGCTTCACTGGACGTAACCCCGGAGTTCTTCATGCTCCTGCCAACGGAGGGTGCATTTGCTGGCGCGAACCTTACAAAGGACCTGAGCGCAGAGCTGGAGCAGGTGGAGAAGTAGCCGATTATGCCGGCCAAGGTCCAGAGCGTTGCATCTGGCAGAGTGCCTGGACCATGATCGAGGTGCCATTGCCAGCCGGATCGGCTGGCAGTTGAGCCTCCTGTAGCTGGAAATACAGCCCCAGGCGCAAAGAAAAGACCGCCGGGCTCTCCCGAATAGGGCTTTTCGGCGGAAAGCCGCAGCCAGGCGTCTGGAGGATAGCCCAACTGGTAGTAGGTGGCTTGACTGCGGCCTGCCAGCCGCCCCTGTTTTTTGCAGAAGCATAAAACCATCTGCGATAGTCAAGCCTTTCACCTAAATGCTCATCTTTCTGACAGCGATCATGCTGCCTCCCACGAATGCCGCAAGGAATATCAGAAGCACCAGGAACGATGGCCAGGGCAGCAACTGATTCAATGCCGCGGCCCGGAGCCATGTGCTGGCATGGGTGAGGGGAAGCAGATAGAGCGCGTACTTGAGGCCCGTCGGCACCTGTGACAGCGAGAAGAAGGTCCCCCCCAGAAAGGTCATCGGCAGAAGGATTATGCTGCCGAATGTCCCCATATCCTCATGAGATTTGGCCAGAAGTGCGGCGAGCACGCCGAGGAAGGAGAAGGTCAGGCAGGTGAGCAGCAAACCCGCGAGGAACATGGGTCCGATGTGAATGGAAGGCGCAATCAGCGTCGCCAATGCCAGGAATGCAACCGAGCTGAAGATGCCTCTCACAACTCCGATCAGCGCCTTGCCAAGCAAGAGCGAATGCAGCTTTATGGGAGCCATGAGGCATTCATCGAAGCTCCTGAAATATAGACGATCGACGTTGAGCCTGGTTCCGGCGCCGTTGAAGCTTGTGGTCATGGCGGTCAGCGCGATTATGCCTGGAACCACGAACTCCAGATAGCTTGTGCCGTTTAGATTGATGCCCCGTCCCAGTCCCCATCCGAATGCAACCAGGTAGAGAAGCGGGCTGATCAGCGTCGTCGTCAGATACCTCAGCCAGCGGCGTTTGAGCGCAGCCAGATCCGCCCAGAGAATATTGTATGCATCCTGAGCAATCATCTAATCCCCCAGTACCTTCTGGCCGGTGAGCTCTATGAAGACGTCTTCGAGATTGGACTCCCGCATAACCACCCGCTGCGTGCCAGGCAGACCTCGAATAAACTCAGAAGCTTCAGCCCGGCCAGGGAAGTATATGTATTTTGTGGCGTTCCCATTCGTCTGCATTTCAACGGCGATCATGCCGAGCTTTCGGCGCAAATCGAGGGGCTCGCCCAGGACAATGAGCTTGCCATGATGGATTATCCCCACTCTTCTGCATAGCGCCTCTGCCTCCTCGATGTAGTGCGTAGTCAGAAAGACAGTTGCTCCGTCGGAGCTCATCTTTCTGATGAGGTCCCAGACCCTGCGACGCGTCTGTGCATCGAGTCCTACCGTCGGCTCGTCCAGAAATAGCAGTTTCGGCCTGTGGATTAGCGCTCTGGCGATCATTGCCCTTCTCTTCATGCCGCCTGAGACATCATCGACGAGATAGTCTGCGTAGTCGGACAGCTCCACATAGTCGAGAAGCTCTGAGATCCTCTCCCTTCGATCCCTTGGCGAGAGGTGATGCAACCTGGCATGCAGCTCCAGGTTCTCGGCAATGGTCAGATCCCGGTTCAGGCTGAGATGCTGCTGGACTATGCCGAAATCGGATTTCACTCTCTCCGGATCTTTGGCCACATCGGTGCTATTGATCAAGACCTGGCCAGAGGAAGGCTTTGTAAGCGTCGTCAGAATACGAATGGTCGTGGTCTTGCCCGCACCATTTGGTCCGAGAAAGCCGAATAACTCCCCTCTTTCGACCTCCAGATCCAGGCCGTCAACCACTTTTCTTCCCGAATACTCTTTGCTTAAACCGGAAATCTCTATGATCTTGCTCAATTGAAGTCCCCTGGAAGATCAACTCGTGTACTTATCTCGAACAGCAGCTTTCTTTCTTCATCCATAGTGCAGTTGAGATGCGCCAAAACCCTGCATGGAGATACGGAAATGGCATCTTCCTTTCTGCCGCGTCTCTGATACACGCCTGGCATCATCGCATATCGGCCAGGGTCTTTGGGTATGCCGGCACGGGCAAGCTTCAGGCAACTGGCAGGCAAATGCCGATGGTCAGCTAGTTGGGGTATACGTAAAGCCCTCCATCCAATTCGATACCATAGAACCTCTTGACCAGATCTCGATGCACAGCATCTAAATCGACATCTTCGAACAGACCGGGGTAGAACATATTAGCCATGTAAAGCTGGCAGATCACAGAGCGCACACCATATCTGATCTCTCCAGAGACCAGGTAAACCCTGCCGTCCTTGACGGCCTTTACATCGGCGAGCTCGGGGCGAGCTATGATCTCATCTCTGAGTGCCCGTAGCTCATCTCCCGAAAATGCCTTATTGCTGGACCTCTGCTGGATGATCACATCTGGATCAACCTCTACGACCCATTCCGGGCTGACCGTGATATACGAATGAGTCCTGTTTCCCAGATCTTTTGCAACGTTGTCGCCACCTGCAACCCGGATCAAGGTATCGGAGGGGTTGCCGCTTGAAATCGTGTGGTACGGCTTTCCGGCCCACTCCAGGAAAACCTTGGGCTTGTCATCCGGCTTTAAGCCGGCTGTGCGTTTTCGGATCAGATCCTGATAGCCTTTGATAAAACCTATGAGCTCCAAAGAGCGTTCTTCTTTCCCGATCAATGCGCCCAGCCTTTCCATCACCTCGATGTCCTTGGCTGGGTCCACGAGAGACTCTATCATCACGGGGATGCCAGCATTTTCAAGCTCCTTCAGGTTGTCATCAGATAGCATGGTATCGGCGATCACCAGATCCGGATGGAGCGATACTATCAGCTCCAGGTCAGGCGAATAGGAGCTCTTGCCGGCAATGGCCACCTCCTCCAAGGCCGGCGGAAAATGAGAATACGAGTCCCTTCCAACGAGGCTTTTTCCTCCATCAAGCACATAAAGATACTCTGCGACACCGGTCCCAAGTGAGACGACCTTTTGAACCGGCACGTCCAGGCTCAGGCAGCGTCCGGTGGAGTCAACAACCGTGATCTCCTCAGCGCTTCCTGCCATGACAAGAAGGCCAAAGCATATCAGAACCCGAATTACAGTCTTCATCATGATCTGCGCCCACAATTAAACTTTATTGGTCTTAAAACAAATAAACTTTATGCTCGAAAGAGATACGCGCAGCGTAACGTTTTTATGCTATAAACTAGTTTTCTTGTTTTAATTCAAATGAATTTGAGTTTGGTGAACGAATATGATAAGAATGCTATCTGTATTCGCGGCGGTGATCGCCGTCGCTCTCGTCGTTCCATCCTTCGGCGCTATGGACCGGCCAGCCAAGGAGAATCCAGCGATTCTGCTTGTGGTATTCGGCACAAGCTATCCCGAGGCTCAGGCAGCCTACAAGAACGTCGAGAGGGTATACCAAGAGCAATTCCCAGATGCTGAGATCAGGATCGCCTTCACATCAGATTACATCAGGCGCAAATTGCTGGAGAGGGATAACATATCGATAGACAATCCACTCACCGGCCTTGCCCATCTAAATGACGAAGGCTACGTCAATGTGGTGGTACAGTCGCTGCATGTGATACCAGGAGAGGAGTTCCACGACCTGGCCAACATAGTGAAAAGCGCAAAAGGCATCCACGGGAAATTCGGCTTCAAGAACCTGGTGCTCGGCACACCGCTCCTCATGGATCTGGAAGACTACCACAACGCTTCTTCCGCCCTGGCCGGTCAATTTGACCAGAATACGACCGGAAATGAGAGAACGCCTCAATCCAGCCCCAGAGATCCCGAGCAGATGGCGGTTGTACTTATGGGACATGGAACCGAGCACCCGGCAAACAGCGCCTACTCGCAGATGGCCGGCATCCTGGCGAAAGATCACAAAAACGTCTTCCTCGGCACCGTCGAGGGATATCCGGGCTACGATGATGTGCTGGCAGGCCTCAAGACGTCCGGTGTGAGGAAAGTGCGTCTGATGCCGCTTATGATCGTAGCAGGCGATCACGCCTTGAACGATCTTGCTGGAAGCGAGTCCGAATCCTGGAAGAGCATGCTGGAGACTGAGGGCTTCGAGACTGACGTCAACCTGAAGGGGATGGGTGAGAACGACGGAATCGTGGAGATATTCGTCAAGCACACCAGAGAAGCGTTTTCCAAGTTCGAGTAGGGATATCCGAATCGTACTTTGCAGGAGGTATTTGAAATGAGGTACCTGGTCTATCTGGTATCGGCATTCCTGGCAGTGAATCTGGCCTGCGCCAATGTGCTGATCAACGAGATGCTTCCCAGTCCAGCAAGCGATTGGAATGGAAACGGCCATATAAGCGGAATGGACGACGAGTTCATAGAGCTTTATAATTCAGGCAACCAGTCTGTGGACGTCAGCGGATACGTCCTTAAGGACACGGTGTTTAGGTCAACTCCCGGAGAATATGCATTGCCGGAGGGATCTGTGATTGGTCCAGGAGAATTCCTGGTTATATTCGTCTCCACAAGCGGCGTGTTTCAGGGAAATGATGGGGACGCTATTGAGCTATACGATCGGTCCGGAAGCCTGGTTGATGAAAAGAGATACGATACCTCGACAGAGGACGTCTCTCTTGCCAGGATTCCTGACGGGGGGGAATGGAAGAACAGCACTGCTCCGACACCCGGAAAGCCAAACCGGCTGACAGCCTGATGAAGGATATCACGGTGTATTTGCGTGAATAGATTGCAGACAGGGATATCGGCCACAGGACCAAATCTGAAGGACGAGTATTCCCGGTTCCTTGCCAGAAAATTCCTGGTGATTATTGTCGTCTTGGTTGCGATAATAGTCCTGGCGGGATTGGCAGTGACGCTTGGCTCGGCTCACATCACACCGGCACAGGTCTATTCCTGCATATTGGCCAGGTTCTTCCCACACAATTTTCAAACCACAGATTTTGTGGATACCATTGTGTGGAAACTGAGATTTCACCGGGTGATAATGGCAATTTTCGCCGGGATGGGGCTTGCCATTGCAGGGGCTGCCATGCAGGGCATCCTCAAAAACCCTCTTGCCAGCCCTTTCACCCTTGGGATCGCTTCTGCCGCATCATTTGGAGCGTCGCTTGCCATAATCATGGGGGCAGGTTTCATCGGCGGAGAGTATCTGATAGTGGGCAACGCATTCATCTTCACCATAATCGCATCTTTAGCCGTTTACGGCCTTGCCAAATACCGCGGCATAAGCCCGGAGACCATGGTTCTGGCAGGCATCGCCATCATGTACCTCTTTTCGGCCATGACATCCTTCCTGCAGTATGTTGGCCACGCCGAGCAGGTCCATGAGGTGGTCTTCTGGATGATGGGAAGCCTGGGCCGTTCATCCTGGGATAAAGTCGGCATAATTGCCATGGTGACGGTGCTCTGCTCTCTTATTCTGATCAGGCTTTCCTGGGATATCAACACGCTGGGGGCCGGAGACGAGACCGCAAAGAGCCTGGGTGTAAACGTTGAGATGGTGAGGGTCTCTGGAATGATGCTGGCCGCCCTGATAACTGCCAGCGTGATATGCTTCACCGGAACCATCGGCTTCATCGGCCTGGTAGCTCCCCATATCACAAGGATGGTCATATCAGGAGATCACAGGTTCCTACTTCCGGCTTCAGGTCTTTTCGGGGCTCTGCTGCTCTTGGGAGCCGATACAATGGCCAGGACTATAATGGCTCCGGTAATCTTGCCAGTGGGTATAATGACAGCCTTCATGGGAGTGCCATTTTTCCTATACCTGTTCATAAAGAGGAGGAAGGAGTTTTGGTGAGAGTCGCATCTCTGGCAGCGTCGCTCATGCTGTTAATCTCTCTTGGAATCTGCCAGACTGATGATCCAAATGCGACGAAGAACGATCAGTCGGTGATGATCACCGACGGCATGGGAAGAGAGGTTGAAGTTCCCCTGCACCCGGATAGAATTGTCTGCGTAAATGCGGCTGCTGCTGAGGTAATTTACGCTCTTGATGGCGCAGACCGCATAGTGGCGGTGACCAGTGCCTGTACAATGCCTCCAGCTATGCTGGAAAGGGAGGTTCTTGGCAGATCGGCTCTGAGCCTTGAGGCCGAACCCATCATTGCCCTGAAACCCGATCTGGTGATCGAGGGCGTCCCTCCATTAAAAGAAGATGTAAGAAAGCAGCTGGATGAAGCAGGCATTCCGGTGCTGCAGTATTGGGCTTTGCACGCAGACAAGATACTGCCAATGATAGAGGACTTCGGAGCGATCCTTGGAAGAGAGGGGCGATCTCAGGAGCTTTGCGACTTCATTAAGGGTTATTACGATCTGGCAAGAGATCGAATGAAGGATTTGCAGCCTGAGAGCAGGCCAAGAGTATACTACATGATAATGAGCCAGATTTCCTGGACCTGCGGCGAAGGAAGCGACATGGGCAAGAGCATCGAGGAGGCGGGAGGTCTGAACATCGCTGCCAGCTTATACGGCATGGTCCCTGAGGTGGACCCCGAGTGGATTATCGTGCAGAATCCCGATGTCATGGTATATCATCACATAAGACAGTCCGAATCCGGAGCAGATATCTCGCCATCCTTGCAGGTGCTGAAAGAACGCAGGGATTTCATCATTTCCCAGCCCGGATTTGATGAGATAAAGGCTGTGAAAGAGGGAAAGATCTACATCATCGATACAGGGATAGTTACCGGACCCAGGCAGATCGTGGGGTTCCTGCATTTTGCTAAATGGTTCCACCCTCAGCTGTTCGGGGATATAGATCCAGAAGCCGTTCACAAAGAGATGCTCTCGCGCTTTTACGACGTGAAGGAGCATGGATGTTGGGCCTATCCCTTGAATTAGCCCATTTTGAAAATGAGGACCCTCTTGCTCTTTAGGTAAAATTAACAATTTAAGATGCTCATTGAGAGATATATATGGCAAAATCAAAGAACAAAAAGGCTATGCGGAAGATGGGCCAGGCAATGATGGCCACAATGCCGCTACAGATGAAAGTCCATGTCATGGCCAAGATGCTTTTGGCCGGAAACGATGAGGATAAGCACAGAAAGATAATGGAGGATGTAAAACAGAAGCGTCGCTTCACATTGCCCAGGGACCAGATCGAATGGTATCCGACCATCGATCACCATAAATGCCAGAGCTGCCGAGTCTGTCTGGATTTCTGTCCCAGGGGCGTCTTTGAGGAGGATGACCATGATAATATCACGGTCTCCAAGCCGTATGAGTGTGTGATGCTGTGCAGCGGCTGCGAGATTCAATGCCCACACGATGCTATCTCCTTTCCCGATAGGAAAGACTTCTACAGGTATGTTTACTACGTTTGAAAGGAGACGTTAGAGGACTGGTCATGAAGGTTGTAGTGGTTTCTCCTGTTCTCGTTCCAAGTCTCATCAAAGCATCTCAGGAGCTGAAAGAGGAGTTTGAGCTGGAATTTGATCTCAGGATCTACCATTCAAGCCAGATCGACAATGAAGAGGTTTCATTGGATGGACTCGAAGAAGAACTCAAATCCGCTGATGCTGTTCTAGTTGACCTCATGGGTGCGGGAGGCCTGTCTATTGAAGTAATCTCTCGCAGCCTCAGGGATGAGAAAAATACCGTCGTCAGCCTGGTTGTCCCCATGGGCAGGGCTTTTCAGGAGATGATGCAGCTCACAAGGCTTGGATCGTTCCAGGGAAGAGGGCTGGCAGAGAGGATGGCCAGCATGGAGATGATCGGCCGGTCAGATGATAACGATCCTGAAGCCCTCCGGAGAAGAGTGGATAAGGGCCGAAGGATGATGGATATCGCCCTGAAGATGGTGCAGGCAGGCGGGGAGGTTTTGCCTGTAGGGCTACTGAAGGACGTCAGCAACTATATAAAAATAACAAAATACTGGAAATTCGGTGGCCAGGAGAACTATAGAAATCTCTTAATCCTCCTGCTGGGCGAATACCTGGGTGCCTCCCTTCCACCAGCCAAAGAACCTGCTGAGAAGCCCGAATTCGGCATCTATCATCCTCTGCACGGTTACTTTGAAGATCTTGAAGCATACATGAAAAGAGCAGGGTTTGATGATAGGATTCCGACAATTGGCATTATCTTTTACGGTGGCAGGTATTTTGATCAGTGCAAACCAACAGTAGAGGCCATTGCCTCGTCTCTTGGGAAAGCAAACATCATACCGGTTTATTCCGACGGCATCAACAATTTGCATGCGATGAGGAAGTATTTCTTCAGGGATGGCCGGCCGATAACTGATGCCCTGGTGAATCTCACAATGTTCCGCCTAAACGGAGGACCTCTGGGCGGAAACCACCAGCTCACCAGAGAGCTCTTAAAGGAGATCAATGCCCCCATCTACACCCCAGCACAATTGTACCGGAGGGAGGTAGTGGATTGGATGAGGTCTCCTGCCGGCTTAAATCCCATGGAGACCATAATGTCGGTCATCTGGCCGGAACTGGATGGCAGCATTGAACCCATTCCTTGCTGCGGAGTGGATGCCGTGCAAAACGGGAAGGCGTCGGTTCGAGAAATCGTCCCGATCCAGGACAGGGTAAATAAAATCTGCTCTCGAATCCGGAACCGGATCAAGCTGAAAGATAAGCCCGACTCAGAGAAGCGCGTGGCTGTGCTCATATACAGCTACCCGCCTGGTGAAGGCAATCTGGGCAGGGCCTCCTATCTCGATGTATTTGAGAGCATAAAACGTATCTTAAAAAGGATGGCCGAAGAGGGATTTGCCGTCGATGTGCCAAAAGGAAAGCTGCATGATCTCTTCGAGGATCTGGCTATTGTCAACTCCGGACAATGGTTCAGCGCTCAGCAAGCCGTCGAAAGCATCTTCTCTTTGAATGCAGAGGCGTATAGAGACTACTTCCACTCTCTACCAGAGGAGATGCAGGAGGATGTAACTGCTGCCTGGGGCCCTGTTCCCGGCACGGTGATGGCCTCAGGAGAAAAGATCCTCATTGCTGGAATTGAGCTGGGGAATGTGTTCCTGGGTGTTCAGCCCGCAAGGCCGCCCTTAAAGGGCCAGGATATATCTGATGCCACCCATGATAAGACAAAGCCGCCCCATCACCAGTACATTGCCTTTTATTGCTGGCTGGATACAGTGTGGAAGGCAGACGCGGTCGTACATGTGGGGACTCATGGACTGGCCGAGTTCACAAAAGGAAAGGAGGTGGGCATGAGTGCCTCATGTTTCCCTGACCTTTTAATAGGCAATATGCCACACCTGTACTTTTACAGCGTTGGAAATGCCTCTGAGGCAGTGATAGCCAAGAGAAGGCTATACGCCACAATGATAGGTCACAACAATCCGCCCTTTACAGCCTCTGACCTGTATGAGGATTATGTTGTGCTGCAAAACATGATCGACGAATACGGAGAGGCAAGGGTCCAGAATCCTGATATCTGCCCTCGCATCAAGGAGCGGATATTGACCGAGGCAGCAGCACTTCATTTCGAGGATCTGGACATAGATAAAATCCACGACGAGCTCTACGAGATGAAGAGACGCATTATTCCAAAAGGGCTGCACGTTTTAGGGGAGGGCTATGAGAAGGAAGATTTGAAGCTGTTTCTGGAGTTCATTTTGAGATACGACAGGGGCAGCATCAAGTCAATAAATCGCATCCTCTGCGAGGATATTGGTCTGGACTACGACGCGGCTTTGAAGAATAGATCTTCTTACCTCCCGCAGCTGGCCGAGGTGGACCGAAGATGCTCTCAGCTGGTGGAATGCTGTCTGGAAAGATCGCTAGAGGATGCAGTAGAGGAAAGCGCCCTTTCGTTTGAAAGACAGGCAGAGCTAAAAGAGGCCTTGGACTGGGGCATGAGGTTGGCCGAAAGATATTCGGATAACGGAGACGAGATCGACAACTTCATTTGCGGCCTTCGAGGCGAGTTCATAGAGCAGGGCGACGGCGGAGATGTCATCCGCTCCCCTGAGATCCTTCCGACCGGCAGAAACCTGACGCAATTCGATCCTACAAGGATACCGACAGAGACTGCATTCGAACGGGGAGAGGAGATCACCAGGAACACCATATCCAGATATCTGGAGAAGAACGGGAGCTATCCCGAGAGCATAGGTGCTGTGCTTTGGGGTTTTGAGACAACGAGGACTGGGGGAGAGACGGTTGGCCAAATACTGAGCTATCTCGGCGTGAAGGTCGAGAGGATCTGCGGAAGCTGGTCGCCTCAGCTATCTGTGATTCCGTTAGAAAGGCTGGGCAGGCCGAGAATCGACTGCCTTGTCAACATTTGCGGTTTCTTTCGGGATATGTTTCCCAATCTTATGGAGCTTTTGGATCAGGCCTTCGACCTCGTTGCCGGGCTGGATGAGCCGCATGAGCTTAACTATGTAAGAAAGCACTCACTGGAAAACCTGTCACAGCTGAAGGACAAGGGACTTGACACGAAGACGGCGAGTAAGATGGCCAACGGCCGGATATTCGGTCCACGGACAGGAGAGTACGGAACTCGTACCCTGCCGCTGATTGAGGATTCGATATGGAAGACTGAAAGTGAGTTGGCAGAGGTCTTCATCCAGTCGATAAATCACCTTTATGCCAGGGGGTTGCATTCATGCAAGCTCGATTCTTTGTACCGCGACAACCTGGCCAGGGTCAGGCTTATCTCCCAGGTAAGGGACGCCCATGACCGGGAGATAATCGACCTGGATCACTATTTCGAATATTTCGGAGGGCTGTCGAGTGCCGTTGAAGCAGCCCGCGGAGAGCGGCCGCAGATGCTTATCTCCGACACAACCGGCGAGGCCATCCGCACTGAAGACCTGAAGGACTCCTTGAACCGCGGCATAAGAACCAGGCTCCTCAATCCCAAGTGGATGGAAGGCATGCTGGAGCACGACTACCACGGAGCGCAACAGATCGCAGACAGGGTCGAAAATGCCCTGGGGCTGGCTGCGACCACCCGCAGCGTGGACAACTGGGTCTGGTCATCCATTGCCGAGCGCTATGTATTTGACGACAAGAACAGGCAGAGGATCGTTAAGAACAATAGATTTGCAGCAGAAAAGTTGGCAGAACGTCTAATCGAGGCCGAGAACAGGGGATACTGGAAGGCGACTGACGAGGAGAAGGAGAAGCTCAGAGCTGCCTACCTGAAGATAGAAGGTGATATTGAGGAGCGGACGTGAAAAAAAATGAAAATTCTGATGTCCCTGAAGTCTATGCCGGCGAATACTCGGTCAGCTTAACGTCTGCGTCCTCGTAAGGTATTGTCGCAGGTTCAGCGCCGGGACGGTTGGGACCGACTACGGTTCCTCTGATCTCCATAATGCCACCTGCATCCGATAGGTTCAAGACTGCCTCATCCAACTTCGCAAGCTCGCTCTGGTTGGAACTCTTCAGCCTTATCTCCAGGCGCTTCGCATCTCCCTTTAGCTGAACGGAGGCATTTCCCAGATAGGGGTAAACTCCCATCACCGATTTGTAGGCGGTGACGGTGTATGTTCCGGCCGGCAGGTTCTCAAACACGAAAGCGCCTTTGCTGTCGGTGATCGTGCTAAAAGCATCCTTTCCGTCCTCCGCCTCTACTGGAGCGTCTGGATAAACCTGGTAGATGCCGCCGATGTCCATGCCGAAGTACTTCTGCAAAAGCTCCTCGTGAACTGTCCTCGGATCAATATCCCGAAACAGGTCGGGATGGAACCACTTGGCATAATAGAGCATTGTCACCAGCTCAGAGAGGCCGCTTGCCATCTTTATGTCCGTGATATAGACCCGCCCTGTCCTAACGGCACCGACGCTCTCAAAGCCAGGCTGAGACATTATCTCCTTTCTTTTGGCATCCATCTCATCTATGGTGGGCGTATTTCCATCATACTGCTCTTGTGGCATGGAGTAGACAATCATATCAGGGTCCTCTTCAATCACCCACTCCATGTCTACGCGAGGCACCTTCGTCGACAGGTCAGCTGCTATATTCCTTCCCCCGGACTCCGCAATTCTCGTGTGACCTGTCGAATCCCTATTTGCAGTCCAATCGAAGTGGCCCATGGACATGAAATAGACAGACGGCCGATCCTTATCCGGAATCGTCTGCGTCCGGTCCAAGATGAGATCGTAGTATCCTGAGATCTCTTCAGCCATCTTCGATGAGGCCTCCTCGTTCTCTAAAATCCTGCCCATATCCTCAATCATCGGGATCAGGGCATCGATATGGAGCAGGCGGTATCTTAGGACCGGAATTCCATAGCCAACCAGCTTTTGCTCCATATCCTCAGGGAACAGAGCCCCGGTCTTGGCAATGACCATATCGGGATTCAGCTCGATTATTCTCTCAAGGTCGGCATCTCTGCCGGATTTTCCTACGCGCTCCTTATCGAGCAACGCCGGTGGCATGTCGCAATCGTTTGTGACTGCAATAATTCGATCGGACTCACCCAATGCATATATCACCTCCGCAGCTCCGGGGGAGAGGCATACGATGCTATGGGGATTGAGGGGGACGGTCACATCCCGGCCGTCCTCGTCTGTAATTGTGATAGTCTCTTCACCGTCCGCCAAAGCAGGGAACGCCAGCAAAGCCAGCACGATTAGCAGTGATATCGGTCTCATATCGTCTCCACCGTTATTCTTTTTCCCTTTTTGCACTACTTAGTTAAATAGATTTGTCTTGCTTCAAGTTCATTTGATTTCAATTAAATATCGTTAAGAGGGCAATAAATATATCTATTAATAATATATAACATAGAATGCAATATATGCAGGTGTGAAGAATGTGGACGCTGGCCTGGGTGGTTCGATTTCGCCAGAATATCGGCCATATAGGAGGCCTTTTTATTCAAGATGATTCTGGGAGGGCGTATGCCCCCTCCAGATCAAGGCCGTAGAACTTTTCGATGAGCTCCCGGTGCACGGCGTCAGGATCTACATCTTCGAACAGCCGTGGATGAAGCCACTTGGCCAGGTAAAGCTCTCCGACTATGGCGCGTATCCCTGAAGTGATCTTGCCGCTCATCACGAAGACCCGGCCGCTTTCTTTAGCCTTTACACTCCGCAGTTCCGGCCGCTTCATTATCCTCTCTCTCAGATCAGCCAAATCGTCTTTTGTGTAGGACTTTGTGCTGGGCTCCGACTGAAGAATAACATCAGGATCGATGTCCACTACCCACTCCGGGCTTACGTCTGGATACGAATTCGATTCGTTTCCCAAGTCCGCTGCAACATTCAACCCTCCAGCAAATGTTATGAAATTGTGGTAGGACCCGCTGGAAGATACCGTACGATAGGGCGTTGCATACCATTCGAAGAAGACTTCTGGCAGGTCCTCCTCCGGCAGAGTTGCAACTCGGTCCTGAATTAGGTCCCGATAGCTCTTGATGAAGCCTACAAGCTCACGGGCTCGCTCTTCTTTTCCCATCACCCGGCCCAGGTTCTCCATGATCACGATGGTTCTCAAAGGATCGATGAACTTCTCCTCCATTACAGGAATTCCCGCATCCTCCAGGGTCTTCTTATCAGAGTCCGAGATCATGGTATCGGCGACCACCATATCTGGACCCAGCTCCAATATCAGCTCGATATCAGGCGTAAAGGAGCTCTTGCCAACCGTTGCGACGGTATCCATATATGGAGGATAATCGGAATTGGCTGAACGTCCCAAAAGGCTCTCTCCCCCATCCAGGGCACATATGATCTCTGAAGCACCTGCTGCCAAGGAGACAATGCTTCTGACCGGCGCATCTGCACTTATGGATTTGCCGGCAAAATCGACTACAGTGACTATCTCTCCGCACCCGGTAAAGGATAGGAGAAGGATGCAGACAAGAACCGCAAATGTTGTCCTCATAAAAGCCACCTGCGAATTACTCTTTCTATTTTCCTTTTGTCTAAACATCGGAGGGATATGCGTAAGCTCCATCCAGCCCGATATTGTAGAACTTTTCTATCAGTCGTTCGTGCTCAGAGCCCGGATCTATATCCTCGAACAGCTCGGGATAGAACCACTTGGCCAGGTAAAGCTCGCCGATTGCTGATCGTATCCCTGTGGCCACCGTGCCGCTGAGAACATAGACCCGTCCATCCTTAACGGCTCTTAAATTCTGCAGTTCCGGCCGGGACATGATATCCTCCCTCCACTTCTTCAGCTCCAAATCGGAATGATCCTTCGAGCTTCCGAGGATGTGGAGTATGACGTCGGGATCTCTTTCGATCACCCACTCAGGGCTGACATCCGGATAATCGACCGGCTCATCCGCTGCGATGTTGACGCCGCCGGCAAACTCGATGAAGTTGCTATATGATGTGCCGTTAGATGCCGAATGATAAGGTTTTCCCAGCCACTCAAAAAACACTGTCGTCCTTTCATCCGAACTCAAAACAGATGTTCTCTCCTCTATGAGGTCCCGATAACCCTTAAGCTGACCTGACAGCTCAGAAGCACGCCCCTGTTCACCCAATGCCCTTCCAAGGTTATCAATGACCTGAAGCGCCCTGTAAGGATCTATGAACCGTTCCACTAAAACGGCAATTCCGTCCTCCTCTAGCACCGTCCGATCCTCTTCTGAGAACATGGTATCGGCGATAACCAGTTCGGGTTTAAGCTCCATGATGAGCTCCAGATCCGGCGAATTGGAGTGCTTGCCAGCTACCGTGATATTCTCCAGCATAGGGGGAAAATTTGAGCTGGCACCGCGACCAACCATGCTCTTGCCTCCGTCCAGGGCCCAGAGGATCTCAGAAGCTGCGCTTGAAAGGGATACCGTACTATTGACTGGAGCCGATATATCGACCTGATGTCCTGTAAAGTCGATTATAGATACGCTCTCTCCGCAGCAGGTTGCTGTCAGCAAGAGAATAGAGATCAGGATTCTCAGAGCCATTTCTCTCAACGCCATAGCCTCCCAACTTAAATCAAGTTAATCAGCCTTAAGACAAATAAAGTTGTATATAAATTTTGGGCTGGCGCTTCGATATCGCGGCGCTGTATGTCAGATCGGCATCCTGCCCGGATGGGGGAAAGACTTAAATCAATTTGACTTTTCTTTAATCAAACGGTGTTGAGTTAGATGCTGAACAGGACGCCCATCAGGATACTGCTGGCAGCGTTAATGCTGTGCTCGCTGACGATCCAGACATGCGGATTTGATTTCACCTTGAAGATATACGGCAACGCAAACATGGACGGCACCATAGATCAGGAGGATATCAACTACGTTGAGGGGATCATCGATGGGTCTTTGGAGTATAACGAGCTGGCCGACGCCAATAACGATGGGAGCATCGACCTGGAGGACATCGAGCAGATAGAAGAGATCATTGCCAATAAGGAAAAGAATCTCATCTTGAAGGATTCTGCAAATAGGACGGTATCGATCAGGATGCCTGTGGAGAGGGTGATCGTTCCAAGCGGACTGACTGCAGAGGCATTCAAGGTCTTGAAGGCGACTGATAAGATCGTCGGGGTCTCCAATGCGATCCATGAGAAGACCTACTTCTTCCCAGAGCTTGAGGATCGACCGTCTGTAGGCGGCTGGAAGGTGGAGGATTACGAGGCTGCCATTTCACTCGACCCAAATCTCGTAATCACCTATGAGAAATGGCCGCCGGTATCCGAAGTGCAGGAAAGGCTCGAACCATTGAAAATCCCCGTAGTGGTACTGGAGTTCACGGACCCGAACCTTGTTACCGAGGAGCTGATCAAGCTGAGCTATATCCTGGGCACGAGGGGCGCAGAGAACCCGTATATTCAGTGGCGTGCCGGCTATGAACGGGTCATCGACGATTATGTGAACAATCTAAGCCGAGATGAGAGGCCCAGCGTCTTTTTGGAGACGGGATTTAAGGGGCTAAACGATGTTGGAACATATGGAGAAGGGGCAAAGGGGAGCCTGGTTCTGAAATTGGCGGGCGGCGAAAACATCGCTTCAAATTTATCGGAAGCCTATCCGCATGTGGATAGCGAGTGGATAATCACCAAGAATCCAGAGGTGGTGATGAGATACGTCTACAGCTCAGAGGTGGACTGGGGCTGGAACAGCACCGATAAGCCCGAGGCTTTGGTCTCAGAGATCTTGAATCGCGATGGTTGGGAGAGCATAGATGCCGTAAAGAACCGGCGGGTATATCTGATCAGCAACGAGCTGATGACGGGACTGGACAGCGTGGTCGGATACCTTTACTGGGTCAAGCTGCTTCATCCGCAGTTCGCTGCCGATCCTGCCGAGGCCTATAAGGAATATATAACCGGATTTTTGGGCATGGAGTTTCCGGACTCGATATTCGTATTTCCGGAAAAGTAGTTAAAAGCAATTAAATAGATTTAATTAAAGTTATGTTTAGTTGAGGAGGACGGACAAGACCATGGGAGAACTCGGAAAACACGAGTACTGCTCAGAGCAAGCGCGTTCAGAGAATCCTTTAGGAATAGAGGTCCTCGCAACCATGCTGTTCGGACTGCTGCTGCTTGCATCCATGATTCTGTCTGCTGCTGCGGATGACGGATTCACGCTGCAGGTGTTCGGAAATGCCAATATGGATGACAGGATTGACGACAGCGACCTGAACTACGCTTGGGGGATAATCAGCGGAAGCAACAGGCCTACAGAGCTCGCAGATGCCAACTACGATGGCAAGATCGATGAGGCGGATGTCGATCAGATAAAAAAGATGATAGCAGGAACGGCTGAACGCCTCACCATAAGAGATGCTCAGAATAGAAATGTTACTCTGAATCTGCCCATAAAACGAGCGGTGGGAGCCAATACCGGTGCCATAGAGATCGCACGCGGAATCGGCGTTGATATCGGGGAAGTATTCGCAGCTGTAACCACTTACGCGATAACAAATCCGGAGTATTACCCTGAACTGAAGGGCAAGGTCGAGAATAAATTCGGCAGCCCTGACTACGAGACGCTGGCAATTCTCAAACCCGATCTGGTAATATTATACAATAAACCCGTCAAGGACGAATCCTTTGATAAGTTCGAAGCCATAGGCGCACCTGTGATATGCCTCGATTGCTTCAATAAGGAGAGTCTGGATGGAAGCGTCAAGATATTAGGGGAGATATTCGACAGGAGAGATAAGGCCCAGGAACTGCTGGACTGGTACCACGGTTATATCGATCTCATCAGGTATCGTACCGTGAACCTGAAATCCAGAGAACGGCCCAAGACATTGTTCTATTCGAATCCGGATTACTACTACCCGATTGTCAAGGCACGCAACAGAAATAGCGGAGATCATTGGCTGATAGTGGATGCGGGTGGAGAAAATCTGGGAGAGAATTTAAACAGCACCACGGGAAGCGCAGAGGTTGAACGAGAATGGGTAGCGTCCCAAAATCCGGATATAATTATCGGATCGATAAATCAAGCTGTCAACAAATCCGGTTACAGTGCCGATGAGGATTTAGCAGTTAGTTATATGCGAACGATGCATGAAAAGATAGTATCTGACGAGGCCATAAGCAAAACCGATGCAGCTGCGATGGAAAAGGTCTACCTCATCTGCAGCGACCTCAATACAGGCCCTATGCAGGCGGCTGGAACCGCCTTTATGGCAAAGATAATTCATCCGGAGCTATTCGAGGATCTGGACCCGGAGGATATACTCGAGGAGTACCTGGAAAAATGGCAGGGCATTCCTTACAAGGGTGTTTGGATTTATCCGCCGATTGTATGTTCAAATCAAACTGCGCTCGGCCTCATGCCCTAAAGGACGGAGTTGCAAGCGCGCTAGTGCTCCATAACGAAAGTTTTAATTTTTATAGCTTGCCATACAATAAAGACTGTGGCAATGAAGAGGGTACATGTGGTTAAGCTTACGGGAGAAGAGCG
>MVQI01000052.1 GCA_002067795.1 Methanosaeta sp. PtaB.Bin039
GGATGGCAGCTTTACTGTAGAGCGCCTCCAGGAGGACGACATTGGGACCTTTTCCATCAAATCCGCCAGGGAGCTTAACAGCGAGCTCCGCCACCTACGATATAACCTGATATCCAACTCTGGTCGCTCGTTCTTCGACAAGGATGATAGCGAACGGCTTGACAGGCTGATTGAATTTACCGCAAACGAGGTTATCAGGCAGACGGACCCTGAAAGGGCAGTGGCCTAATAACCCTCTTCCGCTAGCTTTTCGCCCACCCAGTCGCAGATAATGAGACTCCATTCATGGGGTTTACGATTGTGGTTTCCCATGTACTTCCTCAATCGGGCCTGCAGGTCTTCCGGCATGGTCAGGGCAACTCTCTTTGGATTCTTCGCCATATATGGTACTAAAGTACCAATATCATAAAAACGTTTTGATTCCGGCCTATCGCAATACATGTGATGGAAGGATTATAGTTTGGAACTCAAAGAATGCTACTTATTGCCCTGCTAAACCACCATCCGGACATCGATAGTTGGTATCATTCATTCGGTTCACCACTATAATTACTTAGAAAGCAGTGGTTAGTATCATGTCCGCGCCCATGAAGGCTCATGAGAAGATCGCCCTGGTGGACCAGCGATTAGCAGACCTTCCACCACATCTCAGAGAGCACTTCAAAGAGAGTCTGCATCACAATCGCAAGGTTCTGGCCAGATTAGCCAAGATGTAGCTGGTGGCCACCCTCCAGCCTGGCCGAAAGGGATATATCTATTCAACTCTCTTATTATGGTGAGTAGTGTTGTAAGTCCTTCCCGAAAAGGATGAGGCCGCCCTGAGGCGGATGGGACGAAGTAGGGAAGGGTTCACTACACAATTCCTATTCCTTCCTTCGAAGAAGTCTATTAATATCGAGACTCTCGGCTCAATAATGCTATAATATGATGGATCGTCTATAGAATACATATGATTTATTGCCCCTGCTATAAAATCAACCGCCTGAATGCACCGGTCCTGTCTAGAATCGATATGTACAATCTCAGGAGGTTCTATATCGATCTCCTCAGAATGATTGTTTAGGCATGCTTTCCATGTAAGGTAGCTGTCAAAATTATCGCGTTCCAATCCGTAAAGAGATTTATCGACAAAGATTTCTGTCGGGCCTTCCAGTTTATAAGCTGTTATGATTTTTGCCACTAAGGAGCCGCTTAGGTAGTTGTACAGGATGGATTGTTTGTTTTTTAGCCGTTCGAATACTTGGTGTTTGCGCAATACTACGTAAGCAATATCCGTATCAGTCGCGGCAACACATTTGAGGACACGATCTCGGATGGTTTGGCTGGAGTTATGAAATTTTAGTTCAGGAATTGTTTTATATTTCTTCTTTAATTTTTGTTGTCTAACTCTCTTGACACACCTTTGGACATTTCCCGGTTCTCTTGCGATTATAGCAGCTAAAACGAAATATTTAGATGATCGTGGCCCAAAACCTAAATCGCCGGATTCATCCAAATATATCAATCGGTTCCCTCAGACACCCAATTGTGGAATGCAAGCTAAATACGCTTCCCTCAATTCTTTAAGATCTATATGGTTGTATAAATCAAATGCGTCCTTCCGGCTATCGCCTCTCAGCTCCTTGATGTACTCGCGCCGCATCCCTGCCCGGAACAGATGGGTACAATACCAATGCCGCATGCAGTGGGGCGAGAGATGGTCCTCCAGCCGGTCTGAATTATCATCATGCAGCCCTACTCGCTTTGCTGCTCCCACCACCAGATTATAGACCCCGGACCGGTTGAGGCGGTCCCCATCGGCATTTAGGAAAAGTGCTGGATTGGATTTCTTGTTCATGCTCTTCCGGATCTTCAACCAGCGGCGGAGGGTAAATGCGGTTTCTCCATCAAAGAACACTGTCCGGTTGGTGCGCTTGGCTGTTGGCTTGAGCCTGATCTTATTCTCTATCAGGTCCACATCTGAAACATCTAGGCTGACCAGCTCATTTCTTCGGATCCCCGTCTTGGCCAACAACACGAGGACCGCCTTGTCTCTGATATCCAGAGTGGAATTTATCATCCGGGCCATTTCCTCCACCGAAATGAGTTTTCGAGACTGGCCGTCATTGTTATCTTTATACCGGCGAAGATACCTTTTCCTCACAGGCAGTATCGGATTTGCCACTATGTGGCCCTCGAAAGCCAAGTATTCGAAGAATGTGCTGAGAACCGAGAAGTAATTCTCAACCGTCTTCTGAGATTTGCCCTGCCGCTTAAGATATTCGATGAACCCCCTCAGGCTTGTCTTGTCAACCTTTGTTGGATCATCTCCCGCCAGATATGTAGAGAAGTTCTTGAGGCAGTAGCTGTAATGCGAGATGGTGGTAGTTGCCATATCTCGGAGTGCGCAATCCTGCACGAAGTCGTCAATCAATTGATCCATCGCCACCACTTGCCATCCGCTTCAATCATACCATAAGCCTCCAGTTCCTCCAGCTGGTGGGAAACGGCCTTAACCAATTCACTCTCCATTGGATCAACTCCCAAGGCCTCTAAGATGCCATACGAGTCCATCTTGCCACGGGTCTTGAGGATCTCCACCAGCTCCCTGGAATATCGGCGCATTCCAAGGTAGTCACCTTCAAGAAACGACTGGCTGCGATAACGCTTTAGTTCATTCTCATATCTATCCAGGACAATGGATTTTTGGCGTAGATCGTCGCGCAGGCTCTTGTTTTCTGCCTTCAGCGCCTCCATTTCCTTGGCCATCTCGCGCCTTGGCTTGAACTCGTCTTCCTCAGCCAGGCGTTCCTCGATAATCGATATGCAGAACTTGGATAATGGGGTCTTGGCCTCATCGGCGAGTGCCTGCCAGCGCTCTTTATCCGCCTTGGATGGCAGATATAGCCAGACATAGCGGGATCTATCAGGCTTAACCACATGTTCACCCGATATTGGAATGGCCTTTAATCTATATATACTTTACCTGTAAATCAAGGCCATTATCCCTCCCTCGGCGCTATTTTACGCAATCATCGCTCTGAATCTAATGATGCCTTATTTTCCCCTGAGCAATATATTCTCATCCGAATCCATCTCTCCGCAAAGCTTGATCGCGAAAAATGGTTAGCCAAGGCCGGCTCCATCCAGCACAGAGAACCTCTCGGCAATCCTCTCCCTGATCATCGCTTCCACCTCGGATGGCCGGGCATCCAGGTACTCTGCCAGCATCTCCTTGGCGGTGCGCAGCTCCATCAGTGCCGGATGGGGGCATGGCTGGCAGGCTGTGCTGAGGTGGCACGGGGATTTCAGGATTGTTTTCATAGATCCCATTTGGGCCTCTCTGGATAACTAGTTTGGCCGGAAAATCATTAGCAGTTGGAATATTTACAGGGGATATAACGGTCTTTGAGGGTAAACTGGGGGATATTTTCCTTTGCTTCTATCAACTGCGATATTGCCGACCATCCGGGATCTGATACCACGGGGCCAGTCTGCTTTTGCGTCGGCTCTCATTTCCTTCCTGCAGATCAAATCAACTCAATTATGTCGGGGAAATGCAGCATCTACGAGCACTTCTGGATTCATTGACTGGAAATCTGCGACGTTATCCTATCCGTCTTCAGGTGATATTGGTCAGCTAGATTTCGGGACACCGTCGCGGTTATTCCTTCCTTTTAAAAACGAACTCCTTCATAAACATATAAATGCCAATAACTTCATTAACAATGATGAGGTAGTTATTCTTTCAGTTCATCTCGCCGGGTGACAACTTATATGAATAGGATATGTAAAATTGCCCTGATTCTGATGGTAACGTCTGGCGTCTTCTCAGTCATGATAGTTCCGGGATCGGCTGAGGATGAAGCGTCACCAGCCAAACAAAGTGAAGGAGACCGGCCAAATGTCGTCTCTGCGGAATTGCTGCAAAATCCCTGGATCTTGGCCGAAGCGATTCTACTGTTATTCCTATTTGCATCCGTTCCTATTATCTGGAATATGCATAAATATTATAATCACGTTGCCATTATAGAGGGGATACTGAAGGAGAAAGTCCCAGCCGGCGATAAAGATCTGGTCAATATCTTTGCTCAATGCGAAATGACAGGACCTTCCGGCTTCCAGGGCGTCGGTCGAGTTACACTGGCGCTAACCCTTTGCATGATTGTAGGGTTAGGCGTCCTGTTTTTATTTGCTAATCCAGACGCAGAGAGCAATTCTAATAGCCAGTATGTGAAGGATATCCTGTTGGCATTGACCGGCACCATATCTTCGATAATTGGATTTTATTTCGGTGGCAGAGGATCTGCAGGAGATTTTGTGCTGCAGGATATAAAGAAGTGAATGTGTCCGGCCACCTGCGGCGGGGGATTTTTCCGTCTATTCCCTTGCCAAATCAATCGATACTCAGTCTACGGATCAGCTCTCCCGCCCGGATGCGTTCTGTGGCAGCCAGGCGTTGGGGCTGTTGCCGTCACGGTTACGCCCCAGGTGGCGACAGGTTTAAATTGTGCAAAATAGTGCACCAAAGTGCATATCTTAGCGTTCGCCCGCCCCGACAGGTGTGGGCGACTTCTTCTATTCACAGAAAAAGTAACGGAATGCTTCGCCTTTCCAGGCTTTCAGGCGGCAGGCCCTCATCTCTGCTCTTCAGGAAAAATGCATGGGGATCGGTCGATCCTCAGATGAACTGAAACGAGCTGATAATATCCCTGGCGTCATCCTCCATAAGGGCATATCCAGCCGCCCTGGCATTAAAGGTGATTATGAATGCCTTTTGGCCTCTCACGGTCATGACCTGCAACACCTTATACGATCCCCTATCAACGGCATACACCAGCTCACGAGCTGGCTGGCCGCTGACCCCGGTTCTGTTGTCGGAGATCAGCTCAAGGTCCGGAAAAGTCGTATTCAGGTGGGCCAGCGCAGCAGCAACATACTGGTCAAGGTTCATATCAAGGGGGAGGCTCTCGTACTGGACCATGAGGTAGTTCTGTGGATTCTTGCTGCTCTCTTTTGGGGCCAGAAATCCGGCAATCAATCCCATATCGTTCGGGCCAGCCTCCTTTCCAGTCCAGCTTTCGGGATAGGTCATGCTAAATCCGAATGTGTGGTTTTGGTAATAGTTCAGCTGCACCGGATTTGGCGATCCCTCCTCCAGGCTGCCTGCAGTCTCCTCAACCATGCTCTGGGCGTCTGCATCTGCTGCTCCAGATGAACCAGCGGAGGGCTGTCCGGCGCTGGCTGTAATTTGACTCTCCGCCAGCGATCCAGCCACCAGCAGGCATGTCATCAGGATCAGGGTCAGGATAGGCTTGATATCGAATCCGGTCACGATCTATCTCCTCAGCAAATATTTCTGGACCTAATAGCACTAATAATCTGCGATATGGTGCTTTGTGCGATCCTCGCCATTCCAGGCTTTAGAATACCTATGGCCAGCCCGGCGGTGATTTATATGTAGATAAATTTTTACAATATTATTTTCGGCAGCCGGCAAATACTATCAGCATACGTGCTTATTTTAAAAAATAATAAAAAAATATATATTTTATACTGATTTGCGGAAATTGTTGAACCGTTTCATGAAGTCGCAGGCACCGCCAAAGCAGTTGCCGCTTGGGAACGTCGGGTTGTCCCGGAATAGGATCCTCCTCTGCAGCTCAAAGTCTCCGCTGAATTCCTCGAATTCCTTCATGCTTCTCTGGCCCGGCTTGACCTGCCTGGCATCTATTGAGAAGTAGCCTGAGAAGTTGTCCGCGGTCTTGAACTCAGCCATCCGGCTCAGAGATCCGGTCTGATGCAGGTTGAAGCTCTGGCTCTTGTACTCCATGGCCTTCAGGTCGTAGGTCTCCTGTACCCTTGCCCCGATTCCGCCAAACGCGATGGAGCTGCGGAAGCTCTCCGAGCCTGCCAGGGCGTCGGTCGGTGAAAGCGCCACATAGTTATCAACAGCATCCTGCTCCTCGAAATTGGGATTTCGGCCCCTGGCCCTGTCCACCAGATACTCGTTCTTGATCAGGGCATCTACGCTGCCGCTGAAATAGACCGCCTTGTTGGACTTGACCGCCGAATCCATAGACCGAACATCCTTGCTAAGCTGGAACTGGCCAGTGCCGCTGACCAGGGTCTCGGAGGCATAGTCGTAGTTCTGGACCCGGAACGTCGTTGTATCGCAGGCAGATTCCGTCTCCGGCGCTGTCGCGATAACCGAGAAACTGTAATCCCCGGCCATGGCGTTGAGTTCCGGGCTGACCTGAAGCAGCTCGGCGGCCGCTCCTCTTGCTGGTATGGTCACTGTGGTCTTGGTCCAGCTGAACCATCCAGCCAGGCAGGTCTCCGGCATGACAGTCAGAGTTACGCTCTGGTTCTTGTATCCCAGGTTCTTGACCGTGATCGAGTAATCTATTATCTTTCCAGGCGATGTGTAGTAATCTCCCCTCTCAAAGGAGTCGGAGGGCCCCACCAGCTTCACCTCTACTTCCAGCTTCCCAGGGGCGGTGGGAACCGGTATGTAGCTGGGTATGCTGGCCGATAACATGGGCCCTGGACCGGTTCCTGCGGGCTGGCACCCACCAGCGCCGCATCCCATCGCGGCCTGCTCCACCTCAGCAGAGGCGGCAGATAACAGAACCATTATCACGATTATCCATCTTCTCATCTTCTAAAACCCCCAAAAAATGGATTGTCTGGGCGGAAAAGATCATCCTCCGTGGCAATCCACCCCATCACAGCGTCCTCTCCTCGCTTTCTGTGAGAGGCGCCTCGTGAAATTTGATCGACTTCTCAGCTTCAAATGTCCCTGCAAGCATCTGGTGGTCCTTGATGTCCCTGTAAAATGCCTTATGCCAGCTGGAATCGGTCACCCATGTTCCGTTGAAGCTGATCTTCGTGTCCATTCCAACCGAATGGACAGGGCTATAGGCCTGGGCTGACACATCCTCGTTTTGCGGAGTCTGCAGGCTCAGATCCGATATGCCCAGTGCTGCAGTATCCATTGGAGCCGCTCCTATCTCCGCCTGGGTCAGGTTGGTGGAGTTGGAACAGTTTGTGCTATTGATGCAGTCGATGCTGTTGATGCAGTCGGGTCTATCGGTGCAGTTCGTCCTATTTGAGACGTTTGCCAGGTTTTTGTCGTCGCTGAGGATTACCAGGATCACCGGGGGGGGCGTCGAGTGCTTCGCAGAGGACTTCAGCCCGTCGGACCGATTTCTGCGAGTGGTCCAAGGCCCGGCAGGATCCGCTGATCTGAAGAACTCCCTCTGGTCCTTCACTAATGCGTTTGCCGGGACCATCTCAAGCAGATAGGCCAGCCCGCCGCTGGAAATCTTCTGGTTCTCGCAGTACTGGCCGTTCTGTTGGGATTTTTGGATGGGCTGGCTGCCTGCGGATGTACCGCAGGCTACAGCCAAGGCAAATATGATAGAGGCTAATGCTACGCCCTTCAAACTAAGGTTCGCCCCCTTTTATCGAAGTCCCGTATAGGCTTCCTCCTCTCATATTATTTATAAGCTTCATCTAAATGATGGGGCCGGTTTACGCAAAAATTCCATAAAATGTATCAGGCTGTACTTCACTTAAGGACGAGTAATCTGCAGCAGAGCGACCGAGTATCTCTGAGTATTTTAAAGAGCACGCTTCTGAATTTTTAAGAAATCTCTCTAGCGGCTTTACGCTGCTGTTCCCCTTTTGAGAATGCCGGAGATGCCTATCTCCTGGATTTTGCGACCATCTGCAGGTCCAGCCGGATTGTGGTCGCCAGGGTATCATCCGGGTCTTTTGGGCAGGCCCTTATCCTGGGAGGGGATATACGTGCACCTGCGAACGAAGAAACGTAGCCTTCAGGGCATCGGTCTTCGCGACATGATACCTCTTTTTAAATAAAGGGAACCATCGATGGTTTCCTGGAGACATGCGCTCTAGCATCCACAAATCACGGTGCAGGAAAAGCAGCCGAAAATGCCAAAGGAACCGGAAGGCTTTCGGGGACGCTAAGTCGCGATGGAAAAAGGGGAGCCACAGAAGGACATCTCTGCCCTTCTGTCAGCGGTCTCAATCATTTCCCGCAGATCTTTTTAGCAGTCGACGCCCTTGCACGGGCTTACCTCGTGCTCGGGGAATGGTGCCTCGTGGAACTTGATCAGCTTCTCAGCCTCGAAGACTCCGGTGAACATCTGGTGGTCCTTGATATCCTTGTAGAATATCTTATGCCACCTTGAATCGGTTCCCCAGGTACCGTTGAAGCTGGTCTTGGTATCCATTCCCACCAGGTGGACCGGGCTGAGCGGCAGGATGACGTTGCCCTCCTCGTCATAGGATGGCGTCATCAATCCCTTGGCCCAGGCAGCCTTCGTTGGATCGGTCCAGTGTCCGGATGCGTTGGTCGAGGCGAAGAAGAGCTTCTGATCCTTCTCCATCTCATTGACCGAGAACATCTCCTGGACATCTGCGCCGATGCCGCCGTAGAACGCCTTGGAGTGGAGGTACTTGGCACCTACCAGCGGGGTTATTCCGGAATAGGTCATCTTTGTGGTCTCGTAAAGATTGACAGGCATCTCCTTGTCGCCTACCTGCCGGAACAGCTTGCTGGCATTCTCGGACAGGGCGTGCTCGGAGTCAAGCTCAAATGCGCCGTCGCCGGCCATGACGTTGTAGTACTCCAGGGCAAGCTTCTTGTCCTTCATAGATGTGCTTATGTCGATTACTCCCTGACCTGCTATCTTCTGGTTCTCACAATACTGCTCGTATTGGATAGGCTCAGGAAGGGGCGGGTTGGCCGAAGCCAAGCTACAGGCTAGAACAGCCGTTACAATGATGGTTGCTAATACTACTCCCTTCATCTGATTCACCCCCTAGTTGAATTACCTTTGCACTAGAGGTACTTTCTCTTGTTATATAAATGTTTTTTTCAACTGGCTTGCATATGCCTTCACTTCATATAAGGGCATGGGCTCGGCCATATAGGTCGATTTCATTATAATTATTATCAGACGTGTTTAAATTCCTCTGGCAGGCGCAGAAGGAAACGTCGCCAGCTTGGGAGATATGATGCCAGTTGACCGTCTTAGCTCTCCGCGGAAAAAGGCCGGGCTTTTGGCCACGAAAAATGGGAATATCAAGCCCCGCGCGTGCGGGGCTTGCGTTTCAAATCAATCTTATGAAGTTTGCTTACAGGCAGGGCAGCCAGTCGACGCTGATTGCGCCGCAGGTTGAGTTGCCCCAGAGCTGGATGAACTTCTCGATTGAGAAGACACCAGTGAGGTCCTCAACAGACCTG
>MVQI01000053.1 GCA_002067795.1 Methanosaeta sp. PtaB.Bin039
TAGAGATCTCAACGCTGCTAAGAACATCCTTCGACTGGGATTACAGTCCTTGGTTGGGATACAACCTAGATGCCCACGACTTCAGTCGGGGGAGTAGTCACTCTCTTTCAATCAGCACGAATTTGAGGTCCGCGTCGCCGTTAATAGCAACTATTAAATAATAAGTGTTACAAAGCGGCGACTCATGAGATCAATCCATTCTTACGGCGTTCTCATACTGACGCTGACGATCTTCCTGATATCTCCTGCCTGCGCAGATGCGGCGCCAGGATCTTTCAAGATCGTCTGCACCACCAGCGTATTGATGGACCCGGCGACCAGCATCGGCGGGGATAGGGTGACGGCTATCTCCATTGCCGATCCGACCCTCTGTCCTCATCTTCAATCCGACATAATCCCCACCCGCATTCAGCTCAATATGGATTTCATAAAAGACGCAAACCTGTTCCTGGCATATAACGACAGCAACGACCGAAGATATAACATGCCTGCTGTTAATGACTTTATGAAAGCCAACAACTACGGCACGGCTTCTTGGACGACCGTATCAGATTCGTCCAGAGGGTGGAACACGCCTGCCAGTGCCAAGCTCCTGGCCGAAGAGGTGAAGGGATGGTTGGTGGAGAGGGACCCTGCAAACGAGACATATTATCAACAGCGGTACGACGAGTACGTAACAAACCTGGATGCCTTATCGCCCGGCGAAGATGAGTTGAAGAAGCTCAATCAGACTAAGGTCGTGGTGATGCTCTGGCAGAAGGAGCCTGTGGAGAACTGGCTGGGCATGAACGTGGTCAATTTCTTCGCGCCTGAGTTTGCCATGAACGGGACCAAGACCCCTGCCAAGGTGGTCGATGACATCAACGCCCACCCTGACAAATACGCGAATGTGACCTATATCATCGAGAACATGCAGTCAGGAGAGCTTGCCAAAGGCATCGAAGAGGCGCTCAGGGACCGGGGCATCGAAGCAAAGAGGGTCGTCTTCACCAACTTCCCTGGCTCTCTTCCTGGCGTCGATACAATGGCCGATGTGCTGGAATATAACAGGCAGCTGGTGCTTTGATCCGCTGCCCATCCCAACGAATGGACTCAAATCTTGGACCGGCCGACCAGATATCGAGGCTCTCCAACTGGTGCAAGAGAGCCCGCCCGGGGGAGGAAACGACCCCGCGCTGATGCAAATCCGCTGCGGCCTCCATTTCAGCCGGATAGGTGGCTTTTTTTCCGGCATCGAAGTATCAATCTCGAGTTGGGGCAGCCATATTGAAGGAGCTGGCGTTAAATAGACAGATGCAAGAATCAGTGACGGAGCCACGAGATTATTTAAGAAAGCCTTGACCACAGAGACGGCTATGACCAATATATTCTTTTACGATACCGAGATCGGCAGACTGGGGATAGCCGAAGGCGGTGGTGCAATCACAAACCTGTATCTTTCGGGAGACGCTGTGCCTGCTGATGCAGTGGTATGCGAGACCGAGCTGCTGAGAGAGGCTGGCGAACAGCTCTTGAGCTATTTCTCAGGAGGGCGCAGAAATTTCACAATCCCACTGTCTCCAGATGGCACGCAGTTCATGCAGAGCGTCTGGATGGAGCTGAGGAAGATCCCCTATGGACAGACCCGGAGCTATCAGGAGGTTGCCAGAAGGATGGGCAATAAAGATGCGTCAAGGGCTGTTGGCCAGGCCTGCAAGAGAAATCCGATCCCCATCTTCATCCACTGCCACCGGGTAATCGGCGCAGATGGAAGGACGACCGGCTATCGTGGCGGGATTCATATCAAGACGCGTCTGCTGGAATTGGAGAAAAGGGATGGAGATCTTCGAGTACGGCGAGCGTGAGCTCGATTACCTGAGGAGGAGGGATAAGAGGCTGGCAGAGGCCATCAACCGAATTGGGATGATCGAGAGGGAGGTAATCCCTGATCCGTTCGCCGCGCTGATAAACTGCGTGGTATGTCAGCAGATCTCGTCTCAGGCAGCCACCACCGTCTGGAGGAAGATGCAGGGCAGATTTGAGCCTATCATGCCTCAGACAATGGCACGCTCCTCAATAGAAGAGCTGCAGAAGTGCGGGCTTTCTTCCAGAAAGGCCGGATATATCAAAGGCATAGGCACAGCTGCAGTGCAGGGCCAGCTGAACCTGGCCAAGCTGCGCCAGCTGCCAGACGAGGATATCGTCAGGCTGGTCTCATCTCTTGACGGCGTGGGCAGATGGACGGCAGAGATGCTCCTGATCTTCTCGATGCAGCGGCCTGATGTGGTCAGCTGGAGCGACCTTGGGATTCGGCGGGGCATGATGACCCTGTACGGCCTTGATGAGCTGGGCAGAGATCGGTTCGAGAGGTACAGAAAGCAATATTCGCCATACGGCTCGGTCGCCTCACTTTACCTGTGGGCTGTGGCCAAAGAAAGGTAGTTCAGCTTTTGTCTGCCCGAATGCTTGATGCTGCCATGGTTACATTCCCAAGGCTGGCCAGAGGATATAGCCGGTCTATATCTCGATAAAATTCTTTGGCACCCTTTGAGATTTCCGGCAGCGCAAAGCCCACTCTTGTCGAAGTCGGCTGGCAAAAAGGCCTCCTGCAACCCGCCAATTCCAGCAGGAGACGAATACCGGAACCTGGACGGGCTGGCTTTTTCCGTTTCAAGGGAAGATTGCAGGTGAGATCTCCCCCAATCCACATCCCGCTCCTCGAATTTCAGCAGCTAATGTCAGCAGCTATATGCTGTTCATGCCCACTTTTTTCCGATGTCGCAAACGAAATGGATTTGTATCTTGAGCCCCAGATTAGAGCTAAAGGGGAAATGAGAATGGGAAAGGCAAGTTACACCGACAAGAATGGAAAACAACAGGAGCAGACCTTCAAGACCGAAGCAGAAGGACAGGCCCTTAAGGCAAAGCTCAAGGCTGAAGGTGCCACCAATATCAAGTTTGAATGGTAAGAGACCCCATTCAGTTCTTTTTTAGCGATATTTATTCTGCTGTCTCAAAAGGCAGCAATATCGAGGAGTGTCCTTTAGCTCATACTTGAGGATCTTATCTTAGATCAGTCTTAAATAAGAGCTGATCGAGATTCTCAGCGGTGAGTTAGTCTTGGGAATTCTTGAGGAGGCCAGGGCAGGAAGGATAACCGAAGAGATGGAGACGGTTTGCAGAGAAGAAGGGGTAAGCCCGGAGTTCGTCCGCAGGGGACTTGTCAGCGGCAGAATCGTGATACCCGTCAGCCCCTACCGAAAGACCATGCCTGTCGGAATAGGAAAAGGTCTTCGCACAAAGATCAACGCCTCCATTGGCACGAGCAGCGATATAGTCGACGTGGAGATGGAGGTCGCCAAGGCCAGGGAAGCTGAGGCAGCCGGAGCAGATACCCTGATGGAGCTCTCGACCGGCGGGGACTTTGCCGAGATCCGAAGACGGGTCATCGAGGCAACCAGCCTGAGCGTGGGTTCGGTCCCACTCTACCAGGCCTTCATCGAGGCAATCAGAAAGCACGGGGCCGGAGTGGAGATGACCGAAGACGACCTTTTCCGCGCAACCGAGCAGCAGGCCAGGCTTGGCACCAACTTCATGGCTATTCACACCGGAATCAACCGGCTCTGCCTCGACCGACTCCACGGCCAGGGCGGCCGGTTCGGCGGCATATGCAGCAGGGGAGGTGCCTTCATGATAGCCTGGATGATACACAACAACAAGGAAAATCCCCTCTTCAAAGACTTCGACTACCTGGTGGAGATTCTGAAGGAGCACGAGGTGACACTCAGCATGGGCAACGGGCTGCGGGCAGGGGCGATTTGCGACTCCACTGACCGTGCTCAGATACAGGAGCTGATCATCAACTCCGAGCTGGCAGACCGGGCCTCAAGAGCTGGGCTTCAGGTGATCGTGGAAGGCCCTGGCCACATTCCCGTAGACGAGATAGAGGCAAACGTCAGGATTATGAAGCGGATGAGCGAAGAGAGGCCTTTCTACATGCTGGGTCCTCTTGTTACTGACATCGCCCCAGGCTACGATCACATCGTTGCCGCAGTGGGAGCCAGCCTCTCAAGCGCCTATGGAGCTGATTTCATCTGCTACGTCACCCCGGCCGAGCATCTGGCCCTTCCAAACGTTGAAGACGTTCGCCAGGGGGTGATCACAGCGAGAATCGCTGCTCATATCGGCGATATGATAAAGAACAATGACCGGGGTGCCGACCTGGAGATGGGGAGGGCCAGGCGTGATATGAACTGGGACCGGCAGTTCGACCTGGCCCTGGATCCGGATGCGGCAAGGGTTATCCGCCAGAAGAGGGCTCCTGCCAACAGCCGTGTATGCACAATGTGCGGGGACTACTGCGCTCTGAAGATAATCGACGAGAACGTTGGCCTGAAGCGTTAGCAATGTGATCATGCCAGAGTGGCAGAAACGTGAGAATTGTCATTGTATTTCAGCACCAGTGCCCTCATAATGCAAATTGCTCCTGCCACATGCATCTGCACAAAGCCTCGCCGAAATACATGACTGGACCGTACCGTTGACCTGCGCCCGCAAACGGATGATCGCATAATCTCCCAGGGTCCAGCAGGCTGATATGCCAGTGCCGACCCATATCTATTGGGATCGACGATGAAGAACCCTCGGATTGCCTTGTTCCTGACCGCCTGCTTACTGCTATGCGGCTGTCTGGAAGACAGGACAGGCCAGCAGGTCACCCTTAACGCTACAGGAACATGGAAGGCAGACGGGGTGATTGAGGATGGTGAATACTCCAGAGCCATGAATTTATCCAGGCCGCCCAGCCAGGGATACACTGGAGGGGAACTTGAGGTGCGCTGGAAAAACGACGAACAGAACCTGTATCTGGCCCTTGCAGGCCGCACATCAGGCTGGATCTCACTCGGCTTCGATCCTCAAGAATGGATGAAGGACTGCGATATCATCATGGGCAGCGTCCAGAACGGCCGGGTCGTGGTCCGTGACAGCTACTCAATCGGCAACTACGGACCCCACCCCAACGACACTGAGCTTGGAGGAACCTATGACATCCTGGATTTCGGTGGCAGACAGGATGGAGAGTACACGGTGATCGAGATCTCGCGACGGCTTGACAGCGGAGACAAATACGACAGGCGGCTATCTCCTGGACAGGCTGTGCCGGTGATATGGGCACTGGCGGATTCGGACCTTTCCGATCAGAAGCACAATGTGGCCCGCGGAGAGTCTGTACTGGAGCTGATCGGCGGAGGAGCCGCTCTCATCTCCTCCGGCCTCTCTTTGTCCGAGGCAGCTGGTCTCAAGTACATACGGGAGGAGGAGAAGCTGTCCCGCGACCTCTATTCCAGTTCTGCCCTTCGATATGGTCTGCCCATATTCTCCAATATTGCCACGTCCGAGCAGAACCATATGGATGCAGTCAAGCCACTGATAGACCGCTATGGTCTGAGCGATCCAATACTGCCTGAGCCCGGACGGTTCGCCGATCGATTCTTGCAGGACCTCTGGGACAACGTCTCTGCTCAGAGCAACGTAAGTGAGGAGGACGCCCTGGCCGCAGCCGCGCTGGTGGAGGAGATGAGCATAACCGATCTGCAGAGAAAGATAGCTGAGAACACGTTAGAGGACATAAGAGTGGTATATATGGGGCTTTTGTCCGGCTCAGAGAAGCATCTGCGCTCGTATATCGGGGTGATGAAACAGAGAGGGTACTCCTACCGGCCGTCCCTGCTCAGCCCCGCCGAGTTCCAAAGAATAATGGATTTCGGATAGGCTATTTCCCAGAAGAGATGGCCAGGATTGGCGAAGAGATGGAAATTTGGCGAAGCGAGTCATAGGCGGCGCCCGCCCCTATAGATCTGCCTGGACAAGATGCATCGATCCCTGGACCTGGATTGCCCGGAGGCCGCCGCTGCCCGGCAGACTCAAGAAGAGCGCGGACGACAATGGCGACCGATCCCGTCCTGCCAGGATGCAGGGGTTCCTGCCGCCAGAACCAGGAGCGGTTGATGCAGGAGGCGTAGCCGCTTAAGCTGGCGAAGATGCGAAAAATATAGTTGGAGAAGGTCGGCGCTCTAGGTGGGGACCAGCACCGGCCGACCGGTTGTCTGGGAGACCATCCATGGATCTCCAGCCTCTTCCGGGCTGAAAGCATCGGTGATGTTCCTGGACTGATTGAATCCCAATCGAATCACGCCGTTATCTTCAGGGAAGGCCGGGGAGATGAGCATGGCATTTCCGATCTGGACCAGCTTTCCATCCACCCATTCCTGCCCCTTCGGGATGCTGCCCCAGGACCATAACCCCTTATCAGTGGCAGCGGCAGGAGCTGAAGTTGTGCCGTTTGTTGCATTAGTGGAATTAGCTGTGACGCTATTGTTGATGATCACCACCGGTTCTTCTTCCGGGAGGCCAGCCAGCCAGGACCGCCCGAAGTCGCCACCGACAGAGACCGGAGTACCCAGTGCTGGAATTGATATGAATGCCAGGACCAGAGCTGTGATCAGGGCTGGCCCCAATACCGTTCTTCCCTTCATGAATAACTCTTCTCCCCCAGCAGATAAAGCTCTTTTGCTGCCTATCAAGATCGGATAACCTCGTCCATGCATTTCCGGTAGAACCGGTTGGTGTACTCCTTGACCATCCTGCGGGCTGAGAACTGGGGTCCAGAAACGCGCATGGCCTCTCGCATGGTCCTGATCCAGCCGACCGGAATCCCACGGTCATCAGTCTCATAGTACAGCGGGACCACACGGTTCTCCAATATATCGTACAGGGCCTGGGAATCCCGCTGATCCCTATCCTGGCCATACGCACCTTCATAAGCCCATCCGTTGGACCCGTTATAACCCTCCATCCACCAGCCGTCGAGTATGCTCAGCTGAGGCACGCCGTTTAGAGTGGCCTTCATTCCGCTGGTGCCGCAGGCCTCCATAGGCGGAATGGGGTTGTTCACCCATACATCAACGCCGTGAACGAGGTACTGGGCAAGCTGCTCATCGTAGTCCTCAACAAATGCTATCCGCCCTCCGAACTGCGGATTTCTGGATGCATCGAATACCTGCTGCAGAAGGCCTTTGCTCTGGTCGTCATCCGGGTGGGCTTTTCCGGCATAGATTATCTGAACCGGCCTCCAGGTATCATTCAGGAGCCTCTTTAAGCGCTCAACATCTTGAAGCAGCAGAGTGGCCCTCTTGTAAGAGGCGAAGCGGCGGGCAAAACCAAGCGTCAGGGTGGATTCGTCGAGCAGGACGCCGGAGGCCATTGGCAGGCGACAATCCGTGCTTCCCTGGGAGAACCACTTTATGCGGGCCCGATCCCTGATGAAGTTGATCAGCCTCCGCTTCATTCGGGTGTGATTGCGCCATAACACGTCGTCCGGTATGTCCTCCAAAAGCCCCCAGACTGCCTGGTTATCATGGTTCTCGAGCCAATCCCTGCCCAGGTATTTGTTAAGGATAACGTCGCCCAGGGTCCTATCGATCCACGATGGCACGTGAACACCGTTGGTCACGTAATCTATCGGGATTGCCCGATCGGGCAGGTCAGGCCACAGGTGACGCCACATCTGACGGCTCACCTCCATATGGCGCTTGCTGACGGCATTATGGTAGGCAGAGGAGTGAAGAGCAAATACTGTCATATTGAATCCCCTGGGATCTTTCGGATCGGTGCCCATCTTCATGAACTGCTGCCACTCCAGCCCAAGCTCTCCGATGTAAGGGCGGAAGTACTTCTCCATAAGCTGGAAGGAGAAGACGTCATGACCGGCAGGGACCGGGGTATGGGTGGTGAAGAGGGTAGTTGCCCTGGCCTTTTCAAACGCCCTCTCAAAGGTCATCCCTTTGGCGACCAGGTCTCTGACCCGCTCAAGGATTGCGAAGGCCGGATGGCCCTCATTTAGGTGCAGAACGGAGAAATCTATTCCCATTGCTTTTAAAATCCCGATTCCGCCAATGCCAAGCACGATCTCCTGTCTTAAGCGCTGCTCCTGGTCGCCTGTATACAACCTGTCGGAGATGCATCGGTTCGATGGATCGTTTCTGTCGCTGGAGGTGTCGAGCAGGTATAGCGAAGCCTTGCCTACCTCCACTTTCCAGACCTGCAGATATAGCGCCGGCTCTATCACGGGGACCTTGACGATGAGGGGCTGGCCGTCCCTGTCACGAACCCTTCGGATGGGGGCGTTCTCCCGGTCCATTATCTCGCAGGCGCCGGCCTGCCATCCGTCTGGGGTTATGTTCTGACGCAGGTAGCCGGCAGGGTACATGAAACCCACCCCGACCATCGGCAGGCCAAGATCGCTGCACTCTTTCAGGAAATCGCCTGCAAGAAATCCAAGCCCTCCCGCATAGAACGGCAGCGCATGATGCAGTCCCCACTCCGCCGAGAAGTAGGCAAAGGTTCTCTGGGACGCATCGCCAACATTTGCGCAAAACCAGCTGGCAGAAGGATCTGTGGTAATGCTGAACCTGGCCATGACAGCATCGTAATGGCGCAGGAAATGAGGGTCTTCGGAGGCGGACTTCAGCACCGATGTCTCCAGCGAGTTGAGCATTCGGACGGGGTTTTGCCGGCTCAGGTACCAGCCGGTCCGGCTGAGCTGCTTGAACAGCTCCCGGCCTTCCGGGTGCCAGCTCCACCATAGGTTGAAGGCCAGGTCTCTCAATCCCTCTATCCTCTCAGGAAGGTTTGGAAATGCGTCCTTAATGCCGTACATCGGTACTCCTCGCTTTCTTGACTGGCGATGCCCAGACTGAAATGGTGCATTTGAATCCCAAAGACGTCAGCTCCTCAGAAACTCCTGGGCCCCATCCGAGGGATTTGCGCCTCCAATGCCTGTTCGGTGACGGCTTTTTGATTTGAGGAGATCACATACAAGACGAAATCGAACCTCGATCAAGGGACCACAGCCCCATTGTACCGGCCTTACAGAAATTCTTTTTGGAATGAATTGGCGGATGATCCCGGCCCTGGGCGCCCAAGGCCAGAATCAGACTGCAAGGGGTGCCACAAAGGCGAGAATCGGCCAAATGAATGGCGTTTTTGGATCGGTCTGAGATCCGAAGAGAGACCGGTAAAGCGCCCCCCCACAGAGATGCCAGCCAGACGTGGAACATGGAGCGGCCTCAAAAGCCAGGAAACGTCGATGACATCGGTTGCAGTATGGGATTTGAGATAGGGAGATCTTGCAGTTGTGGATCGAGTGGGGTGAGCAATCCTATCGCTAGGATTGATATAGCTTCCCCGACAATAGCGCAATCATGATCCACAAGGGAAAGAGGACTGCGGGCGGAACCATGTCCGCTGACCAGCAGGCGAAGGTCGACATCCTCCTGGATGAGTTCGTGACCCTGCTAAACGAGATCTCCGATGCCCGCCAACTGCAGCGAGGCATTGCCCGCTCCAGCCTGCCCTGCAGCCTGGTGGTTGTCAGGGATAAGAAGAAGCTGCTGATCCTCGCGCAGCTACGCATGGAAAACCTTTCCACCATGTATCTTGAAGCACTCGATATGGATATAGCCATGGATCAGGCCTTATCCAAGGCTGCGTGGGAGTTTGGCTTTGAGGATCCCTTCGTGCTGGAATTCCCGGCCGGTCTCCTGGACATGCCTTCCGCCGACCGGAAGGAAGAGCTGTCCAGGCTGGCTAGCCAGCATCTGGAGTCCGAGTTCCTGCGCTTCTTAAACCTGCTCACCCAACTGCGCACCAGGCCTCTCTTTGGAGCTGTGCCTTTGAGGCTGGGAGAACAGTCTATCACAGCATTGGTTCCCGACTCGCCGCAAGGCGACCGGATTTATGATATCATCAACAAGGCGGCAGAGAAGAACCGGATGCAGACAAGGAGGATCAGCCGCATCCGAGCAAATAAGACATCTCTGCGCCAGGCCTGGATATCCCTGTGCGAGGCAAAGATGGTCGTGGCCGATCTGAGCACGGACCATCCCGAGGTGCTGTACGGCCTGGGCATTGCACACACCCTGGGACGCGATTGCATCCACATATGTCCCGCCGGCCAGGAGGCGCTTGAGCTCGATCGCACCCGATCTCTCGCCTATCATCCATCTGATCCCAACAGGCTGGAGGATGAGCTGGACCAGGCCTTGAAGGAGTGGCTGTCACCGCTGGCAGAATAGAGGTGGCCTGCCATCAAGTCAATGTACGTCCCCTCCCAGAGATTTTTTTGAAAAATGCGGAAGGCGACGCACTTCCAGCACCGGCTGGTCTATCAGGGCAAGCATCTCGCCCCGGACCATTGCCTATAGAGTTATATACGACTTCCCGTAATAGCGAAACCCGGCTTCAGAACTAGGTTTCCGATCTGGCATGGCTGATTCACGGATAAGTCCAGGAGGGTAAGCGCAATTGAAGAGGATAAGGTTGGCAGTTGCTGGGCTGGGCAACTGCGCAAGCTCACTGATCCAGGGTATTGATTATTACCGAACCCGAGGTGCAGAGGATTGCATAGGGCTCATGCATTACGATATCGGAGGATACAGGCCTGGGGATATCGATGTTGTGGCCGCCTTTGATGTCGATTCCAGGAAGGTAGGAAGGGACATCTCCGAGGCGGTATTTGCCAGCCCCAACTGCACCCAGGTATTCAATCCCCACGTATCCTTCAAGGATGTGACCGTTAAGATGGGGCCAGTCATGGACGGAGTAGCCCCACACATGAAGGATTACCCTCTGCAAGACACATTCTCCGTTGCAAGACAGGACCCGTGTGATGTGGTCAGGGAACTGGAGAAGAGCGAGGCCGAGGTCCTGATAAACTATATGCCGGTGGGCTCGGAGCAGGCTACACGCTTTTACGCCCAGTCCGCCCTGGATGCCGGAGTTGCGTTCATCAACTGCATGCCGGTTTTCATCGCATCGGATCCGGTTTGGGCGAACCGTTTCGAGCAGAAGAGGGTGCCAATCGTTGGCGATGACATCAAGTCTCAGATCGGAGCCACCATCGTGCATCGAACACTGACCAAGCTCTTCATGGACAGAGGCTGCCACCTCGATCGCACCTATCAGCTCAATGTGGGAGGGAACACCGATTTTCTCAATATGCTCTCACGGGAGAGGCTGAAGTCGAAGAAGATATCAAAGACCGAGGCGGTTCAGTCAGTCCTGGACGAAAACCCCCTGGCTCAGGAGAACATCCATATCGGACCCTGCGACTACATACCATGGCAGAAGGACAACAAGATCTGCTTCCTGCGCATGGAAGGCCGGATCTTCGGTGATGTGCCGATAAACCTGGAGCTCAGGCTCTCTGTGGAGGATTCGCCCAACAGCGGAGGATGCACCATCGATGCCATCCGCGTATGCAAGCTGGCGCTTGAGAGGGGGATTGGAGGGCCCCTTCTTGAGATCTCCGCCTACACGATGAAGCATCCGCCGGTCCAGTTCCCGGACGAGATGGCCAGGGAGATGGTGGAGCGGTTCATATCCGGAGAGCCTGGAAGCAGCCAAACCCAGCCCTTGTCGACCTGACCCTCCCTGTCGCATCAATGAAAAGAAGCCGGCAGCGGGCATCACCCAGGGATCTCAAGAGTGCCCGCTCCAGGACAACTCCATATCTGATTGAAAGCCTGGCATATCGAAAGTCCCCTGGCAAGGAGAGGCCTTCTTGGGCATGTGGGCGATCTTTATCGACGATTGTCTTAGCATGAGGGTAAGATTTAAGGCATAGAGAGATAATCCCAAAGAGCATGCGAGCAACCAGCAACGTAGCGTTCGGGATTTCCCTGCTGATCATAGTCTTCGCATTGATTTTGCCGGCGCAGGCCAAGATCACCTCTGGATGCGGAAGCAACTGGCTGGGCGGCGATGTTATAGGTTCTGCCACAGTCACCCCTGTTGGAGTTGAGCGGCCTAACATGAACGTCCCTGAGCCCAAGGTGACCAAGCCGGATATGTCCATGCCCAAGCCGAACCCGCAGCCCCTGAAGAAGGATAGCAACGCCAGCAATGCCAGCAATGAGACAGGACCGGCGGCAGAAGAGGCGTTGGGGCAACCGGAAGATGTATCCTTCAACCTATCCGGCAAATGGGCGTTTTCGTTCTTGGATGGTAGCGGACCCTCTGCCGAACTCACTATTTACCCTGCCGGCAAGATGTTCTTCGGGCGTGGAACGCTCGTCAAGGACAACTCGACTATCCCTGTAACAGCGGTCGGTTCTCAGGACAGCCAGGCCATCAAGCTCGACATAGTTCAGACCGTGGATGGCGAGAAGTTCAGACAGGACACCCTTTACAAGATGAAGCTATCTGCCAACAATCAGACGCTTCAAGGGACCTATGACCAGATGGGGACCGAGGGCTCGGCAGGAAAGGTAGTAGCCAGCGGCAATGTCACAGGTCAGCGAATCGCCTAGGCACTGTCGCCTCCCGGGATTTTCGCCCCCGATGAGAAAACCAGGAATCTCACCGTCATCGTTTCACAAAAAGGAAATTGGCGACCGTTCCAAGGGATTAGGGCTCGGGCCGGCGTCTGTCATGCAGCCGGGCCGGCCCGATTCTTCAATCTTTCAGCCCAGCTTTTGCGATACTGAAAAGACGCCCGGACCTGAATCACCGGCTCTTTTTTTCGAACTCGCCTTCCTGCAAGAAAGATACTGGGACGTGAGACGAAAAAAAGGGAGGATTTGGCCCTCAGCGGTGGTAAGGCTCGTTTCGCAGAATCCGAAAAGCCCTGTAGAGCTGTTCTATAAGGATCAGGCGCATCAGCTGGTGAGGAAAGGTCATCTTGGAGAAGGACAGCCGGAGGCTGGAGCGCTCCAGAACCAAAGGGTGGAGGCCTAAAGGGCCACCGATTATAAACTCCACGGCGCTTATTCCGCCCAGCATCTGATCCCGGAGCCATTCGGCAAGCTGAATGGAATCCAGGCTTCGGCCCTCGCGGTCGAGAGACACAACCGCGCAGCCGGGCCTCATCTGCGAGAGGATGGATCTGGCCTCCTTCTCCATGGCCAGGGCCTCCTGCCGCGAGCTGCCCAGGGCAGATTCCGGCACCTCCACAACCTCGAGGCGAGCATAGGGGGAGATGCGACGGGCGTAATCGGAGAATCCATCCGAGAGATAGCGCTCTCGAAGTCTTCCAACCGCGATCAGCCTGATGATCATTCCTGTGAGATGCCAAATCCCAAAAAGCCGCTTGATATCCAGGGCATCGAGATCCGGAAAACCCGAAGCGTGGGATGGCTCGGCTGTGGCCCTCAGCCCTTCACGTTCTCAATTATCTCCTCGACCTCATCATAGCCTTCCTTGTAGAGCTCCTCTTCGCTTGGTGCAAGCTCCTTGAGAAGGCGCAGGAACTCGCCAGCGTGGACTACCTCTTCTTCTGCAATGTCCAGCAGGACTGACCTGGCTAGCTGGTCGTCGGTGGACTCGGCCAGCTGGGTATAGAGTTGCACTGCTTCGTACTCGGCTGCCACCATGTACCGGATGGCCCGGACCAGCTCGCTGCTGGTAAGCTTCCTCTCGGCGGCCAAGCCGGAAAAGGGAGACGCAAATTCTGGCATAGGCAACCATGTTGGAGAGGAGAGGGCTTATAGGTTTCGGCTTCTTGGAAATAGCCTCATCTCCCCATCCTTATGTGGGGGCTCATCGGTAAGCCTTATTGCCCACAGACACCTGTGCCGCAGCCATTTGGCCGCTATCTCAGGGCTGCTCGGATCGGCCTTTTAGCGAACTTTCTTAACTTGGGTTCGGTTTAGCTTATCCATCATCTTCTTGATGGAACCTGGGACCTTGCTGTTCCCCTTCGTGAGGTCTTCCCCGGTCTTGACCGAGTCGCGGACGGTTGTGCCCATCCCCCTCATCATCTTCAGGGCCTTTTCTGGATCGACGCCGTAGCGGGCCATGTATTCATACTGGCTCAACTGAAGACCGGTGGCGGTTATGTATATCGGGTCCCCGTAGATCGGAGTGATCTTGCCTGCAGGAAGCTTCCACTCAAAGCCCTCTGGCGGGAGACAATCGAGCCAGTCCCTCCTCTTTCCGTCATGACCAGGACTCTCATCCTTCTCCAGATCAAGGGTGTCAATTACGTTGACAGCTCCACACTTGTGACAGATCAGCTTCTTGATCAATTCAACACCCCATTAAGTTTATTATTATGATATCTAAAAAGTAATATATATAACTTTTGTCTGAGAATTTTATCTTTCGCCGAAAGCCAGGCGACGCCTCCAAGAAAGACAGATGGGACTGAAAAGAAGATGAACTGGAGGGAGGCGATATGGATCTGCCGCGTATGCGAAGCTCCCCCTCGCGCCAAGCATAGGCCGCCTCCTGCCACCATTGTGAAACCGGCAACCATGTACCTCACCAATACGAATCCCAGCGTCCGGAGCTGAAGCTGCCCCTAAATCCACAGACAAGGCCTTCGTCATGCTGCAGACGATCCCATTGGAATGGACAATGCGCGCCGGTTACTGGCCGCTCTTCCGCTTGATCCGGATGTGGCGCCTCATGAATTGAAATGCGCGCTCCGGATCCACGGCAAACAACTCTATGAACTCCGTTCGACGGTGAATATTGTTGTAGGTATCCAGATAGTATATCGTGCCGTCAGCAAGCTCTTTTTTCCCTGCCGGCACCTTCCAGTCGCGCCCCTCAGGAGCCTGACACTCCATCCACCCATCGGCGAAGTCCGCCTTCTTAGTCTTCTTGACGTCTATCTCCGCGCCGCAGCATCCGCAGACGTACCTCTTGCCGAACATTTATTTAAACACCTTGGTTTTATATTGTTACTTGTAGTTTATAGATTTTTTGGACGCAAATATTTATTCTCATTAAGTAATGAATATAATAAGAGCAGGAACAGATAAAACCCATACCCGTCCTCAGGCAAGAACCCCATACAGGAGAGTATGTGCGGGATTCTGCCATAAGTGCAGCAGCAGGTTTGCGGTTCGAGGCCATCCTGAGACCCTTGAGATGTGGCGAGCAGCTGATGACAAAGGGCGACCTTGGGGATCTTGCGGTGCAGAAATCTATAAGAGGATGCAAATGATGGATCCGAAGAAAATCCACCATGCCCCCAGACCAGGCAGTACGGCCACGCACGCCGCCGTGGCAGGATCTCTTTTCTGAGGACCACGCTAAAGAGACGTCTTTGGGATCGGGGAGGCTCGGTGGCTCACGACCGGATTCATCGCCGCCGATGTCGGGCGCAGCTATCGTCTCTGAGACGACAGCGCGATATCCGCCCAAAAATCGCCTGATGATCTGCCCCACTGCATAGAGAAATGATGGAGCACTCGAACCTCATTCGGAACTCATTGGGCAGATGCCGGGAAATATCAATATCAGGATAAGGTTTTATACGCCTTTTTTAAAGATGTATCTCGAAGAGATATGGAATATCGGCTACGTCCGGCGATCGAGAGGGAAGTGCCATCCGTCTGCCCGGTCTGCCTCACCGCCCTGACCGCACGCCTCCGACTGGAGGGGGAGGGAGTCGTGATCCTGAAGACCTGCCCAAAGCACGGGCAGTTCGAGGATGTCTACTGGTCCGACGCCGCCCTGCTTCAGCGGTTCCTGCGTTTCGGCCTGGACGGAGAGTCGCAGGCAGAGCCCAATGACAGACTTGAGGGCTGCCCCTCGAACTGCGGCCTGTGCACCCAGCATCGCACCCCAACCTTGCTGGCCAATATCGATCTGACCGACCGATGCGACCTGAGGTGCCCGATCTGCTTCGCTCGATCTGCTGAAGGTGGGGCGGCCGAACCCTCTATTCAGCAGCTTGAGGAGATGATGAGGGCTCTGCGCAGCCAGCGTCCTGTGGGCTGCCAGGCGGTCCAGTTCTCAGGAGGAGAGCCCACGCTGCGCGAGGACCTGCCAACGATCATCAGGATGGCTCGCAGGATGGGCTTTTCCCAGATACAGATTGCCACCAACGGCCTGCGCCTGGCACAGATGCCCGGCCTCGCCAGCCAGTTGCGAAAGAGCGGGCTTGACACGGTATACCTGCAGTTCGATGGGGTGACATCCGAGGCCTACAGGCTGACCCGCGGCCGGGACCTGCTGGACGCAAAAGAGAGGTCGGTGAAGGTTTGCCGCGAGTCAGGAATGGAGAGCCTGGTTCTGGTGCCCACCGTTGCCAGAGGATTGAACGACGACCAGCTCTACGCAATTGTGAAATACGCCAGGCAGAACACGGACATAGTCAGAGGGGTGAACTTTCAGCCTGTATCGTTTTCTGGCCGGATCGACCTGGCGGAGAGGACGGCGCGCCGCATAACGGTCTCCGACGTTCTCAGGCTGCTGGAGGAGCAGAGCGATGGACGAATCGCAAGAGACGACTTCTACCCGGTTCCCTTCGTCGATCCCATAGCCAGGCTGATCGAGACGGAGTCAGGGCAGCCCCAGGCCAGGTTCTCCATCCACCCATGCTGCGGGGCGGCAACCTACCTCTACATAAGCAGAGAGGGGCCAGTTCCCATCACACGCTTTCTGGATGTGGAAAGGCTGATGGAGAGGATCAAGGACTCGGTCGAGAAGTCCGATGGCTCTGCCCTTGGCCGTCTGAGAGCCAGGGGGACTATACTGAAGCAGCTTCACAGCTTCATAGATGAGACCAGGGCCCCTGCAGACCTCCACATATCCGGACTTCTTCGAGGAGTGCTCAAGTCCGGAACCAAGGACGCCCTGCGTGAGTTTCACAGAAAGACACTGTTCATAGGGGTGATGCATTTCCAGGATTTGTATAATATGGACCTGAACAGGCTGCGAAGATGCGGCATACACTATGCTACGCCGGACGGAAGGATTATACCCTTCTGCGCCTACAACAATATACATCGCCGCTTTGCGGATGGGCAGGGGAAATGCCGGGTTTGCGAAGAGAAGAGATCGTCGGAGGACCTGTGACCTTGAAGATGGCAGTCCAGATGATGAGGATCGGAGACTGGATCCGCTTCTATCCAGCCTTCCCGCTGGCAGGCGCCTGCCTCTCCGGATGCCACTTTACCCGGACAGCGCTGGTGCTTGCACTTTACATCATTATGATAGGATACGCCTTCGCTGTAAACAACTATTTCGATGCTGAGATAGACCAGAACCACAAGGGAAAGCATAATTCTGGGAAAAATCCCCTGGCCATGGGATGGATCAGCCTGAGAGATGCCAGAAGGGTACTCGAGGGATTGATCATCGTTTCGCTGATCATGATGATGGCCATTGGATGGATGGCTGGTGGGTGGCAGGGTCCAGCGCTGGCCTTGCTCAACCTTCTTCTCCTCACCGCCTATTCAGGCGGACCCCGCCTCAAGGAGATCCCCGGTGCCGACCTCACTGCCCACGGGCTGATGTTCGGAGCGCTTCCTGTGGCTTGCGGATTCTATCTTGGGGGAGGATCTGCATCCTGGTTGCTGGTCCTGGCATCCTCTGTCGCCTTCCTGCTTGGTGCAGAGGCTCTGGTAGCTCATCAGATGGTGGATTTCCGGGAGGATTTCTGCAGCACAAAGACCACGGTTGTGTCGATTGGGCAGGCGCGGGGCGGAGTCTTGCTGGCCTTTCTGGCCCTCTCCTCAGCTGCCCTTGTTGCCGCAGCTGCATGGTCGGCCCTCATACCCCTGCATTATGCCTGGCCTCTGATCGCCTATCTGCTGTCATATCCAGTCTTCTCGGTCAGGAAAGTGAGAGATGAACTGCGTCAAGATATCCGTGATCCTGCCATCCCTCAATGAGGTCGAATGCATTGAAGGGACGCTGCAGTCTATCGCAAGACAGTCGATGGACCGAAGGGATTACGAGATAATAGTCGTGGACGGCGGATCGACCGACGGGACGGTGGAGAAGGCCGGGCAGTGGGCAGACCTGGTGGTGAGCCAGAGACATCAGGGGATAGGCGGGGCCCGGCGAGACGGGGCTGATGTGGCATCCGGGGAGATGTTAGCGTTTACCGATGCCGATACCAGTGTCTGCCCCCGCTGGCTGGAGGCAATCGAGAAGAACCTCGGCAAATACGACGCCTCCACCGGGCCGGTCGTATACGCCGATCCATCCATCAGGTCTGAGCTATTGAGCCGCTGGAGAGACCTGTACCGCCTGCTATCTGCGCTGAACTTCTACTATATGCTGGGCTCCAATATGGCGGTGCGCTCAGATGTATACCGGTCCATCGGTGGCCACTCGGAGATCTCGCTGCTCGACGACTACGACCTATCGGTAAAGCTACGCCAGGCCAGGGCGAGTTGCTGCTATGACGAGAAGCAAGCTGTTATGACCTCTTCCCGGAGAGCCGGAAGGATGCTGGCCTACACGCTGACAGTGGCTTACGGCCACTACCATTACCGAATAACCAGCGACCACCAGAAGCTGCTGGAATACCCAAGGCCAGAGGAGATGACCGTTGGCCGGCTGATCGATCAGAAGGGGAAGAGCAAGGAGCTGATCGAAGGGCTCGAGTCGCTGCGTGATTCGGTGTCAAGCACTCTGCGAAAGATGGTCCATTAGAGATGGAAGCGGTCTTGTGCCAGCCGTGGATTTTTGGAAAAAGAATCGGAGGTTTATCTGGAGGCGAGGCAGTATCCATGACACGACGCCCGCCAGCGACGGAAAAATGGAGGGGCCCAGGACATCAGATCGCCGGCGGTCGGCGGCCATGTCTTCCATGTCCATGACTGGAGCGAATATCAGCCATCCTACCGACATGTTTATCAACCATTTCGCTGTGGTAGGTGCCGAGGGCAGGTAGATCAGCCGGAAGATCGCTACCTTGGCATGGTAGAGGCCTCGGGTTCGAATCCCGACCTGTCCATCTTCCCGGGAACTTCAAAGAGAGAGGGTCCCGTCGCCAAAACGACCCAAAGGTATTAGGCGTCCGGAGGACTTTTTTGGATCATATGTCCGCGCTTGAGGTATTGGCCATGGCTTTTGTCGTCGGGCTGACCGGGGCATTGGCTCCAGGGCCCACCCTGGTAGCCACTGTAAACTCCTCACTCACCGGCGGATGGAGCGTTGGACCAAAGGTCACTTTAGGCCACGCGATCGTGGAGGCCCCCATATTCCTGCTTGTTACGCTCGGGCTCAATGTGGCAGCGGAGACCTACCGCACACCGCTCTCCCTCATCGGCGGCTTATCACTGATGGCCTTTGGGCTGCTCACCCTTCGAGGAGCTAAAGAGGCAAGCCTTTATCAAAGCTCAGGCCTGGCCTCCAATCCCTACCTGGCAGGCGCCCTCACCAGCGCCGCTAATCCATACTTCTGGATCTGGTGGCTATCGGTTGGTTCAGCCATGCTGATGGAAGGGACACGCGAAAGCCTCGCCCTGGCCGCAGTGTTCATGATAGGACATTGGGGGGCTGACTTCAGCTGGTACACCCTGATCTCAACAAGCATCGATAGGGGCAGAAGCCTGCTCTCTGAGACGTCTTACCGCTGGGTGCTATTTGGCTGCGGCGCCTTCCTGGTCCTTTTCGGCGCTTACTACATGAGCCGGATCTGGACCGGCTGAGATGGAGATCTGAGAAAGACGGCAAAGCACACTCTTTCTTGGGAAAGCCCCAGAAAGATGGATCGGAAAGAGCCACCATGAGAGCACTGTCACTCCAAAAGTCTCCTGCATTCCCCTTATCTGCAGCAGTGGCGCTTGGACTGGCGTATCCGGCTGCCGGCTGGGAATGGCTGATCATCCCGTCATTGCTGCTGGCGATGACATTTTCCCTGCAGGATGTGAGGCTGGAGCGGGCGTCCGGCCTGAAGAAAGCGGCAGCCGGCCTGATGCTCAACTATCTGCTCCTCTCAGGAGTCATAATTGCGCTATCTCAAGGACTGAACGATCCGGCTTTGCGCCAGGGGTACCTGGTCATGGCAGCGGTCCCCCCAGCCATAGCGGTCGTGCCGCTGTCCCGTCTTCTTGGAGGCGACGTCTCTTTAGCAGTGCTGACAGAATCGATCTGTTACCTGGCAGGCCTGGTGCTAACACCCATGATCATATTCGCATTCGCCCATGTTAGCGGTGCCGGGATGTTGCAGGTTGGTCAGGCTGTCCTGCTGCTGATAGTGCTGCCGTTCTTCATCTCCCGCAAAGTTCACCTGCTGGGACTAAATCCCGACCTGCCCGTAACCCTCGGCCTATTTCTGGTCACCTACCTCGTGGTCGGAGCCAACCAAGACGCCCTGTGGGAAGTGCAGATGCTGGACGCAGGCCTCATCGCTGTGGCCCGCACATTCCTGACGGGTGCAGTTGCGTTCCTGATTCTGGGAGCCCTCGGTTCAGACAGGGAGACCCGCATAACCCTTACGCTCTTCGGCTCCTACAAGAACCTGGGGCTGACCGCAGCGATGGCTTTGCTTATATTCGGGCAGCGTGCAGCGATTCCTGCCGCAGTATGTGCTCTGGCCGAGACCGCCTTTTACATCACGCTTGCGCTGCTGAGCAGATGGCGATGCGAGCCAGAGCGAACAGCCGAACGAGCGGCTGCTCGGCAGCCTTAAATAAACCCTGGGATTGGATCAGATGTGGAAGACGCATGTCGCTTAAGGATGACCTGATATATCTGCGCCAGCTGGGCGGCTACATCGCCCTCTCTGTGGTCCTGTTCTTCGGCACAGCATTGATGGGCTATCTGGCTGCCAGCCAGGATCAGGAGTTCATCGATCTGTGGCTGAAGGAGCTGGAGATGCTGAAATGGATAGCTGCGCTTCCTCCCTGGAAGATCCTGATCGTGATATTTGCAAAGAACCTGCTGGCATGTGCCATGGCCATCCTCCTCGGGCTGGGGCTTGGCCTCATACCAATGCTTGTGGTCACATCCAACGGGATAGTGCTGGGAGTCGTCTCCTACCAGGTGATCCACAACCAGGGGGTGGCCTATCTGGCTGCCGGCATACTGCCCCACGGCATCATCGAGCTTCCGGTCGTCCTGGTGAGCATAGCCATGGGGCTTCGCCTGGGCCATCTGCTGCTCCTCTCCCTGATCGGGGAGAAGACCGATCTGCGAAAAGAGGCATTCTTATGCGTGCGATTCCTTCTGCTCTGGGCAGCTCCGCTTCTGCTCCTTGCGGCTGCAATTGAAAGCTTTATCACACCCATTGCCATATCCCTGGCATCCCGGTGAGGTCGTGATTATGGACCCGAATTCACAAGATGTTTCATCCGATGTCAAGAAAGGTCAGGGAAGGGGACAGGATAGCAGGCCTGAGTCAAAAGAAGCAAAGCTGCCACCCAAATCCAGCTTCAGCGAGTGGTACCATGAGCTGCTCAAGGCCGCCGAGATCATAGACGTGAGGTACCCGGTCAAGGGCATGTGCGTCTGGTTCCCATTCGGATTCGCCCTGCGCCGCAGCGTCTATGGCATCATCCGGGAGCTGCTCGACCCCGATCACTATGAGACCCAGTTCCCGCTCCTGATACCCGAGCAGGAGTTCATGAAGGAGGCGGATCACATCAAGGGATTCGAGGACGAGGTCTACTGGGTGACACATGGTGGGACGTCCCCCCTGGATGTCAAGCTAGCCCTGCGGCCAACCAGCGAGACTGCCATATATCCCATGTTCAAGCTCTGGATCCGGTCCCATGCCGACCTGCCGCTTAAGGTATATCAGATCATCAATACGTTCCGCTATGAGACGAAGCATACCAGGCCGCTCATCCGCCTGAGGGAGATCACGTCGTTCAAGGAGGCCCATACCGCCCATGCCACATGGGATGAGGCTGCCGAACAGGTTGAGGTGGCAGTCAAGAGGTACGCCGAGTTTTACCGCCGCCTGGCCGTGCCATTCCTGGAGAGCAAGCGCCCCTCGTGGGACAAGTTCCCCGGAGCCGACTACTCCATCGCCCTGGACGTTGTGATGCCAGACGGACGGACGCTTCAGGTGGGGACTGCTCACCTGCTGGGCACGAACTTCGCCCGCACTTACGAGATAACCTACGAGGACCAGAAGGGTGAGCAGCAGTACGTCAACCAGTCATGCTACGGCATATCGGAGAGGTGCATAGCTGCCCTGATATCCGTTCATGGAGACGATCGCGGCCTTATCCTGCCGTGGCTGGTGGCGCCCACACAGGTCGTGATAGTGCCGATAATCTTCGGGGAGAAGGAGCCGATACTCGAGGCCTGCCGCCAGCTGGAGGGGGCCCTTAAGCAGGACAGGATAAGGGTGGTCCTGGACGGCAGCGACGAGCGGCCTGGCGCCAAGTTCTACAAGTGGGAGCTACGGGGAGTGCCAATCCGTCTGGAGCTTGGGCCCCGCGATATAAAGAACGGCGTGGTGACCATGGTCAGACGGGACGGGGTCAAGAAGACCGTGCCCATATCAGATGTTCGATCGGCAGTGGTAAAGGAAGCAGAGGATCTCTCAGCGGTTCTGTACAGCAGGGCATTGGAGCTGATGAAGTCCAAGATCAAGGATGTCCACAACGTAGAGGAGGCAAGAGAGCAGACCCTCATCGGAGTGGCAAGGGCTGCCTGGTGCGGATCAGTGGACTGTGGTCACGAGATGGAGGACAGGGTGGGTGCCAACCTGCTTGGAGAGGCGCGTGACGGGCAGCAGCAGCCCGACCGGCCGTGTCTCATCTGCGGGAAGCAAACTTTCGCCACCACCTATCTGGCCAGGCAGTATTGAGATCGTGGGCCATAGTTTCAGCTGTCTGCCAGACGTCGAGATATATGTCAGATGATAGGGGCGCTTCGTCGAGATTGAGGATCATCCTGGCCGAGTACGCCATGGCCTGCGGCATGGGCGGGACCTGCCAGGTGGAGGGCACAGCCATGCTGGCCGCCCTCGCTGGCAGCTTTGAGAGAATGGGGCACCATGTGGACTACCCAACCAGCGGCCCGCAAATTTTGGCAGGCAGGCCGCATAAGGTGGCGGGGCAGGAGGGCTTTGCCAGGTTCCTGAGGTCTGCCCCATGCGATGCCGGCCTCGTCATCGCTCCTGACGAGCTGGCCCCCGAATATCTCGAGATTCTTGAGGCACGCGGGGCGAATCTGGGAGCCGATCCAGAGGCAGCCAGGCTGTGTGCGGATAAGCTTGAGTGCACCAGGGCCCTCGCCAGGGCCCGCGTCCCGGTGGCCGATCTGGTGGAGGAGGGCGAGTCGCCCCCAAAAGGCTGCCAGATTTACGTGATCAAGCCACGCTTTGGCTGCGGATCGGAGGATGTCCGCATCTCCTCATTCTGCCAAAGGCCTGAGGGCTTCATCGCCACCCGCTACGTCCAGGGTATATCCCTCAGCGCTTCTTTCATCTGCGGCGACGGTTTTCTGCCGCTTACCATCAACCGCCAGCTGATCGAGATGGATAAAGACGGCTTCACCTACCAGGGAAGCCAGGTCCCTTACCCGTCACCCCGGGCTGACGAGATCTGGGATGTGGCCAGAAGAGCTGCTTCGGCCCTGGGCTTGCGCGGCTATGCCGGAATAGATATGGTCGTTGGAGACCTGCCCCGGGTCGTTGATGTCAACGCCAGGCCGACGACATCAATCATAGGCATCTGCAGGGTTATGAAGGAGGAGCTGGCCGATCTGATAATCAAGGCCCGACTCGGAGGGCTGCCGGAGAGCGTGACGATAGAAGGCCAGGCAACCTTTCAGAAAAGAGAACTCGCATGCATTAGATCCCCGGATGGCTTGTGAGATTCATCACGTCGCCATCCTTGCCGGTTTGGCGGGGAAAAAAATGCCAGGTGCCGTGAGAGGCGGCCTGAATACAAGGCTGCTGCGGAGATTTTCCGCGATCAACCCAGCCAGCATCTACCTGCCGGCCCGGAGCCCGATCGATCTTTCTGGAAAACGAACATTTGAGAAAAGGAGCCGGCCCACATGAGGCCGGACCAACAGCATCGGGAGCTGCTGGCAAACGGCCTTGGGGCCTGGCGCAGCCAGGGCGCCTGTACGGCCCAATTCACGAATGCCATTCGATCTGGATCACTGACCGATCCTGCCCAGACCTGATAATCCCGATAACTGCTGGCTGCCAGGTTTACCAGTGACCGGATGTGACCTGGTTGTAGCTCTCCTGGTGGATGGGGGCCCGCGGGCCGGTCCTGGCGTTGAACTTGATGCCCTGCTGGAAGTTGGGATTTGAGACCTCGTTGTAGGTCTGGATGTAGTTCAGGCCGTACTGATTGATCGGCATGTTTCTGTTGCCCATGTTAACGCTGCCGTATATGCCCTGCACCACACTGTTCTGATAGCCGTTGAGGTATGCCTTGTTCTGGAAGTCCTGGGATGGGTCAACCGGACGATAGGGATTCAAGGCAGTCACATAGCCTGATATGCCCTGGACCAGTGAATTTCCGTCGCCGGTCATATAGGCCTGGTTGAGGCCGCTCTGGGATACCTCGTTGCCCCGGGCATTGAAGATTATAGCCTGCCCCAGCTGATTTCCATCCCCTCTGAATATGGCCATGTTGGCTGAAGACTGGGAGACGGTAGACCCCACAGCATTTTGTCTGATGCCCTGGGTGACGGAGTTGTAGTTGCCATCGACCATGGCCAGATTGACTGCAGACTGCGAGACACTGGATCCGGAAGCGCTCTGGGATATCCTCTGATTGAGGGTCTGATAGTTTCCGCTCAGGTATGCGGTGTTTATGGCGCTCTGGCTGACCTGTCCTCCAGATGCCGACATGCTTATGCTCTGCGTTATTGCTCCATAAGCCGATGAGGTGAAGACCATCATCAGCGCAACCAAGGCTATTGCAGCCCTAAATCTCATTTCCACTCACCCCAATTCCACAGGGAGGGCAAAGCCGCTTTTCCAGGCGACTTTCCCGATCCCGCGGTATAGTCCAATGAATATCTTCCATTATTGTGACGGGATTGCCCCGAAGTCTGGCACAAACCGCACAGGAGACGTCCCCAAGAGATCAGGGCATGTCTCCACAGTTCAGGCAGGCCTCTTTTCCGGGGCATTCACGGCGAATCTTTCCCCACGCCCCAAACCCCGCCAGACACCCCTACGGCTTGACGATTTAAATGGGTTTTTTTCATGTAGAGGTTATATTGGATTGATCTAGGCCGAACCATTGATCAAGGGCTTATAGAGGGTCGAAAATAGTCCGAAATAAATTAATAAATTCAATCGAATTATTTTAGTAAGAGATGGTAATAGTAGTGAGCATGATAGTAGCAATATTTGTGATCATTCTGGCCCTATCACCCGGGCAGGGCATGACAGATTACGATTACCGGTACTCCAAAGCCCCTAGCGGTGTCGTGGAGCCGACGACAGTCGATAGCCTGCACGGCTCATCCTCGGCATACTTCTGCGTGCGCAACGATGGCAGATCCAAAAGCATCTCGCTGATCCCGTTCGAGCCGTTCGCCCTGCACGAGATCGGGCGGTTTGATCTGGGGGTCATGCCGCTTTCAGGGGCCGCAGAGCTGGAGATCGAGATCCACCTGGATGGCAACAATGACGGCAAATACAGCAGCTCAAGGCCAGAGGATGCCAGATTGATCTTCTCGGCTGCAAGATGGGACATGACACGCAAACCAGCACTTCGGGAATGGACCGAACTGAACCTGATGGAGATGACCGGACGAACCCTCAGCAAGGACCCGGCCCTGGTTGGAAAAGGGCTCTCATGGTCTGGCCTCCTGGACAGGGTTGGCCAGCTGGAAGTGGTCAAGATATATCTGCGACTGAGAGGCGCCAACAGCTCCTGCCTGGTTGATCGGGTCCGGATGGGAGAGGAAGTGGTGAGCTTCGAGGCCATGGAGAGGGAAGCGATCAAGAGGTCGAAGCAGCGCACATATGGGGCAGGTTCCACGATGACCTACTACATAGTCTATGCAAATAACCGGGAAGATCCTGGCGACGTCACCGTCACCGAACACTATCCGGCAGGAGCTGGCCTGGTGGAGGCAGACCCGTCTCCTGATCCTGGCACCAATAACCGCTGGACTTTTCGCGACCTGCCGCCCGGACAGCACGGACGTATAACGGTGAAGCTCCGGATGTCCAAGGGTTATGCAGAGGTTGACGGAGATGGCCAAGTTTCGGGGACCGGCATGGTCTCGGTGCGCCGCAGCCTGACCACGCGAAAAGATAGCCATCTGGTGAAGAACCAGGTAACGGTGAGCGGAGGCGGTATCAACCGAACTGCATCAGCTCCTGCCAGGATCAGGTCGATCCCAGGGCACACCCTGCTCATGAAGGAGAGCGGGACGGGGGACTACCGGTCGGAAGAAGAACTGCATTACCTGGGGACAAGCATAAGGGCCAGCCGATCGTTTGTGGCCAGATCGTCGCCGATAGTCCTTAACCTGACCCGCAGAAGAATCGACTTGAGCAGCCCCTGGAGCTCGGAGACGTATGCCGGGAACGATAGAATGAGTGACGAGTTCCTGCAGCGCCATCATTACTGCCCCCGCCTGAACCTGAGCTCCCGGGCAGAGCTGCGCAGCAGCAAGAGCATGCTGGAGATTCAGTCCAACATGTCAGGACTGGCCTTCAGCAGGACTTCGGCAGAAGGCCGGATGCTGGGATTTTTCGGCATTGGGGATCTCAATATATCCACACGGGCAGAGGCCCGCAAGAGCAGCAAGAAAGGGAGAAAGCCGCCCCTGGATCTGGGATGCCTGTGCCAGAGGTGAGAGATCATTGGCAAGAAAGCCGGAAGGCTCTTTGAAAGGTGTTCAGGATCGCAGGCAGTGGCAGGGTCCCATGCTCGAAATCGATGCTCGTTTGCCAGAAGGCAAGAGATCGACTTGAGAAGAGGCAAAAGAAAGACCCCTGTAAGGATCTCGTCGGCAAAGGTCAGGAGGAGGAGCCTTTCTGAGCGAATTTGAGAAGAAGGTCAAACGGCAGATGCCCGAAAGGCTCCTGACATGGCATCTGAGAAGAGGAGGGTGGGCTTCCCAGTGCCATGCACTTGCAGTATTCTCGGGCGGCAATTGGCCGCCGCCCGAGCCACTCCCCTACGCGCCAACTTTTCCCTGTCCAATCACCCACTCATCAACCATTCTGTATGCAGCCTGGCTTAAAACCCTATTTTTCATCTACGGCTCATATAGGCCTTATCTAGATCTCAGAAAAGAGTATGGTCCTGCCAGGGTTGTTGCAGTGTATCGATGATTTTCGCAATCCATGCCTCACCGCAAGCCTATTATGCTGGATGTGGGCCTTTTTGTCAGCATGGACGTGCAGCGTTTTATCGATGAGGCCGTGGAGGAGATACGCCGGGAGGTGCAGGGCAAGGCCATCATCGGCCTTTCCGGCGGGGTGGACAGCTCCGCGGCAGCGGTGCTGGCCCACCGGGCGCTGGGAGATCGGCTGGTCCCGGTCTACGTGGATAGCGGCCTGATGCGCCAGTTCGAGTCTGAGCGGATCGAGCAGCTATTCCGGCACTTCGGCCTTGTCCGCGTCAATGCGGGAGACCGATTTCTGAGCGCTCTGTCTGGGGTCACAGATCCGGAGGCCAAACGCAAGATCGTGGGAGAGACGTTCATCCGGGTATTCGAGGAGGAGGCTGCCAGGGTCGGAGCGGATTTTCTGATCCAGGGCACCATCTACCCAGACCGCATAGAGTCCGAAGGCGGGATAAAGGCCCACCACAACGTGGGAGGGCTGCCTCTGCGCATGGAGTTCAAGGGGATAGTCGAGCCCATGCGGGACCTGTACAAGGACGAGGTCAGGCAGGTCGCCAGGGCGCTTGATCTGCCTGTTGAGATATCCGAGAGGATGCCCTATCCGGGCCCTGGACTGGCGGTGAGAATCGTTGGGGAGATCACCAAGGAGAAGCTGGACGTCGTGCGGACCGCCAATGCCATCGTCGAGGAGGAGGTCGGATCTTACCAGCCATGGCAGGCCTTCGCTGCCGTTGTTGGAAAGGGCACTGGCGTTAAAGGGGACAATCGGATTTACGGCTGGATAGTTGCAGTGCGGTCGGTCACATCACGCGATGCGATGACGGCAGACGTGATGGAGCTGCCATGGCCGGTCCTGCGCAAGATATCGTCCCGCATCAGCGGGGAGATTCCCGGCGTTGCCCGTGTCGTCTACGATATTACCCCAAAGCCGCCCGGGACCATAGAGTTCGAGTAGCCAAAAAGGGAATTTTTCAGCTCGGGCCCACTTCTCTGCCAGGCTATGTGGCCCGAGCTTGCGGGCCCTTAGAGCACCCCTTTTGTGCTAAGGACACCGCCTTTGCCGGGGCCGGCAGCCTGCCAAAGCGCCAGTCCCAGTGCTTTGAAGGCGCTCTCCACGATGTGATGGTCGTTTTCGCCCGTTAGCTGCAGGTTCATGGTCAGGCGGCCGCCCACCGTCAGCGCCTCCAGAAATTGACGAAGCCCGCCCGCCTCCATATCCGCCACCATATCGCCTGAGAGTCCGCCCCTAATCACCAGGTAAGGCCGACCGCTAAGGTCCAGGGCAACCTGGGCTAAGGCCTCGTCCATTGGCACCGCAGCCCATCCGTATCGCCGGATGCCTGACCTGGACCCAAGTGCCTGGTCCAGTGCCTGGCCAAGTCCCAGACCAAGCACCTGGCACCTCCAGGCTGATGAGCCGCGGGCCGAAGCTTGCAGGTCCAGAGAACCGACCCTGGCAAGCGAATGCATCATATGATCCAAGAAGCCGGATCCGCTCTCCAGACTCACCTGGCCTGATCCGTCAAGATCCAGCGCCACCTCTGCCACCGAACCGCCTCTCTCCACCTCTGCCCGGCCAGACCTCATGATCGCACCATTCCCAGCGGCATTTTATGGCCCTTTGTATTAATGCTTGTGTCCGGCTGGCCTCATCAGGATCTCAGGGCTTCCAACGCCAGGGAAAAGTCCAGTGTCCCGGTATAGATGGCAGTTCCAACAACAGCTCCTGCAGCTCCCAGATCCCGCAGCATGAGCACATCCTCAACCGTGGTAACACCGCCGGCAGCCACGACCGGGATACGCAAAGCCCGCACCAGGTCTCTGGTTGGGGCAGGGTCGATCCCGCGCTGCTGACCTTCGGTATCTATGTTGGTGAACAGTATGGAGCCGGCGCCAAGCTCCTGGAACAGGCGACCAAGCTCGACCGCCCTGTCGGATAGCGACCTCTGCCAGCCCTCGGTTGTCACAAAGCCTCCCTTGACATCCAGGGCTACCATTATGTGCTCGGACCCGAACTCTGATGAAAGGGATGAGACCATATCAGGCTGGCGAAGGGCAGCCGTGCCCATGATGACCCGGTCCACACCGAGGTCCAGAAGAGATCTCACATCCTCGTAGCTGCGGATGCCCCCACCCACCTGGATGTAGAGGTCAAGCTCGCCGACGATGCGTTTTAGAATCGGCGCGTTTATCCGCACCCCCTGAAGGGCGCCGTCCAGGTCGATTATGTGCAGGACCCGCGAGCCAAGATCTGCCCAGCGGCGGGCCTGGGCCAGGGGGTTGTCCAGGGAGATCACCTCGGAGCCTGGAACCCCCTGCACAAGCTGAACGCACTTGCCGCCCCGAAGATCGACGGCCGGAAAGAGGGAGAAGGTCATGCACTGCGGGGATGTGCCCGGCGATCTTAACCGTTTCGATTACGCCGATTGTCCAAACTGAAAGACCCTGTCAGGCCCAGAGGATATCGGAAAAATTGGGAGGGATTCCTAGCTCCCCGTCACCATGCGGAGGGGACCGCCAGCCCTCGAGCTCGCAAAAAAAGGGAGCTTCCTGGCCAATCTTGCCGGAATCGCTGCGACATTTGCTGGCTTTGCACCACCTTTGCCCCCCGCACAATTTTTTCGGATCTCTTGTCAATAGGCGTACATCTTGCCGTAAGGCCTCTTTGAGACGGGCGTCAGCTTGACGAACTGGCTTTTTTGCAGCTCTTCCTGGCGCGCGGCAAGCTCGGGGAAGCGGATGAGGAACTCGTGAATCAGGTTTTCCAGCAATGCGTGGTCCTCTTCGCCGGGGGCGGATATCTCAACCTCCTTGCCGAGCTGGGTGAGATTTACCGAGCCTCTGAGAAATATCGCCCCGCCATGCATGCCGGTGCCTATGAAGTTTGACTGGTGGCCCCGATTGCCCAGGTCCAGGACGAGGACGATTCCGCCAGCCATATACTCCCCCAGGAAGTCCTGAGCAGTCCCGCCTATGACGACCACCGGCTTTTGGTCCAGGTACTCCTTCATATGCAGGGCGGTCCTGTAACCCACGCCGTCACGCACGAATATCCGGCCGCCTCGCATTGACATGCCCAATACGTCACCGGCCCTGCCCTCCACCACGATCTCGCCTCGATCCATGGTGTTTCCCACACCGTCCTGGACGTTTCCGTGAACCAGTATGCGATGGCCGCTGAGGAAAGCGCCGAGGTCGTTGCCGGGGGTTCCGAATATCTCGATCTGCAGGCTGGCCTGGCCAGGCCGGTAAAGCCTGGTGCCGATATATCTCTGGCCGCAGGCGTTTTTCACTATCATGCGGCCTGTGCCGGCAAGCATCAGATCGCGCAGCCTGTCGCTCAGCTCCTTGGTCTTGAGCCCGGTTGCATCGACCACCGCCCCTCCACATACCTGGTTTGAGGTTTCTGCCGTTGGGCTCGCAGCCTCATCACCTGGGTCAGATCTCTCCAAGGAGCCCTCATCAGGGATGCCCTGGCCAGCGGTCCTGGCTGATAAATGGGACGGCAGCTTCTGATCGGCGCTGCTGGGGTGATCGATATCAGAAGGGTTTCTGGGTCCGGTCATGGACGATTTCACTCTCCTGCGCCCTTGATTCCAAGGACGTCCAGCTCCCATTCATACAGGCCGACACCCCTCAGGTGGTCCCGGTTTCCTCGCAGGCTCTCGATGGCGTTTATTCCCATGCCGCCCAGCATCTCCTTTATCTCGGCCGACCAGGCACGCAGGAGATTGGTCAGGCGGCGAGAGGCGATATGCGGATTTATGCGCCCGGCCAGGCGGGGGTCCTGGGTGCATATACCCCAGTTGCAGCGGCCGGTATAGCATTTCTGGCAAAGGGTGCACCCCATGGCTATCAGGGCGGCGGTGCCGATATAGACGCCATCCGCACCCAGGGCGATTGCCTTGATCACGTCGCCGCTACAGCGTATGCCTCCGGCTGCCAGGAGGGAGCAGCTGTTTCGTATGCCCTCGTCACGCAGGCGTCGGTCAACCGAGGATATGGCCAGCTCGATTGGTATCCCCACATTGTCACGAATAGTCTTCGGAGCGGCTCCAGTTCCGCCCCGCAAGCCGTCGATGGCGATTATATCCGCCCCTGCACGCACAATCCCCGAAGCGATGGCAGCGAAATTATGGACCGCGGCGATCTTCACCGAGATGGGCTTCTCGTAGTTGGTGGCCTCTTTCAGAGCGTATATGAGCATGGAGAGGTCCTCAATCGAGTATATGTCGTGATGTGGTGCCGGTGAGATCGCGTCGGTGCCTTCCGGGATCATCCTGGTCTCCGCAACGAGAGAGGATACCTTTTCGGCCGGCAGATGGCCGCCGATTCCAGGCTTTGCCCCCTGGCCGACCTTGATCTCCACAGCTGCGGCGCAATTCAGGTACTCGGCGTCTATGCCGTATCGTCCTGACGCGACCTGGACAACGGCACATCTCCCGTAGTCTGACCTGAGCTCTTTGGGCAATCCGCCCTCGCCTGTGTTGAAGAACGTGCCGAAGTCACAGGCTGCCATGGCCAGGGACTTGAACGCCTGGTAGCTGATTGCCCCGTAAGACATCGCTGAAAAGAGTATTGGTGCCTCCACAACGACGTTTGGGCCTATCTCGGTCTCTATCGCCACGTCCTTTCCCTCGCCTGAGATCTTCAGGAAGTCGGGCTTGGGTCCCAGAAACGTCCTCAGCTCCATGGGCTCACGCAGGGGATCTATCGACGGGTTGGTAACCTGGGAGGCGTTTAGCACCATGTGGTCCCAGTAGATGCGGAAAGGCTTGTCGCTTCCGCATCCGGTTAGGATGACGCCACCGGTCTCAGCCTGCTTTTTCAGGTCGTCCATCTTCTCCCTGGTCCAGCTGGAGTTTGGACGGTAAGACGATGGGCTTGGACGGATGGTCAAGGCATCCATTGGGCAGAAGATAACACAGCGCTGGCAGCCGGCGCACTTGGACTCATCTGAGATTATGCTGTCGCGGTCCTGATCGTAGCTGTGGACCCCAAAGGAGCACTGTCGCTCACAGCCTCTGCACTGATCGCACCTATCCTCGTCCCTGTAGACCTGGAACTCGGGAGGTATGAATGATTTCATCTTTGACCATCCTTTAGCATCTTATTTGACCTACTACCGGTTCTCCCCCGTTGGGGGTCCACACCTCGTCCAGCTGAGGGGAGATCAGCCGGATGGGCGCCTCCTCCGAGGAGAGGTACATCATATCGCCCCTTGCGGCAGCCGTTAGCGGCCGCAGCCTCACGCGGTCGGTGAGGCCGATCATCTCTCCGTGATGGGCTATTATTATGGTGAACGGGCCGTTCATGAGCAGCGGGCCGTAGACCATCCGCAGGGTGCGGGCTATGGACCGCTCCTTCTCACCCATGCGATCGATGGCATTCCAGATAGGAGGGGAGAGTATCCTGGCCACAAGCTCGATTGGCAGCCTCTGCCGTCGCATCAGAAGGTCCACTGCGTAGGTTATCACCTCGGTATCCGTCTGCAGAGTACACTTATAACCGTACATCTCGAGATACCTGCGGTTGGTCCCATAAGAGGAGATCTCGCCGTTGTGGACAACGGTCCAGTCCAGCAGCCCGAACGGATGAGCCCCGCCCCACCAGGCCTGGGTGTTTGTCGGGAACCGCCCGTGAGCCGTCCAGATATTTCCCCGGTACTCCCTGTCAAGCATGAAGTACCTGCCGATCTCCTCTGGAAATCCCACGCCCTTGAAGACTCCCATATCCTTTCCGGAGGAGAAGATGTAGGCGTTGTCGATCCTGGTGTTCACCCACATCACCTTGTCCACGATGTAGTCCTCTTCGGAGAGCTTGGCATCCTCCCCCTTGGGATCGGGAAGGACGAAGTAACGCCAGGCCAGGGGCGGGTCCCTCACCCAGACCGAGTCGTCGCAGGGTATCTCCTCATCATGGACCACCTGGAAGCCCTGGTGCAGGAATGCGTCGAACTCCGCTTTGGAGGATCTCTTGACGGACTCGCTGGTCCCGGTGAACATAAGGTGAAAGGCGTAGTAGTCCCGGTAATGCGGGTAAATGCCATAGGCTGCAAAGCCACCGCCAAGACCGTTGCCTCGCACATGCATGTTGGCTATGGCCTCGATGACCCCGCCGCCTCCAAACCTTTCGCCGGACCTGTTCATTGCCCCGAATATGGAACAGGAACAGATCTCCTTCTCGATCAGTCGCCTTCTGGTTCGCCTAGTCATGTGATCATCAAACTCCGGAACTGCCAGGCCCCCTCAAGAGGCCCTGAGACGCCCTAGAGCCGCTCCACGCATACCGCATCGATAACGGTAAGCGTCGGTGCCCAATGGGGATAGCACGAAGATCTTTATAGATATTTGTGAAGTTTTCAGATAAATTATGAACGGTGTGGGCAGGGGTGAAACGATGGATCATCTGAAGACCTCGGATATTTACGCCCAATCAAACGCCAAAATGAGGCTTTCATCGGCGGGAGAGCGAATAGAATTATGGGGGGAGGCCGGAAAACTCCCCCAGTGTCCCGCTTGTCTGTCAGCCAGGGGATCAGAGTATGGGCAGATACCTCTCCTGTTCCCACTGGGTGACGTTCATGCGATACGCGTCCCATTCCGCGGTCTTGTTGGCCAAGAACGCCTCGAAGACGTGATTGCCCAGGGCTTCCCTGACCAGCTTGCTGCGGGCGGTGAGTCCCACTGCCTCGTTAAGGCTTCCGGGAAGCGAACCGATATTTGCGGAAGCGCGCTGCTCATCCGACATGTGGTACACGTCCTGCTCCTGGGGCGCAGGCAGATCGTACTTGTTGGCGATTCCGGCCAGGCCTGCCGCCAGCATGACCGAGAAGGCCAGGTAGGGATTGGCTGCCGGGTCGGGGCTGCGGAACTCAAGTCTGGTGGCGTTCTCCTTGCCGGGCTTGTACATGGGAACCCGGACGAGGGCTGACCTGTTGCGCCTGGCCCAGCAGATGTAGACCGGGGCCTCGTATCCTGGGACCAGCCTCTTGTATGAGTTCACCCACTGGTTGGTGACCGCGGTGATCTCAGGCGCGTGCTTCAGCAGACCTGCTATGTAGTACTTGGCCTCATCTGAGAGGTGATATCTGTCTGCAGGATCAAACATGACGTTCTTGCTGCCCTTGAAAAGGGACTGGTGGACGTGCATCCCTGAGCCGTTCTGGCCGAATATGGGTTTCGGCATGAATGTTGCATGATAACCGTACTTCCGGGCGATCTCCTTGACCACGATCTTGTAGGTCATGACGGTGTCGGCCATGGCCAGTGCATCTTTATATCGCAGGTCGATCTCGTGCTGGGACGGGGCCACCTCGTGGTGGCTGTACTCGACATCGACCCCCATGGAGTCCAGCGTGAGCACGGTGTCGCGGCGCAGATCGCTGGCTGCGTCAAGGGTGGTCAGATCGAAGTACCCGCCGGTGTCCAGTACCTCGGTGCCCTTCTCGTTCTTGAAGTAGAAGAACTCAAGCTCCGGGCCGACGTAGAAGGAGTAGCCCTTGTCCTTGAGCCGGCTTAAGTTCCTCTTGAGCACGTAACGGGGATCGCCCTCATAGGGAGTTCCGTCCGGGTTTAGGATGTCGCAGAACATCCTGGCCACTGAGTTCTCCTGCTGCCTCCAGGGAAGTATCTGAAACGTTGTCGGATCTGGCTTGGCAACCATGTCGCTCTCGTGGATTCGGGCAAATCCCTCGATGGAAGAGCCGTCGAAACCCATCCCTTCCTCAAAGGCTCCTTCAAGCTCGGTGGTGTTGATGGCAAAGCTCTTCGGCATGCCCAGGACATCCGTGAACCAGATCCTGATAAACCTGACATTATGCTTCTCGATAGCCTCGAATACTTCGTCTTTGGTCTTGATATGTTCGCTCATTTCTATGCCCCTTTATCACCTACCCCGGATGGAGCGGATTTATAGATATTTGAGATCTGCCCCTAAAAATTATGAAGACTTATGATGTTGAGGTCTGAATGCCCTGTTATGACACCACAAAGACCTGTGTCCAGCAATTTCTTTGTTTAGCTGTTGAGAGCGAGGTCTTTTTCGGCTGGCAGATTAATCCAGCCCCGGCGGCGTGGGGCCCTGGCCAGCTGAAGAAAAGCCACATAGCTGGCTCAAATTATGCCCAGGATTATCTGAGAATTCGAATATCCCATCGCGTCACCGCCGATCGATCAGAGCTGTATCAGGGACGCGGAGACTGTCCAAGCGGCCACTCCCACCGCGTATCGATCCCGGCCAGAGTCTCAGAAGAGCCTGCCCCTTCAAACCAAAATCTTTATCAGGAAAAGAAAAGGAGACAGAGATAAGGTGGTTTCATGGACTTGATCACAGTCGTCGAGTATCTCCAGGCCTTGCTGGTACTGTTTGTATTCCTGATGATGCTGGCCATAGGATTCAAGCTTACCGCTAAGAAGCCGCCGGTGCCCAGGCGGAACTAGAGGGCAGGGCTTCAATATGGGCAGGGAGGATCGCAAACGATTCTTCCTCACCCCGGCCCGGGGCAGATGCTTCCATTTATGAACCTCTGATATCCTGCCAGCCCGGCGGCCATCTGGGCGATTGTGTACCCGCCGGGATCAGGCACCTGAAGGTTTTTTTTCGATCTCGATAGTAGTTGTCACGGCGCGAGCTTTAAAGAATCGCCGGCGAAGATAATTTCCGCCGGCCGCGGCCGAGAGCAGCGGCCGCGAGACTGCGGATCAGACGGGCGGTGCGCCATCCATGGCAGGCCCAGCCGAAGAGGAGAAGTCTTCCGGCACTCCAACGATAGTCGTCGCCGCCGAGACCGTTCCCAGCCACACCCGCCCGTATCCGAGGCCAAAGGCGAAACCGGGGTACTGGGCCTGGATCACGTAGTATCCAGAGGGTAGGTCCATCCCGTAGTAACCGAACATATCCGTCGTCCGGCTGAACCTGCCGCCCTCATTGTTCGTTATTAGCACCGAAACCCCGGGTATGCCCCGACCAAGGGGATCGACTACACGGCCAACAAGGCTGTTAGCGGTGTTGTAGCCGCCAGGATCGACCCTGATAGATACGTTGTTGCTCGCCCGCCCTGAGGCTATGGCCGCGAAGATATGAGGCGACAGGATCTCGGCATGGCCTCCGCTAAGCCTGTACCATCCGGCAGCGGCAAATCCGCTGGAGTACACCTGCTGGCCGGAGTCGTACAGGATCAGAGGCCCTGGTCGAAGAACCCGTAACCACAGAACTATGGGGTCTCCCAGAACGACCGTTCCCTGAGTGGTTAGGATCGGGCCCTGCTGGAGGAACAGCTGGTTTGCCGTCCTGGGATCATCGTTTATGGTCAAGCCGACAGCTGCCGGATCGGCCAGCTCCAATATCCAGCTCTGGGTGGCAGAAGGACTGTATGGATCCCATGCAGCCCTTGGAAATGCATCGCCGTAGCCTCCAGGACCGTAGGGGTCCCAGTCGGGCCGGCCGACAGAGTAGGGATTCAGATAATCGGGCTGCAGAATCGTCTGGATCTGGCCGCTTTGAGAGCCTGGCGTCATCCAGTCCACCGGCCTGTTGCTGCCTGTTGCTCCGAAAGCAAGACAGCTTGCCGGCAGTAGAAGCAACGATATCATCAGCGCTGCCAACCAGGCGCGAGGATTGGCGGCTGGCCGGCCAGACGTGCCGACCTCTGGACCAGGCATGACCTTTACGTCTAGATTCAATCAGATAACCCCCGAGATCTCCTCTCTGCTCGCTCTCAGGCCTTATAATTTTCGGACTTTTCTCGGGTTTTCTGTCATCATTCGGATCTGAGGGCTTCTATCGGGTCCAGCTTGGCTGCCTTGTTTGCAGGGTACGCCCCAGCCAGGGTGGTTGCAAGAGTGCCGAAGAGCAGGCCAACTGCCACCGATGACGCTGTCACGAGGGATGGAAGGTTCGCCAGGCTGCCGATGGCCACTGAGATTGCCGCGCCCAGCACGACACCGATCAGGCTGCTGGCCAGGCCAAGCATAGCAGCCTCGAGGAAGTACTGCCTGCGGATATCCCGGGTAGTGGCTCCGATGGCCTTCATGGTGCCGATCTCCCGGATCCTTTCCCTGACTGTCAGCATCATCACATTTGAGATTCCGATTCCGCCCACAACCAGCGATATGGCTGCGATCCCTCCCAGGACCAGCCTGATCATAGTAAGTATGCTCTCCAAAGAGGCAAGCATGGCCCGAGGCGTGACCGCTGAGAAGGCCTCATCCTTGTGGTACCTCTTGAGCTCCTGCAGGATGCGATCCACAACCGTATCGACTGTGGTCGGATCGTGGACCGTCACCTCGATGGACTGATAAAAATAGCTGTCCTGCCCCTGCAGCTCTTCATATGCCCGGTGAGTTATGTATATTCGCTGATTGGGATCCGATCCGAAATTTCCGGACTCTTTCTCCTCCTCGAGCACTCCAACCACCTTTACGTCGATCCAGCGATCGTCCCGGTACAGGCGGATGCGGCTGCCAGGCGAGATCTTCATGCGGAATAGATTCTCAGAGACACCCTGGCCGATCACCGCTGCCTTGTAGTCGGACTCCATGAGGAAGCGGCCAGTGCCCACCTTCTCCCTCAGGGCGTCTTCGGTCTCCGGAGACACCGCTATTATGCCGCTTGAAGCGTTCTTTCCCCTGAATGATACAACCGCGCTGGACTGGCTGCGAGGCGAGGCAGACCTGACACCAACGACGTTGTCTAGAGCCTTCACGTCTTTATCTGTGAACTTGGCAGGTTCCTGGGAGGTGCGGAAGCTCTGGGGGCCGCCGCCACCGCTCCAGGTCCCGGGAACTACGTTTATCACATCGAGGTCCAGGCCCTTGAACTCGCTGAACACACCGCTGTAGAGTCCTTCCCCCATGGATAGCATGACCACTATCGAGAGCACGCCGATGATTATGCCGAGGCTGGACATGAAGGTCTTGAACCGATCCGCCTTGAAGCTGATCAGTATATACTCCAGGATGTCGGCAAGCCTCATGTAGCCACCTGGCCAATGCAGCGCACCTTCAGGCTTTAGGCCTCCTTCCCCGCCGAGTAGGCCTTTGAAAGACGCCTCCTCCAAATAAATATCGCCGCACCGACAAGCAAGAGAGCTGCTACCCCCGCAGCCGGCAAAAGCGGGCTTCCCGAAGAGGCAGCGGGAGCTGGCGAGTACGTGGTGTTGTACTTTTCAGAACGATGCCACGTATCCCCGTTCTTGAACCTGGAATAGAATGAGAGGTTGCGGGCGTTCTGAATTGGCTGGTTGGGCTGGCTTGGCTCCAGGCGGAAGCTTATCGTGAAGACCTCGTCCGGGTCCATTGTGCCAACATAGTATTCCTCTGGTGAGAATGTAACTCCACTGGCCTCGGGGACTATAGTGACGGCGTTGAGGGTGTTTGCCCTTGGATTTGCCACGTTCAGGCTTATGGTGGATATGCCAGCCGAATCTGCCCTGGCCAGCCCCAAGCCTGACGAGTCGATTCTTACCGGGATCCTGCGGCCGATGGTCTCTTTGTCGTATCCGGCATGGACAGTGAAGTTCAGGAAGTAGGTTCCATCCGGGATGTCTTCTTCAGCCCTGATCTTGTAGTAGAGGACCACTCGATCCGTCGGGCCTATCAGTCCCACATCCTCAAAGTCCCCGCTCAGAACCTCTATCTCAGCCGAGCCTTCCAGATCAGTCCTCTGGACAGGAGTTGAGACGGTGGCACCGCGGGCGTTTTCGCCACCCACCCCGTACTCCGCCGCGCCGTTCTCCATATGGATGGCCAGAACGGCAGTATCCCCAGGCATCAGCACCTCTGGAGTCGTAGTGGAATCTATCTCCACAGGCATGTGAAATGTGTAAGCCGATGCCGCCAAAGTCATCAGCATGATCGTCAATGCGAATAAAGCCTTCAAGGCCCTTCCCCCAAAACTCGACCGTCCCGCAGACGGATGATCCGGCTACAGGTGGCGGTTATCTCCGGGTTGTGGGTGACCATGATTATGGTGCGCCCCTCCCGGTTAAGCCTGTTCATGATGCTCATTACCTCATCGCTGCTCTTAAGATCCAGGTTTCCGGTGGGCTCGTCGGCTATTATTATGCCTGGATCGTTGGCGAGTGCCCGGGCTATGGCCACCCTTTGACGCTCTCCGCCGGAGAGCCTGAGAGGGCTGTAATCAATGCGGTGCTCAAGGCCCACCTGCTGCAGTAGCTCTGCTGCTCTCTTCTCCCTCTGATCCCTGGGTACTTCAGCCAGGACCATGGGCATCTCCACATTCTTTCTCACCGAGATGCGGCTGATCAGGTTGAAGGTCTGGAATATAAATCCCAGGTCGTGGCGTCTGATACGGGCCAACTCGTCCTCAGACCTGCCGCTTACATCCTGACCGTGCAGCAGATAGCGCCCGCTGCTGGGCCAGTCCAGGCAGCCCACCAGGTTCATAAGCGTGGATTTTCCGCTTCCAGAAGGGCCCATAAGGGCCACGAACTCGCCCTGCTCTATGGACAGGTCCACGCCTTTCAGCACCTGGACAACGCTGTCGCCAATGCGAAACGACTTCTCTATTCCAGAGAGCTCAATCACCTTTGTTATCGCCTTCACCTCTCGATCATGCGGCAGGCCATCTTGGTCGCTCATTACGGCTTTCTTTTCGCAGGTTTCTGCCCGTATCTGCCACCCATCTGGCTGCGGCAATAGGAGGTCCGGCAGCCAGGGGACTGCCAAATATGCGGGCACCTGCCCGTATCCCTACACGAACAGGTACATCATATCCTTAATCCTGCCAGAGGCAAGCCCTCATTTTCGGGACTTGACCGGGAGAAGCTCGTCCGGCCTTCGGATTTGTGCTGTACCACCATCTCCAGGGGAAAATGGCGGAATTCCGCCCCGGCACCATCTCCCACTGCAAGGTCCCCATTTCAAGAACGATAGATAAAGCTGGTATCGAACGAACGTCACCTCGGCTCAGTGCCGATCTGAAAGCGACCGTTCGGATGGCGGGAAGACCGGCTTCATGAACGTTCCATCGGAGCCAGAATGGCACCGAATGGTTCGGATTGGCGAGTTATTGCGGAATTGAGGGACTCTGCAGTCTGAGAGGGCCACCGGGCAGCCGTGCCGGTCTTCATGAAATGCAATACGGATTTCGCCGAAAGATCCGAACATTCCATATAAACGAAAATTACTTAACTGATCCTGCCAAACTGGGTCTGTCAGCACGAGAGGGCAAAGAAGCCAGAGAGATAACGAGTGATTTGTCAAGATGGAAAAGCAGAAAAATACAATAGAAGTCTGTGACGACTGATTTTCCGCGCCCAAGCCTGGCCCAAAGACACTTGAGAGCGAGAGACAGAAATATATAGGGAGGGGAGAAGGAGTCTGCCATCCCGGAAGGGCAGCGCCGCCAAATTTACAGCAGAACGGTTGGCTGCAGGCCTGTCGGTGCCCGCAAGAAAGACATAAATTATATATAGGATTGACATTTAAGCGATATATAAAATTAACGCAGGTGGAGAGTTCATGAATATCCGCAGGGCCTGGGTAGTCGGCCTTTTCCTCATTACGATCTCAGCATTGCTGATGGGGGGGATGGCTGCCAACAATACGAGCGATGAGACGGTGGCGGCCGCATCGGCAAAGTTGCCGGGCTCAAATTTGAGCCCAGAGAGTACGCCTGAAGATTTTTTCACGACCAATGAGCAGAGGCCGAGCAATATCACAGTGAAGTTCAAGAGACTTGGCAACACATCGGCCAGGTCTCCGGTGACTCTTGGGGCATCAGGAGCTGTCTCAAAGACAGCAGAGTCGCCTGCCAACAACTCATCCGCAGGATCGGCTGCTGCCGCACCGATCCAGACGGCCGCCGCAGTGGCTGCAGCCCCGGCCGGCTCGACTGGCACAACCGTCGCTGCCCCCAATGCCAGCAACGGAACTGCGGTGACCCCTGAGAACCTGCCCACCGACAACCAGGTGGCTGTGGCAAGTCCGGGCCCTGCCAATGGCACCGCCTCGAACGTGAGCGAGATTGAACCAGCCGGCTTTTCGGATAATGCCTCCACCACAAACCAGAGCGTTCAGGATGCAGGGGCTGTGCTGATAACCCCGGACATGCTGGCGGACAACCAGACTCCTCCGGATAACCAGGCGCCTGAGGAACCTGTGGCCGAAGAGGAGGTGGCAGCATCCCTGGACGAGGAGAGTGACCAGGACCTCCCAACCGATCGCATATGGAGAGAGGGGTCGGCCAATCCATACATCTGGACCCCACTCTCGTTTTCCGGATTCTTCTACGACCTGGATGACGATGTGGGGACGGAGCGTCTCAAGATAACCCTGAGCTCATCGGCCGGACGGCCCAGCCGCTCCCTTGAATCCGGAGCCATCCTCTACAGCAGCCGCGTCAAGCCGCTGGACTTCCAGTTCGATGACTGGGGCCAGTACAACGTGATCGGCTTCATGGCTCAGAAGTACTTCGCCGGTTACATAACAGGCGACCTCTTCAGCAAGGATTACAGCATGATCAACGACAACCAGCTCCGAAGAGTGCTTATCGATAGCGATGATGAGAGCTCGATCACCAGCGGTTCGGTCATGCCTCTTGAGGAGGGCTTCGAGCTGCGAATCAAGGAGATCGACCTAAACGGCAACAAGGTCTACCTGGCCCTGGCAAAGGACGGGGACGAGGTGGACAGCAAGGTCATCACGCCAAGCGATACCAAGAGCGCCACATACATGTACGAGGTCGATGTCTCAGGCGAGGATGTCCCCCTGATAATGGCCCACGTCTCCAACGTATTTGCAGGAGCCGAGTCAAGCCTCGTCACGATAGACGGGCTCTTCCAGATCTCCGACACATACGCCTCGGTTGAGGAGGACGATAAGTACGACGAGATGCAGGTGGTGATGGTATCCGACCAGGGCATCGAGATGGAGAACGAGGATTCGGTGACCCTCAAGAGGGGCAAGACCGTGAAGCTCATGGGCGATGTCGGCCTGCTGGTGGCAGACGCCGATGAGGTCAGGTTTGCCCCGATCGTCGAGAAGACCGGGACCTATGAGATCCGGGGAACCATAATCAATCCGGATCGGCAGGAGTTCACCTGGACGCCGTACAACTTCGAGGGGTTCTACTACGATATTGACGATGACGTGGGGACAGAGCGCCTTTTGGTCAAGCTCAGCGGGGAGAAGATCGCTGAGGGAGACATGCAGTATGAGACCCAGCCACAGGCAGTGAAGTTCGAGTTCAACGACTGGGGCAGGTACGACGTCATCGGATTCATGGCGGACAAGTATTTCGCCGGATTCAATAACGAGAGCACTTTCACCGACGAGTTCAGCACAATTAACGAGGGAGAGCTGCGCCGGGTGCTGACGGATACCGACGACGAGAGCACAATAAGCACTGGCACAGTCCTGCCGCTTGAGGAGGGCTACGAGCTGCAGATCAAGCAGGTGGACGTCAACGGAAACAAGGTCTGGCTCTCGCTTACCAAGGACGGGGACGAGGTGGACAACAAGGTGATAAGCCCGTCCACTGGCGACCTGAAGGCCTCCACCTATGCTTACAAGATAAAGGTCGGCTCGGAGGATGTGCCGATCATCGCTGCCCACATAAGCAACGTCTTCCGGGGCAGGGAAGCAGACCTGGCAACCGTGGACGGCCTCTTCCAGGTGTCCGACTCCCCGGAGTCGGTGGAGGAGGGCGAGACTCATGGGAAGATGAAGGTGGACGTCCTCTCCGATGAGGGCATCACCATGATCAACGACGGGTCCATATCCCTGGGCAGGGGCAAGAAGGTGGAGATCATGGGCAACCTGAAACTTCAGGTGGCAGACAGCACGAGGAAGGATTTCTCGCCGGTGGCACTGAGGGTGGCCAAGACCCAGCCCATGAAGATCAACACAACCGAGGCCCAGGTAAACAAGACGACCACCATAGAGGTCTACTCCGGCACATCCTCTGTAGCAGGGGCAAGAGTGCTTGTCGAGGGACAGGAGATCGGAACCACTGACAAGGACGGACTGGTGAGGTATCTGCCTCAAAAGACCGGCAGCCTGCAGGTCCAGGCAAAGTCCAGCGGGTATGACGACGCCAATGCAACCCTGATGGTCAGGAGCGAGGCCGAGGCCCGCAAGATGTCGATTACTGTTCCGCCAGAGGTCTACAGGGGCGAGGACTTCCTGATCTCGGTGAAGTCCGCCGACGGATCTGCAGTGAGTGGTGCAGGCATAGCCATAGACGGCCAGAAGATCGGAACTACGGATTCGCAGGGCACGATCTCCCATGCCATAAATGCTACCGGCCAGCACACGGTGACTGCGGAGATGAGCGGCCTGGACAGGGCATCCAGAACCGTTCAGGTGGTATCTCCGCTCAAGGTGGTCAGCCTCAACGTGTCTGCCAAGCCGACCGCAGGACAGCCGGTCAAGGTGACTGCCGAGGTGCAGAACCAGGGCAAGCAGCCGGAGACAAAGGAGCTGGTCCTAAAAGTCAACGGCAATGCCTCGGTGAACAAGACCGCATCGGTTGATGCTGGACAGACCAAGAAGGTCGAGTTCGAGTACAGGCCCAAAGAGGCAGGCCAGTACAACTTCGAGGTGGAAGGTGTCCGGCAGACAGCCACGGTTGAGGAGACGCAGAGCAACTGGATGATCTGGGCGGTCGCCCTGATCGTCCTGATAGCTCTGGGCGGCGGGTTTTACCTGTACCGGAGCGGAGAGCTGGAGACCCTGAGGCGGCGCTTTGGCCGCTGAGGGTCTCTTCTGCCCTCATCTTTTCTTTTTTGCTTCTCCGTTAATCTGTCAATCACCTTTTCCGGCCTCTTGCGGGTAGGATTGGCATATCAGGTTGAACATTTCCATGTTCTCGAATATGTGCGTGAGGATCCGGCGGCCTGCTGACTTATATAATATTTATCTCTTTGGTCCAGCGAATATTGAACAGATAATTGAATCGTCGGGATGAGGCTTCTGGAGGCCTGGGCGCCTGTGGCGCTTTATCCGGCAGAATCCAGGTTAGCGGCGGTGGGTTAATGGAGTGCTGGCCAGAAAGATCATACGCCTAATTAGGTGGCCCTTCTCCATTAGCCAGATAGCTCTGCCCATATTCTTGGCCTGACGGAAAGGTGAGTTAGAGGGTCCTCATAATCCGAATTTATACTGATGATGTTGCTCCCCGGCAACCATCTATTGGTGGCGCAAAAGGCGAGCCTGCGGATGGGCCACGACCGAAGCTATGGAATTGTTCCTCAGCCTATCTTTGCGGGTATCTGGTTGTCTCTTATATGCCGGCAATAGCTTCAAATCTGCGGGAGATTTTCGATTTTGGATAAAAATTGAGAAGAAGGGGCTGCGGCCCTCAGATCTGCCGCCGGTCCACAACCTTCTTGGACTTGCCGGCAGTCCTTGGAATGCTGCCCTTCTCGAGAAGCTCGATCTTGCTGCGTACGTTGAGGACTGATTTAAGCCGGTCCTCCACCCTCTTCTGAAGCTTGGATAAGTCGGCCAGCTCTCCGGTGAACGCTTCGTCCTTCAGCTCCACCTGGATGCTGAGCTCGTCCAGTCCGTGCCGCTTTCTATCGACTATTACCTGGAAGTAATCGCCTATCTCAGGAATTGAGAGGAGAACGTCCTCGATCTGGCTTGGGAAGACGTTGATTCCACGCACAACAAGCATGTCGTCGGCCCTGCCGAGGAAGCGGTGCAGACGCCGGCTGACCCGTCCGCAGTTGCAGCCGTCCTCCAGGACATAGGTGACATCTCCTGTGCGGTATCGGATGAGCGGCATGGCCTCCTTGGTCAGAGATGTCAGGACGAGTTCGCCTGCCTCGCCGGGAGCGCAGGGCTGGCCTTCAGAGTCAAGTATCTCGACTAAGAAGTGGTCCTCCCATATGTGCAGTCCGTCCTGCTCGGTACACTCGAAAGCAACGCCAGGGCCGAACATCTCCGACAGCCCGTAAGAGTCGTAGGCCTTTATGCCGAAGGATGTCTCAAGCTCTGACCGCGCCTCGTCTGACCAGGGCTCTGCACCGAAGCAGCCGATACGCAGCTTGAGCTTGTCGATGATGCCCTTGGCCTGTGCTGTCTCCGCCAGGTATAGAGCGTAGGATGGGGTGCAGTGCAGAACTGTGACGCCGAAGTCCATCATGATCTCAAGCTGGCGCTCTGTGTTGCCGACTCCGGAGGGGACAGCCATTGCCCCCATCCTCTCTATGCCGTAGTGGACTCCGAGGCCTCCGGTGAAAAATCCGTAGTTGACTGCGTTTTGGAATATGTCCTGCTTGGTTACGCCGACCATGACGAAGTCCCTGGCCATAAGGTCCGACCAGGTCTCGATGTCCTTCCTTGTATAGCCCACGACGGTGGGTTTTCCTGTGGTCCCTGAGGATGCATGGACCCTGACTACCTCATCTGGTGGGGTGGCAAATAAGCCGAACGGGTAGTTCTCACGCAGGTCGGCCTTCCTGGTGGTGGGCAGACGCTGCAGGTCTTGCAGGCTATTTATCTGGGACGGATCGATCCCCAGCGCCTTCATCTGCTGGTGATAGAAGGGTACGCTATTGTAGGCCCTGCCGACCGTATCCTTCAGACGCCTCAACTGGAGCTCTTCGAGCTCCGACCTCTCCATAAGCTCCATCTTAGGTTGCCAAAACGACATGTCCATACTTTCCTTGATTTTGTGAACAGGATGCGGCGAGCGTGTCACGCCATATCGTGTGAAGGAGGCTTGCAGTATATCAAGCATTCCCTGGCCGGATGCGATATGCCGAACTCGAAAGGCAGGCACTCCCCCAAAGGCCGCGCTAAGATCGAGCCACCCAGATACAGCCTGATTTGCCTTCCGATAAAATTATATTGATTTGAATTAAATATCGAATATTTATTATAGTAGGAACCCCCTGGGAGCTCTGAAATGACCGCCCCAGACCAGAGAACGGTGATCAGCCGGCGTTGTCAAGCCCGCCGTCCCGATGGAGGCCTCCTGTGAAGGCCGCAGTCTTGCACGGTCCAGGACGGCTCGTGCTGGAGGAGGTGGACGATCCGCCATGTCCCCCCGACGGTATTTTGATGAAAGTCCTGGCCTGCTCGATTTGCGGCACCGATCTGAAGATGCTGAAAAATGGCCACAGGGACCTCTCTTATCCCCGAATCATGGGCCATGAGCTGGTTGGCGAGGTGGCAGAGATCGGAGCAGAGGCGAGGCCTTTGGCAGAGGTTGGAGAGGCCGTCCAAGTATGGCCTGGGATCGCCTGTGGCAGGTGCCAGCCATGCCTGAAGGGGTGGGACAACCATTGCGAGAGAATCGGCATTTTGGGATTCAACAGGGATGGCGGCTGGTGCGAGAAGCTGGCCCTGCCTCAGGAGAGCCTTCAAACCGGCCTGATCTTGGTCGAGAGGAGCAGATCGGAGGCGTTTAGCCTGACCGAGCCCCTTGCATGCTGCTGCAACGCCCAGGAGTCGGCTGAAGTGGGCGAAGACGACCTGGTGCTGATACTTGGAGGCGGACCTCTGGGCTGCCTAAACGGCCTGCTGGCGGAGAGGAAGGGGGCAAGAGTGGTTCTCGCCGAACCTCTGGCGAGCCGGAGAAGGATCATCGGTCAGGCCAGAGCCGGCTGGCGGGTGGTTGATCCAGCAGAGGAGGACCTGGGGCAGGCCCTGGCAGAGGAGAGCGGAGCGGCTCTGGCAGACGTGATCGTTCCGGCAGCACCGCAGGTGAGCGTTGAGGCGCTGCTTCCGCTGGCCGGGCCTAAATGCCGCATATCGGTCTTTTGCGGACCGCTTCCGGGAGAAGAGACCGTCCGGATGGACATGAGAGCCGTTCACTACGGTGAGATTGTCCTGGCAGGGGCATACGGGTGCTCAAGCCGGCACAACCGGGAGGCTGCAAGGCTCATCGCTTCAGGCGAGATCGATCTGGACTGGCTTATAACGTACCGGGCCGGGCTGGATGGCATCGGCAGCGCAATAGATCATGCTGCCAGGCGAGAGGGGATGAGGGCCACAATCTTGCCGCAGATAAATCGACGATGAGACCTGGGTGATATGATGACGAGCACGACACAGGAGAGCTGGAAGGAGTTCGGAAGAATGATTGACCGCCTGATCAGGCAAGAGAACCTGACCCGTGATGAGGCGAGGAAGATGTTTGATGCGGTTCTCAGGGACGAGCAGCCTGAGCTTCAGCAGGGAGCGTTTCTTGCGGCGCTGACGGCAAAGCCTCCGACGCCTCAGGAGATGGCTGGGGCCTGGGAGGCGATATACGAGCTTGACACCGTCAGGGTTAGCCCGGAGGTCTGCGGCCCGCTGGTCGAGAACTGCGGGACAGGCATGGACAGCATCAAGACGTTCAACATAAGCACTGCATCCTCGATTGTTGCCGCATCGGCCGGCGTCTGCATGGCCAAGCACGGTGCGCGGGCTATAACCTCCAGATGCGGAACTGTCGATATGCTGGAGAGGCTTGGAATCGACGTCGAATGCCAGCCGGCTCTGGTCAAGAGAAGCATAGAGGAGGCTGGGATAGGCATATTCAACGGCATGAGCGAGAAGGTCCACCCGGCAGGTCTGTTTCGGATCCTGTCGAGGATTCGGTTCGGAACTGTCCTGAACATCGCCGGATCGCTTGCAAATCCCGCCGCACCATCGAGAGCTGTCAGGGGTGTCTATTCTGAGGAGATGGTGGTGCCCATAGCCCAGACCATGCGTGAGATCGGATATGAGAGAGCCCTGGTTGTGCACGGAAAGCTAAAGGGTGGTCCTGGAGGGATGGACGAGCTGTCCACGCTTGGGCCCACCGTAACCGCTGAGCTGGACCAGGGCCAGATACGCCAGCACGTCATCTGGCCAAAGGACGTCGGCCTGTCACAGGCCAGGATGCAGGACCTGCTGCTGGGAGCTGACCTGGATGAGGAGGTATTCCGCATGATACGTGTTTTGGCAGGAGACGAGATGGGGGCTCGCCGGGATGCTGTGCTGCTCAATGCATCTGCGGTACTCTATGTGGCAGAGAAGGCTGAGGATCTGAAGGAGGGCGTCAGGATGGCTGCAGAGCTCATAGATACCGGAAGGGCTGTTGAGAAGCTGTGGCAGTGGACAGGATCTCAGTCGTCGGGTCCGTCTGGCAGCAGGCGGTTCGAGGAGCTGGCGGAGTCGGCCGGGATTACGTGAAGGTCGTCGAAATCCGACTTTTTTTCACACGTGGTAGCCAAGAAAAGCCGCCCTGGCCGCTGCCTCTTTGGTTTCCTGCACCCCACATCGGCCTGTAGAGAGAGAGCCCTTTTCAAGCCGGCCGAATTTACATTTCACGTAAAAACTTGGAGATAAATAGGAGGCCGACCACACCTTCCGGGCGAGAGGAGGCGGATACCAGAAGGGAGATCGGGTGGTAAAGGACATGATTCGACGTCATATAAGGTATGCAGGGCAGACAAAGACGGCGGCGGCAGCTCTCGCCCTGGCGTCTGCAGCGCTGGCACTGGCAGCCATAGCCCTGGCGGTGATATGCACCCCTGTCACATCTCAGGACGAGTTTTCCGAGATGGCACCGTCCATACTGATGACCGGGGTTGTGGCCAGCGGGGAAGATGAGCATATAGAGATCGTCAGCAACCAGAAGGATACAGAGAACCTGAGAGGCTGGGTCCTGGAGGTCGATGGAGCAGAGGCGGCACTGCCGCTGCACCTTCTGGAGCCCGGCGGATTTGTGAGGGTCCACCCGGGCGCTGGAAGATCCAACCAGACCGACCTGTACCTCGAAAGCACGATTCGGCTGAACGACACGGCAGGAAGAGTCGTCCTGAAGGACGAGATGGGAGCGGAGGTGGCCTCTTTGAAGTACGAGATGCAGCCAGACGGCTCCACCGTCTACGAGACATCTGCCAGGGCGGATTTCTGGTATCCATCATCAAGACAACAGAGCACCAAGATCCCGCGCACGATATCGTGATGAACTGGGTCCGGGCAGTGCGGGGGGGGCGACTGGAAGAGCGCTGACAGAGCCCCACCGGCAGGGCCATCCTCCCCAGGCCTTCTTTCGCCGGCTGACTCTTCCTCAGCCGCGCCACGGTTCTTTGCAGAGAAAGTGACGATTGGAATTTCCGGACGAAATAGCGCTGAGATCGATTCTGTATATACTATACCGATTTCGTATATACTATATAGTTTAATTGCAAAAGACTTAAAGGATACACGAGAATAATAACACCTGATGAATGATTCTTGCGCCCAAGCAAAGATGCTCAATTTCAGCGATGCAGAAGACCTGCGAAGATCCGGCTGGAAGGCTGCAGACCTTCACGTGCACACGGCATTCTCTTCGGACGTCGTCGATGCCCTATCCTTGCAGCCGATGATGCTATACCGGAAGGCAAAGCAGATCGGGATGGATTTTGTGACATTCACCGATCACGACACCATGGATGCATACGACACAATGGAGCCGGAGGCCACCGGGCTTGTCAGGGGCGTTGAGATCAAGATCAAGGACATAGAGACGGTCGGGCATACAATCCACGTAAATGTCTATGAGCTTGACTGCCGGCAGCTTTTAAAGCTTCAAAAGATCGCCGCCCGCGGAGATCTTCACGGCTTTTTGGACATTCTGAACGGAGAGGGGCTTCCTTTCGTCTACAACCACCCGCTATGGTTCGAGCCTGGTGAAAAGCCTAACCTGGCAGCCATACCGGATCTGGTCGGGCTGTTTCCGGTGATCGAATACAATATGCATCGAATCAGGAGACAAAATGAGATAGTAATGGAGCTGGCAAAAAGATACAAAAAAGGGCTGATAGCTTCAACAGATACCCATTCCGGAATGATCGGCCAGGCTTATACCCTCTCAAGAGGAAGGAGCTTTCGGGAGTTCTACGACAACATCTGCCGTGGGGACTCGTACATTGTTGTCAGAGATCAGACGAAGCAGTATCTGACAGGTGAGATGAACACCTGGCTGGACATGATATCCAGACACGATATGACCCAGGACAAGAAGATCAGCACTGGAATTGCCAATCTTGACAGGATCATATCAATCCTGGGCAGCGAGACGCTGAAGGACTTTCCGGTGATATACAGAGCTGCCCTTGCTGCAACGTACAGGACAGCCAACTCCGGGCTTCCTGCTGCGCTTTACATAAGACGGGAGAGCTCGAGGATGTGCGAGATAGAGAGGACCCTTGGCATCCGGGACTAGAATTGCAGAGATAGACACCACCTGGCGCCTTCTGGCGCGGGCTCTTCTCTGGCCTGGGGGCACACAGAAAACCTGACCGTACAGGTGATGGCTGGAAAGGCAAATATCGACCGTCCATTGACTTTTAGCAGTGATCCCACTGCCGGCCAGCCTGATATGAAGTCGCCAAGAGGGGCCTGATCGGATCCTGGCAGGGTGGAGAGACGGACCGAACCGTTCCCAGGCAGCATCCTATCGCATTCGAATTCGACCGAATCCGACAGCCTGCTGGCTTCGGTGCGGCCGAGCCATGCAGATGTCTGACAATATTGCCGGTCATTATGAAAAACGCAGATTCAGCAGGCAAAAACTTCATATAAAGTAAGAACTATCAGAATTCCTCGGGGTTTCTTTCAGAAACAGGTGTGGATTTGAGATGTGGACCGAATGCGAAATGTTGGCGTGCGGCTGCAATGAGCAGCCTCCATTGAGGATTTTCAGACGTTTGGGCCTTTCGGATGACGGAGCCTGCCGGGTCGCAAGACGGCTTTGGGGGGCTTTTCTCCAGCGGTGGTGAGCAGACGGCCATGACAATCCGGCTGCCTCTGGCAATCACGAACCCGCCCGCTTCCGCATCAAATAGGGCCAAATACAGAAAGGCACTCAACGAGCTCTACCGCCTCACAGATGAGACGGAACATCTGCTGTTCAGGATCGGGTCTCTTGAAGAGCAAAGGACCTCAGAGGCAATAACGTCGGAAGATGGGGTCCTGGGGCGCGGCAGGCTGGACGAGCATCTGCAGTGGGCCATGGGAGACCTCTCGGAGATCATCCATCAGCTCTGCCTGGAGGTCAGCCTGATCTCAGAGAGGATGAGCGCCTTTGAGGAGAAGAGGAGGGCGGCGCATGGCAGGATGATGATCTGCAGGAGACAGGAGCTTGAGCAGATACTGAGAAGATGCGGCGGATCTCTGTCCTTTCGGGAGCTGCAAAGCGAGATGAAGCTAAGCCCCTCGCAGTTCACGAGAGTGGTAAATAGCCTGGATAAGGGGACTTTCGAGGTCAGGAGGTGCCCCGGCGCGAAGAGAGGAGAGAAGATGGTGGTGCTGAAGTGAGGAATTGACAAGGACTGCTGCAAGATGTGTGATTGATGGCGAAAAATAAGTTGAAAGAAAGGATGCTTGATAGGATTATGGCATTTTTTCGAGAAATAAGCTGATCAACTATATCATTTCAAAAGGGTTCTAAATGATTACAAATTGCCAAATCCGTAATGTATTGCACGAAGTGCTGTAGAAAAATTCATATCTGTTAAGAATAAATCTGCATATAGTAATATTAATTCGAGTTAGGGGTGTTTAGGATTGCCTGAAAAACGGAAACGCACATTTGGTTTAAATGTAGGGCACCGATTAAAAAAAGCACGCGGAACAAAGAGGCCGGTTTCATCTCGCCCAATCAGAGAATGCGAACGTCGCGAAAAGCTTTCTCAAGCATCAGCTAGACTGCAAATCGAGGAGGCAATTGAGCATGTGAACTCAATAAAGAGCCAACTCCATCAAGAAATCCATAACTTAAAATTAAAGAATCGGCTGCTGATGGACAGAATTGATGGATTGGAGAGGCGTATTGAACGCCGCTTGGAAGAAGCATCTGCTAAGAATGAGCATGAAGATACTATCGCCTTTAATGGAGAAATGAATTCTTCATTTGCACTCTCAGCCAAGTTATCCGAACTGGATGAAAAGATCAATCAACTCACGCAAAAGATCGTTGAGATTGAGGATAAGAACGCAAAAATTCAGGGAAAGAAGACAAGTCTTAGGATCTCAAAGATTGAGGATATCTTGAAGGAGAGTGGGGGCTCCCAATCGTTCAAGCAGCTTCAGAGCGACTTGGGACTCAGTCCATCTCAGTTCACATATCTTCTGAGGCGCCTTGATACTCGTTACATTGAAGTCAAGAGATGCCCGGGCTCTCAAAGAGGTGAGAAGATGCTGATTCTGAAGTAAATGATCGCAATTCAGCCATAAATATGCAGTCTTCTAAGCTTAATCGTTACAGATAGCACTCATACTAGATTTCAGATAGAAAAACATGTTTTAATTTAAGAAGAGCAAAATTCATTTTTTTAAAAGTATTATAAATCACAAAGAAGGCTTATTCGTTTTAAATACTTAACAAATACAGTATTTAACTAAAAAATCAAGTTTTCACTTTTTATTGAAAACTTAAATTTATATAGGTTAATGATAATAGGTCATTTTGGCGAGGCTGAACCTCGACTAGCTAAAACAGGAGATGAAGGAAGATGGAAGTATTCTATGGAGAAGGAGCAGAGGAGTCGGGACAGGAGGAAGAGATGGCTTGCTGCTTTACTGCATGTAAAGGTGGTGTATGGGTGGAAATACTAAGTTCAAGACCTGACTACACAGCGTGATAAGGCGTTGGCAGATGGGACAATAGCACACCTAACCTAAGTTAGGCATGCTATTGTTCCTATTTATATTTCGAACTATGAATCCGACAAACGATAGTTCAAGTGCAGTCACTGTTGATATTCGGTTTGGAAGGAACTATTAGCAGGAATAATATTGAACCAGAGACTGCGAATTCTGCAGCAACGATGAGAAGTAATAATATAAAATGTGGTGGTATATCAGATGATTGAATTTAGAACAAAAAACGGAAACATGTATGCATGGGACAATGAAGTAGGACTCTTCATTCCATTCTCGCATGCAATGAGGGGAGTTCTGAACAAAATCTCTAACCATAATCCCCCATCAAGAGAAGAGGTTATCTGGCAATTGAAGAATGAATTTCCAGAAGAAGACGTTGAATTCTGCTATGATTGGCTAAATAAATGGAATAGAATAAAATTAAAAAAGCCAAACTACCCAGAGATTCACGATCCAGATAAAGGGGATATTGAGAAATATTTGTTGAAACGTGGCTTCACACAACTCCTATTGGGTGTGACTGAAGACTGCAATCTTCGATGTAAATATTGCATATATTCAGACTTCTACAAACATTCCCGCGGGTATTCAGAAAAATATATGAATTTCTTTACCGCAAAAAAGGCGATAGATAATTACTTTTCGTTGCTAGAGATGGGAAAAAGATTCAATCCACTTAGGAGGCCAACAATTGGCTTTTATGGAGGCGAACCGTTATTAAATTTCAAGTTAATTGAAAAATGTGTTAATTATATTGAACAAAATTACTATAAAACTATGTTCGTAATGACCACGAATGGATGTTTATTGGACGAGGAGAAAGCAAAATGGCTTATGAAGCACGATTTCATGATAATCGTCAGCTTGGATGGACCTGAACAAGAGCATAATAGAAATAGGATTTATGCAAATGGGAGAGGAACGTTCAAGGACATCATGAAGAATATCAGGCCAATTATGAAGGCCGATTACAAGAAGATATACTCGTTGCCGGTTTATGATTGGAGAACCGATATTTTAAAGCAAGAAGAATTCTTCAATTTAAAAGACATACCTCAAACAATGGCCGTTTCTCAAGTTAGCGATTATGCGGGATCTGAGTATTATGATCAGTTCACTGAAGAGGATCGTGTAGCTCATTTTAGCAAGATAGAGGAGGGAAAAATTCAATACTACCAGAATTTGGATCACCATAGATTTAAGGAAAAGAATACGCCATTTGATGCATTATTTGGAACCGCGCCTGGAAACGAGCTTTTTGGGAGCATATCTATTTTCCATTCTGATCCGATAAGGCCGTTCACCAGCGCATGCATTCCCGGGACAAAGATATTCGTAGATGTTGACGGGATATATCATTTATGCGAAAGAGTTCCATATTCATTCCCAATTGGGAATGTCGATGAAGGATTAAATTTGGATAAAATAATTAAATTAATAATCAACTATAATAAAGCTATGAATAAATGCGAAGAATGCAAAGTTAGCAGAAAATGCAATTTTTGCTACCAAATGTTTATGACTGATTGTACAATATCCAATTCGTCAGAAGTTTGTAATGAGATCGAAACTCTGAGGAAGAACTCGTTCTCCAGTGCGTTTTCAATAGCTGAAAAATTCCCGGATTTTATCGAAAATAGCAATCCGAGGCATATGAATATAAAAAAATATAGGTGATTCTAATGTATTTTAGATTGAATCCAGAATGTTATTTAATAAAAGGGAGAAAATTAGGCGCAATCTTCGACTTAATAGATGGAACGACATATGCTTTGGATCATGGAGAGACCGAATTAATAAATAATTGTGAGAATAATATTCAGATAGACAAAGATAACGATACGCTAAAAGAGCTTAAATGTATTCGATTGGGGAATTTTTATGACAATAAAATATATGTACCAAAGCTGAAAGTCGGCTCTCCTTTTGTCAAAGATGACCCGCTTGTTCCACTCTATCCACCAGAGATTCATAGAGCTTTTCTGGAAATAAACAATTCATGTGATAGAGAATGCTGGTATTGCGGATATCACGGAGTTAAGAGGAGCCTAGGATGCATGGGATGCAATAAATGGGAGAATAACGACGAGCCTTTAGGTATTGAGCGTTGGAGAGAAGCCATCAACGAGTTGGAAGACTTGGATTGTCGTGAAATCATTATTACAGGCGGAGATCTGGCGCTGGCTTGGGATAAGACCGTAGAGATTTTGAACCATGCTGTTGGGAGATTTAGACAGATATATCTGATAATGCATCAAGAGAGCCTATCCTCTGAAAAAATGGATCACCTGGAAGATAAGGCAACATTGATAGTTCAAACAGAGAGACCGGATTCCACCAAATCAAATCACCTGAGATACTTGGTAGTGGTTAAATCAAATGAACATAAATCAAAAATAAAAGAGGACAATACAATTTACGATTATATTATTGCAGAAGAGAATTCAATCTCAAAAGAACATCCGCTTACGTCTAAGAAGAAGCTATCTGGTGTTAATATGTTTAAATTTTTAAGTCATGTTGAATATCATCCCTGCTTAGGCCATTCTTTGACGATCTGCAACAATGGAGATGTCACTCCATGTCCCATGATGAGGAATCATTGCTTCGGCAATATAAGAGATAAGCCGCTGTATTCCATATTTGAAGATAGCTGGGAGAGGATAAACCAGTTTTGGAAATTGAATTTGGATAGGATTGAGAAGTGCACAGGCTGCGAGTTCAGATACTCTTGCTCAGATTGCAGGGCTTTGGAAGAGAGACTGACCGGTAAGATAGACGGCAAGGCTCTCTGCAACTACAACCCAAGAGAAGGAATATGGACATGATCGACTATGGCGCCAAGATTTTCTTTAAGAGATTTATTAGACCTCGTGCAGTCACCATAGGAATTTTGGCTGCCCTGAGCTTTGTGGGTGCCTCCTTCTCATTCATAATACCGCTATTTACAAAATCCCTGGTAGATGACGTCTTTCTAGGCGGAAGAAGTGAGTTGTTTTACCGCATCTTGGTAGGAACCGCATGTTTATACATTGTATCGGCACTTTCATCATATTTCTCCAGCTTAAAGAAGAGGGAACTGGATCTCTTGTTATTCAATGATGTTGCAAGAGAGGCTTTTAATTCAATTCAACTCGCAGAAATAAAGAAGACTCAGGAAATAAAAATAGGGGATATGATAAGCCGCATCATGACCAATACTAGATCGGCCATATCGATGTTCACGTTTATACTTCCTGAATTTGCGGTCATCATTGTACGCATAATAGTCCCCCTCGTTATAATGTTCCTGCTGCACTTTTGGCTCACCTGGGCCATAGTTATACCTTCCATGCTCTTCATAATTCCAACCCTCTTCTTTGGGAGAAGGCTTGAGATAACACAAAAAGCATCTTTGGTCAAGAATGCGTCCGTGCATTCATTTTTAAAGGAGGCCCTCTCTATGATGCCGCTGATAAAGGCCTTTGGACTTGAAAGGTGGTCAGACAACAAATTTAATGAAAGAATGAGGGATTACTATGATGCATCCATCGACCACTCAAGGAATTCATCTCTGAATGGCTCGATAAACTCCCTGATGTACGGGGTGCCCGTGATTCTCCTAATCCTTTTTGGCGGTCCGATGGTTATTCAGGATTCTTTGAGCATAGGGACATTTGCGGCATTCATGAGCTATGTAGCCCTGGTCTTCGGCCCGATGGCGCAATTGGCCTATCTATGGTCATATTACAAGATCTCATCCCCAGCACTGGATAGGGTCAACGAGCTATTTCAGCTAGAGCAAGAGAAGGTGGGCGAAGAGCATCTGGTCTTAAGTAATGGAGTGATCACCTTTAATGATATATGGTTCTCCTATGATAATAGACCAATTCTTAAAGGATTTAATGCTACATTTACAAAAGGATTGAACTACGTGATTGGAGATAATGGTGCTGGGAAATCTACCATATTGAAACTGCTCTGCTCTCTTTACTCGTCGGACAAAGGAAGAATTATCATTGATGGCCATGACTTATCAAATGTGAAGACGGAAGATATAAGGAGAAATGTATCAATGATATTCTCGAACCCCTACATTTTTGACGGTTCAATCTATGAGAATATCCATATCGGAGACCTCTCCGCATCTAGAGAGGAGGTAATTCGAGCTGCTGAGAAAGTGAAAGCGCATGAGTTTATTATGAAATTGCCAAATGGGTATGAGACCCAGGTCGGAGAGAGTGGGCTCAAGCTATCAAGTGGCGAAAGGCAAAAAATTGCCCTAGCCAGAGGCATATTGAAGGACTCTGCCATAATTCTTCTGGATGAGGTTACGAAGTCAGTTGATATTGACTCGAGAAAGGCTATCCATGAAGCTATAGGGCATATGAAGGATGATAAGACAATTTTGATCATTACTCATGACCCAAAAGAAATCGCCTATGGCAGCAATATAATCCATTTAAGACAATGAGGTGCACAATAGCATTAAGTATTAATAATATTAGTATGAAGCTTATTTTGTTTGATTTGTTGTGAGTGTGGATTGAAATGATAGAGACAAAAATGATGACAAGTAACGTAACAAGAGAGCATATCGCCATCCTAGCATTACTCCTATTGTTCGCCATCCCGTTGGGTTCAGCATATAATGGCAATCAATATATATACAAATCATATAGGGGGCTTGAGTACCTGGGAGTGTACGATGCCTGGGACATAGGCTACACCGGCAAGGGTGTCAATGTAGCTGTGATAGACGAAAGCATAGATTTTGCCACCCCGGATTTGATTGGGACCCAAGCTCGTGTCTCGAATAAGAGCTCTCCTTACTACGGCTGGCCTATAGTGATAGATACGTATTCTCTCAAACTCTATCAACAAAATAGAGACCATCCACAGAATTCAATTGGCAATTGGTATCAATACGCAGACACCAAATCCACCGACGTTGGGTGGTGCATTGTAACAGGGTCAAGCAAGAGCGGCGTATATCATATCGGAGATCACCCGGATAGCCGTCTATCTGATTTCTATGGTCAACCGGTAAAGGTCCTTGTAGCAGACGAGGAACGCCCCGGAGATTACGATACAGTCTATGTGGATCTCAATTGCAATCACGACTTCAGAGACGATAAGCCATGTCGAAGAGGAGACGAGATCTCCTACTGGGACAGGGATGAAGACGGCTATCCAGACGAGTCTGGGGGAATGGTATACTTCATTGCAGACGGCAAGACGCCTCTGCCGCTATCAAGACTTCTATATGACAAAGAAGCAAAGTTGCCAGGAAATGGAGAGCTTGTGGCATTCCATTATGCTACTGACTGTCATGGAACCGCGTGCGCCTCGATAATCGCGGCTCAAGGAAGGAACGTGCTGGGGATAGCCAAAGATGCGAGAGTTGTATCTGTAAAAAATATTCCCGGAGAGAACCAACATATTTTGGGTTTGCTTGCCTCGCTAGGCTATGATGGGATTGCAGATACCGGAGATGAGGCAAGCGTCTTGAGCGTTAGCAGCATGAATTCACAGATCCCTAACAAAGGGTCTGATGAGGTATCAGCCTTCTTCGAATATATAACCACCGTCATCTCTCCCAACACAACTATCGTCTATGCAAATGGAAACGACGGATCAGGGTATAGCACCTGTACCTCCCCGTCCGGCAAACATGTGATCAATGTAGGAGCAAGCTACAACCTGTGGGTGAGCGGATCGACGTATCGAGATGATATAATCGCGTTCTCCTCACGCGGCCCCAACGCATTGGGGCAGCTCAAGCCTAATGTAATTGCTCCAGCAGAATCTATTCCAAAATCGTTGTCCTTGCTTAGAACTCTTGACGGCAGATCTGCCTGGAATGGATTTGGTGGCGGCACCAGTAGTGCTACTCCTCATGTTGCTGCCGTCGTTGCTCTGATATACCAAGCTTATAAAGAGAAGAACGGCGTATTTCCCACATCTGAGAAAGCTAGAGATATTCTGATGTCCTCATCCACCGATATAGGCGAGGAGGTATTCGCTCAAGGATCTGGCATAATTAACGCCAAGCGAGCAGTGGAGATGGCTTCCGGCAATTATGGAGTTTTGGCCGAGCCTGCTTTGCTGGTCACAGATCCAGTCAAGGCAGGATCGGTCCTACAGTTCAATCTGACACTCACGGATTACTCCCATAAGCAAATCGAGATCGAGCCGCAGATATTGATCAATGAAAAGATCAACAAGGTTACACTTGAAACCTCAAATGAAAACCTGACATTCCAATTGCCCAACGATATTCTGGACTGCGATCTGCTCACCCTCTGCTCATACTACCCCAGACAAATAAGAAGCACCAGGTTATTAGATTTCGAGGGATATGATCTATGTCTGTACAACTGGAAAGACGAAAATCATGATCTAGTTTTACAGGAAGACGAGCTTGAGATCATTGCCGGGACATTTGAGAAATGGGGTCTTGGGATCACTTCAGAGGCCAGGATGTCGCATCCAAAAGAGAGAACTGACGATGGAATTGTAGCCAGGCTGATGAAAAGAGGCGAAATACAAAGCGACATAGTAACTGTTGTAATTGAGACTTATAACTGGAAGCCATGGGATATAGTGGTATTCAATGATGGTGGCCGTGTGAATATCTCAATACCAACACCTAACGCCACCGGGATATATCAGGGAAAGCTGCAAGTGAAATCTGATGGCCAAAAGCAAAGCATTCCGATCTCCTTTATGACCTACGGAGACGACCAGATCCGAATTAATGATACCCAAGACAGATACAAAAACGGTAAAATGTATGGAAGGTTTGAGGGCGACTGCGTTTCTGGATGGGATACCAGGTCTTATGCCGTGCACCATGATGGTGATGATCTGGCAACAATTGAGGTGGCCTGGGACGACCCCAATTCGGATATCGATGTATTCATGTATGGAGAAGGAGAGTTCAACTCGTCTGATTTCTGGAAGTATCCGGCAAGACCGCCGGTAGGTCTTCCCGCATTGAAGATCTGGAAAGAGAACGGGCATAGCAGAAGGATGGTTGGATTTGCGGCAGTTGTTCGTGGCGATAAACAGATCGGCGGAAGCTACAGGACGTTTTATACCTCCACCGGACAAAACAAGGAGATTATCACCTCTGAGATGACCGATGGACTTAATCTGATCGTCCTCGAAAAAGTGATAGATGGTGGAAACAAGTACGGAGAGAATGTAACAATAAATCTAAGCTATACACAATCCCAAAATCTGACCCTCCAGGCAAGATCTGGCGAGATCATGGATATGCCTGAAGGAATCGATGGCATAACGGGCTTTTCTCAAGGAGTGGAAGTCCAGGGTGAGGATTACCCTAAGGAGTTCCAGGCTGATAAGGATGACGTGATACTGATACAATCCGAAGAGAATCCTTACTGGCCCATGATAGTATTTGATTCCGATAACAATGGTAGCATGGAGTGGGATGGGCTTGGATTGAAAGATCTCGAGTCTGATGAAGACAGAATTGCAAATCCGGATGCCGACGAGCTGATATTCTCCGAGTACAGGCCAGTGATGAGGGCATATCCCAGCATGGATATGGTGAAGATCGCTGAACGCGGGACCTATTTCCTCTTGAACTTCGGCAAATGCTACAGGTTCTATCATCTCAAAGCGACCGACCAGAGAGCGACAGGAGAGTCGATGAAGATCAAAGCACCAGAGCAGTCCGGGTCCTATCTGGGCATTGCTGAGAAGGACGGAATCCTGATCCCGGTTACAGTAAAGCTGCTGGTTGAGCCTGGAGATCCTGTATCC
>MVQI01000054.1 GCA_002067795.1 Methanosaeta sp. PtaB.Bin039
GGCAGGTATATTTCTGCCACATCGTGGATCGGCAAAATATCTCATTGGCAAACTCACAGAATGGCAAACTCACAGGGGCGAGATCGAGTTTGTGCGATACGATCCGGAGCCGATTATGACGCAGCCAGCTTTTTCGCAGCTGGAATCTGCACCGCTGACCTTTTTGCAAGACGGATTCAATTGGGTCTACGATTTTAAAACCTGCCCAAAAATATATTATGATTAATCTGCGCTTTCGTGCCCCGGCAGCGGACCCATTTCAGTGGCATGCCTGGGACAAACCACAACTGCAAATCCCTAAATCTCCGAGATGCCTGGAGGGATATGTCCAGAGAATTGATGAACCGCAACTGTTGATCCTGGTCGCCTCTATCGGGTGAGGATATCCTTTCCAAGGACAATTATAGATCCAAAAAAAAGTAATGGAAAATTATTAGTAGAGATATGACATAAATTCAAGCCAAGAGGATGGATATGGATGTGTTCAAGAGTATCAGGATGGGCCTGGGATCCTGGCTTAACCGCATATTCGGTAAACGTCGAGCCAAGATCGGGATTTACGGCCCGCCAAATGCTGGAAAGACCACCCTTGCCAACCGGATCGTGAATGACTGGAGCGGCGATGGTGCGGTGGTTGGCACCGTTTCCAATATCCCTCACGAGACCAGGCGGGCAGTCCGAAAGGAAGGACTGCTCATCAACTCCAATGGATCCACCATCCAGCTCGATATCGTGGATACGCCGGGCATGGCCACCAAGATAGACTTTCGGGAATTCATGGCATTCGGGATGTCCGAGGATGAGGCCAAGAAGAGGGCCAAGGAAGCTACTGAGGGCGTTATCGAGGCCATTAAGTGGCTCGATGACCTGGATGGCGTGCTCCTCGTCATGGACTCGACCGAAGACCCTTACACGCAGGTAAACGTGACCGTGATAGGCAATATGGAGGCCCGTGGCCTTCCCCTCTTGATCATCGCCAACAAAGTGGACCTTCCGAACTCTGCCCCATCCAGGATACGAGCAGCTTTCCCGCAGCACCCAATGGTTGAGATATCGGCCCTCGAGGGCAAGCACCTCGACGTCCTTTACGATGCTATAGCTTTGAACTTCGGGTGATATGATGAGGGAAGTTCAGATGGACCTCATCTCCCAGGAAAAGCTGGAACACATGACCTCAATGGAGAAGATCCGACTGATCCTGGACAAGGTGAAGACCGGCAGGATAGTGGTGCTCGAGAGCGGTCTTACACCTGACGAAGAGGTCCGCTTGATCGAGATGACCATGACGGAGATCAGGGTGGACGAGTTCTCCGGCATCGAGATCGAGAGCTACCCAAGCCGTAAGGAGAGCAGCTCCTTCCTGGATCGGATCTTGGGCAAGGGATTCAAGCGCAGGATGACGGTTATAGGGCCTGCCAACCAGCTTCGAACTGTGGAGAAGGACCAGTACCAGATCAGCACCAAAGTATCAGTTGGCGATTGAATGCCCCACATCTGCAGCATCTGCAACAAGTCGATAGACGAAGGCACCGACCTTTTCTTAGGATGCCCTGCCTGCGGAGGCAAGAAGTTCCATTTCGTCCGCCCGGCCTCCGGACGCAGCCAGAAAGACCAGAATGGCTGGGACCAGCTCCCCGGTGAAGAGGCGGTTATCACCAGGGAGATGGGGGTTCGTGTGCCTCCCCGCAGGTCGGCGCCGGCTTCTGCTACCAGGAATTCAGATCATGAAATAGCCTTTGGCCAGGTCAGTCCGTCAACCACGCTGGCCCAGGAACGGCTTCCTGGTAAGCGAAAAGAGCCATCCGGACTGCCTCCTGCGGACAGAGGGGACAGGCTCGCCGAGCCAGATTACCATGCGGCGCAAAGCACTGCTGCTTTGCAGGCAGTTCAGACGTCAGAGAAAAGGCTTGCCGATGCGTCCAGGATAGAGAGAGCTGCCGTAAAGGAGGCGGGAGCTGTCCGGGAGCTGGACCCGGTAGAGAGCATAAGGATCAACGAGCCTGGAACGTATGAGCTGAATTTGCCATACCTATTCAACCGCGACGGCCTGATTATGGCAGTAAAAGAGGGAACCTATCTGATAGACCTATCCACGGCCTTCAGAAGGTCAAAGAAGCCGCCCTGAGTCCCTCTCCACTCTGATAATAAGGGTCTTCCAGTCCGGCCCGACGCCGCGCAGGGACTCGGCCATGCCGGCGGAGACGTTTCCTATTATCTCCTGAGTGAAATCGTTCAATGGGAGGGACTTCCCATCAATGCTTATCTCCACCTTCATGACTCCGTCCTCCGATATCCCCACACCCTCACAAAGCCCATGCCGGGCTAGCCATTGAGCTGATGAGACCTGGCGATGCCTATGCCTTCAAGCCCCACCGAATATGGCCTGGGGCGGGGTGATTGCCGTCCTGTTGGCAGCCACGGCAAACGATGGCGTGACCACGGTATTGGTCAAGGAGGCGGTGCGGTTCTGGTTGAATATCGCCACGGTTGGCGTGAATTTGATGGGGTTTGCTCCCTTGATCACGTAAGCTGCCACGGAAGGGGTCACAGCCTTTCTGTTAAGCGTGCTCAAGTCGATCACGTTGTAGGTCGGATTGGCGTTTTCGTAGCTCAGAAAGGAAGGCGTATAAGATGTCATTCTGGGCAGGCTTATGGGCTCGATCACCGGCTTCTTTCCTAGGCTGCTCAGATCGATCACACCTGCAGCTCCTGCCGAGGCGACCAGCCCGGCCATCAGCATCGAGATAATGATCAACGTGGTAATTGTCCTCATATCTTCGTCCTCTATACATCAATACTCTTTAAAAGGCTGAATCTGAGTTTTCCCATTTATTCCTTTTGATACGAAATGGACCGGCCCAGACCTGGAAGATGCACTGGATGATGCAAGCTCTCCTGTCCGCGAAGAGGGCTCTCTTATAGGGTATCATATCCTGGCTGAAGGGTATATCCTGAAATAGGGGAAGCCCGTAATGGCCGGGGGATGTCGACGATGAGTTCCTGGACAGGCGTGATTGCAGCCTGGCTGCTGCTCAGCTGTGCTCTATGCAGCGGGGCTGCTGAAGAGAACCACCCGGGAAACTTATCTCAGGTATTCCTTGTCGTATCTCCGGGATGCCCAAAATGCGCCCTGGCTGAGAAGACTGTGGAGGAGGTGCTCCGTGATTATCCTGGTGTGCAGGTCGTCGAGCATAACATATACTCGGACGAGGGGCGCGAGTTCATCAATGAGCACCGGATCAAGCAGGTCCCATCGGTAGTGGTGGGAGATGCGGTCATCGGGGAGAAGGACTATGGCGGGAAAAAGGACCGACTTGAGGCCATGCTCCGGGCAGCCCTGGCTGGCCATGCTATCCAGGTCCAGCAGGAGGACAACGATTATATCTCCGCCAGCGAGGCGGCTTTGCGGAACCTATCGTTGGCCACTATGGCAACGGTGTTGGGTGGAGGTCTGCTTGCAGGATTCAATCCATGCCTCCTCGCCATCCTGGCGTTTCTCGCAAGCACCGTGCTTTCAGCCTCTGGGCGCAGGCGAGACCTGATCTACCTGGTTGTCTGCTTCTCTGCCGGGATATTCACGGTTTATTATCTCTTCGGAATCGGCCTATTCTCCCTGCTACAGGAGAAACCGTCGACGGCTACAGGGATGCGGGCTTTTTTGGCCCTCCTACTTCTGGTGCTCGGCGCGCTCCAACTTGAGGACGGAAGAAGGCTGCACATGGGCCAGTCGTCGCTCTTCCGCACCGACTGGGCGCTCGACTTCTTCCAGCAGTCGATGCAGAACCGCAGGCTAGGCTCGTACTTCCTGGCGGGCGCCGTCTTCTCACTCGTCAAGGTTCCCTGCGTCGGTGCAGTGTACTTTGCACTCTTGGGTGTGATCTCCTCAGAAGGATACACCGCATCTACACTGACCTATCTGCTGCTCTACAACCTCGGCGTGGTGCTCCCCGTCCTGGTGGTTGGCGGCCTCATGGCTCTGGGATCCAGCCCTTCAAGCGTGGACCGGTTCCGGCAGGACCACAGGGTTGCGATACGGCTTATCACCGGGCTGACGCTGGTACTGCTTGCCCCCATGATCTACTGGCAGATACTGTGACTGGCGGAGGCGATCATATGGGAGGACTTCAACTCCAGGGTAAGCGCTGCTATTATCAACTGGAAGAACACACTTTTTCGAAATCCAGTGTGGATTGGTCTTGTGGATTGGTATTCATGAGCGGTTTGATCTCATCACAATATGCTGGACGGTCAGACTTTCATCTGCTCCGGTCCAGATGTCCGTTAATGCTGTTGGCCATAGCGTTGCTGCTGCTCCTGCCACCCGGATCGGGCCAGGAGGATCCGGGCCACTCCATCTTGATCCGACCTGAAAACGTAACCGAATCAGATCTGATCATATACGTCAGCAACGACCAGCCAGAGGAGTTCATCCCCGGGTCCCTGCATATACCCCGCTACGAGTTCACAGAGGACGGCTTCCTGAAGAGCCCTGCCAAGCTTGCCATGCTCCTTGGAGAATCCGGCGTTTCGCGCAACGATTCGGCTGTATTGTACGGAAGCTGCCTGGCGTGCGGTGATCCCACCTACATATTCTGGACCCTCCAGTACCTTGGCCAGGAGAGAGTGGCAGTCCTGGACGGCGGGCTCTCTGCCTGGAAAGAGGCGGGGCTTCCTCTGGCCAATGATTCCTCCAGGCGAGCCCCAGCCATCTACGAGCCGCGGATCAGGTCTGACGTCCTGGCAGTCTACGACATGGTAAGCAGCGGCGAAGTTCAGACGATCGATGCAAGGACGGCGGAGGAGTTCGGCCAGGCTCACATTCCAGGAGCCCTGAACCTGGCAGGCACATCGGTTCTGGCTGTTGAAGGATTCAAGAACCAGACCCAGCTCTCCGGCCTGTTCTCCAACTTATCCCTTCAGAGGCCTGTGGTTGCTTACTCACAGAACGGAGGGGCGGCCTCCAACCTGGCCTTCGCCCTGTTGCTGATGGGATATGACGCCAGGCTGTACTCCTGGCAGGAGTGGCAGCAGCATCATCCGTTCTGGATCCTTGAGATCGCCGATATAACCGCCAGCCCAGATCCCGCATATCCGGGACCTGTGACCATAACCGTGGAATTTGAGGCTGCTCAAGGAAACGAGTCCCTGCTTCGAGTCCTAGGCTGCGTCACCTGCGAGCCTATAACGCTTTACACCGGCGGGACCCTCAACAAAAACAAGAATCCCGGGATCAGATTGGGCTCTTACGCACGCCCTGGAGTAGCCCTCAACGCCACGGTCGACCCTGGCTCAAACGCCAGCGCTGCTGGGCCCGCCGCGGCCGATCCGTATCCGGGACTGGTTGTGAGCGTTCTGATAAGCGAAGGCGGTGCATCGATCTCCAGGGTCCAGCTTCAGCCCTCGGGAAAGGCTGAGTTCTCCGGTACCTGGAATGCTTCAAGGGCAGGCATCTACAACCTGACAGCAGAGCTGGAGTGGTCGGGCCTGGTGCGAACGCTGGATAAGAGCAAGGTCCTCGAGGTGCGTCCCAGCCGGCCACCGGAGCCGCATTACAAGAAGCTTGGTCGCTATTGAAGAGCCGGAAAAAGAATGCCACTACGTATGGATTGATAGCGAGGTCTGAAATCGTGGTCAAGATAGAGGTCATGGGCACGGGCTGTGCCAAATGCAAGGGTCTTGAGAAGAACGTGCGAAAGGCGGTGGATGAGATGGGGATCTCAGCTGAGGTGATAAAGGTGGAGAGCCTGCAGGAGATCTTGGACCGGGGAGTCATGATGACTCCAGCCCTCTACATCGACGGCCAGCCAAAGGCCGTAGGCAGAGCCCCCAGCGTGGAGGAGATCAAGGGGATGCTCAGGGGACAGTAGGAACTGGCGTCTAGAGACACTTTCGCGACGGTGCGCTCCATTTCCTGATCGACTGTCCCTGCGTCGCCAGGTCCAGAAGCGATGAAGACCCTTGGCGGGACAAGCATGCAAGTTCCGCCAGGCGCCATTTGAGTCAAGGTATCGGAATCTCATGACCCGTTGCCTGTGAGTTTATCCCATTTTAAAAAATGCGGCTCTATTAACAGATTCGTCTGGAAATGCCGAGATTTGCGCGACCTATCGGATCGAGGAAGGACGGCCGCATGTGAGAGCCGGCCGGCATCTCCCTCTTCCAGCCAGCCGGCGGCGTCCTCTCGCATTACCACAGCAGCAAGCCGAAGTAACGAGCGGCATATACCAGTCCCACTGCGATCACAACCAGGCCGAAGATCTTCGTGGTGTACTGGCCGGCGGCGATGTAGCCATCGCCTATCCTGGCCCCAACTGCCCGTGAAAAGGTGGCTATGGGGATTATGGGCACGCCATGACCAAGACCGAAGATGAAGAGCATAAGCCCTCCTGTGAGGGGCGAGACATCCTGGGCCATCAGCCAGATTATCACCGGAAATACAAGGGAGACGGCGCAGGGAGCCCATCCGAGCGCGAAAAAGACGCCCAGGACAAAAGCCCCAACCAGGGCTGAGTGCTCGAATATGCGCAGAGACAGCCCGATCACCCTCTCGAGGAAGCTCTTACGGGGCTGGCGGTCCACCAACCGGCTCTTGCCTGTAATAAGCGTGCGAATCCGGCCCATTATAGGCTCTAAACCGCCTTCAAGAGGGCGGATATTGCTGATTCCAAGCAGGATCATGATCAGGCCGGCGGCCAGGTCGAAGAACCGCGATCCGCGCAGGAAGATCCCCAGCTGGGATATGAAAAGCCCTATCACGAAGAAGACGGCGGCCATTCCAAGCGTGAAGGCCACACCTATCATGAAACCCTCCCTGGTGGAGGATATACCCCGCCTGCTACCGCCTTTGCGTGAGTTCAGGATATAGGAGAAGACCGCGATCATGAGGGCGATGGAGCAGGGGGCAAACGACGTTAGTATTCCGAGCAAGAACATCCCAACACCAGAGGTCTCCTGGCCGGCCTTTTCGTCCTCTGCAATTCTGAGCAATCCTTGGTCAGCCAGGCTCATCTCCTCTTGCAGGCTCTCTGCGGACTGTACACCGTCGATCATCCCGGCGCCTATCCGGTAGACATTATGAACGCTGGCCACATCCCCTGCACCGTTTAACAGGATAAGCGTGGGATTTGAGAAGCCGCCCTCAGTCGTCCAGTACCTCTTGAACCTGTCTGCCAGAGGGAACGGCTCGAACTCCTCCAGCCATTCCCATGTGATGTTGTAGTCCCACCACGTCTCCACCATGTATCGCCCGGTCTCAGAGTACGGATTTTTTCTGATATTGATGGTCAATACTGGCAGGTCCGGGTCCAGGGACCGGAGACGTTCCAGCTCTCGGATCTGGCCCCTAAGCGCGGTCTCGCACTCCCGGCATAGGGGATTCTCGATGTTGGTGATATGCAGCAAGAGAGGCTTGCCGCTGCTCAGGTTCACGGAAATTGCCTGGTCTACTGGCTGGTCGGTCAGGTTACGGGAAATCGAAGAAGTCGGGCCGTCAGTCGTATCGGACGCTGCCCAGCCTGGCCAAACGAGCAGTACTGCGGATACGATAAAAAAAAGGGATATATGCCCGGCCCTGCTCAAGTCTTCACCTCTCCCAGGATCCGGCGTTCTGGTCATAGTAGGTTATGGCATCCTCGACATAGGATCTGACCCACTCCTCCCCGGTCACCTCTTCGGCACTATGCCAGCCCACCCTGACTCGGCCATCGTCATCGCGAACCAAAGTAAGGATTATCGTGAATGGAACATACTGGCCCTCTCCATTGGGATCGTAGTTCACCAGATCGACATAACGGCTGTCCCTCCCATCAACCCATATATCGAAATACTCGATCTCAGACTCGTGCTCGCCAACAAGTTTCTTCACAGCCTCCTCCTGGGGCGGACACCAGGGGCATTCCTTGTGGCCGTAGATGATCACCGGCCGATCCTGCAGCGTATCTAAAATCCAATCAGGGTGGGTTACAGCGTTTCCGCCATCGGCTCGCTGATCCGGATATGATATCCACCAGTCGTCCGGTCCCGATCCAACCGCATGCTGTGGACTGTTGGCTGCGGCGGCAATTCCAGCAGACAGCACGAGGAGTGCTGTCATGGCCATTAATCGAATTGAGGGAATCTTCATCTCGTTCACCTGAATGGGCCGTCCTGTTTTCAAGAAGTCTCGCAGAGATGTCTCTTGTCCGTTCTTAAAGGTTAAAGGTTTCCCTATCGACTATAAGAGTTACGATAATTGCCGAAGTAAAGTCGCAGCCGCGCGCCCGGTCGAGAAGCAGCAGTCAGCTAAATCCCGATCAAGGTCTGCTTTCGAGCTTGATCGAGGCCAGCTGGACGATGGGCAGATGACGCCGGCAGAGTCCTTGGATCTGCTGGAATGGGACTTTGGCGGAAAAAGGGCTTTTCGACCACGATTTTCGACCACGATATGAGAAGACAGAAAGCTTCAATAGCCAGGCACCCCCTCGATTGGAAAGATGAGGTGTGAGATATGCGGCAGGGAGGCGGACAGGTTCTGGAGGGTGAACCACAGGGACAGGGGCGCCGTCCGGATATGCTCAACCTGTCTGCAAAGCGAGAGAACGAACCTTGAAGGACTTGGCGGAGGATGCTCTTGCTTCCGCTGATTGGCCTTAAGGCCGGCCAAAGTGGATTTGCGGAAAACGACGGATGTGTCTGGAATTCCTACGGAAAGTTTAGCCAGGCCAGGGGAATAAAGGTTCCAATCGGCCCCAAAATGTCCATTTTAACATGCGCAATTCTCTTAGTACTCATCTGCTCAGCCCAGGGGATATGCCCATGCGTCCAGCAGGGAAGCTGGGACGCGGAAGGATTCATCGGCTCAACGCTTGGAGTTGCCAGACAGGATACCGCCACGCCTCTGCCTGATCGGTCCTACCTCTATCCGGTCTCGGATCTCATGACCTGCCCTTCAGGGCTTGGGAAATACGGCCTCCTGGTGGCAGCCACAAGGGCCCCCTCCAACAACTCGTCTGCCTGGCCTGGCGTAGCCCTGCCCTGGGACCTATTCATCAACGCAAGCACCGTTAAGCCGGGACAGGAATTACAGGATCTCGCAGGAAAGGCCGGCCTCTCCCCCGATATAGAGGTCGCCGTGGCAGGTGAGCCGGCCGATGCCGCCTTGGTCTTATGGGCGCTTCTTTACATCGGCCAGGAAAATGCCTCGCTGGTCGACTCCGCCAGCTGGGACCGATCCGAACCGGTTGCCAGCACGGCTGTCCGGGACTTCGCAGCTCCGTTGAGGTCCAACATGCTATCGACCTACGAGGAGGTAACTGGAGGACCGCTGCAAAAGGTGGATGCTCGCAGCTTCCAGCAATTCGCCCAGTACACCATTCCAGGCGCCCTGCCGATAAAGAGCGAAGCGGTCCTGGATGGTGGCAGGCTGAAGAGCGCATCGGCTCTCAACGAGACATTCGGCGGCCTTTCAAGGTCCATGCCGGTTGTGGTCTTCTCCGAAGACCTGCGGGATGCGGCCCTGGTCTGGTACGCGCTGCGCCTGATGGGCTTTGAGGCCAGAATCTATCCCTGGGCCGACTGGATCGCCCACGCTCCACCGCCAAGCAGAAACGACGGGCATTACCAGAAGCTCAGCCGCAGCTGAAAGACGATGATATCGAGCTCGAAGAATAGGCGCCCGAATACGGCATCGGTATCAGGCGTGCCGAAGATTATCTGAAGACTGCATGAACTTGAATCTGCAATCGAAAATACGGGGGGCAAGAAAGCCTGCAGCATCAGATTATGCTTTTTAGCCGCTCCACCAAATGCTCCAGCATATCACTGGTTCGTGAGGAGTTCTCGCAGTGTGAAGCAGTCTTGGGGCTGCAGACCATCAGGATATCCATTGCCCGGTTTGCCAGTGATGACTCCCCAAGCTCCTCAAGCCGGTCGAGGAGCAGCGCCATCCGGGAGCCGAACTGCCGGCACTTCTCGATATCGCATAGGGCATCGCCATGAAGCTGGCGCAGGGCCTGCACCTCATTCAAGATGGAGTCCCTCTCTTCCTGGTTCATGTCCCGGCCTAGACCCCCTTGGCAAGGGTGAGGTTGCCGTGCGGCATCACCACCACGCGGGCATCCTGGCCATGTCTTTCGCGGGCTTCGGCAAGCGCAGAGGCCAGGTCCCTGGCAGGAGTGAAGAAGCAGCTCTCAGCCGTCTTTTGATCAAGCCCGGATACGAGAATCAGCTCGTTTCTAAGCGCCTGCTCGGCCAGGTAGGCAGCCTTGTGTCCACCGAACTGGTACTCCCGCCCGAAGCGGTCCAGGCAGTCCTGAGGGCCGTTGGCCTGGTCTATCCACCTCTGGAAGACGGGATGGCCCAGGCCCTCGGAGCACTCTGCAACGAGTATTATGGTGCCGCCGGGCAGCGCAGCCGCCCTGGCGTTTTCCAGGGCTTTCTCCGCCTGGAATAGGTTGAGATCCTTGGGCCTGCCTCCGGCACAGGTTACCACGATCTCAGCCGGCCTGACCGGCCGCAGGTACATGCGGTCCACTGTCGCCGCGCCACACCGATGAGCTTTCACATAGTGGCCGGCAACCGCCGAAACAATCTCCTTTCGGCTGTTGAGGACCACATTGAGTATGAAGTCCAGCCCAGCTACTGCAGCCGCCTCCTCCATATCAAGCCGAACAGGGCTGTCGAGCCGCCCCGACCTGGACCGCGGATCGCGCATCATCGCATGGTTGAGATTCACCGACCTCTCGGAAGATACACCAGGCAGGATCGCCTTGGCTCCACCGCTATACCCGGCGTAGTAATGGTACTCGATATTGCCGGTACCAACGATAATGTCGCATGCCGCCACCTCCTCAAAGATCTCAACAGGAGTTCCTGCTGATGTATGACCCATCGAGAGGCAGCGGGCTGGATCGTGCTGGCAGTGCGGAAGGCTGACAGCCTCTCCAAGCAGGTGCATCTCCTCCTCGACTGTCATGCGGCGATGAGTCCCAAGCCCGAACACAACCAGAAGGTCGGAGACGCCTATAGCGCGCAGCCAGCTGGCCAGAGGCGGCACCAGGAGGTGACTTGGCGACGGCCTTGTGATATCGCTTGCAAGGATTGCGGCGGTCCGGGCCCCATCCAGGGCGGATATGTCCGCACCTATCGGCGAAGAGAGCGCCCGCTCTATCTCGCCTGGCAGAGCCGGGCTCAGCTCCTGCGGCATCACCAGCTCACAACCCTTGGCATCCATCTCAAGGCTTCCGCACCCAAATCCAAGTCGCATATCGAGAGATCTCCTTACAGAACGATCAACTGTGGCAGAACGAACCGGCGCCTACTCAGGTCTGAAGCGAGCCGGCTCGCATCATCTCCAGGAATGCTTCGAATACGGGCCCATCCGAACGGAAGGTAAAGAACGGCACGCTGACCGAGCTGCACACGGAAGCGATCCTTGAGACATGTGCATCCCGCCTGGCCTGGTAAAGGTCGCGTTCCCTCTGATCTATGCGGGTGATCAGATGCTTATTGGTCTCGGCATCAAGTATCCTCACATCGCCTGCCAGGTTCAGGTCAGCCTCCTGTGGAGCTTCCACATGTATCAGGATCAGATCGTGTCTGGATAGCTTGAATATGGCCTCCTCCACATCCTCGATCTCATCCAGGAAGTCGGATACCAGGACCACCAGGCTTGTGGTCGATACAAGGCGGTCGAACTGGCCGGCAGCCTTCTTGATGCCTGTGCCGCCCTCAGGCTTCGTGCCCTCCATAAGCTCGATTGAACGCAAAAGGTTTCCCACCCCCCGCCTCGGCTCGCCAGGCTCCAGTTCGTTGGCGAAGAGCGATATGGAGAACTTTTCGTTCTCCCTAACCGCCAGATATGCTATTCCTGCAGCCAGCCTGGCGGCGAATGAGAATTTCCCCGAGAAGTCCATGCTACCGCTGGCGTCGAGCAGGATGTGAACCATCAGGCTCCTCTCCTCCTCGTGCTCACGGACGAAAAGCTTCTCGGTCCTGCCATAGACCTTCCAGTCCACCAGCTTGAAGTCGTCGCCTTTTCGGTACTCTCGGTAGCCCACTGGATTTATGCCATGTCCGAAGCGGACCGATCTGCGGGACCCGGTGTAAGCCGTTGAGACCTTCTTTCGCACCAGCAGGCTGAACCGGTCCAGCTCCTTGAAGAACTCTGTATCCATATCTGATTGGGCCGGGGACTGGATAGACGATTCCAGCCGCACGTCGGCCTCTCCTGCCCCACCTCAGATCTTGAACTCCCGGAGCAGATCGGTGATGACCTGGTCCTGAGTTACCCCTCTCCTCTCCGCCTCAAAGGTCAGAATTATGCGGTGACGCAGCACCGGGTAGGCCATGACATGCAGATCCTCCCGTGATGCGTAATTGCGCCCCTGGAGCAGAGCCCTGGCCTTGGCTGCAAGGATCAGGCCTATGGAAGCCCTGGGGCTGGCCCCGTAGTGGACGCCTTCACGACTTCGCGTGGCCACGATCAGCTGTACGGCGGACTTCTTAAGGTCGTCTGATACTGGCATATCACGGGTGAGCTGCTGAAGCGCCAGAACATCTTCCTTGGATACAACTGTCTGGACCCGAGGATCCGACCGCCCGGTATAGCGCTCCATTATCTGGTACTCCTCCTCGGGAGTTGGATAGTCCAGCTTGATCTTCAGGAGAAAACGGTCCAGCTGGGCTTCGGGAAGTGGGAAGGTCCCCTCCATCTCGATCGGGTTTTGCGTGGCCAGGACGAAGAAGGGCTCATCGAGCCGATAAGTGCGATTGCCTACCGTTACCTGCTTCTCCTGCATCGACTCAAGCATTGCCGACTGTGTCTTGGGAGAAGCCCGGTTGATCTCGTCTGCCAGCACGATGTTGGCGAATACCGGGCCCGGCTCGAAGCGGAACCTCTTGCTTCCGTCCACCTCCTCGATTATGGTTGTGCCGGTTATGTCGGCTGGCATCAGATCCGGTGTGCACTGGATCCGCGAAAAACTGAGGCCCATGGTGCGGGCGGCCGTCTTGATGAGCAGCGTCTTTCCCAGGCCTGGATTTGACTCCAGGAGGGCATGTCCTCCGCTAAGCATGGCAGCTATCAGCTGCTCGATGGCCACGCTTTGGCCCACAATCACCTTGTCGATCTCTGCGCGCACGCCGCCGAATATGGCGGGAGCCCGGTTGAATACGCCCCTAAGATCTTCTGTCATCCATCTCCTTGTCTCCTGGTAACCAGGGGGTAGTCCTCCCTCTTTTTTTATCTTTTGCAGTCAAGGACCGTCCTGAGGCGGTCCTCAACCTGCAGGTCCCCTTGATCCGAGAACTGCGCCAATCCAACATCAAGCATGAAGCTTTTCACTCTGCTTCGGCCAGCCTTTCAAAGTAGCGTTTTATGATGTCCCTATGCTGCGCAGGCAGGCTCTCTATATACAGCTCAGATGCCACTGCCACGCCCTGGCCTGGGGGAGCATCCGAGAAAAGATGCTCCGCAGCCTCGGCAGGCAGAGCCCTGGATCCAACGCCACTGCCCGGATATATCTCCAGTTCCAGCTTCGACTCGGCCAGCACTGCAAGGGACGGCTTGCCGTAGATGGAGGGAGTTATGTTCTTGGCATCCTCAGATGACGAGCCATTCTGAAACAGGCCAAGTGCGCTCTCCCCAATCCCCCCAAGTGCCGAGAAGTCCTCCGGCGTCAGGTCCGCGCTGATCTGGCTTTGGGCGATCAGGGCTGCAACGAGACCCAGGCCGACCGCTGCACCGACCCTTCTGTAAAGCCTCCTTCGGTCAAATATCCCCGATTCTTCCAGGCCGGCCAGCTCTCTTTTCAGCTCCCCGGCCAGGCTCTCCATTATCACGGAACCTGTCTGGCGGTTGTCCCATCCTGTTCGGGCCATCTGCGAGAGGGGATCTGGAAGCAGCTGGAACACAGAGGTCTTGCTCCTCTTCCCAACGAAATGGGCTGCCACAGCTCCCACGGCCAGGGCCAGCAAGGCAGGAAGATACGCCAGAGGGCTGTCCTTCCAGTAGAAACGGAAGTACGAGGAGACGCCCAGCAGCAGGAAGAGAGAGTAGCAGGCGGCTGCTGCTGTTATCCCGTTTAAGACGGCTATCTTCCGTTCGAATTTTCGGCAGGCCGCCTTAAGCCTATTGAGATCCGAGAGGAAGCCATACGATTCCACAGATCTGACAAGGGATATCCTGCATTAAGAGCTTTCCCCTCCACGCTTTTTTTCGAAAAAGCGTTTATAGGAGTAGCGCTTCATAAAGTGACCGGCCCAGATGGCATCCAAGTGGCGCGCCGATGTTGCGTCGTTGCGGCTGTCTGCTTTAATCCATCAGGCAAAGCCAGTCGGGACCATCTGTCGCTTGATGCAGTGGACCTGCCGAAAAGACGAATAAAGACTCGGAAACAAAAGACCGTATTACCTGGCCGGGGGATAACGTGAGAGACCCCCCCTGGACCAGCGAGAACAAGTAATGGCCGATTTGGGGGGCTTGAGGACAAAGCTGGTGGTTTTAGCGGTGCTAGCTTCGCTTTTGCCCCTATGCATCGCATCGTTCGTCACCCTTCAGGAGCTGAATAGGTCTGCTGCTGAGGTTTCGGACTTCTTGTACCAGCTCAACAGCACCACGATGAACCACTCCGCACTCAGCTTTGCCACCTCAAACGATACCGATCAGGAACAGCTGGCTTTGGCCAAGGCTGCCCAGTACGACGCTTTCTTCCAGAGTAAAGAATGGCAGAACCGTATGCTTGCGGAGGCGGTATCCTCAGGCCGACTGGAACGAAACTGCAGCATGACGGCCGGAACCTACACCTGGAAGGTCAATACGACGTCTGCCACTGATCCGCTCTCCGCCCTCTGCGGGCCTGCCGGAGCCATGCAGCGCATCATGGACATGGACAAGACCATCGGGAGGGGGTATTTGGTCACCGAGGCGGGACAGATGATATACTGGCCAGCTGACACAAAGATATCCTGGCCTTCCAACTACGATCCCACCAAGGAATCCTGGTATGATGAGGCCAGACGGGCCGGGCAGACGATTTGGCTGGACCAGGGCCTTACCAGCACCCGAGAAGGCTTGAACGTTGTGTGCGCAACACCCGTCTACCGGGGTATCTACTTGTTCGGCGTGGTGGCTTCAGAGTCATCCGTATCCTCGATCTATGCGGATCTCTCCGGCCTGCGGGGCCGCGCCTATCCGTTCGTTGTGGATAAAGAGGGCTCCATTGTCATGTTCCCCAAGATCCGCCGTGGAGATGCCCCCTGGGACGACCTGCTGATCTCAGGCAGCCTCCGCAGCTCAGCTCTGACAGGGATGAAGGAGCTTTACCAGGACATAAAGGGGAGGCTGCCTGGAGCCAAGGTGGTCTCACTGGGCGGCAAGGACTGGTACATCGCCCATGCACCGATCAAGACGGTGGGCTGGACACTGGTGATCGCTTTTCCGGCTGAGGAGATGCTGCTTCCGGCCAGCTTCATCGAATCCGGCGTCAGGCAGGCAGCCAGGCAGGCCACAAGCGGGCTGGACCAGTCTGCAGACCGGCTCAAGGTAACCCTTATACTGTTAACACTTGTGTTCGTCACGTCTTTCGCCGGCCTGGCTTACCTCCTCTCGGCCAGAATAGAAAGCTCGGCCGCTTCACTATCCGGTTCGGCCCGCCGGATGGCTCACGGAGAGCTTGGGGCCAGGGTGGATCAGGGAAGCCAGTTGCCCGATCTTGCCAGGTCTATGGAGGAGATGAGGGAGGGCCTGAGATCTCATCTGGACAGGTCATGCTCGGAGGCCATGGAGACAGGCAGGCAGAGCCGGGACCGTGAGCTGTCTATACAGCTGGGACGCGATATTCAACCATCCCGCCTGCCTGTGGTGGACAACTATCAGACAGCTGCCCGCCTGGTAGAGGGAGGAGACATTGGACCTGCAGCCCGATCATTCTACGACCTTATGGAGACAGAGGACGGCCGCCTGGTATTGAGCATCGGGCAGGTTTCCGGAGAAGGCGCGCTTGCCCTTGCCCTGGCAGCCACCACCAGGGCATTGTTGAGGGCGCTCTCCCCGGTCTGCGCACCGGCTGAGGTGCTGCGGCAGACCAATCTGCGCCTGAGCGAGGGTGCGGCCGGAATGCCGGTCTCATGCTTCTACGCCATGATAGATCCTGAGAGCCGGGATATGGAGTATGTCAACTGCGGTCACCTACCTCCATTCCTGGTCGGCCCTGACGGTTCGGTGGATACGCTGAGCGGCGGTGGCATGGCATTGGGTCTCATAGATCGCATCGATCCGCAGCCAGTTGTCCTGCGCCTTCAAGAAGGCGACGTCCTGGTGGCGTACACAGACGGGCTCATAGATGGGGGCAGGGGAAGACCCGACCTGGAGAAGCTGATTGAGGTGATTAGGGAAAAGAGGCATCTCTCAGCAGCGGAACTCATAGATGCAGCTGACCGGGAGATCGTCAAACGCGGTCGCCAGCCAGCTCAGGGCTCGATAATCCTGATCCTAAAGGCTACGGAGAAGAGCTGAGAAGAGCCCGAGGCCTTGCGATCGCCAGGAAAAGCCCTTGAACAATCCAAGAGCCGTCCTCAATAGCGTCTGATCCCCACTAGGTTGACCCCAGCCAGGTCGGCTATGCGGCTTACCAGATCATCCATTCCAGCACAGCCGTTCAAGACCTCTTTTGCCATCTTTCCAACCAGATCGTCGTGTCCTGGATCAACTTGTATTATTGCGGTGCCCGGAGGCATGGAACCAGGAGAGCACAGACCATCCGAGTCGCCGTCTACTATTCCTACAAAGGGGATGCCAAGCCTGCCCAATATCTGAGAAGCAACAGCCGTCGTATCGTCTCCTACGGTTACCGCCAGCTCAGCTCCGGCCGCCAGCTCAAAGGAGCTCTCAGCCGAGTGGTCTATCATCACCATGCAGCCCCGTCCACTTGACATGGTTCTCGAACCGATCCGGGAGGGCGCGGACCTCCTGACCTGGCCGCTGCGAAGAGTTGCAGACGCAAGGTCGAGGCGAGGGAGCTTCTCAAGGCCATGGACCTTAATGTCAAGTCCCTTTGCTTTCACGAATCGACCGTCGCGGCAGGCGATCTCAACAGGGCCGCCCAGCGCCCGGCCGATGACAACGCCGTTGCAGGTGACCGGCTCTCCGGCCTCCGCACCCTGAAGCTCGCGCCATACAAGCCCTCCGTCTATCCGGATCCGGGGTAATGACGGCGACGGCAGAAGATGATCAAGCCCGAAATCGCGGGATATCAGACCGGACAGATCAGATCCGCCGATCCAATCTGCCACAAAGCCTCCTCCGAAGTCCACATGGACCAGGCTTCTGACAGCCTGAGCCCTGGCTGCCACGATGCCACCAAGCACAAGTCCGGTGGAGCGGTTCTTGGATTTGCTCAGCAGCACCACAATGTCGGATGAGCGCATATCCAGAACCGCCGAAGAGGGCGCCTTTCTGGAGGAGATGTCTATGAGGTGCTCAAGGCCTGCATCCAGGACTGCCACCCGTCCCATGGTACCGCCCAGCACCGCTCTCGTCAGGGCTCTTGCCTCCAGCCAGTCCAGAAACAGGACGGCTTTTCCGGAGTCTATGACCTCCGGCCCGTGCACCACCACTCCGACATTCATCCGCCGGTCTCAAGATTGGCGTCCTGCATCTTGGCCTCGTCCATCATCCTGCGCTGGGCCTCCATCTTGGCCTGTATGTCCTCCATGCTGGCCGGCCCAAGCCCCTTCCTCTCAGGAACCTTGTCTATCGGCTCCAGAACTGAGAGGTCGTAGTACAGGCTGGTTGAGTCCAGAAGGGCCCAACGCTTGCCTTCCTCCTCTTTTATCACCTTTACCACGCCAACCGTGCCGGTTCCGGTGTACCTGACAAGAGATCCTTCTTCTATAGCCATGTCAATCACTATGCAGTAATTGTTCAGCACCCTTAGATAAATAGGATTGGTCTGAAAAAGTGGCTGGATTAGATGATATATAATTATTCTAATGAGTCTCAAAAATCTCGACTCCAGCCCAGCCCATATCTCATAACCTCGTGGAGCCATGCGAATCGCAGAAGATGCGCCTGTCGAATGCCTGGATGCCATGGGTGAAGGCGACGGTCCTGAAGGGACCTATGAGGATTATCAGTGCCCGAACAAAAGAATGGATTTGGACCGATGCCATTTGTATGTAGCCGGTCTCCGAACAGCCCGGACGTTGGATCTCGCCTTTCTATCCGTCGATGGAGCTCGATATTAATAGGTCCAGCTGCACAAGTCCAGCGTTCGCTGCATCCTGGTCCTTTGAGGCGTTATTGGAGAGCCTGAGATTGCAGGCCTTAAGCATTGATATATAGTGCATCTCAATAGCTTAAATAGCATTCGCAGAATACGAAAATGGGGCAAAGGACTACGCGTTCGTCCCCACATTAAACGGTTGGTCCTTCCATCTCAGCCATTCGCAATCAGGCAAGCTAAATTTTCGCAGGATCCTCAAAGCCGTCCTCAATGGATCGAATTGGGACGCTTTTTTTCAGCAAGGCGGTGCGCATCCCTGCAAGCAGTCGGGTCGATCAGCAACCTATTTTAACTCCCCGGGCTTATTCAAGCATCGGGCTGAGCTTATTGAACCGAGAGGACGTTTGCATCCTTATCCCCACCCTCAACGAAGGGGGATCCATAGAAGCTGTGGTGAAGGGCTTCTTAGACCTTGGATTTCCTCATATCCTGGTCGTTGATGGACACAGCACCGACGGGACTGCTGATCTGGCAAGGCGGGCAGGTGCTGAAGTTATAATGCAGAGCGGATCTGGCAAGGGCCAGGCGGTGAAGGAGGCTTTCGACCGGGCCGACAGCAAATACATAGTCCTGGTTGATGGCGACGGAACCTACCTGCCCCAGGAGGTGGACCTTCTCCTCGATCCGCTGGAGAAGGGGGTGGCAGATCACGTGGTCGGCAACCGCTTTGGCCGCCTGACAGGCGGGGCTCTGAAACGCTTCAACCTCTTCGGAAACCGCCTCATAAACCTGTTCTTTGGTATGATGTACGGTGTCGAGCTTCAGGATCTTCTATCCGGCTACCGGGCTTTCACCCAGGAAGGGGTGCGCTGCCTGAACCTCTCCATGACGGGCTTTGAGATCGAGTCGGAGATTACGATTGAAAGCGTTAAGAAGGGGCTGCGCATCGCGGAGGTGCCAATAACCTATCTTCCCAGGGCAGGCGGGACAAAGACCAAGCTCAATCCGGTGCGGGACGGCTCCAAGATAGTCCTGACCATATACCGCATGGCCAAGACACAAAATCCGCTATTCTATTTCGGCCTGATGGGCTCTATCTTCGGAGCAGCCGGTTTTCTCATGGGTGTCTACGTCCTGATGGACTGGCTGTCAGGCAGGGTGGAGCATCTGCCGCTGACTATTCTTACGGCCATATTCATCATTGTCGGGTTCCAGCTATTTATCCTGGGCATCCAGGGGGATATGATGGCCTCGATGCACAGGGAGGTTCTTCGGGAGATGCGCCGAAAAAAACGGTGAGAAAGGAAGCCGATATGATTCTGTGTCTGTTGTGCCGGCCTGCCGAAATTGGATGGCCGCCAAAATGCACATCTAAGATAGAACGCTATGACTGCAGCCTGAAATATCGTCCTTGGAGCAGATGCGTGAACCGTTAGGGCTGGAGTGCCGACATTTATCGCTGAATTTGCGGCCCATTCGCTTTAGACTTCATTTCTGACGATTGATCCGCAATACCAGACCATCAGGCAGGAAGCTTGCTCGAACATACGAATCACAAGAAGCCTCGTTACTGTCAAGGGCGTATCGGAAAAGCGTCTGGACACATGCTGAATTATTCCTGCCTGTGGTCTGGAGCAGAGCTATGCGGAACCAGCAGCTTAAGCCTATTTGAGCCATAGCCTCCTGGCTTCACAGCTGGTAATCCAGACGCCTCCTGCGCGTATCACCGGGGATACAAGATCTGATGGCTCCGTCATCTTACCGGCCAGGTGGATTAATCATGTACGGTAATGAATCAATAGCATCAGAGGCCGCCACTTTTCTAGGCCTGCGCGACCGAGAGGCAGAGCCTTCGATGATGGCTAAAGAAGTCGATTTCGCTTAATATAAGACGCCAGGCCCACGAATATAAGAATTATGGCCGTCTTCATGAGAATGCTTTAATCATATTAATTGCTGTAGTATTGCATCTCGAATGAATTGCAGGAGGGAAATACATCCGAGGCAAGCTACTGATAGCCCTTTTGATATTCAGCCTCATAGGAGCAGCCTGCGCTGCCAACTACATGTATGAGAAGGCGAATATAAAGGGCGTAGGATACAAGAATGTTGAGATGATTATCTCCACTCAGCATGGCTATAGCGGAGCAAAGCTGGTAGAGAAGGAGTCCGGGTCCGGTAATGTGATCATCGAGAAGACCGAGCTAGAGGCTGAGAGGCAGTTGAGACGCGATTATTACCCTGCTGGATCATTGGTTACAGAAGGAGAAGGTTGGAGGTCTGTTAGATTGATGTGGCATTGCACATATCCAACTGGCAAAAACCCTATGGACTACGTCAACTTCACCAAGGAGGCTGAGTTCGAGTACATGCCGGTTTCTTACCAGACCGGAACCTACGACCAGAAGTGGATCGAGAAGCTATGCGTCCAGAACTACAGGATCGGCGCCGTGCTGACCGAGATGTACACTCACGCAGAGCACCTTCAGAAGAAGACCGAGGTAAAGACCAGGCTTTATGGATTTGCATCCTGGGGTGACGAACAAACATTTGGAATTCCCGTGGATGCCAAATGTTGCACTGGTGTCCTGGAAGCCAACTTGAACTCCCAGGTAATCGGTGTCGCCCACATCGGCTGGATGTCCAGGGACCCCGAGCCTTCGGCTCTGGTCAAGGGCCGCCACATCGAGTACGGCAGATCTGTTGAGGACCTCACTGGTGTCTTCTCGATCGAGAAGTTCATCCAGCTCTGGGGCAACTCCACCTGCGGCGCCATCAGCGTAGACTGGCTGCCCTGCATGTAAGGATCGGAAATCCTCACCCCCATGGTATAGAGTTGCAGGCTTCGGAGACGGTTCTCCTCCGGGGCTTGGGGCTCTCAGTTTTTCGCGCTTCTGAAATCCTACGGCGGAGTGCAGATCTTGCACGGCACGTATCCTGCTGCCCTGGCTTCCGCAGAGCTGGAGAACTTGATCAGGTTCTTCGGCTTGATCTGCTGGGCTCCTTCGCAGCCAGGATAATGGTACTTGTTACTCTTCACCGATCCGACGAAAGGACCACCTGAGCTGCTGTACGAGCTCACCGATCCGAAGCCAGAACTGGATGTGTGGCCTGTGCCGGGGCCGTAGCCAGGACCTGAATACGTGTGGCCGGTTGCCACCTGGCTGAAGTAGTTCGTGTCCTCCATGCCCTCCCTGGCACCCTGGCCAGGCCCAGCCCAGGCGGATCCTGGACCAATGAAAGGCTTGAATCCAGAGGATGAATCGCTCTTTATGCAGGCCGTCGCCGGTATACTGCCGATCCACCATGAGGCTGGGGAAAACTCATTGTCCGTGAAGTCCCAGATGCAGGCCTGCCCGGAATCGACCATCATCCGGTTGGCGTTATCCATCGGAGCATAAGCCTGCTGCAGATACACCACAGCGACCCATCGGCCGTACTGGTCCTTTCCTCCCAGGTCGTCCAGGTCTAGGGCGACGGCCTTGCCGCTCAGGATCTGCGAGGCATACCGTCTCGCATCGGGGCCGCCGGGAGCGTTCATCTCCGGGGCGTCGATGTCGGCCAGCCGGATTATCACTGGATTCTCTGTGATCCGGCCATCGTGGCTTGCCAGCCGCACTTCTATTGTGTCACCGTCGATGACCTCAATCACGGTGCCGAAAGCTTCGTCTGGGGCTGCGGAGGCAGAGGTGAGCAGCACAGCCAGAAGAGCTAGGGCTGAGCATAATTGCTTTATTGGTTTTCCCTCCTCAGGGAAGGCCTGGGCGGATCAGACGAAATAAGTTTTGGTCCTTTGGATCCACTATTTCTGCGACCTAAGCGCAGCATTATGAGCAATTGCTCGTCAGGCGCATTCCTGCCAGAAAACCATAACCAAAATGTTTTTAGGACAAAGGGCGGACTCTCAGATAGGAGGGAAATGTCCACGAGGCGGCCGACTCTACGCCAAGTTGCAGGATTGATTATTCTAGCTATGATTATAATTCCTGCTATATTTTTTCAAATTCAGATTCTGGAGATCTCAAAGACGCCCTTTGGACAGAGCCTGGGATTCATCGCCGTTCCAGCGACACTGATAGCCCTCTTGTTATTATTTTACCCATTTTCCTTTCTCCTGGAAGAAAAAGCGCATCCA
>MVQI01000055.1 GCA_002067795.1 Methanosaeta sp. PtaB.Bin039
AGCCCTGAGAGCGCCGAAGATAGACGATCAGACAAAGCGCAAAGATGAGGATATTGCAGTCCAGCGAAAGGAAACGGGATGGCGAGAGGTGAATGCTGTGCCTCCATCTGTTCAAGAGGCGCTGCAGTCGCCCGGACGGACGCTGGACCCTGGAATGAGGACATTCTTTGAACATAGGTTAGGTCATGATTTCAGCAAGGTGCGGATTCATGATGATGCAAAAGCGAAACAGTCCGCAATGGGAATGAATGCTCTGGCATATACTATTGGAAAAAATATAATATTCGGAGAAGGGCGATATGCTCCAGAAACACGAAATGGTCTTCAGCTGCTTTCTCATGAGCTTACGCATGTGATGCAGCAGGAGCAATCTGCAGAACCTCATTCTATTTTAATGAATACGGATCTAAATAATGAACCTGAGACCGGAGCATACGGTTTCACTCCAAATTCTAGCATTACAGCAAATCGATCCATCTCTCTAGCGCATACAATCCAATTTCAAGAGCAAAAAGGCATATCTCAGGCGGTATTGCCTCAGGTCCAGACGATACCTGATAAGAGCAGTGGAAAGATCCGAGTCCTGATAGATCGTATTGGATTGGCGGAGATTACTCCTGCAAATGGTGAAGGAACTTGTATAGTCAAATGTGGAACGAACGATAAAGGAAACATCGAAATCGAGATCGTTGTATTACAGAGCACTCAAGTGGCATTATCGCACGATATATTCAAGAGATATCCCACTGCGACGATCAAAGTCACAAAGGTTTCATTTCCAAGGGGCTCTCCCATCCTAACAAATCCAGAGGCCAGAGGGAGCGCTGGCGGATCCGCACCACAACCTAGAGTGTCAACCCATCAACTAAGTGCCAGTAGAGGTCGTTCAAGAATTCCACTGACAAATGAGGCGACTCTACGCCCAGTTGACACATCCGTCTCTCCACCAGTCAGCTCTGCGTCGACCACGGGAATATGGGATAGTATTGGAGAATGGGTCCATGGCGCTCTAGATGTGGCGGGCCTGATCCCAGTTTATGGAGAAATTGCTGATGGAATAAACGCGGCAATATATCTTGCTGAAGGACGTTACGTTGAAGCAACCATCTCAGCTGCTGCAATGATTCCGATTATTGGTGATGTCGGCAAAGGTGGCAAGTGGGCGGTTAAAGGAGTGAAGGAACTTGCTGAAACCACAGCAGAAAAGGGGGCAACTAGGCTTGCCGAGTCCGCAGCTACAAGAGGCATAAAGAAGACTGAAGAAGCATTAGTTGAGAGAGCTTCAAAGGAAGCTGCTGAAGCTGCGACTGAGAAAGGTTCAAAGGAAGCTGCTGAAGCTGCGACTGAGAAAGGTTCAAAGGAAGCTACTGGAAGTAAGCCCCCTCGAGAAGTATGGACACAACCACCTGTAATTCGAGGAATTACAATCGAACATTACATGGCCAAATTATTCAAGAGGTTGGGCATAAGACGATTGCCAAAGAGCTTTAAAGGGATCGATTTTGTTTCCGGAGGAAAAAGAACAATATTGAGAGATAGCGCAGGAAGATACATCGGGGAGACCATCGAAAACGCCACGGTGATTAGCGAGAAGACCATCGATCTATCATTGAAAGGAGCTAAGACCGCTGAAGGATTGGCCAAAAAACTCAGGGGACATATAAGTTCATTGTACAGCTTTGAAGATGAAATACGGGAAGGAATCAGAGTTATGGCTCCTAAAGAAAAGATACTCAATGTCAGGATTCCATTCGAGCCAACTCCTGAGCAATTGATTGGCATAAAAGAAGCATTGGACTACGCTAATCTGAATAAGATAATCGTTAATATTTTCATTTTCTAGCATAGAGATGTTATTGATAGACAACAGAGATCGCTGAATAGGAAATATGACCACATCCCCCACCACCCCACGCCTCCTCAAAGGAGGCTTAATCCTTCTGGACCCCGAGACCTCAGCAGTCCAGAGGGTAATCACCCTCCAGTACAATCCGGACACCCTCAGCCGCACCCTGCAGGTCCAGGGCGTGGGCGAGACTCAAGACCGGTCACAGGCCATGAGGCTAAAGGGGCCTCCGGTGGAGACTATAAAGCTGGACGCCGAGATCGACGCCTCCGATCAGCTGGAGTTCCCCGATGAAAATCCAGACGCGGTTGAGATGGGCATATTCCCGCAGCTTGCTGCGATTGAGACCATCATCTACCCTTCAAGCGACCACCTGTTGGAGAACAGAAGGCTGGCCAACTCAGGAACCCTTGAGATAATACCGATGCAGGCTCCGCTATGCCTATTCGTCTGGAGCAAGAACAGGACGGTTCCGGTTCGTATCACCGACTTCAGCGTGACTGAGGAGGCATTTGACACGTCTCTCAATCCAATCCGAGCCAAGGTCAGCCTGGGGATGAGGGTTCTGAGCGTAGATGATCTTGGATTCGACAGCAAAGGTGGAAGCATGTACATAGCCTACCACCAGCTCAAGGAGCGCCTGGCAGCAAGGAGCAAAGGAGGATCCCCATGATCGATCCAATGCAGGCCGTTCTTCAGCTCACCTCCAGGGCAAGCCTGTTCCCTGCCAACAGCCGCTACCATGGAATAGATACCATGTCAATGGAGACCGCTGACGGCAGGACCATCGTCTACATCAAAAGGAGGTTTGTGCCGGAGCCGGAGACACTGGCATCTGCTCTGGAGCACACCGTCGTCCAAGGAGAGAGGTTGGACCATATTGCCGCTCGCTACATTGGAGATCCAGAGCAGTTCTGGAGGATATGCGATGCCAACGGAGCCATGGACCCATCCGAGCTTACCGAGGTTGCAGGAAGACGCATTCGAGTAAGCCTACTGGAAGGCATATCCGGGGTAAACTATGGCTAAGGGGTTTTATCTCACGCTGAAGATCGGCCCAATGATACCAGTGACAGCCCCCAGAGAGGTTCTGGATGCCCTGACAAGTGTCCAGGTACATACAACTGCCGGGGAGATCGCTAGCGGCTTTGAGCTGAAGTTCAACTTGAGCAAGAGGTCGCCTCTTAACACACTATTCCTGCTATCAGGAGGCAGCCCCATCCCGATGGTTCGGGTAATGATCGTGGTCACCATAGACGGCGTCTCAGAGACATTGATGGATGGCATGATGACCCGCCATGAGATATCGCCTGGCTCAGGCGCCAATCCCTCGACACTGACAATCAAAGGGACAGACCTCACAACAGCAATGGATTACTTCAAGTTCAGCATTCCCTATCCGGCCATGCCTCCAGAGGTGCGGATCTTAGCTATACTTGCCAAGTATGCCTTCTTAGGAGTCATACCTGTGGTGATACCAAGCGTTTTGACCGATGTTCCCATTCCTGTTGAACGCATACCCAGGCAGAACGGCACTGATCTGGAGTACATCAAGCAGTTGGCTGACGAGGCAGGGTACGTCTTTTACATGGAGCCTGGGCCAGTGCCGGGAACCAGCAAGGCCTACTGGGGGCCGGAGGTGAGGGTAGGCATTCCTCAGCCGGCATTGAATACGGATTTTGATGGGCATACCAATGTCGAGTCCCTGAACTTCACATTCGATGCGGAATCCAGAAAGCAGGTATTTCTGCTCTATACCAATCCAGCTATTAAGGTGCCCATACCGATCCCTCTTCCCGACATATCTCTCATCAAGCCCCCATTGGCTCTGGTGCCCCCTGCGCCGAAGGCGATAGAGACTGTGAGCAGACTATCCAAGCTCTCCGCCATTCAGGTTGCACTGACCGGATTATCCCAGGCGGCAAAGAATGCCGATTCGGTCACCGCCGATGGAAGCCTTGACGTCCTGCGCTACGGCCACATCCTCACGGCCAGGGGATTGGTAGGGGTGAGAGGCGCAGGAGAGGCCCTTGATGGCCTATACTTTGTAAAGAGCGTAACTCACAATATCAAACGTGGTGAGTACAAGCAGAGCTTCACCCTCTCTCGTGATGGCCTGATCTCAATTACAAGCAAGGTGCCTGTATGAACGATCCCAAGAGATATTATGGAAAATACCGTGGTACAGTAATCAACAACGTAGATCCCTTGAAGATGGGGCGCATCCAGGCCATGGTCCCCGATGTCTCAGAGTTCGTGCCCACCAGCTGGGCCATGCCCTGCCTTCCGGTTGGAGGGATGCAGTCTGGAATCTTCACCGTGCCTCTCATCGGGGCAGGTGTATGGATTGAGTTTGAGCAGGGCGATCCGGATTATCCGATATGGACTGGATGCTACTGGGGATCAGCAGCCGAGGTCCCCATGATGGGACAGATGATCCCCCCCCTAATCCCGGGAATCGCTATTCAGACTCCTCTTCAGAATGGGATAATGATCAGCGATATCCCCGGCCCGACTGGAGGGATCCTCATCAAGACCATGACAGGTGCCAGCATATCTGTCAATGACTTAGGGATAGTGATACAGAACGGAAAAGGGGCTATCATCAGCATGACTGGGCCAGCTGTGGATATCAATGTTGGAGCCTTGACCATCACCTAGGGATGAGATCATGCCGGGGCCACTTCTTCATGCCGGAGCTGTTGCCACCTGTCCTCATATCTCCGGCCAGGTGATACTTGTATCCTCGAACGTTCGGGTCAAGGTGAGCGGAATGCCGATCGTGACCATGATAGATATCCTGACTGTTGCAGGCTGCCCACCTCCACCAACAAATCCGAAGCCCTGCGTCCTGGCCAAGTTCGTCCCTTCTGCCAGGATCAAGGCAAATCTATTGCCAGTCCTGGTATATCAGCCGGGGGCTGGAATATGCCAGAGCGCAGATCAAAGCCCCAATGGGCCGCCTATCGTGAGCGCAATTCAACCCAGAGTCACAGGGATGTGATATCATTGAATCTCGATTACCCTTTCGGATTTGACGCAACTGGCCGCACATCGGATACCGATGATGCTGACCATATACGTGACATGATAGAGCAGCTGCTCCTGACCAGCCCAGGCGAGCGAGTCAACCGACCGGACTTTGGAGCCGGTCTAATGCGGCTCATATTCGCACCCAACAGCGATGAGCTGGCAGCAGCAACTCAGTTCCTGATACAGGGAGCGCTTCAGCAATGGTTGGGGGATCTTATTTCGGTGGAATCTGTCTTGGTGGAGGGGAAAGGAGCTGAGCTTCAAGTCACGATCCATTATGTTATCCGGCGTACCCAACAGCGCCAGTCATCTCAATTCAGCCCGGGTGAATCTTGATGCGCTACTTCTGCTGCGACGAGACCAGAAAGGCAGATCTAAAGAATAAGACATTGAACGGAATCGACTTCTTAGAGGTTGAGGATGATCCAAAGAGCATCCACCACCAAAAGATGCTGCATCTTTACTGCATCAAACCCATTGCTGAGCCGTTTGGCAAAGATGACTTCATCGTAGAAGGTGGGGAGAGGGTCCGCAATGTGGGGATAAAGGATGCTTCAATCGGGAGCGATCCCCGGGTAGTTGATATCAAACTAGATCATCAGGGCGATCTATCAATCTATACATTGTGGCTTCTGAGCCCACTAGATAAGGGTTTCGATCCACAATACTCATCGGTGGACTTCTTCTTCAGCATCAATTGTCCAAGCGATTTCGATTGTCTAAGAGAACGAATATGCTCAGAACGACCCAAGCAAGGTCTGAAGATCGATTACCTGGCAAAGGATTATGCAAGTTTCAGAAGATTGGCTTTTGACCGCATCTCTGCCCTGGTGCCCGATTGGAGGGAGCGCAACCCTTCCGATCTGGGAGTAGCATTGGTCGAGATCTTAGCCTACATAGGAGATTACCTGAGCTATAGGCAGGATGCGATTGGCACTGAGGCCTACTTGGGAACTGCTCGAAAGAGAAGGTCCATTCGCAGGCATGCAAGGCTTGTTGAATATTACATTAATGATGGCTGCAACTCTCGCGTCTGGTTGCAGTTCTGGGCCAAGGAAGATGCTGTGCTTGCCAAGGGCACAAGAGTTCTGACATCTATTGACGGGACGCCCATTCCGATCCTGCCGGGGGACTTTAAAAAGGCCTTGGAACAGAAGCCCGAGGTGTTTGAGACTATGCATCAAGCGGAGCTTTACAGGGCCCATAACGAGATGCATTTCTATGCTTGGGGCAACAGCCGATGCTGTCTCCCCAGAGGGGCGACCAGAGCAACCTTGCTGGATGATGAGAATAATAGACTGAGGCTTAGGCCTGGCGATGTTCTGATATTTGAGGAGAGGCTAGGGCCTAAGGCTTGGGATCGGGGCGATCCAATATCAGCCAGTCTCTTGGCCGATCGGGCCCATCGTCACCCGGTACGGTTAATATCGGTAATCCCTGAGGCAATCTTTGATGGGGTTAGCAACAACAGAACGCCTGGGGAGTTGAGAAGGGACCCTCTGAATCCGGATAATGCTATTGTAGAGATTGAGTGGCACTCAGAAGATGCTCTGCCTTTTCCTCTATGCATCTCCACGACCGTGTTCCCAGAGGACGTCAGCATGGCTTTGGGCAATATTGTTCTGGCAGATCATGGGCTGACAATTGAGGACGAGGTTCTCGATAAGGTGCCGGCTTCTCACATTGAGCCTTCTGTTGATGGAGACGGAGATCCCTGTCGTGATCTCCCATCCAGAGTCGTCCATCCGAGGTTCAGCCCTAGCCTGAATGAGATGCCGGTCACGAATGCAGCACCCTATAACGAACGAGATCCGCCTGTTTCGTGTCGAGCGACAACGATCACAGATCCCAAAGAGGCCCTGCCCGCAATATATCTCACTGGATCTGATGACTCTTCAGATACCTGGGTCCCGGCGAGGGATCTTCTCAATTGCAGAATGGAGAAGAGGTTCGTTGCCGAGATGGAATCTGACGGATCGGCTACTCTGCGCTTCGGAGATAACATCCACGGCCGACGGCCGGACCCAGGGACAGAGTTCTTGGCCACATACCGGGTAGGCAATGGAATTCGGGGAAATGTAGGCGCTGAGACATTGATACACGTCGTCACTGACGATGTTCGGATCCAGTCAGTCAGAAATCCTATGCCGGCAGTGGGAGGAACCGATCCAGAGGGGATTGAGGAGGTGCGCCAAAAGGCACCTTATGCCTTCAGAACACAGGAGCGGGCTGTGACCCAGCAGGATTATGCAGAGGTGACCGAGAGGTTCCCTGCGGTGCAAAGGGCTGCGGCCACATTCAGGTGGACTGGCAGTTGGCATACAGTATTTCTCACCATAGATAGGGAGGGTGGGGCTGGGATTGACCATCTGTTCAAGGGATCTGTATGGAGCCATATGCAGAGGTACAGGATGGCAGGCCATGACATTGAGGTGGATGCCCCGATATTTGTTCCCCTTGAGGTCGAGATGTATGTATGTGTTCGCCCAGATTACTTCAGGAGCGATGTAAAGGAGGCACTTCTCCAGGCGTTTAGCAGTGACGTTCTTCCCGACGGCAGCCTCGGACTGTTTCATCCAGATAACTTCACATTCGGCCAGCCTGTTTATCTGAGCAGGATCTACCAAGTCTCCCAATCTGTCCCGGGAGTGGCATGGGTAAAGGTGACCAAGTTCAGAAGGGCAGGGGACATCTATGGCGATTTTAGCAGCAAAGGAATTCTTGAGATGGAAAGGCTCGAGATCGCCCGTCTCGACAACGATCCCAACTTTCCAGAAAACGGGATATTCAAGCTCATCGTGGAGGGAGGGAAGTGATGGGAATAAAGAACAAGAGGGCCAATGGATCCAATGAATGCAGCTGCTGCAGTGGAATATCTATTCAGACGCCTGCAAGAACGTTCAATCGGCCCGGACTCGATTCAATCTCCTACCGGGTAGGCGATCATCGCCGGTTCTTTCAGACCATGCTCTCTCAGATTCAAGTCAGGCCTGAGCTAAGAAGGTTCACCTCCCGGGAGGATAGCGATTTTTCAATCTCACTCCTCGATGCCTGGGCTCTGATCGCCGATATACTGGCCTTCTACCAGGAGAGACTGGCAAACGAGTCATATCTTCGTACAGCCAGGGAGAGGAGGTCGGCGCTGGAGTTGGCCAGGCTCTTGGGGTACGGGCTCAGCCCTGGCGTCGCAGCTAGTGCATATTTGGCATTTGACCTGGAGGACGCTCCAGGATCTCCCGGGACGGCAATTATTGATGTGGGGACTAAGGTCCAGAGTACGCCCGGTCAAGATGAGAAAGCGCAGATATTTGAGACAATTGAGCGGCTGGAGGCCAGGGCGGAGTGGAGTGCCATAAGGCCCAAGCAGGCTGAGAAGAGATCGCCGGGCACGGCCGGCAGCTGCTTATATCTCAAGGGGATAGCCAATAACCTCAAGAGAGGGGACGGTCTTTTAATAGTTGAGAAGGAATTGGAGCTAACTCATAATGCGGGCGGGTGGGATTTCAGAAAGGTCTCCTCCGTGGCGATCGATCCAGCTTCTGACAGGACTATAGTGATTCTAGACAATTATATAAAAAATATCGATCAACCAGAAGGCAATTGCAGTGTCTATGCCATGCGCACCAGGGCAGCCATCTTTGGGCATAACGCCCTGAAGCCAACCGATCCGAATGAAATAATCAGCGAGCCAACAACCTCAATCGACGCCTCTAAATCTGAAATACATCTGGATTCTGTCTATAGCCAGATTGTCCAAGGCAGCTGGATCGTTCTGACGACTGGGATGGGTGATTCTTTCAAGGTGGAGCCCTACTGGGTGAATGCAGTAGGAGAAGAGACATTGGCGCAGTCAGGCATTGCAGCTAAGGTAACCACGCTGGGAATCTCGGGCAAAAACCTTAGCATCTTTTGCCCCAGCGAGACCACAGTCCATGCCCAGAGCGAGGAGATTGCGCTTGCTGACACTCCTCTACAAAATTATATATATGGAAATCGAATTAAAATAGACAGGCTGTCCAAGCGGCCAGTTCAAGGCCAGAAGCTCGCTGTCCGCGGAAAGAGAGCCCGTGTCAGGATAAATCTAAAGGCGCTTACCCTAACCTCGGTCAAAGATCCGAAAGTTACCCGGGAGTTCCAACCGGGGGACGAGCTAATCTTGACAGAAGCACCGGCAATCGATCCCCATTTTGGCGATTTGACACTGCACCTCATGGAGGACCGGGGCTTTGAGGGTCAGATCTCAGACGTTATACCATGGCAGATCAGCTATGTCCCTGCTGCTAAGAGCGACTTGGAGGTCAGCGAGATCGTTGAGCTCAAGAATGCAGAGCCCACAGATGACGGCTTTGTGGAGCTGGTTCTGGCAGCAGGCTTAAAAAATATCTACGATAGAGCTTCGATGGTCATATCGGCGAATCTTGCCCGGGCCACCCATGGAGAGACCACTTCTGAGGTCTTAGGCAGCGGCGATGCGGGCACAATGTATCAGTGCTTTTCATTGAAGCAGCTTCCTCTGACATATATCAGCAGCCCTACAGCTAGTGGGATTGCCTCCACCATGAGGGTTTGGGTGAACGATATGCTCTGGGAAGAGATCCCCAACCTATTCGCCAACGGATTGCATGAGCGGATCTATGCCATCAGGAATGGAGATCCTGCAAAGACAATAGTCCAATTTGGATCGAGGCTTCCCACCGGTCAAGAGAACGTGAGAGCAACATATCGACGAGGCCTTGGAGCGGCGGGAAACGTCAAGTCTGGCCAACTCAACATCTTGATGACCCGGGTGGCAGGGGTCAAGGGTGCATGGAATCCCTTGCCAGCAGAGGGAGGCAAGGACCCACAGACTCTGGAAGATGCGAGATTGTCTGCTCCTCTCACTGTACTTACCCTAGACAGGATAGTATCGCTCCAGGATTATGAGGACTTTGCCAGGAGCTTTGGGGGAATCGTCAAGGCCAACGCCACATGGACCTGGAATGGAACACGGCGGGGGGTGTTGTTGACCGCAGCGGGGCCTAGCGGCTCCGAGGTAAATCCCGGATCCTCAGACCATGATAATCTCCTGGCAGCTATGCGGAGGTATGGAGACCCGAGAGTTCCTCTGACCATAAGATCCGGCAGAGTCTGCACCTTCAAGCTGAGGGCCTGTATAATCCCAGATCCCAATGTCTCGACTGATGCGATCAAGTCAGCGGTGGAGGCTGCCCTCCGCAATAGTTATTCATTTGAGGCCAGGGAGTTCGGTCAGCCAGTAACCCTCGGAGAGATAATATCTGTGATCCAGAAGGCATCTGGAGTTATTGCCGTCAATGTAGAGGCCCTCTACAGATCCGATGCCATGCAGCAAGATTTGCAGCCAATCCTTGAGGCAAGAATGCCTCGTCCTGGCAGCGACGACATCCAAGCTGCTGAGATTCTGATCATCGACCCAAGTCCAGCCGATCTGGTGGTGATCTCATGAGCTTTGATCCAGAGCGAATATACTCGCTACTGCCAGCAATCTATCGCAATAGGGATGCGGTAACTGGCAAGCCCCTCAAAGGCCTTCTATCCGTCATAGCTGAGCAGATAGCTGTACTTGATGAGGACCTATCCCAGCTCTACGACGATCTGTTCATAGAGACCTGCGCGGAGTGGGCAGTGCCGTATATCGGTGACCTGATCGGGTTCAAAGGGGTCTATCAGCTCACGGAATCGACGTTTAGCCAGAGGTCACAGGTGGCAAACACCATAGCATACAGACGCCGCAAAGGTACCGTTGCAGTGCTGGAGCAGCTGGCCAGGGACGTAACGGGCTGGGATGCGAGGGTGGTCGAGTTCTTCCAGCTATTGGCTACCACCCAATATATGAACCACCTGAGGCCTGGCAACATAGGATCCCCAGACATGCGTCGGTCGGACCATCTGGAATGGCTGAATACGCCCTTTGAGAGCACGACTCATACCGCAGATGTAAGGAGAATCGCCATAAATCGCGGCAAATACAATATCCCCAATGTAGGCATCTTCCTGTGGAGGGTTGGAAGTCATTCTCAAAGCCATTCTCCAGCATCAAGGGTGGACAAGAGGCGCTATAGGTTCAACAGCCTGGGAGCAGATGCTCCCCTTTACAATCTTCCTCAGAGTGAGACGGATTTTGCCGATCTGGCTGAGCCTTTGAATGTGCCCATGCCTCTTGGAAAAAATGCATTGGACCGGGATCTGAGAGCTCACTATTCAGGCGACCAGTTTCAGAGCACATACTATGGGAATGGAAGAAGCTTTTGCATATGGATTGATGGCCAAATGGTTCCCATCAACAAGATTGCGGTCTGCGATCTCTCTGACGCCAAGGGTGGAAAGTGGGCTCATGCACCTCCATCCGGCAGAAAGATCGCCATCGATCCCGATCTTGGCCGCATGATCTTCGATGGGAATATGCCTGCCAAGTCTCAGGTATGCGTCAGCTATCACTACGGCTTTTCAGCAGATATGGGCGGTGGCGAGTATCCTCGGGAAGGCTCCTTCATTTCCAAGCCCAATACATGCAGCGAATGGGGTATCGTCCAGGTAAGGTCGTATGAATGCCATAAGGAGGAGATCCCTGCACCACCTCTAGGGAGAGATCGCAACGAGCCAAGCGGGACTTCTTCTGCCGAATATGAGACCTCTGTCCAGAGCGGAATCAACGCCATCAAGACTTGCGGAGTGATCGAGATCGCTGATAATGGCGCATATAAGGAAGCAATAGGGATCGATATTCCAAGCGATATGGCAATTGAACTGCGCGCCGCCAATATGCACCGGCCATCGCTGATCCTAAAGAAAGCCGATGGATCCAAGGGGTGGCCTGAGCTGGTCATAACCGGTGGTCGCGGTTCGAAGGTCTCCTTAAATGGCCTTCTCATAAGCGATGGAGGCGTCAGGATCAAGAGGAAGATCCAATCTCCGGGAGCCGCAGAGGATATCAAGTCGATTCGGATTCAACACTGCACCTTGGTTCCCGGGATTTCTCTATCCGGAGATGGTCGGCCCAAGAATCCGAAAATTCCAAGCCTCATAATCGAGGCCGAGGGCACTGAGGTCGAGATCGATAGATGCATATTGGGAGGAATAAGAGCAGTTCCTGGGACCAGGATCAGCATCACCAACAGTATCATCGATGCCACCTCGCTGTCTGGTGTAGCATTTTCAGCACCCAATACCGATGATTTCGGCGGAACCCTGGTTGAGGTGAAGAACTCAACCATCATAGGTAAGGTAAGGGCCGAATCAATGGAGCTTGTATCCAATACTATTTTGATGGCCAGGCTTGAGAAGGGTGATGGATGGGAGGCTCCGGTCTGGTCTTTCAGACGGCAGAAGGGTTGTGTTCGCTTCTCCTACCTGCCCGAGGACTCAAAGGTTCCTCGGCGCTATCGATGTCAACCGGATCTGGCCGCAGCAAAAGCGGAGGATGATCTTCTCGAGAAGTTTGGGGCTTTGGGCAGCAGCAAACCCAGCAGTGACAAGATCAAGGCCGTGGTTGAAGCTGAGCGGAGCAGAGTCGTTCCTCTGCTCAGCAGCATGAGATATGGCAAGCCCAACTACTGTCAGCTCAGTCCCTGCTGTTCAGAGGAGATCAGAAGGGGCGCGGACGATGAATCCGAGATGGGCGCCTTCCATGACCTCTTCTGGCCCCAGAGGGAGACAAACCTCAGGGTGCGTTTGAACGAGTACCTGCGCTTCGGGCTTGATGCAGGGATCTTCTACCCAAGTTAACGGAGAGATGTTTTGATGAAAGGCGATTTCAGCCGATGGAGCTACCTCAAGGACAATAGGTATTGCGCCGTGCTGCAGCAGCAGGGCAGGGTTCAGGTCGATGCTGACTGGAACGAGCAGCAGGAGATCAACCAGCACAGGGTGGAGACGGAAGCGGCAGATGTGATAGGCAAGTCCGGCACCCCCGCCGATGATCCCGGCTTTGGAATAACCACTGATGGAGCCAATATATACATAGGCAAAGGCAGATACTATGTCGATGGCATCCTCTGCGAGAATCCTGATGAAAAGGTCGCCTATGATAAGCAGAAGGATCTTCCAAGACCGCGGTCTTTAGAAAATATATCCAGAGGGCTTGTCTTCCTTCACGTCTGGAAGCGTCATATAACTGTCTTTGATGATCCTCACATCCAGGAGAAGGCCCTTGACGGTCCGGATACATGCACCAGGGCAAAGACAATATGGCAGGTGTGGGTCCTCCCACTGAATGAGAAGGAGTTTAAAGCAGCTATAGAGAACTGCAATGCAGGACTGGCTAAGTGGGCCCGGGGGACTTCGGCAAGCTCTGCCCTTATGAATGCAAAGACCATGGACGTGGGTGAGGAGCTGCCCTGCCGACTGCCTCCCAGCTCCGGATATAAGAAGCTGGAGAACCAGCTCTATCGGGTGGAGATACACAAGGGAGGACCTATAGAGGAAGCTACATTCAAATGGTCGCGCGATAATGGATCCATAGTCACATCCATAACGAGTATCAATGGATCGGAGATCAAGGTCGCTGATTTGGGAAGAGACGATGTCTTGGGCTTCAAAGAGGGCAACTGGGTCGAGATCTCGGATGATCATAGTGAGCTTACAATATCACTGACAGATGAGATATCAGGACTGCTGACAAAAATTGTGAAGATCGATCACGCAACCAATACGATCATACTCGAAGATGATCTCAAGAATCTGTTCAGCACCAGGTTGCATGCCAAGATCAGGCGCTGGGACCAAAATGAAAGAACTGCAAGTCTAGACTCGATGCCTACACCCGACGGGATAAGAATAACAGGCGATTGGCAGCATCTCGAGGGCGGAATCTACGTTAAATTCGAGCCTGGAAGCCACTCTGACATAATGAGTCCCGAGATAGTGAGTCCCAAGATCTCAGAGGGCATTTCAGAGGGTATTGTAGGCATGCCTGATAAGTGGGAATTGATTGTTGAGGACGGTGACCACAGAGACGATGCTGCTGAGAAAGAGAGATTGTTTTCCAACCAGCTAGTAAAATTGACGGAGAAACAAGTGGCACCACAAGGAGTTAAATTGAAAGAGAGGTCATTGCGCACAGGCGATTTCTGGCTGATTCCCGCCCGGACGGCTACGCGGGAGATAGAATGGCCTCCCTTCGAAGTGCCAAATACCAATCCATTGCCTCAGCCTCCATTAGGAATTGAGCATCATTTCTGTAGGATGGCCTTGATCTCCCGCAATGAGGACGGGAAGCTTGAGGTCGTGAAGGACTGCCGAAATAAATTCCCGCCGCTGATAGAGGCCCCGACCAAAGACCGTGGGATTCATATTGTGAATGTCATGATCGGCAATGGGGACTCGGTACCAACGCTGGGAAAGAACGCAGTTGTATATAAACCTTTGAATAACGGAGATGTTGTCTGGGTCAATCAGCTCATTGAAGGATTAAAGATAGAATGTGATCAGGAGATAGATCCATCAATCGATGACGACCTGTCAGAGATGCGCAAGCTTCCAAATCCCAGATTTTCTGTATCTCTGGAATTACCTATTCCCTATATTATTGGTGCGCTGGTGCCGCTCTTGAGCCTAGGCATAGGCAATGTCGGCATTCCTGCGGAATTTTTTGTTGGGGCGGGGGATACGTTTGTGAGGGATAAGAATTCGAGAGACATGCTCAAGTTGAATTTGATTCAGATCCTGAACAATTTAAGGCAACTATCCCTAGGCTTCATAAGTTTTGCTCTAGCAGCAAATGTGCGTTCGGAAGGCAAGACAATTCGCTGGACTGCCTTTCATAAGGAGTTGATGGTTCTGCTTGCCAACCACCCCTTGTTCAAGTCCATATTAGCCGCAACCTATGGTGCGGACAACGTTCCTGTCCTGGCCCGCCTTACTATAAAAGGAAATTTTATATATTCAAAGAGCGAGCCAGGAATTCTCCTTGATGGAGAGACGTTTGGGGATGGACCGGACATGGATATGCGGCTTCCAAGCGGAGACGGCAGACGTGGGGGCGATTTTGAGATGTGGTTTTGGGTGAGAGCCGAGCGTCCGCAGCTCTAGGTTCCATCCCATCGATACTTGCGCTCCTGACATTCAATTATAATATCAGCCTGTGCGGCTGCAGTGGTGGCGTAGAAGCCCAATCCACGTCTTTTTGATGAGCCATCTATTGCACTCGTGATAGAGAAAAAAAGAGCCGCAAGCTCAGAGATGAGCGTTATCTGAGCCTGGACTTGGGCTTTATGGTGGTGGATCCAAATTACTAGTAAAGACGTGCGAAATTCCCTTCCCTGGCATGAATCTACCGGCTTGCATAGCGATTCCTGGTTCTTCTATTGTGACTACTCCCCCGACTGAATTCGGGGGCATCTGGGTTGTATCCCAACCAAGGACTGTAATCCCAGTCGAAGGATGTTCTTAGCAGCGTTGAGATCTCTATCCAGAGTCAATCCGCATGTAGGGCAACGATGAACTCTCTGGGAGAGATCCTTCTTTACAATGGTTCCACAGCCAGAGCACATCTGAGATGTATAGG
>MVQI01000056.1 GCA_002067795.1 Methanosaeta sp. PtaB.Bin039
TGCTCAAAAATCAGTGCCTGGCTAAAAGCATATCTGACGCCGCCTGGAGGATGCTGGTAACAACCACATCATACAGGGCTGAGAGCGCCGGTTCGAAAGTGGTTCTAGTAGATCCCAGGAATACGAGTCAGCGATTGTTCCAGGTGCGGTCTTAAAATCACGAAGTGGCTATCGCATCGGGTCCATGAATGTCCTTTGTGTGAGCCAGTCATGGACCGCGACGAGAATGCGGCTATCAGCATTCTGAGATTGGGGATGCAATCTCTTCGCAAACGCGATAGAAGCCCCTCCATTTAGGGAGGGGAGCATTCACTAGGTGGAAGGGCAGATAGGTGCAGTTATGTTTAGAGAGCTCTCAGGAGTCGGGGAAGCATTGCAGGCCCTGATGGAGCATTGCTCAAACTGGCCATCAGATCGGAAGCTGCCGCTTGAAGAGGCTGTAGGAAGCATTCTGGCCCGTGACGTCTTGGCTCCTGAGGATCTGCCCTCGTTTAACCGGGCAGCCATGGACGGCTATGCCGTCTTTTCCTCCTCGACCCGCGGGGCCAGCCCAAGCCAGCCCCTGCTTCTCAAGGATGCCCTGCCTGTGAGGACCGGGTCAGCGGTACCTGACGGTTATGACGCTGTGGCGATGTTGGAAGACACAGTTCCTGCAGAAGGAGGAATTGAGATCATATGCACGCTCCCGCCATTTCGCAATCTTTCCCGCATCGGGGAAGATGTCGGCAAGGGAGACGTAGTGCTGCCAGCTGGCCGCCGGCTGCGCCCTCCTGACCTGGCCCTCCTGGCAGCCCTCGGACTGGAGGAGGTGCTGGTACGCGGAACGCCCCGGGTCGCCATAATCCCCACGGGATCTGAGCTCGTTGACAGGCGAGCCCGGCCAAAGGCAGGCCAGGCCAGGGAGATCAACAGCCTGATGGCCTCGCAGTATGTTGAGATGTGGGGAGGGGCGGCCTGCACGACCCGGATAGTGCCGGACAGCCCGGAACAGATCTCGGAAGCCCTGAGAGGCTCGGTTGGATCAAGCCTGATTCTCACGATCGGCGGGACGTCGGTTGGGGAGAAGGACTTCGTGCCGCCACTGCTGGCAAGAAGAGGCGAGCTTCTCTTCCATGGGCTGAGGCTGACGCCGGGAAAGCCAACCGCGATTGGCGTGCTGGATAAAGTTCCTGTGGTCTGCCTGCCAGGCTATCCGGTAGCTGCCCTTGCTGCCCTCTACCTGCTGGTCCGCCCGGCAGTCCAGCGCCTGGCCCAAAGAGATGATCCTCTTCGGCACAAGGAGGCAGTTTTGAGCGGCAAGGTGCCATCCAGACCCGGCTACCTGACCTGGGCCAGGGTATCATGCAAGGGAGGCAGGGCCCAGCCAATAATGACATCGGGATCCGGCATACTGAGTTCGGTCGCCAGAGCGGATGGCTTTGTGATAGTCCCGGAGGATAGGGAAGGCCTCGACCAAGGCGAGACCGTCAGGATCTGGATGCTTGAGTGACGGCCCTTCATCCTTGAAGCATCGATGGTTTGGCGGTGGCTGAAGAGATCCCAGAGTTGCCGCAAAAGCATCGGTTGAAAGCGGAGAGGCAAATGAAAGGCGGTTTTATCAGGAAACAAATGTGCTTGAATTAAATAAGACAGCGTTGATTTAATATAGTCCTGGGCAAACCTGAGAGAGCATGACCAACTGGATCTATCCCGAGTTTGATTTTCAGCCAAGAAGGCCGCTGTTCATGGTGGTCATGTCAAATACCGCCGTGGGCAAGATCCCGGGCCTCAGTGCAGCCGGCACGACCCCGGACCTGACATTCTACACGCCGGGGGCAGATGCGGAGCTGGTGGAGACTAACCGGATCATGACAATGCCAGAGCTGCCGGAGACTCCCGGCGGCTCTCCTACCCCAGCCATCCTCACCCGTGCTGCCCTGACATTGGCCAAGATACCCAGCCTCTTCGTATCAAGCGGACTTGAAAAGAAGCCTGCTGTGCCGTTTGTTGACCTTGGAGGCCTGCCTGGCCGCGATATCCGCGAGTCGCCGGCGGTTCCCGATGCCAGCGCTATATTCGAGCGTGGGGTAATACTGGGCAATAAGGTGTCCCTCCTCTCAGATTGCGTATTCATAGGGGAGACAATCGCCGGAGGGACCACAACGGCGCTTGCAGTGCTCAAGGCCCTGGGATACGATCTGAACGTCAGCAGCAGCTTCGCCACCAACCCGACCGAACTCAAAGAGAATGTGGCAGCAGAGGGATTGCTGCGAGCCGGGATAGGCAAGGGAGACCTCAGGACTGATCCCATGAGAGCCATTGCAGAAGTCGGCGACCCGATGATGCCGGCTGTGCTTGGATTGTTGAGAGGACTGACGACGCCAGCCGGCCCCCGGATCGTCCTGGCTGGAGGGACCCAGATGGCAGCAATATTGGCCATGGCACATTCCATGGGAATAGACGGGGATATATCGATAGCGACAACAAGATACGTGGCTGAGGACCGGTCAGCCCATTTCATCGAGCTCGTAAAATCTCTGAACCGGCCCTACTATATAGCCGATCCAGGCCTGGAGAGGTCGAAGCTTCCGCCCGTCCAGACCTTCGCCCAGGGATACGTCAAGGAAGGGGTAGGAGCTGGCGGGGCGGTCCTGGCTGCAAGCCTTTATGGAGTTAGCCAGCAGCAGATCGTGGAGGAGACTGACCGGGTGCTGATGACGGTCAAGCTCCCTCACGTGTGAGGGGCACGAAAAGCGTCCGAACAGAGCATTTCCCGGAAAAGTTAATTACGATCGGCTCAGAGCCGTTGGGTGATGCCGGAAGAGGATTCTGCACAACAGGAGGGTGGCAGCGGCTGGTTAGAGCGTCGGCGGTGGACGCTTCTTCTCGTCAGCCTGCCGGTTCTGGCCGTGGCCTTTTTTCTGATACCGCTCCTCGATGGCCTGATACTTGGCACGGTCTTCGCCTACATCGGCAGGCCAATACGCGACATCTTCGGTAGCCGCCGACGTCTCGGATCTGCGGTGGCTGCCATATGGATAACCATACCCATATCCATAATACTGGCTCTGGGCGCACTGGAGATAGTAAACCAGGCGATATGGCTCACCCAGAACCAGGGGGCTATAATCGCCGGGATCAGGGAGTTCTCGGTGCAGATAGAGATTCCGCCCCCCATTTACGATCTGCTCACAGGAAGCCTCCAAAACGTCCTGGGCGTGGCAACATCGGTGGCGGCTGGGATTCCGGTGTTCAATTACGGAAAGAACCTGATGCTGCTTATCCTCAACCTGATCCTATCTATCCCGGTCTGCTATTTCCTCCTAAGCGACGGCGAGTCGTTCGCAGAGTCCTGGTTCACCATGATCCCCCCGGAGAGGGTGGCAGACCATCGTACCTACTTCAACAGAATCGACCGGATACTAAGCGGCATATTTCTGGGCTCCATGTACACGGCGATTATGGGCGGAGTGATCTCAGCTGTTGTATTCTTCTCATTCGGAGTTCCCCGTCCATTTGCCCTCGCAAGCCTTGTCTTCATAGCTGGCCTGGTGCCGATACTCACCGCCTGGGCTGTTATAATACCGCTGTCAGTTTACCGCTATCTCGTACTTGGCCCGATGGACGGCCTCCTCTTCTTCGCAGTGGCCTCCCTTCTGATCTACCTGCCCTCAGAGCTGATCATCCGCCCATACCTGGTCTCAACCCGGTCCTCCATACACCCACTGCTTGTGATGCTCTCCTTCCTGGGCGGAGCCCTTGTGGCCGGTATCGGGGGATTCTTCCTCGCTCCAGCCATAATGGGAATCATAGTCGGAGTGTATCAGGTGCGCCGGGAGGAGATCGTACAGAAGCGAGGGCCTGCCCCCATAGAGGGATGAGTCAGGAGATAGGAGGCGGAGGGTTCGTTTGCGATTTTACATCGAATCCTACGGATGCACCGCCAACCACGGAAATGCAGCGGATCTCAAGCAGAGGCTGGAGAAGCTGGGATGGCAGGAGGGATCTCTGGAAGAGGCCGACCTGGTGGTTGTAAACACATGCGCCGTCACCGCCCGTGCCGAGAGAAAAATGCTGCGGCGGCTGCAGGAGCTGGATGGGCCAGGGCTTGTGGCAGCCGGCTGCCTGGCCGCAGCGTTGCCGGAAAGGCTGACAAACCTGTCGCCCGGCCAGGTGGCTGGCCTGCTGGCTGGACCTGCTCTGGAGGATCTGCTGCAGAATCTGCCCTGCTCCTCCCTGGCCGATACGGGAGCAAAGGCAAATGGGATCCCGGTGCCGCCAGGCCCGCCACCGAAAGACTGCCGGTGCGGGATTGTGAACATATCTGAGGGCTGCAACGGCTGCTGCACCTACTGCCTCGTGCGCAGGGCAAGAGGGACTCTGAAGAGCCAGCCGATAGACGATCTGGTAGATCGGGTAATGGCCATGGGAGCAGCCGGCTACGCAGAAGTCCAGCTCGCCAGCCAGGATGCCTCGTCGTACGGCACTGACATAGGGACGGACCTGCCGCGGCTCTTAAATGCCCTCTCCTCAGTCAAGGACGCCTTTTTCTTCCCGAATATCAGGGTGGGTATGATGAATCCCAGAACCCTTTTTCCGGTCTTGGATGCCACCATTTCCGCCTTCTCTTCGGATCGGATATACAAGTTCTTGCACCTGCCGCTCCAATCGGGATCCGACCGCATTCTTGAGGCCATGAACCGGGGATATACGGCCAGCCAGTATCTGGACATGGCAGGCAGATTCCGGGAAGAATTCCCCGAACTCTACCTGGCCACCGATGTCATCGCCGGATTTCCGGGCGAGACCGAGGAAGACCTATCTGCCACCCTTGATGTCCTTAAAGCGGCAGGTCCGGACAAGGTGAACATAACCCGTTACTCATCCCGGCCAGGGACTCTGGCCGCCGCCTGGTATGACATGCCAGACCGAATCAAAAAGGATAGGAGCAGGCAGCTCACCGCCTTATGGCTTGAGACTGCAAAGAAGAGGATGGCCAGTTACCTGAATACTGAGCTGGAGGTCCTGGTTACCGAGAAGGGAGCTCAAGGTACATCTAAGGCACGCACCGGCAGCTATGTTCAGGTGGTGATTCCCGGGACGCCTCTGGGGAGTCGCTGCAAGGTCCGGATCGTCGCCTCAAATCCCCACTACCTGACCGGCCAGGTACTACGCCTTACCGGGAAGCCGTCAACGCCTGGACAGGGCACAAGGATATGAAGTGTCGGCTGCTGCTATCGTAAAATCCTCCGGTCCGGACGGCAGCCGGTAGTCGTGATCCTGAGGGGGATGCCTCCGTTTGTACCACTATTGGTGATCTTGTGGGGATTTTGAGCACCCAGGCCCGGTTACAGGTTCCATAATTATTTTCAATATGATGGAAAAGCCTTAGAAAAATTTATAACAATTATTAACAATATTCCCCTTGACGCAAACTTTATAAACGAATGTGATAATCATTGTTCATAGTGTTTCCGTGGCCCCTGGGCGCATCTTGATCAGACCGGCCTCGGATCGGCAGGAGGGAGGTCCGGCAAGGAATTGTGGGGCGGGAGCACTTACTGGTTTAGAGGAGTGTCGACATGGCTGAGCAAAAAGCAACAACTTCTGTGCTGCTGGAGGAGACGAGGATATTCCCCCCGTCGAAGGAACTCGTTGAGAATTCCAACGTCATGGCGTGGATGAAGAAGAAGGGCTTCACCACAGAGAAGGAGATGAGAGCCTGGACCAGCCAGCATTACATACAGTTCTGGGGCGAGATGGCCAAGGACTATGTAGACTGGTTCGAGCCCTGGGCCCAGCTCCTTAACTGGCAGCCGCCATATGCCAAGTGGTTCGTGGGTGCCAAGTGCAACGTGGCCTACAACGCCGTGGACAGGCACGCCAAGGGCGCCAAGAAGGACAAGGTGGCTTACATATTCGTCCCCGAGCCCACCGACCAGCCAACCCAGAAGATAACCTATGGGGAGCTGGCCAAGGCAGTCAACAGGCTTGCCAACGGCCTTAAGAGCCTGGGCGTTCAGAAGGGCGACCGCGTCAGCATCTACATGCCCATGATCCCGGAGACCGCCATAGCCATGGTGGCCTGTGCCAAGATCGGAGCCATACACTCGGTCGTGTTCTCCGGATTCAGCTCTGGAGGCCTGAACAGCAGGGTTTTGGATGCCGAGTCCAAGGTGGTTATCACCACTGACGGGTTCTTCAGGCGTGGCAAGCCTCTGCCGCTCAAGCCCAACGTGGACGAGGCAGTGTCCAACGCCCCAAGCGTCCAGAAAGTGGTAGTTGTCAAGCGAGCTGGCATAGAAGTCCCATGGAATCCGGCGAGAGATGTCTGGTACCATGAACTGGTAGCCAAGCAGTCCGATGCATGCGAATCCGAGAAGATGGACGCCGAGGACAGGCTATTCATCCTGTACACCTCCGGAACCACCGGCAAGCCCAAGGGTATCGAGCACGTTCACGGCGGGTACTGTGTCGGGCCGGCCCAGACCCTTCACTGGGTGTTCGATATCAAAGAGACCGATGTATGGTGGTGTACCGCTGACGTGGGATGGATCACCGGACACAGCTATGTGGTCTATGGACCCCTTGTCCTGGGAACCACAACCATGATCTACGAGGGATCACCCGACTTCCCCGACTTCGGCAGATGGTTCCAGATAATTCAGGACAACAAGGTCTCGGTATTCTACACTGCACCCACGGCGATTCGGATGTTCATGAAGGCCGGAGAGACGTGGCCCAAGAAGTACGACCTGTCCTCCCTGAGGCTGCTGGGATCGGTGGGCGAGCCAATCAATCCCGAGGCATGGATATGGTACAGGGACAACTTCGGTGGCGGAAAGCTGCAGATCATGGATACCTGGTGGCAGACCGAGACCGGAACATTCCTGGTATCTCCACTGCCAATCACCCCGCTCAAGCCCGGATCCCCGACGTTCCCGCTTCCTGGATTTAACATCGACATCCTGGACGAGGACGCAAACCCTGTGCCACCAGGAACAGGAGGCAACATCGTCAGCAACACCCCCTGGCCGTCCATGCTCAGGGCGTTTTACAGAGATCCCGAGAGGTACAAGAAAGAGTACTGGCAGATGTACTGGGAGATCAGGCCCGGCACATACCTGGCTGGCGACAAGGCCACCAAGGACAAGGACGGATACTTCACCATCCAGGGCAGGATCGACGACGTGCTGAAGGTTGCAGGACACAGGATCTCCAACGCCGAGGTGGAGTCCGCGCTCGTCAGCCACCCCAAGGTCGCTGAGGCAGCCGTCATCGGAAAGCCGGATGAGGTCAAGGGTGAGGTAATCGTAGCCTTCGTAATCCTGAGGACCGGAGCCCAGGAGAGCGAGGACCTGAAGAAGGAGCTGTCCAAGCACGTGAGGACTGTGCTGGGACCAGTGGCCTATCCCGAGGCAGTCTTCTTCGTAAAGGACGTGCCCAAGACAAGGTCTGGAAAGATCATGCGCCGCGTGGTCAAGGCCAAGGCACTGGGCAACCCAACCGGAGACCTGTCCGCTCTGGCCAATCCGGAAGCGGTCGAGGCAATCCCGCTCATCAAGTAAGCGGGAAACTCCCTCCTTTTTTCCTTTTTTACCCCCCGCACCCGGGCTGGATCGGTCCGCCTGTCTGTAGATTTCTGCTCACACAGGCATAAGCTGGTCTCTCCCGTCAACGCGAATCTTATGCCCATACATGCCATCCATCGTTCGATCCGCCGACATTGATTTCTTCCGAAAGGAGAACTATGATACGAGATAACATGTTTACTACTTATTGAGATATTATCGCCGGTGTAATTTTCAATTAGATGTTTAATCGTTTTAGATAATGAATCATAATTCAAAACAAAAATCGTTATAATTATTATCTCGACAACTTTATAAATGATCAAGTGAGTCAGAGGGCAGTGTTTCCAAGGCAGCCCATGCTGATGTGGGGCTTTGTCTCTGCAAACCGGCTGGGTCAGGAACCAGGAGGGGAAAAGATTGGCCATTGATAATATGCCGGGACCCTCGAAGCGTGGAAACACCTAATCTAGATTAGTCAAAAGGAGGTATGAAATTGGCTGACACAGCAAAGACGGCTGTTCTTCAGGAAGAGACCAGGATCTTCAACACACCCAAGTGGATCGTGGAGCACTCCAACTCATTTCAGTGGATGAAGAAGAAGGGCTTCAAGACAGAGAAGGAGATGCGTGACTGGTGCTCGAACAACTACATCGACTTCTGGGACGAGATGGCCCAGACATACGCCGATTGGTACCAGCCCTATACCCAGATTCTCGACGAGTCAGGCAAGCCTTACTTCAAGTGGTTCACCGGCGGCAAGATCAACGTTGCATACAACGCCGTAGACAGGCATGCCAAGTCCGCCAACAGGAACAAGGTAGCTTACTACTTCATCGGTGAGCCCGTAGGCGACACTAAGACAATAACCTATTTCGAGCTCAATCGCGAGGTTAACAAGCTCGCAAACGCATTCAAGTCTCTGGGCGTCGAGAAGGGCGACAGGGTTGTCTGCTACCTGCCCATGATCCCCGAGCTACCCATCACCATGCTGGCCTGCGCCAAGATCGGAGCCATCCACACTGTGGTCTTCTCCGGATTCTCAGCCGGCGGCCTGAACAGCAGGGTCAACGACGCTGAGGCCAAGGTTGTCGTCACCTCCGATGGATTCTACAGGCGCGGCAAGCCTCTGCCCCTCAAGCCCAACGTGGACGAGGCCCTCAAGACCGCACCCTCCGTCAAGAATGTGGTCGTCGTCAGGAGAACCGGCCAGCAGGTCCCCATGACCGATGGCAGGGATATCTACTACGACGCCCTCGTTGCCGGCCAGTCCGCTCAGTGCGAGACCGTCCAGCTTGATCCAGAGGACCGCCTGTTCATCCTGTACACATCCGGAACCACCGGCAAGCCCAAGGGTATCGAGCACGCTCACGGCGGATACGCAGTCTGCCCGGCTCAGACCTGCTCCTGGGTCCTGGATATCCACGAGGACGACGTCTACTGGTGCACCGCAGATGCCGGATGGATCACCGGTCACAGCTACGTGGTCTACGGCCCGCTGTGCCTGGGCGCCTCCAGCATCCTGTACGAGGGATCCCCCGACTTCCCCGACCTGGGACGCTGGTGGTCCATCATCGAGCAGTACGGTGTCTCCGTATTCTACACCGCACCTACCGCGATTCGCATGTTCATGAAGTCCGGCGAGGAGTTCGTCAAGAAGTACGACCTCTCCTCCGTGAGGATCCTGGCCTCAGTGGGCGAGCCGCTCAACCCCGAGGCATACATATGGTTCAGGAAGAATATCGGCGCCGACCAGGCCCCAATAATCGACACATGGTGGCAGACCGAGACCGGATGCCACGTGATCGCTCCTTTGGCCATGACGCCTGAGAAGCCCGGATCCGTCTGCTTCCCGCTGCCCGGCATGAACACCGACATATTCGACGAGGATGCCAACTCCGTGCCGCTCGGCTACGGCGGAAACATCGTCCAGAAGACCCCATGGCCTTCCATGCTCCGCGCTTTCTTCAGGGACGAAGTCAGGTACAAGAAGGAGTACTGGGAGATGTACTGGCAGGCCAAGCCCGGCACATACCTGGCCGGAGACAAGGCTACCAGGGACAAGGACGGCTACTGGTGGATCCAGGGCAGGATCGACGACGTGCTGAAGGTTGCAGGACACAGGATCTCCAACGCTGAGGTTGAGTCCGCCGCCGTCTCTCACCCCAAGGTTGCCGAGGCAGCAGTCATCGGACAGCCTGACGAGGTCAAGGGCGAGAAGATCGTCGCCTTCGTCATCCTCAAGGCCGGTGTCGAAGAGGTAGAGGAGCTCAAGAAGGAGATCTCCACCCACGTCCGCAAGGTGCTGGGCCCCGTTGCCTACCCCGACAAGGTCTACTTCGTAAAAGACGTCCCCAAGACCAGGTCCGGCAAGATCATGAGGCGTGTGATCAAGGCCAAGGCACTGGGCAAGGAGACCGGAGACCTCTCTGCTCTGGCCAATCCCGAGTCAGTAGAGAACATCCCGCTCATCTGAGCGGGAAAAGCACTTTTTTTCCTTTTTTTCGGGCGTTCTTCTGTCACAATCGTCGCTTATTCCTGCATTTCAGATCCCGCCGCCTACCGTGGAAATCCAGACGGCCTTCTTGCAGGATTGCCATGAAGTGGTCCCTGCGCCGTTTATGGCTGGCTTATCTCCAGAGATGCGACGCACCCTTTCGTAGTTAGAGATCCGAGCGAATGAATCCGAAGAGGTTTTCCATTATGGCAGTCGCAATTGTCTGGAAAAGAGACTGAACCACTTAAGAGATGTTCATTTCTGGATACTAAGATACGCCCTTGCCTTATCATTTTGGCAAGACCCGGGCCAGACTATTGAGGACGGATCTATGATGTCTGTCGGCTGCCTCCTTAATGGCAGCCGCAACCGTGATGCTCTCCGTCTCCCCCATGCTCATGGTCATGCCCGCCGCAGCCACAACCTCCCATATCGTCCAGAGGACCACGAATTATAAAGCCGGTCCCTATCTCCTCGCTATCGATATAATCGATGATCGTCTCGCCAAGCATCTCCGCATCCACCGGGCTCATGTGTATGGTGATCCCATTGCTCTCGAAACGAATATCGTCCTTCTGCGGCTCTGTGAGGGCCAATCCGTAATTTGCTCCAGAAGCATCAATAGCGGCAAGAAACATCCTCACCACTTTTCCATCCACAAGACCGGAGCGGATCTTCTGGGCGGCAGCATCGGTAATCTCGATCATCTCTTACACCAAAAAACCCTCTCTCCAACTGGTATTTAAATGATATCCATCTCTCGAAAAAGACGCCCCACCTGAAGGCGGGTTTTTCTGCAAGTTTTATATCATGGCGAATCAATCTGATTATATCCGAAGGATACCGCATAATGGTGAGGGATACCGCAAATGGGCGTAGATCTGGGGGAGCTTCTCAACCGCAAGGGAATCGAGCTCAAGGACATGAGCGGGAGATGGATAGCAGTAGACGCATATAATACCCTCTACCAGTTCCTGAGCATCATAAGGCAACAGGATGGAACTCCGCTCATGGATAGCTCTGGCAGGGTGACGTCCCATCTCTCAGGACTGCTATACCGCGTGACCAGCCTCGCTGAGAACGGGGCAAAGCTCGCCTTCATATTCGATGGCCAGCCGCCCGTCCAGAAGTCCCTGACGCTGGAAGAGCGCTGCAATGCCCGTGAAAAAGCTCAGTCAGAATGGCAGTCGGCAATTGCCCGTGGAGAGGGCGGGATCAAGTACGCCCAGGCCTCATCCCGACTCAGTCAGGAGATACTGGATGACTCGATCCGACTGCTATGTGACATGGGGGTTCCAGTCATCAGGGCTCCCTCAGAGGGCGAGGCCCAGGCAGCTCATATGACCCGAAAAGGCGACGCTCACTTCGCCGCCTCTCAGGATTACGACGCCCTTCTCTTCGGCGCGCCCAGGGTTGTAAGAAACCTTGCGATAACCGGAAAGCGGAAGCTGCCTCGAAAGAATGTATACATTGACGTCTCCCCTGAGGTCATTCACCTGCAGGAAGACCTCGCAAGGCTCGGCATAAATCAGAGACAGCTGGTCGAGATAGCTATTCTCTGCGGGACCGACTATAATCCTGGTGTTCCCAGGGTAGGCCCAAAGACCGCTTATAAGCTCATCCGCCAGCACGGCGATCTCGAGTCGGCCCTCTCCTCGCTTGGGGAGGCCATAGAAGACCACGAGGATGTAAGAGAGCTATTTCTCCACCCAAAAGTGACCGATGAATACGTCCTCAAGCAATCCCGGCCCCGCCCCGACCAGATCGTGGCCTTTTTGTGCCAGGAGCGTGATTTCTCTGAGGAGAGGGTCGCCAAGGCGGCAGAGCGACTGGAGGAGGCCTACAATGCCGGACAGAGTACTCTCGATCGCTGGATATGAGATCGATCTGGGGCCTGCCCTGTACCTCATCAGCAGTTCCCGTATAGCCATGGTGGGATTGCAGGTTCCCGAGGGCCTGAAGAGAGCCGCTCCCCTGATAGCCCGGACGGTATCCGATCTCACAGGATCACGGGTAATCATATCCGGGGACCCCTGCTTCGGGGCGTGCGACCTGGACCTTGATCTGCTGACCTCCGTGGATCTCCTGCTCCATGTGGGCCATTCTGAGCTGTGCGCCGCCTACACCGATAAGGTGGTCTACATAGAGGCCCGGATGTCCCAGCCAGTAGCCGATGCAGTTCAACGATCAATTCCCCTCCTGACATCGCCCAGAGTGGGGTTATGCACCACAGTTCAGCATGCCCAGTTCGTCCCTGACGCCCTGATGATACTGGCAGAAGCCGGGATACAAGCCGAAGCTGCCCTGCCAGGCGCTCGCGGCAAATACCGTGGGCAGGTGCTGGGATGCAACTACCAGGCTGCCAGGGATCTTGATGTAGATGAGTACCTGTTCATAGGCTCCGGGCTGTTCCATCCACTGGGCATGGCCATATCCACAGGAAAGAGGGTGGTATGCGCCGATCCCACTACCGGCCAGGCCTGCGAGGTTCGACCGGAGGCGCTTATAAGGAGGCGGTTCGGAGCCATAGCTAATGCTATGGATTCCCGCAGAATAGCGGTCCTGGTATCAAAGAAGCCGGGGCAGCAGAGGCAAGAGCTTGCCGATTTTATGATGGAGATTGGCACCGCCGCAGGCAGGGAGATGATAATGGTGCGGATCGACAACATCGAGCCGGACCGCCTGATCAACCTGGGAATTGATGCAGCCGTCTCAACTGCCTGCCCAAGAGTGGCTCTCGACGACTCCGCCAGATACCCCATCCCAATTCTAACTCCGCCTGAGTTCGAGATCCTCCTGGGAAGAAAGGAGGACTACGAATTCGATGAGATAGTATGATGATCGATTAATGGAAAAGTAGAGCCTCAGGTCACGCCCGCGACTGTGCTGTGCCGCACCAGAAGAATTATTCAAATTATCGACGTCCTAAGAAGGATTTGGGCAGGAAGGCATGAGATCGTCCCCCTAATCTGGGGCAACATAATCAAGTGCCATATCAAGTGCATAATATCAGAATTTAGATCGGTATCTCTCAAGAAAAGTCAGCAAAAGGAGTGTTACAGCACCCAAAGCGACCCAGCTTAATGACTCGAACCCTGCTCCGGAAATTTCGGCAGGAGTTTTTAGCAATATGTCCTCGAAAAAGTTGAATCCCGTGTGAAATCCCAGCGGCAAAAATATCGAATGGCTCCTGAGATAAGCCATCCCGACTACCATGCCAAATAAAAATATGGAGATGTACTCAGCTGGGTTTGAAAAGCCTCTTCCGCTGAAATGCGGAATTACGAAGATCACTGCCGAGGCTATGAGCGCAAATCTATCGCCATATATTTTTAAGTTTTCAATTATATATGCCCGATAGAGCGTTTCCTCCTGCCAAGCAACTACAGCGGCCGCAGCAAAATATATAATTGCCGGCAAAGAGGAGAGCGAGTTCATCTTGTAGTTGCCAATAAGAGACAGAGATAAGAAGACGATTATCTGAACAAGACCTCCCAAACCAAGTCCTACCAGAGACATCTTGAACCAGCGATTATCAACCAATCCCATGCTTGTCACTGGCTTTTTGTCGGCAAACTTTCTGAACAAGAAGATTATGGCAGTTGTGAAGGCTGTGCCTGTGGTAAGCATGGCCAGCTTTGATGCACTTGAAAGGCTCTCCGGGCTGGACAGATCTATGCCAAAGATCCAAGGCGCGAGTGCTCCCATGCCAATTGCTCCCGCAAAGCCGAAAAGCAGGAGCAAGACAGCCAATTTTATCCAAACCAAGGCCTTATCGTTATTCATAGGTTATTGGCCACCTTATAAGGTGGTGAGCCATAATGAACGATACCTATCGATGTCTTCAGGCTGGCTCAGCATAACGACCGGTAGCACTAATTTTTATCCACGCATTAAATTAGCCATAATTTCCATAATATTTACGCCCATATCTAACGACTGAAGATAATGTAAGATGCTATTTAGCTCTTACGAAATATAAATCTTTTGAGACCTAAGTCTTACAGGAGGCAGGCAGCAAAGCCGAAAAAAGCCTAACATTTCTTTAAAGAAGCAAGAATGGAACCTACCATAGACTGTATTTCCGCGTTCAGCGCAAATTCTATCCCTGTAATTCTGCTCC
>MVQI01000057.1 GCA_002067795.1 Methanosaeta sp. PtaB.Bin039
CCTTCGACTGGGATTACAGTCCTTGGTTGGGATACAACCTAGATGCCCCCGAATTCAGTCGGGGGAGTAGTCACAAACGACAGGGATAAATGGCCCAATTTCAGGGCCACAGTCCGAAAACCATATTCAGTCCCATGATGGCTGCTCCAGAGGCAAGGCCGGCTCCAACCACCATCTTGGGATCGAGCTTGATTGCAGTTTCGTCAGCCTCAAAGTATCTCATGAGGCCAGCTGATGACATCAGTCCGGAAGAATCGTTCTTCTTCTTTGCCATGCTATCCACCTAAGCCGGATCATCTTCAAGTACCTTTCGGTTTTATATAGATCGCAGAATTCAGGGCTGCAGCAGCGGGCAACTTTCCTGGGGACCGCGCCCGCAGGCCTGGGATTGCCCGCCGAAAAATGAAAAACCAGGCGATGCCGTTATATCCTGAGATTCACGCGGACTTGGCCTTGTGATACCCCAGCTGCTGCACGACTGGTTTCTCTTTGCCGATCTGGGCCGATCCGTTGATCTCGGCCGAAGTATCGTTTATGGCCGATCCAGCCCTTCCGTCCTCGCTTCCTTCCGCCAGGCTGGGCCCGGCAGGCGTCGCGGTGCCGGAGATCTCACCAGAGACCTGGAAGCTGCCAGAGCCATCCTGCAAGACTGGCAAAGACGCGTTTTTCAGATCGATGCTGGTCTGATTCGTCTCGTTCTGGTCTGCGAGCACCGTTCTTGGAAGGGTCCAGCCGCTTGCCACCGGGAAGGGATAACGATCGTAGGCCGGGCCCTTGATCAGTTTGGGAAGGCCCTGGCATGGAATGCCTGTGCAGTGATGGTCGCTCCAGTAGTTTCCGCCCTCGACCATGCCCATGTCCCAGGAGTTATTGCCAGAGTCAGAGGCTTGCTCCTCATTTTCCGCGAAGTTGTTGTGGTAAATCCAGTTGGAGTAGGAGGACCTGAGGACGGCTCCCACCGGATTTGAGGTTATGTTGTTCTCATAGATGGCACTGCTATTTGAGGACTCTATCAATAGGCCAGCTGAGCCGCTGCCTCTAACCTGATTGGAATAGATTCGGTTCCGATCGGAGAAGTTTGTCCGAATCCCGTAACCGCGGTTTTCCTGTATCACGTTGGTTGAGATGTCGTTCTCGTCTGAGAGGAATATCAGGGCCAATCCCTCGTTGCCATTTCCGGATATGATGTTCTCAGCCACCCTATTTAGGCTGGAGTTATAGAGGAAGACTCCAGTGAAGCGATTGTCCGTTATCTCATTTGTGCTGACCACGTTTCGCTTTGAGTTGGCAAGACGGATCCCGCCGAAGATGCCATGCAGGAGGTTGTTCGAGATCTGGTTGTATTCGGAGCCCACCAGGAATATGGCGTCGTTGGTTATCGTGTTGTTCTCCACGCTGCAGTTTCGACAGGCAGCAAGGGTGATATGAGCAGCCTGGCGCCCGGTTATGCTGCATCCTTCCTGGCCGTAGATGTAGATCAGGGGTACCTTATCCACAGTGTTTGACTCTGAGATGCTGTTGTTCAGGTTCTTGTTGCCGGAGCCTTCGACGTACAGCCCCAGATCCACACCATCGAGCCGGTTCTCCTCAAGCTTGTTTGCCCCGGATTCTGCCATCGTTATCCCATAGCTGCTGTTGGTGATCCGATTGGACTTCAGGAGGTTGCCGGAGGAATAGATCATCTCTATCGCTGTGTCATTGGCTCTGGATATGGCGTTGTCCTGGAAATCGCCTCCGATTGACATACGAAGTGATAGCCCTACTGAAGCACCGTCCAGGGCCATCCCGGTCGCCGAGGTCGCAGAGCTGTCCTCCACACGCAGCCCGCAGTTAGCGTTCTCTATCTTGCCGCCGCTTATAGAGGTGCTGCTGGAGTTTGTCACATATATGCCGTAGTCACAGCTGCTGATGTTGTTGTTTTGAAGCGAATTCTCCTTGCTTTCCTTGACTATAATCGAGAAGTTGCATCCCTGGGCCTGATTATTCCGGATCATGTTCCCTTTGGCCCCGCTGTTGATAGCGATTCCACCCAGGCTTCCCAACAGGATGTTGGACTCCACCAGGTTCTCCTTTCCACCTGTGATAAGCAGACCGGCCATGCTGCCGCTCATTACGTTTTTCCGGATTACGTTTCCGTCGGATACGATCTGGATCCCAGCCTCTTCATAGTCCCTTATTGTCAGCCCTTCAACCACACATCCAGGAGCTTCCAGGGAGAGCCCCACCCTGGCGGTTCCGTCTCCGGCAAGCACAAATTCGCCCTTTTCACCCAGAAGCGGTTTGATGGTCAGCGTCTTGTTAACGACAATTCCCTCCTGGTAAACGCCAGGCTTGAGGTATATCGTATCGCCTGACTTGGCCGCCGCCACAGCCTTGCTTATGCTTGAGAATTCCGCAAACGAGTCGTCGTCCACGATGAAGGTCCTGGCCTGCGACGATGTCGCACCCAGGATCAGAAGGACAAACATGATTGCTGCAACCCTGATCATGGGATACTGGTTTCCTCAGTCCACTTCTTATAATTAATCCAGGAAAGCACAATCTGGGAACATGGATCTGCTATGGGTCGCTGACGCGCCAGTTGGGCGGAGAGTGGATTATTCCTCTCGGGGATTTCGGAAGAAGCCCGCCTGAACGCCCCGAGGACCTCAGCGATCGGTTTGGCGCGCAAGAGCCGATCCTCGAATGCCGTCTTTTCTCTTCTGCATGGCGGAGTATTATCCTGGGACCTAATCGCGGCCGATCAAGTCTCTGATTTTCAAAGGAGCAGGCCTTCGCAATAGCCATAATGCCTGTCAGTGCAGCCCGAATCCACCCTCTCCTTATCAGGCTGCCTTTTTTTTAGCCTCTGATGAAAAGGCTTATCTACCCTTTTTTCGTACCTACAAGCTATAGGAGATGTCGCATGAACAAGATACCTTCCCACAGGCATTGTCTGGTATGTGGCAAGATGGTGGATGTGGATGAGGACAACTTCTGCGACGAGCTGTGCAGGGCCAAGTATAGATCAGCCCAGAAGAGGCAACAGATGCTGTTCTTTGTCTTTTTGGTGCTGATGGTGCTGATAATATTCATACCATCGTTCATCGGCCAGCCTAAGGTCTGAGCCTGGAATTGTAGAGCCCAGGTTTGGGCCGGAGGGGAAATGAGAAGGATCCTGGCTTTCTTGCTCGCAACGCTGCTGTTGATATCCACAGCAGGGGCTTCGTTCTATCTGCAGGTGCAGGATATCACAATGACTGTGGAAAAGGAGAGCGCTCTTCTGCAGGTCAACTATAGCCTGGACTCCTTCGCCAGATTATATGTCCTGGCTTTGGGCGCGAGACATCTGGAGCCTGACTTGAAGAGGCTCTTTTCCAGTTATCCGGATATAAGGACCCTTAAGGCCAATCCAAACTCGGCAGTTCTTGAGGTGGCTGATGCGGGTGGGTATTCCAACGGCTACTACCTCTACGAATCCCATCCTCTGGACCGACCCATCAAGAAGTTCACGGTAGTATACCCACAGGGCACCTCTCGCACTTTCTACAACGTCTCCGCCACTCCCAGCGTATTCTTCCTGTCACAGGCCACGGAAGATTCCGATCCTGCCGAGCCAGCTCCAGCCAGCCGGATCAGCGCTGCCGCCACATGAGAGCATTCCGTACGATCTTCCATCGATAAGCGCTTTTCTTTTCAGGATGGGCCGCCCTGGTTTAGGCTGTCCTTCCAGCCCATCCCTCCAACATCAGGGTGCGGGCTTTTTAGCCTCTTCCAGGTCCTTTAGCCTCCTCTCTACATCATCCAGCCTCTTGAGTATCCCTTGCAGATCCTCGTTGTTGGCGGTCTGTCTCGTCGCAGAATCCAGAAGCATCGAAGCTGAGCTATGGAGAGCCGCGACCTGGTCCCTCAACAATTGCGTCTGGTTCTTGAGCTCCAGGGCTGCCTGGAGGTGACCTGCGGTCATGTCCTGCAGCAGACGGGTCTCGTTTAGAGCCTGTGTGCTCTGCTCGAGCTGGAGGGCAGACCGATCTCTGGCTGCAAGAACGTATCCCAGGGAGACGTTGGCTGACGCTGCGCTCTCCCTGGCGGAGGCGGCAGAGAGCTGTGCGCCAATGCTGCTGTTTTGTGCGGACCAGGCCAACTGCTGTGACTGTTGCTGGTGATCCAGTGCCCGTTCGCAAGCCATCGTGGCCTGAGCGCTGTATTCTTCCGCTTGGTGCACGAGCCTTCCCGGGTCCAGTACCATTGCCTGCGGCACCGGCGGGGCAGCGAATCCCCCGCTGCCCAGGGCTGGACGGTATCCGGGCATCTTTGCCCCCACGTCCAGATTTATGACCTTGCCTGGCGCTGCGCCACCCAGGTAGAGTGGTTCCTGAGCAGTTGAGGCGCTCAGAATCGATAATAGAACAAGTGCCAGTGCCGTTCTCCTTATCTTTCCATGCACGGTAGCCATCTCCGTCGGATAATTCGATACTCTTTTTATATAACTGTTTTGATAAGATTGAATACAGCCAGAAGATTGCGAAAATCCAGCAAAATTGAACCACAACTCTTTACAGCCTGATGAACTGTCCCTGATCGCACCATAGTCCAACGCTTTTATGGCAGCCTGACCCCGTTTGGACAAGAAAGGCGAGTGTCGGATCAATCAAAGGCGTCTCTTAAGCCTACCGACCCCAGAAAAGGTCTTTCTTTCGTTTGATTGCCAGGAACTCGTCCAGAGCTTCTACCTCATCCTCGCTCATTCGCGGCTTAAGCTCCTGCTCTAGGACCCTTGCATGCCTCTCAGGGATATTTACGTAGAGTATATCCCCCTCGTGTATCTGTCTGCCGACGGTGGGTCCATCGATTGAGACCGCCACCTCCATGCCAACCTTGGCTGAGGTGATGTTCTCGTTTCTTGACTGGATTCCCCGCACGGTCCCAACCAATGCCCCGTCCTCCCTGATCAGGGAGACGTCGTGAGCCAGAACTCCGCCAACCACCTGCACTCCGACAATTGCTGGCTTGGACTGTCTGAATATGCAGTCAGGAAGCAGCCTTATGCAACCCGGCTTGACGATGGCCTCCAGCCGTTCCTGCTCCATCTTCAGCTTCTTCTCTTCCACCCATGTCTCGTAGTTCTCCAGAAGGGTGTAGATGACCTCGCTTGTGAATATCGCCACATCGGCCTTCTGGATCTCGGCCAGGGCATCGGGGAGGATGTTCACGTTGAATCCCATGATAACCGAGAGCAGCGGATCGTGCAAGGCTGCAGCCCTTATGACGTCGCGGCGGGATATCGGGCCAACATCTGCCACGTGGATCGGTATTTCCTTGGCCTTCAGCTCCCCTACCAGACCTTCCAGGGATCCGATGGTGTCTGCCTTGAGAATAAGCCCCACATTTTCGGTATCTATCCGCACCGCTTCCAGCTCCATCCTTATCTCCTTGGCCAGGGCATCGGGGTCTTCACCTCCGGAGACGACCTTTATGGTAGATCCGGCCAGCGCGGTCTCAAGCTTGGGTGCGGATATCTTTATCCCGCTGGCTGCTACCACGTGTTTGACAGGGATGAAGCGCTCCTCGCTCCTGATCTCCGTCATGGGGCGTGGTTTGAGAAGGGCACGTACCTTGGTGATCACCGGTTCCTTGCTGGTGCCAACTATCACCGTGTCCCCGGCCCTGATCTCCCCATCATAGAGTATCACGTCCAGGGTTGTACCAAGTCCTCGTTCCTCCTTGACCTCGAGGATTGTGCCCACTCCGGGGCCGCTGCCCTCGATCTCCAGGTTCTGCTTGAGGAAGCGCTGAGCCAGGCCGACAAGGACCACCAGAAGGTCCGGCACCCCCTCTCCTGTATGAGCACTGACTGGAATAATCCCTATGGTCTTTGTGAAGTCGCCTATGCGGTCATAGCGATTCGAATCAAAACCGTACTTGTAGAGCTCTCCCACAAGGTCATATATCCTGGTCTCGATCTGCTCAATTACCCTCTCGGTCTGGCCTGCCAGGCTCTTGGCCAGAGGTGCGTTGTTCATTGGTCGCCACCCGCTCAGCCGATCGATCTTGTTCGCCGCTACGACGAACGGGGTCTTGAAACGCTTCAGTATGTTAAGCGACTCTATGGTCTGAGGCTGAAATCCCTCGTTTATGTCCACTATCAGTATGGCTATGTCTGCCAGAGATCCGCCACGGCTGCGCAACGAGGTGAATGCATGATGCCCTGGGGTATCGATGAAAAGAAGGCCTGGAACCTGCAGATTGGCCTTGAAATTTGAGCCGCAGAACTCCTGGATGACGGATAGCGGGATCTCGGTCGCTCCTATATGTTGTGTGATGGCGCCCGCTTCCAGGTCGGTTACGGCAGTCCCCCTTATCTTATCAAGAAGGCTGGTCTTTCCATGGTCCACATGTCCCATAACGCATACTATGGGAGTACGGAGCCGCGAATCTGCCTCATCTGTCCCTTTCTTAGCCTTCTTAGCCTTCTGCCGCAATGCCGATCACTCCTCAAAAATGGCCCTGCTGTCGCTGTCTGTCCCCAGCATATCATTAATTGCTACTGATATAAATTCTCTCCTGGCCATCCCCGCGCTCTGGCCTTCCAGCCAGCGCCGTCCAATGGAAACTCCATGCCAGGTGCATGATCGAAAAAAAGCCCTTGTTCGGATGGCATAGCGGCCGGATAGGACAATGATCTGCTGTCTCTTTCAGCCGCCCTGCCATCTTACTCGTAGAGCCAGGCTTCGTCTATCCTCTGGAAAGCGACGATCTCTTCCGGCCGGAAATGAAGCTCTATCTCCCGTTTTGCCGATTCCGGGGAGTCTGAGCCATGAACCACGTTTCGCCCGGTCTCGATCCCGAGGTCTCCCCTGATCGTTCCTGGGGCAGCCTCTGCCGGGTTTGTGGCCCCGTTCATCTTCCTCATGGCGGCGATAGAACCTTTTCCTTCCACCACCATCTGAACGGACGGCCCGGAGGTGATGAAGTCCACCAAAGCCTGGTAGAACTTCTTTCCCACGTGCTCTTCATAGTGCTTCTTCGCCCGCTCCTCGGACATAACCGAGAGACGCATGGCGACTATCTTGAAGCCCTTATTCTCGATCCTCTTGATGATCTCACCGGTCAGGCCCCTTTGCACGCCATCGGGCTTGACCATGATGAATGTCCTCTCCAGCTATTATGCCCCCTTCCTGGCCCACTTTATGCGCCGCGTGACCCTGCCAAGGGCTACGTTATTCTCGCACTTCGATGAGCAGAAGTAGTAGACGGTCCCGTCCTTCTTTGCGTAGAGCTTTCCGGTTCCCGGCTCGATCTTCTGGTTGCAAAAGGAGCACTTTCTCTCTTCCATCTCGGATCACCTGCTGGTAAGCTTCTTGGCTTCGCGCGCCGTTTCCAGAAGCATCAGCACATCTCCGACCCGGATCGGTCCCATGCAGTTCCTGGTGATGATCCTCCCCTTGTTGGAACCCTCCAGGATACGGCATTTGATCTGGGTGGCCTCTCCATGCATCCCGGTGACCCCGATTACCTCGATAACCTCTGCAGGGACCCCGTTTTCTTCAGCCATGGGAAATCACCTACTTCAGGGCCTGGAGCTTGGAAACGATGTCGTCGATTAGCTCCTTTCCCTTCCCTGGTTCCACAATGGCTGCGGCCGCGCTCTTGACACCCAGCCCGGAGGCTGCGCCTATGTCTGTCTGTTTCTTTATATAGATGTACGGGGTGGTCTTCTCTTCACAGAGCGGCGGCATATGGGCCACTATCTCCGGAGGCTCTATGTCCTCCCCGATGAGCACCAGCTTGGCCACGCCACGTTCGATGGCCTTGGTCGCTTCATTGGTTCCCTTCTTGATCCTGCCGGTATCCCTGGCCATCTCCAGTGCCTCAAGTGCCTTGGATGCCAGCTCGGGCGGAACGTCAAACCTCACGTATATCGGTCTAGCCATGATCTAATCTCCTTCAGGGCTTGCCACAAGCCCATCATCATTCATCGCAAAAACGCCCCGATTGGGCAGGTAGGGCTGATCCTCTCCACTTAAAAAGGTTGCGCCATGAGGGTGGGCAGGAGAGGTCTCCGACTTGGCCGCTCATACTGCCCAGTCTTCTCAGGGTGCCAGAATGTCGGAGAGGGCGGACGAGAGCTGGTTTGGAGTTATCCGGCCCCGAAGCGAGCTCTCCTCACCCTGTCTGTCCAGCTGCCAGCCGTAGCGCTGGGAAAGGTCGTTGATGCGATCTTCTGTCTCCCCGGCTGGAGCCAGGAACATCGCTTTCAGATCGAATCCACCGTCTACGGCAGTTATGCCCAGGTAGAACTCCTGGTAAGACCCTCCGAGAGGGGCGGCATTTGCGGCGGACCCGGAACCAAGCCCTGCCACCTGCAGATCTCCTGATCCCTCATCAAGCGGATAGGTGAGCTGGTCGGTGTAAAGCCCGCCTCCCAGCACGTCCAGGACCTGCTTTATAGCCGGTTCAGCACCGAAGATTATGGGCTTGCCGACCACTATGGAATTGGCGGAGCTGGATGGGATTATGTCGTAGCCGTTATACGGAATCACAAATCCCTGGTAGCCTATTTGGAAGGGCTTGACCATATGGAATTCCGCCCATGTATTGTTGAAGAAGGCCGCCGCGCACCTAAGGAGCTTCGTCTGAGATCCGGGGTACAGGCTGTCGCCAAAGCGTAGAGCTGCAGCCGGTGGATACATGGAGCCAAGAACGGTCCTGGCTGCATCGGTCAGGTTCTGGGACGCCCCAAGATCTATCCAATAGACCAGAGTGGTGTTCTCAGGGCAGAGGTAGAGAGCGTCTGACAGGCTGTCGAAGTTCTGGTCGACCAGGCGGCTGGTCACCTGGAAATCGGCCAGGTTCATCCTATCAATGCTGCTCTCTGCTGATCCCTGGCCGGGATCACCGCTGCGCAGGACAAACCCGGCAAATGCCGAGAGGATCATCACAACTCCCACGAAAATGGCAAAGGCTTTGGCGTACTCCTTCTGCTTCATCGCCTTTTTGGAGTCCATGCTCTTATTTAACACTTCTCCGGCTCCGGTCAGCCGTCTTCAGGGATTTCAGAAAATATCGTCCTGAGCGTAGCTGCGTCCAAGTTCCAGCGCCAGCTCAGCCCTCTGAAGCTCCCTTCCAAGATATGCCGCGTGGTCCAGACGGGTTACCAGGCCCCGATCTATAAGGGCGTCCAAGATATCCCTTGCCGACCGTCCGGCAAGCGTGATAGAGTCGTGCACCGCTACAATCTGCTTGCCATCCAGGCCGATGCGAACAGCTCCGGCCGGGTCGGGGACGAACTTCCTGGCAGATGGCCTCGCCTCTTCTGCGCCAGGATGTTGTGAGATCTCTGGCCTGCGCCTCTTCTCCCTGACAAGAAGCAGATCGATTCCCAGATCCTTTGGGGGGCTACTGCGATCTTTGGCCAGCATCATCATCCAGGATGCGGCTCTCAGCTCGCGCACACTTCCGCGGCATTTTGCGCTATACTCAGGAGTGAATAGTATGGCTGCCCCCACCTCTGCAGCCAGCGCGGCCAGAATTGCATTGGCCCCCGTGCTGTCGGAATCTATGAGCTCGGTTGCGTTTCCTGCACCAAAGAATAGCGGGACCTGCGGAAAGTCCCTGGCAGTATCCAGATAGCGTGTAAGAGAGCTTGCCAGTCCCTGCATGGGCGGGTCCAGGACCGGATCGGCCACAACATCAACGCCAAACGATATAGCTTTCCTTAGGTTTTCCTGGAGAGTCACGCTTCCTGGACCTGGTATGACCACTGCCGGAACGCCGGCATCGGCCAGCGCAGTAGCAGCGGACAGGTTGCTGCCATGCAGGCTTAAGACCATGTCGCAGCCTTCTCTGACCCCGGCCTCGATCAGGGCTGGGACGGTGCTGTCCAGGCTGATTGGAAGCGTGGTGGCCCGCCTGGCGGTGCGCACCGTCAGAGCAACCGATGAGGCGGAAGCGTTAAGCGGGATGCCCAGGTCGATCATATCCGCTCCCTGCTCCTCGTAATATGATATGCGACGGCGGAGATCTCCACCGGACATGGCTGATGCATCCACGATCTCTGAAAGCACCTTCATGCGGCTGCCTCCTCCTATCTTCACGCCCTTTAATGTCATCAGCGGGGTGGACATGGCCTCGAGCTCCTCCATCCTCCGGATGGCCAGTTCAGACCTTGCACCTGAGAGGAGGGCACAGGCCGGCACTGTCCGGGACAGCTCCACCCTGTCCACAAGGTCCAGGACAGCCCCCAGGTCAACTGCGTGCTTGGGACCCAGGCGTATCGTGGTGGATAGCTCCTTCTCAATCTGTGAGAAGTCTGCCGTGATGGCTCCAGGCAGAAGGATGAGATCGTATCCCCTGGGATTGGCCGCCTGAAGCATCTCCGGGGTTATGAAGGCGGCTATATCCGTGTCAAGGACAAGCACATCTGCAGGGAGCCGAGAGCGGGCCACGGAAGCCCGAACCTCTCCTTCCGCTCTCCTGCCTGTCAAGGCCAGAACCCTAATGGGCCGAATGCTGGTCTTTTTTCCAGCGGATGGCCTGCTGGGGGATGGGGTCAGGTAGGACAGTTGCACTCCCCTCCGCCAACTCTAGCGGGCGCTGCAGTGGCGGACTTCATCCACCTCAAGTGTCAGCGGCTGGCCTGGCTCGAAGCTCACTATGCGCCTGGCCCTGCCAAGTCCCTGCAGCTGCAACTGCACCCGGGCGGCTTGTGACTCTATCTCCTCGTAGTAGTAATCGCTGCTCTGAACGGTCCGGTGAGTCATCGTCTGGACCTCCTTCACAAGGGCGATCAGACCGCTGGTTCCAGCCACGACGTCGGTGAATGTGGCCTCGGTCAGGAAGATGCGATCCCCAGGCAGTGCAGCCCGTATGGTAAAGAAGTTCTGGGGAGACCGGATCTCTATTGTGCGCAGGCGGTTGGTCATCAGATCCTTTAGGACCTGTCTGGATATTCCGGTGAGGGCAATGCAATTCATTGAGATCACCCGTACATGGGGAACTCTTTTTGGGGCGTCTCTTCGCCCTGGGTCTTGACCTGCTCTGCAAGCTGATGCATCTGCAATTCGATCTCAGACGCGCGGTCCAGGAGCTTTTCCGTGCTAACTCCAAGCCCGTAGATCTTATTGAGCGCATCAATGGCTGCGGCTGCAGATCTGGGATCGGGGTCATCGCTCAGGGTCTCGCCCAGGAGACATATGGCTGAAAGCCCCTTGATCCGGCACTCGTTCATGAGCGATCCGGAGATGCCCGAGATTGTGCCCAGCTCGAATATCTCCGCAACGCCCTTGATCCGGTCCAGCATCTCCGGGCTGGTAACGGCACCAAAGACCCTCCTCTGTTCGGTCATCAGGGTTATCCCTGCAAGGCAGGCGATCTCCCTGACCTTGATCGAAGAGGCCCAGCGCACGATCTCCTTGCTCATATCATAAGTTGCCAGCGGATGAATTGGAATGTCGGAGGTGAGCAATATGAGATTGATCTCTGGCTTTTCGTAGATGCGCACCGGCATATTGACCACCCCTCCTAAAAGCACTGCCAAAGGCGGGAAGAACCGGGAGGTCATCGCCCCCAGATAGGTCATGTTCAGCTCATGGACCATATACTGGCTGGCTATATTGCCGACGAGGCCAATGCCGGGAAAGCCCTCCACCAGCAGGGGATTTTGGCTGCTGGGCTCATTTTCCAAGATGACCTGGACGGGATCGTGATACATGTCCATTAATACTCATTGATGCGAGATAAGATCATCGCCTTGGTCGCTCTCATCTCGGAAAGATTCGCCGTCCGCAGTCAAGTCCTCTGGAAAATCGATTGGACATCTCTTGGGCGTATCTGACCGAAAACTAGTATAACCTGTAATCGCCGAACCGAACCACCATTATGGAAGCGCGAGCGACACCGCCTGCCATCTAAGGCAAGCGGCTTTAATGAGCAGAAACTCGGTGGATGACGTCGTAATTTTCATTGAATCTGAGATGATTGGGATGAGGTATTTGGCGGAGGCTTTGAGTGAGGGCAGAAGATATCTGCTGGAGCACGAGAGCAAGGGCATACTGGACGACTGGGGTCTTAAGACGACCGGGGCATATCTGGCCAGGTCGGAGGACGAGGCAGCAGATCTGGCCAGGTCAGTCGGATATCCAGTTGTTCTGAAGGTTCTGTCCACCCAGGTCGTACACAAATCCGATCAGGGTGGGGTCCGCCTAAACCTGAGAGACGAGCCGGAGGTCCGGAAGGCATACGGCGAGATCGCAGAGGCCTTCCGGGGATCTGGCCTGGTTGGCGTCTCTGTTCAGAAGATGGCCGCTCCAGGAATAGAGGTCATTGTTGGTGTCACTCGGGACCCGACTTTCGGCCCAATGCTGATGTTCGGGCTTGGGGGCATATTCGTAGAGGTCATGAAGGACGTTAGCTTTCGCAGCATCCCCATCACACTGCAGGATGCTTCCGATATGGTCCGGGAGATCAAGGGCTATCCGATAATCCGGGGCATTCGGGGGATCTCAGGTGACGAAGAGGCGCTGCAAGATCTGCTTATGAGGGTTTCTGCCCTGGTGGAGGCCAATTTGGAAATAGAGGAGATGGATCTTAACCCGGTCTTCCTCTATCAGCAGGGCTATACGATAGTGGACGCCAGGATAATGCTTGGGTCCGCCCCCAGGTCCCCCTCTGCCCACAAGCCTGCCGAGGGGCTGAGAACTCTGTTTTATCCGAGAAGCGTTGCAGTCCTTGGCGCATCCAACGTCAAAGGCAAGCTGGGATGGAATGTATTTCACAACCTCCTCAGCCACGGCTTTGCAGGTCGTCTCTACCCCGTCAATCCGCGTTCGGCCGAGGTTCAAGGGGTAAAGTCCTATCCGAGCATTAAGGAGGTGCCGGTCAAGGTAGACGTCGCCATCGTGCTTGTTCCAGCCACCGCTACCCCTCAGGCAATTCGGGATTGCTGCGAGGCCGGGATAAAATACATAATCGTTGAGTCTGCCGGCTTCGCGGAGCTTGGCGAGTCCGGAAAGAAGATAGAGCGCGAGATGCTGTCCATAGCCGAGGCAGGAGGGTGCCGGCTGCTGGGGCCAAACTGCTCGGGAATCATCAATACCCATGCAGGTGTGGTCGAGTCCATCGGCGTTGTGGACGACCTGGACCCCGGAAAGATCGGGCTCATAGCTCAGGCCGGTGTTTATGCGGCCGGGTACCTTTGGGGCATGAGGCGGATGGTGGACTTCGGAGCAGTGGCCACTATCGGAAATAAGCTTGACGTAAACGAGACCGATATACTGGAGACGCTCGGTGCGGATGACAATATCCAGGTGATCTGCATGTACATCGAGGACGTGAAGGCCGGCCGGAGGTTCCTGGATGTGGCGAGCAGGATAACTCCCAAAAAGCCGGTCATAGTGCTGAAGGCCGGCCGGACAGAGGCTGGCATAAAAGCTGTCTCCTCTCATACCGCCTCCCTGGCTGGAAACGACCAGATATACAGTGCTGTATTTCGGCAAGCTGGAATGATCAGGGCCAGGGACAACGACCATATGTTCGACCTTGCCCGGGCGTTTGCCAGCCAGCCCCTTCCCAAAGGCCAGGGGGTATTCATCGTCACCTACGCCGGATCTCTTGGGGTGGCGGCGGCTGATGGGGTTTCGGCTGGAGGCATGAGGCTCTCCGAGCTTTCCGGAGACCTGAAAGAGCGGCTCATCAAGATCCTGCCAGCATATGTCGGTGGTTTAAATCCTGTGGACTACACGTTCGACCAGTCGCCGGAGCAGGTCAAGAAGACTGTGGAGATTGGGGTGGAAAGCGATGACGTGGGCGCGTTCATCGTCGTGCTGCAGACAGAGATCTTGGGGACTTTCTTTGAGGCTCTGAAGTCCATTGACTTCCGGGGAAAGCCCGTGGTGGCGGTGGCGGCATGCAAGGAGTTCGTTCTCGAGGATGTGATACGGTTCGAGAAAGCCAAAATTCCAGTATATTCCACATCAGAACGGGCTGCAGAGGTGCTGGCTGCGATGTATCATTACTCCCTCTGGCAGAAGAGGGCAGGGCGGTGAACGATAGGGCATATCCAAAAAGGGCGTATCTGAAAGCAGCGAAATAAATGGGGCGGAGAAAGACCGAAAGACTTGAAGGAGCGGTTGGCCTCAGACGCTCCTCCAGGCTCCATGATCGTATATTCGCAGCGAGGATCTGGTCTTTACGAACTCCATGGTGGCGGTCCAGTTGTTCTGGCGGGCAGGCCAGTCCATCCCGGCAAGCGATTGGTTTCGGAACTCGGATTGACGGGCATCCTCTGCCTGGATGCCTATTCCGCTTCCCAGCCTGATCAAAGGTCTGTAAGGGGACCTCAGGTAAGGCTCCCGGAAGAAGTCTGCTCCGAAGTAGGGATAGTAGTAACTCCTGGACGAGTCCGCATATCCACTATAGGAGGGATAGAATATGGGATCGGTAAAGTATGACCTGATCTGATTGTAGTCTGGGCGGCCTTCTCCCAGCCACCCCTGGCCAGTTCCCACTGGCAGGACGATCGCAGCCAGTATGAGCAAAACCGATGCATAGAGGATATATCCACGATATCTCATATCAGAACACCCCTTAAGGTATTTGGGTTTCATCCTAATAAAAGTCATTCCCTGAAAAAGGGCCTGTATTCGGGATATCGCCTTCTCGATCTCAGAGCGAGGATTGATAAGGCGCCCTCAATTTGAATGGTTGCGAAAGCGATGTTTTTCTGCCGTCTCTATCTGACGAGTTCATGCTTCTCCGAGGGCTTCGGAGGCTGCGGATGTGCCGTCTTCGGGATCTCTTTGCCTGAAGTAGATCCAGGTTCTGAAGGACGCGAGCACGAATCCGTAGATTGCTGGCCCCAGGATCATTCCCGTGATTCCGACGACGAGGAGGGGGGCGGTGAATGCAAGGATTGTGATCAGGGGGTGAATGGCTGCGCCCCGCTCGGCGAGCTTTGGGAATATGAGGTTATTCGGAAGGATATTCACGAATATGACTCCAAACAACAGGGTTGCAAAGGCCCTGATGTAGTCCTGGAGGATGATGAAGTAGGCGGCAGCGGGCACGAAGACCAGAGGGGGGCCCACCATTGGCAGGAGGGAAACGATGCCTGTGAGTATTCCCATGAGGACGGGATATGGTAAGCCGAGAAGGGTGAATCCGACGACTGAGATCAATCCTACGATTGCTGCTGTGACGAAGATCAGCCTAAATAGGCTTGAGTATATGGCGTCGAGCTCCTTGAGAAATCGGGCTGTTACGTCCCTCTTCGGCATGAGTTCTGCAGCCATGTCGATAAGCCCCTTTCCGTCCATCAGGAAGTAATACGTGAAGAAGGCCGCGACCATCGCATATGTTGCGTATAGTGGCATGCTCGATGCGAAGTTCAGCAAACCATCCTGGACTGCGGGGGCGATTCCTATGAGGGCAGCCCTCAGGATATCCCCAAAAGCCTCAAGCCTGCTCGAGAACTGAGCCGGCAGGAGATCCTGCGCCAGGCCCCTTGTTGCCTCCAGCATGACGCTTAACTGGGCTTGGATGTAGCCCACGCCGCCGAGGCCGATCAGATCAGATATCTCCTTGACGAGGGCGCCAATGAAGCCCGCAGCCGGGATGATGACTATGGCGGAGATCAGGAGGATAGTGAGCAAGGACGATGAGCTTTTGCTGCGAGTCCTGCTGACAAGCCACCTGTACACCGGATAAAAGACATAGGAGAGAAGGAAGCTCAGGAGGATCGGAGCGAGGACGTCTTTGGTTAGGTATATGGCAAGGAGGATTGCCAGAACGACGACCGACTTCCCTGCCAAATCGAATTTCTTATCAGAGTCCATCCGGCTTCCTCAACGAAATATAATCACAAATATGAAATATTTACGAGTAATTAAGCTTTTCCCATCTGTACAATGGCTGTTCGTCAAGTCGCTCCCCTTTCTAATGAACTGGGGCGTGGACCTGAGGGCGATAATCGGCGTTTTCATTGAGGGTCCACTCCAACTGTGATGCGAGAGTAGTCTGTGATGCGAGAGTAGTCTGTGATGCGAGAGTAGTCTGTGATGCGAAGGTAGTTGTTCACTGGATTGAAAACGGCCATAACCACGATCTTGCCTTCATTTTCAGATAGATCAAGCACCCAAGCGGCCCTCACATCTATCAGGGAAAATCCTTAAGAATCTTGCATAATGTAAATGAAAAATGATGCATTTGATCCCTCCGGATCTCGTGGGCTGCAGGCCTGTAGCGCCAAGACCTCATCTGATACTATTAACAACTGCCATTCTGTTTTCAATCGTGATATCCGCCAATGCAGTCATAATAGACTTTGAGGATATACCGACTACCGGTCCTGGTACTGGCGGGCAGACAGTGGTCTCGGATCAGTATAAAGGGCTTGGAGTGACATTTAATAGCCCGGTGGCAATCGATTACTCACTGGATTTCGGCATAAGCGGCTTTGCGCACTCTCCGACGAGAGCTGTGGAATCATGCTACTCCAAGGAGTTCTGCCGAACGCCGGTCGAGATGAGTTTTGCAGGTCCAGTCAGGTATCTCAGGCTTTGGGCGGGTCAACGTCACAGCCTCCGCATTCCCAAGATTGTCAGGCTCCAGGCCTACGACGAGCTTGGCAACCTGGTGGGAAGCGACGAGCGGACCATGGGTCCAAGCGATTACCCGATTCCCATCAGCATACCTCTTGAGGTGACATCAGCTGCATATCCGATCTCCAGGGCAGAGGTGAGCTACGCGCCTGACGGAAATGGCCAATTCGATAACGTCGGGCTGGCTGTCGACGATGTGGAGTTCGGCGTAAACCAGATGCCTGTGGTGAGGCTTATGTCAAGCTCGGAATCTCCACTGGCCGCCGGCACGACCGTCACCTTTGCTGCCGAGGCCTCCGACCCTGAAGGAGATCCGCTGAAGTTCTGGTTCGTGCTCGACGATAACACGGTCAGGGGCGAGTCAGGAGATAGCTCATGGACCTGGAGACCGACTCAGGAGGATGTCGGAGACCACGTGCTGACCGTGTGGGTCACAGACGATCTTGAGTCAAGCAGCGCCTCTATGGATATCACGGTGCAGCCTAACAGTCCGCCTTCGATACTCTCCATACAGATGGATCCCAAGAGCCCTATCGTGGGATCTTCGGCAACCTTCACAGTCCAGGCCTCGGACCCGGAAGGAGACCCGATGGAGTTCGCCTTTCGTCTAGACCAGGTGCCTGTGAGTGGTTGGTCGGCGGATAACATCTGGAGCTGGACCCCCTCTGGGGGCGACGCAGGCGACCATATCCTGGAAGCGATTGTAAGAGACGGGTTTTCAGGGGACGAATATGTATCTGCAGCCAGGTCCTTCAAGGTCGACACCATCGAGGAGCCGGCAACGGTCGCCGTGGAGGTGCCTGATGAGCAGCCTCCATCGACCTTCGATTCCAGGCCGTGGATCTTTGGCGGGGCCGTGGGAGCCGCGATCCTGGCAAGCAGCATCTGGAGAAGATTCCGAAAAGGTTCAGGGTCGTCCTCAGGAGGTCGATCTTCAGTGCAGACCTCTGAGCCAAAGCCTCCCAAGCCCAAGCCGTCCTTCAAAGCCCATGGCGATCGGGGCAGGTCGAGAGTTGATCCAGAAGGGGCGATTGATGTTGTGGCTGAGATGCGCATGCGGCTGGTTGCCGATTCCGGCGTTCAGATGTCGGAAGGTGGCGGTCCCGATATAGTCGGGGAGGAGTTGGAGTGATGAATCCCGGTGATGTGAATCTGAATTCGATACTGGCAAGAGAACGGCCAAACTTCTCTGAGCTGCTTGCCCGAACCATAGAGGAGAGCAGCATGCTGGCTTCCGTAGCTGCGCCCCTTCTCAGCGCTGCTGCAGGCCAGAGGTGGAGCGCACAGGTCGCCTGCAGTGCCCAGGATAACCTGGGCGAGCTCTTGAACGTGGATATGCGTGACGTGTTGATCGGCGCCTGGAACGAGTCGGTAGTCCTTCGGCGTTACCTCGATTCGCAGAGATATCCTCCAGACCAGACCGTCGTAGCCCATCTATCCGAGCACAGCATCAGATCAGAGCACCGCCCCTACGTGGAGATCAGTGTCGGCAGCCTTTCTGAGCGGCTGGAATTCAGTCTTTTGCTCGAGCTGAAGCTCAAAGGGTTCAGGCTCAAGATCAGGGGCGGCCAGATCCATGAGATCCTAAATGGGGACTGTCAGGGAAAGGCAAAATTGAGCTGCGGCCCAGCACTGCTCTGGGAGACCGAGACGGGCACCTTGTTCTTGCCTGGATCGATCAAGCTTGAGCCGCCCAGGAAGATCGTCGGATGAGGAGGAATCATCCGGCCAGAATTGTCCGGATGTCATGGACTTCCCCGTTGGGCGAAAGGAAGTAATTTTTCAGCGACCGACTCATGGCCTAAGATCCGACACCTTCAGGCCCGAGGACGCTTTGTGCCGTTGCGAAGACAAAGGCTGCCTCATCCCAGGCCTTCTCAAGCATCTTTTCGTAATACCCGGCATCAAACGCCGATGCGCGGTCCTCCAAATCCACCGCCCACGTTACGGCATCCCGAACAACGTATCCTATCTCCATGCCCGGCGCCAGCGATACCCCCTGGTTCAGATAAGCCTGAACAGCCGAGGCTTCAGCACATCGGCGAGAGTAGCTGAGCCTGCTAACCCGACGATGGATGGCCAGCTCATTGACGTCGGCATCTGCGAGGCCATCCCTGTACCTTCTGTGCACTTCCTCAGCCCTGGCCGACATCCTCTTCAGCTCCTCATGACACCTCGCCTTGGCAAGGACCTCAAACAGCTCCTCTTGCATCCGGCGTATGTACTCGGGGGTATCCCTCTTTCTGGACATCACCCCACGGACCTTCATCTTGCCTTCGTACAGCCTGCCGAAGTATCGGTTGTAGGCTCCAGATCCGTCGGCCATGGGAAGAAACGCTATCCAGTCATAGGAGTCTACCTCAGTCAGGATGCCTGTCTGCTTCTCCACAGCCTCCTTAAAGCCGTCAATTGGCCCGCCCAGAACCCATAAACAGTCCACTATCCCGTGCAGGACTTCGAGGTCCATCCCCTCAGCCAGCTCCTTGATCTGCACGAGCAGCTCCCTTGATATCTCGGTGATCCTCTCGTGTACCCGAATCTGTCCGAATTTGGCGTTCCGATAGCCGGTGTATCCGAAGCAGGTCACAAGCATCCACTTCAGGACGGAGTCCATCCCTGCGTAAGCCGGATTTATTTTCTTGAGCTTCTTTGTCTCTATGCGCATGCGGAGCAGTGGGGAGAGAACGGTGCTCAAGAAGCCCGAACGCTGTGGATCTCCGACCGTCTCGGGCGAGAGGTTGTACTTGACTATGATCGTGGGGTAGAGGGATGTGAAGTCGATCTGGTGGACGTCTTCATAGACTCCGGGTTCAGGCTGAAACATCATGCCGCCTTTATCGCAGTCCCTAAGATCCGATACGCTCCTTGCGATCTCAGCGTCTCCTTTTCTGAAGGGCACTGAAATGCCCCGGCCCAGTGCCTCGAAGACCTCATAGCTGGATATGAGGGTGCCTGGCGTAAAGCGGGAGGCGAGGTTGGGTGGCAGGCCTGAGAGGCGAGAGGCCGCAATCACGCCCTCAAGACCGCCCTCGGAATAGGCGAAGCTCCTTGCAGTGTCTATCAGTATCCTGCCTTCTGGTATGAGGGCACCATCCTTATAGTTGACCTTGCCGTAGCTCCAGTACGACTTGGAGGCCATCTGCTTGAACCGACCGCTTCGGCTGAATGTGGGGGTCAGGCCGTACCTCCTGGCCAGCCTGACCAGAGCCGGGACCCATGAGTCGGCATAGGGGAGGAGGATCAGGTCTGGGTCGTGGGACCTGATCAGCTCCATGAGGTCGGATATGACTGCCTTCTGTGGCCCCTCCAGCCGCCTATTTCTGCTGTCCTGTATCTTTACCGATTTGATGTCTCCGGGCCTGGACGGCTCACCGGTTATCATGATCTCCATAGAGGTCAGGGGGATCTCGAAGTCGGATGAGAACCTCGACTCGTCTTCATCTCCGCATGGGAATAGGCCCATCTCTGCCATATACCGCTGGTCCTGCCGTACATCCACGTTGTAGAGACGGGCGTCGTAGCGGGTCTGTATCTCTATCTTCTCAGCCACCCGTCTGCCGGCGTATATTCGGTGGCCGCAAAGGGTGCCGAATATAGTTCTGAAGCTGCATTCCTCGACCCGGTACATGCTCTCCAGCGCCTCGATCATCTCCCTGTGGGCTGCAGGGTCCTGGAGGTGCATATAAAACGATGGTGGATAGGCGGCGCTGGCTCTTCGAAGCCCAGTCTTACGGCCCCACAGCTCGACGCAGCCCTTGTAGTACGAGTCGAAGATCCACATGCTCACAAGCATCCGAAAAGAGGACAACGCCCTCTTCGATGGCTGCTCAGTTTCTGGGCCGCGGATTATAAGGGCGAGGCGAGAGCGGAGCGAAGGTAATCAGGCTACTTAGCAAGGACTAAAAAAGGTATGCTTGCGAAGATCAGCTCTTTATGGTAGAGAGAAGCCAATTGAGAACAAATCGTCGCAAACAATGCACCAACATACATCTACCTACATTTATCCAAAAATCCCGATCACGCAGATTAATCGGGGTATAGGCTCTGTATCAGCAAGCTGCACAAATTCTACATACATGTTAGATTTCCTCCCATGTTGTTTTCCGTGATCTAATTCTATGCATATTTATAGATAATATATTCAATTTCGGCGCTATCGAGCACTCACCTCCTATAGAACTATTCAAATTATAGTTAATATAGTTTGCCATTGTTTTGATTTTATAAAAATATTTCATTATATTATATAAACAATTAATCACACTAAGCTATACTTATTTTATATCAAATGTTATTATAGCAGATTTTACTTGAGGGTTCCTAAATATATCAAGAACAACCCATTCAGATTTATATAGCGTTTATACATCATGGGCCAAAATCGGAGCTCAAATAGGAATCCTCGCTTGCTTATTCTAGCAGCTACAATAAAATATAGCATAAAAAGTATTAATAAGCAAAACTAGTATGAATTATGTAGTAGGAAAGTATAAATATACGCAATTCTAATAACATTAGATTAGTGATTAATATGAATTCGAGATATAATATATATTTTAAAACAGATTCTGATAAATACTTGGTGTATAACACTTTGAGCGATGCTATTATACGAATCGATGGATGTACAAAAAGAATTTTAAATCATGGAGAATTTAATCAATTAGACAATGATACTTTAGAAAAACTATATCAAAACGGCTTTCTCGTCGATATAGATGACCGGATCATATTTCGATCCCTTATAAACAAGTGGAAACACCAAAATAATACGTATCTATTTAAAATAATATTTACTCATAAATGTAATATGGCATGCAAGTACTGTTATCAAGGCTCTGGAGAGGTATTGACCGATTCAATGGACCAAGACACTCTTGAATGCGTCATTAAATTCATCAAAAAGAAATCTGCTGGATGTCGCATATTAAAGATCGCTCTATATGGCGGCGAGCCATTTTTAGAAAAGGAGAAAATTCTATATTTATTGGACGATTTGAATGAATATTGTTGTAAAGAGAATAAGTATCTAGAGATCAGTGGCAGTACCAATGGCTCTATTCTTGGCGAAGATTTAATTATCAAATTAAAAAAGTACCCTATTGATAGTCTCCAAATAACTTTCGCAGGAAATAGAGTTGATCACGATACAAGGAGGATATTTAAAGATGCTACTGGGTCGTATGATAAACTGATTGGAGTTCTTAATAACTTAGAACTCTATAAGATTAAATATCATGTACGCGTAGATGTAGACAAGGAAAATTTTCCTGGGATTGGGGAGCTATTAGATGATCTAAAAGAGAAGATAGGAAGACCACCACAATTGAGCATTCAAAAGATTATTTATGATCCTGTTTTTAACAAAGACTTGCCCTCGCGGATTCTAGAAATGTCAGATGAACATTTGCATGAGCTGTATACGTTGGCAACCCTAAAAGGCTATGATGTAAAACCTAAACAATTAGGAAATATCAAAGCAGGCTGTGGGGCTATCTACGAAAATGCCTTTGCAATTGATCCACATGGTGACGTCTATAAATGTGCAGCAGTTGCAGGAATTCTTGATCAAAGGTTAGGATGTATAGATTGTAATGGTAATCTGACAAAAATTAATCAAGAGATTTATTATAAATGGTTATTGAGAAATCCACTACAATTTGAAGAATGTTTTGATTGCGAATTTGCACCAATTTGTTTTGCTGGCTGTAGCTTTCAAGCCTATGCACAATTTGGGGATATCGATCATCCCATTTGCCATAAGGACCAGTATATGTCAAACATAGAAACTAATCTAAGAATCTCGTATCCAGCAATGTGGTTGTGATGTCTATTGAACGAAATCCACAGATTTCCGAGGTATTTTATGGACAGAATGAAGGCCATCCCAAACCCCTCAACAGCAAGATCGTCCACAGCGGCAATCGATCTGCACAAGATCGAGAAGCACTATCGAATAGGGGACACGAAAGTCGCCGTTCTCAAGGGAATAGACTTGCAGATAGACCGTGGCGAATTCGTGGCCCTAATGGGGCCCTCGGGAAGCGGCAAGTCCACTCTCATGAACATCGTCGGCTGCCTGGACAAACCCAGTGGGGGTCGATTATCGATTCTGGGCAGAGACGTAATCAGTCTGGACGAAGACGAGCTGGCCAGGATTCGAAGAGAGGAGATGGGATTTGTCTTCCAATCGTTCAACCTGATCGGAAGGATCTCAGTTCTGAAAAACGTTGAGATGCCAATGGTCCTGTGCGAGATGCCGCGAGATCTGAGACGGACGCGAGCTCTGGATCTCCTAAAGGATGTTGGCCTGGGGCATAGAGTTGGGTACAGTCCCATAAACCTCTCCGGAGGCGAACGGCAGAGGGTGGCCATCGCCAGGGCGCTGGCCAATGACCCCCGGATCATAATCGCTGATGAGCCCACAGGCAATCTGGACCTGAAGAGCAGCGCCGATGTGATGGGGATCTTGAACGACCTCAACCGGGACGGTCGAACCATCATCATGGTCACGCACAATCCAGAGATAACCGAGAACTGCAGTCGTGTCGTTCGGCTCAGGGACGGATTGATTTCAGAGGTGACGTCATGAGAGCGGCAGGCAATATCTGTATCATCATCCTGATAGTTCATTTGCTGACCTCGATCCTGGCTTCAGCATCCTACGTATATCACATGCCGGTAAACATCCGTTCATCGTCGTCGCCAGAAGCCCTCATGCCCGGGGATACAGCGGTGCTGACAATCGAGATGGAAAATGGAGCAGCACGATACGGAGCTGGAAATGAGTATGTACAGGGGCTGATACTGTCCACGCCTGTCAATAAGACCGTGCTCAGAGGAACGTCGGATATAGAGGTCTTGAGCAGCGATTACAGCGATATAGGCCTTATCGGACCTGCTGACAGGGTCATCTTATACTACAGGATCAAGGCCAACAAAAACCTCTCTGAAGGAACCTATCTCTTGGATTTCGTCGTTGAAGCAGGCTACGACCAGCTCATGATCAGCCGAAAGGTCCCCATATATGTTGATACGTCTGCTCTGCGTCTGTCCAGGGCGGAGATCCCAGGCAGAGGAAGCATCAGCCTGGATATTGCCAATCCAAGGGCCAATGCAGTGTCCGCAGTCTCCGTGACCCCTTTCGCCGAGGGCGTGGTATTCTCGCCTGAGGAGAACTACATCGGCTCGATGGACCCTGACGAGGTCTTCACGATCAGCTTTGCTCTTAGTTCTGAAAATCCCGCCATAGACCTGAAAGGGCCGATGAATCTGAGCTTCAGCTCGAGGTTCAAGAACGGGGAGACATGGCACGAGTCGGAGACCTACAATATGTTATATGCTCCGCCCTCCGAGGCATCCAGTGGCAGTCCTTTGAGCCTGATGGCAGGCGGAGCGCTGGTCCTTGCACTTGCAGTCGCATATCTCCATCGCAAGAAGAAGCTGCCCATTTGGAAGAGCTAGCTATGTGTATTATCATGAGGATGGTGATTGCTTGAAGCTCTCCGACACCCTGGAATACATAATAGTCAGCTTCACCGCAGACCGGTTCAAGACTCTGATGTCAAGCCTGGGGATCGTCATCGGAGTCATGTCCATCGTGGTCATGCTCTCAATGGGAGAGGGGCTCTACAGTGGCGTATTTGAAGAGTTCCAGGAGCTCAACCTGGATGCCGTAAACGTCTTTCCATTCAATCAGACCAAGGAACCGCGGGGTACCACTGCACCAAAGGAGCCAGCCAAGCTGAGCGATCGAGATGTCAAGGCGCTGGATGGAGTTGCTGGAGTGAGGAGCGTGGCCCCTCGCACTATTGGAGGAATGGTGATATCATCCAGGTCCAAGAACTCATCCGCCTCAATCTATGGGATATCTCCAAAGAAAGAGGATCAGCTGAGAGAGGATGTAGCAGCAGGTCGCTTCCTCAAGGAATCCGACATCAGCTCAGTGGTGATTGGTGACGGAATTGCAAAGGACCTCTTTCGATTGGAGATTTCTCCTGGCAGCAAGATTCGAGTCTACAACGACGACCGATTTATAGATCTAAAGGTGGTGGGAATCATGAAGGAGGTAAAGGATTCTCCTTATATCTCCGGTGGCAGTTCTGATCCCAACAGGGTAGCATATATCACTCATAGGGCGATGAGAGAGCTTCTTGGCAGAGATAGCTACTATTATGATTGGATAGTGGTCACGGTAGACGATCCGCTGAAAGCCGACGCTGTTGCCTCCAGGATCGAGAGGACTCTTGCGAGATATCATAAAGACGAGGTCTTCTCTGCAGTAACCTTTCGCGCTCTCTTAGCTCCTGTAATAAACATCCTGAACATGATAAAGATCGTTTTGGGTGGCATCAGCATAATCTCATTGATAGTGGGTGGCATAGGGATCTCCAACGTCATGACGCTTACAGTCAAGGACAGGATACAGGAAATCGGAGTTATGAAGGCGATAGGTGCGACCACCAGCGTCATATGGAGGCAGTATCTCCTCGAGTCGGTGGTGCTGGGGCTGGCGAGCAGCATAATCGGCCTGGTCCTGGGCGCTCTGATCTCATGGTCCATAGGTTCCTTGGCCGGCCTTCCATCAGTGGTCACCGTTCAGTCTCTAGCTGTTGGCCTGATGTTTGGCTTGCTGACAACGAGCATTGCCGGAGCCTATCCTGCGCATAATGCGGCAAAGCTTGATCCTATAGAGGCATTGAGGACAGAGTAGAATCTCCATACAGACACGTTCATAGTTCGAGACTATATTCTGAAACCAAACATTTATTACTTAAGAAGTTATTTATCATTGCATGCCTCGGCCTGAGCAAATAGCAATTCAAAGACATATGACAAAGGAAGAGCTATTGAGAAGAATAAAGACGCTTGAAACAGATACAAAGGTTCTGCAAAGACTATATTTTATCAAAACATAGATATGATGGGGCAAGCGTTGAGGGATCTTCTCGCCTTGTTGGTGTTGAGAAACCTGTTGGATATGCCTGGCAAGAAAGATGGAACGAACAAGGCTATAGCGGCTTGATTCCGAGATATGCAGGAGGAAGGCCTTCCAAGCTTTCAGCTCAGCAAAAAGAACAACTGCACCGATTGCTTAGAGAAAGAGATGCATGGACTACAGAGGACGTGCGCATCTTGATATCAACGGAATTTGGCGTTGAATATACTCTCAAACAAGTGAGGATCATAGTCAAGAAGCTTGGGATGAGGTATGCCAAGCCATTCACACATGATTATCGCAGGCCACCTGATGCAGAAACGATCTTGAAAAAACATGCCACAGATTGAAGAGAATACAGTCGTTGGTTTTCTAGACGAATCGTCACCCCAGACTACCGCAAACACGCAGCGTCTCCTATCATTTGCTGAGCCAGTACTTTTTAAAAATACGACAAAATATAAAGCAAACGCATTTGGATTCTATGGATTGAACGCCGCCTTGGTTATCGACTTCAAAGAGAATTCAAGGAAAGAAGATGTATGCGATTTCATCAAGAAGATCTGCGCCGCTAATCCCGGAAAGGAGATCGTATTGATTCTAGATAACTTCAGATCTCATAGAGCAAAAGATACAGTAAGATGGGCTGAGGAATTCGGCATCAAATTGGTTTTCCTGCCACCTTATTCCCCAGACCTAAATCCAATCGAATTCATTTGGAGAAGCATAAAACGAGTTATCTCTAGGTCCTTTATAAAAGATCTTGAACACATTAGGCAAATTATCTCAGACTCAGAGCGGTTTTTGGAGCATGCATCTAGCCTTAGCTTTGCTAAGAGCTGGATTGAGAGATTTCTTGAGGAGAAGTTAAGTTCTGTTTATTAGGTTCTAGACTATAGACTTAGCATCGATCGAGAATGCCGATGGAGTTCCTTCTTGATAAAGATGACCAGAGCTAAGTGAGTTAGCACTAATTTTATCCAGTTTCGTCTAGATTTCCGAATGTCTTGCTTTATTAAGGTCCACCACATTTGCATTGCGTGATGGATTTTCATGAGTTGCAAGTATGATCGTCTTATGATTGCTCAATTTTGATAACGTTTGGATTATCGAATTCTTCGAAGATTCGTCTATAGATTTCTCCATCTCATCCAAAATCATTATCTTAGAATCTTTCAAAATAGCCCTCGCCAAAGCTATTTTCTGCCTTTCGCCTCCAGAAAGAACCATGCCATTTTCACCAACTAATGTTTGATACCCTTCAGGTAGTCTCGTAATGAAATCATGCACGTTGGCCAATTTTGCTGCTTCAAAAATATCTTCTTCACTAGATTTAATATCTCCCAGCAAGATATTCTCGTAAATCGTAGTATCAAGTAGTTTAGAGTCTTGCTGCAAAAATGATATATTTCTTCTGATGGATCTAGCATCAACATAGTTTATGTTCTTCCCATCAATCTCTATCGTTCCAGAGTCTGGCTGATATAATTTTACAATCAGATAAAACAGTGTGCTTTTTCCAGTGCCGTTCTTGCCTAATAGATAATTTAATCCATTTTCAAACGAAGCGTTTAAATTACTAAATATAATTTTTCCACCATGTGAATACGTGAGATTCTTGATTTCGATCCTTCCCGTAGTTGGCCTGAGTTCATCTTTATGGTTTTCTGGATTTTCATTATCCATACTTATTATTTCCATGATTCTATCAAATGCAGCATCGCTCATCTTTATCTCAGGCCACAGATTTGATAATTCCTTTACTGGGCCAAAGAATTGAGTTACATATGAAGAAAACGCTATAAATGTCCCAATTGTTATCTCTCCGACAATGATCATATGGCCCCCTATCCAGAATAGCAAAATTAATGGTAATAGCACGTTAAAACCGGTTAATGATGCATATAACGCAACTGTTTTGGATAGTTTTATTGTTATATTCTTGTAATTTTGTGTAAATATATTAAATCTTTCTTTTTGATAATTCTCTAATTCAAAGACTTTTATGAGTGGAAAGCTAGATATTCCCTCATTTATAAATGAAGTCACACTTGCTCTCTGATTCAGGAACATCCTTTGCTGTTCGCTCATAATTTTTCCGAATTTCCATGATATCATAGCATATAATAACATGGGAACTGTGCATATTATAGCTAAATCATATTTCATTAATAACATTATGATCATAGGAAATAGCATTCCTAATATTATTGTAAGTAATCTTACAAAATAAGTTGTCACTATTTGCTCGGCTCGATCCACATCATCCATTATTCTATTTATTAAGTCTCCACGTTTAAATACCCATATACTTTGTAAAGATTTCTGATTAAGATCACAAAAGATTTGTTCTCGGAGATCATTTGAGATTTCTGCTCTTAGTCTTCCAGATACATATTGATTATAATATATAGAAATAGACGAAATTATAAATACTACTAGGATGATTAAGCTCCAATACAGGAGATCTCCAACAAGAGTACTTGCCTCTGTTTTCCCTACAATAAGAAACACATTGTCGATCAGAGATTTTAGAATTAGTGGGGTGATTAACACGAATAACAAAGATAGCGCGCTTAAGAACATCAATATCGCTAAGTGAAACTTATAGTGATATGCATATCTTGAAAAGAATTCCCCATATTCTTTTATCTTACCCATGTCTAAGATCTGGTGTTTTTAATTACAATTCAATACAAATTTTTATTACTGATTACGCTTTGTGCAGTAAGCAATTAAATCAATATAAGCTTTTCGCTCACTTGAGCTTTTTGTGTAGTCCCGAAACCTTTGACTTTAAATACTCAACAATCCCGCATGGGAAAGCGAAGTCAAACGGCGGCGGCGCACCCCGCAGCAGAGCTGCGGGGCATGCGAGGCGCCGCCGCTGGCTAATCGAAATCC
>MVQI01000058.1 GCA_002067795.1 Methanosaeta sp. PtaB.Bin039
GATCTCAACGCTGCTAAGAACATCCTTCGACTTGGATTACAGTCCTTGGTTGGGATACAACCTAGATGCCCACGACTTCAGTCGGGGGAGTAGTCACCGATCTAAGGCACTTTGGCCGTATGCACCACCTCAACCGCGATCTTGGAGGCGATACCCCGGCCCATTGATATGCGGGACCCGCCGACTTCGATCACAATAGGTCCGCCAAAAGGCTGGCAGACTATCTTTCTGACCCTCTGCCCCTTTCGAATACCAACTGCCTCCAGACGATGCCTCCAGCCCGTCCCGTCGGAGAGCGACTTGATCTCCAGGATCTTGTTGCATGGAGCGTTGTTGAGGTCGATCATAACTGGCAGTCCCCCGGCCTCTCCATCCAATCAAAGACTATAAATCTGCCGGTTTTTTGGCGAGTCATTACAGTTGCCGAGAGATGGCGGATACCTGGCAGGACAGCCACGACAAGGGGTCCGGTGCTCGGCCCAGGGGAAAAAAAGTTGAGGCGACGCCTCCGTCAAGGCCGTATGAGCTGCTCGCTTGATCGTATGGAGTCTGAAATTGCAGCCGCCTCTCATGGCCGACCACTATATCCTGACTGCAATATTCCTCTCTGCCAGATAGCTCTTGCACCCTTCCACTGTCCACTCGTTGAAGTGGAATATGCTTGCTGCCAGAGCTGCAGAGGCGCCTGTATGCCTGAACACCTGATACATGTGATCCGGGTGGGCGCAGCCGCCTGACGCGATAACCGGGATCTGAAGCGACCTTGAGACTGCGTCGGTAAGCGGAATGTCAAAGCCGTCATATGTGCCGTCCCGGTCCATGCTGGTCAGGAGGATCTCTCCTGCGCCCAGCTCCTCCGCCCGCCTCGCCCAGGCGAGGGCGTCGATGCCGGTGAACTTCCGCCCGCCGTAAATGGAGCACTCGAACCAGCACTCTCCTTCTAAAAGCTGGATGACGGTTTTGCCCTCCTCATGACCGCAGCGCCTCTTGGCGTCGATGGCCACTACAACAGCCTGATTTCCGTATGCTTGAGATATCTCGCTGATCAGCTCCGGGCGCAGAAGGGCTGCTGTATTCAGGGTGATCTTGTCAGCCCCGGCATTGAAAGCCGTACGGGCAGCATCGAGGCTGGATATGCCCCCGCCAACGGTCAGCGGCACGAAGACCTCCTCCGAGGTCTTCCTGATGACATCGGTCATTGTTGTGCGCCTCTCATGCGACGCGGTTATGTCCAGGAATACGATCTCATCGGCACCCTGCTCATAATAGCGGGCGGCCAGCTCCCAGGGTATGCCTGCATACCTGATCTGCTTGAACTCAATGCCTTTGACTACCCTTCCCTGGGGGACCCCCAGATCGCAGTCGAGACATGGGATTATTCGGCGAGCTAGCATCTGACGCACCTCACGAAGTTCTCCAGGATTCGCAGGCCTCTTGGTCCTGATTTCTCCGGATGGAACTGTGTGGCTGCCAAATTGTCGTTCTCAACAACTGCTACCACCTCGGTGCCGTACTCGACAGTGGCGGCCAGCACTGATCGGTCATCTGGTCTGCAGTGATAGGAATGGACAAAATAGAAGCGATCGCCGCTGGATATGCCATCAAGCAGCGGGATCTCCCTGGTGATTCGAAGGTCGTTCCAACCCATCTGGGGGACCATCATCCCGGATGGAAGGCGGACAACCTTGCCTGGCATCCAGGCAAGACCCTGTGCTCCAGGGCTTTCAGCGCTCTCATCGAAGAGCACCTGCATCCCTATGCATATTCCAAGCACAGGTTTTCCCTCATCAAGCTCCTGGCGCAGCGCCTCACCAAAGCGGGCCAGCTGCTCCATGCATCGCCCAAATGAGCCCACACCTGGAACAACTATTCCGTCCGCTTCCGAGAAGTCTGGCTCGGTAACAATCATGGGCTCTCCGCTGACCCTGACCAGGGCATTATAGATGCTGAAGAGGTTCCCCATGCCGTAATCGACTATGGCGATCATCTTAGAGTCCTTCTGCTGCTAAATTCATCCAGGCCAAATCCATTTAGCCACCCGGCTTTAAGCTAAAAGCCTTTTCCTTGGGAGGATTTTGCAGGAATTTAACTTCCTACTTTATTAGCATATATATGTATTGGAAATCTATTTATATGAAAAAGTAGGAAGTCATTAGTCGGCCAGGTCATCAGGCGATAGCAGCTGCCGGGACACAAGAGAAGCCATTTCCGGCAAAGCAGTGGCCTGCAAGACAAGATGGCTGATGTTTTCCCAAAAGGACAATTCAGAGGTGTCACAGGTGAATCTGAGAAGGCCCAACGCCAATGAGGCGACAGGAACGTTCAACAGGTCCAGGGACGTGGTCCCCATGTCAGGGATCTGCACAAGATGCATGGATGGATGCAAAGGCGGCTGCGAGACCTGGTTGGCCTCCTTCCGCGGCCGGGAGGTCCTTTACCCAGGTCCCTTCGGTGAAATGACTGCCGGAGCTGACAAGAATTATCCTGTGGATTATTCTCACCTTAACATCCAGGGCTATGCTGTAGGCGCCTTCGGACTCCCTGAGGGAATAGACGCCGGACCCGACACCGCCCTGTTTCCCAATGTGGACCTGGAGACCGAATATGGATGGGATAAAAAGGTCAGGATGAAGCTGCCCATATTCACAGGGGCTCTGGGATCAACCGACATCGCCCAAAGAAACTGGGAGCATATTGCAATAGGAGCGGCCATATCCGGAATAACTCTGGTCTGTGGCGAGAACGTCAGCGGCGTCGATCCGGAACTCGAGCTGGGAGCAGATGGAAAAGTAAAGAAGTCCCCGGAGATGGATCGCCGGATCGATACTTACAAGCGCTTCCACCAGGGTTTCGGCGAGATCCTTGTTCAGATGAACGTAGAGGACACCAGGCTAGGTGTTGCTGAGTACGTATCATCGAAGCACAACCTGGACACCATAGAGCTGAAGTGGGGCCAAGGCGCCAAGTGCATAGGCGGGGAGATAAAGGTCAACACTCTCGAGAGAGCAATTGAGCTCAAGAAGCGCGGGTATGTCGTTCAGCCTGACCCGACCAATCCAGAAGTGCAGATGGCTTACAAGGTTGGAGGCATAAAGGAATTCGAACGTCACTCCAGGCTCGGTTTCGTGACCAAGGAGAGCTTCCTGACGGAGGTTGACAGGCTGCGAGAGCTTGGATTCAAGAGGGTGACCTTGAAGACCGGAGCTTACTCCATGGCAGAGCTTGCCATGGCCCTGCGTTACGGAGCAGAAGCCCATATCGATCTCTTGACCATCGACGGCGCACCAGGCGGGACTGGCATGAGTCCATGGCCCATGATGAACGAGTGGGGAATCCCAACGATCTATCTGCAGGCCCTGGCTTACGAGTTCTGCGAGACGCTGGCACGCCGCCATATGAGGATTCCTGACATCGCCATGGCCGGCGGATTCTCAACTGAGGACGGCGTCTTCAAGGCAATTGCCATGGGGGCCCCGTTTGTAAAGGCAGTGTGCATGGGCAGGGCACTTATGATTCCAGGCATGGTTGGAAAGAACATCGGTCGCTGGCTGGAGCAGGGCGATCTGCCGAAGAACGTTGCTAAGTACGGGCAGAAAGCCGAGGAGATATTCCTTCATTATGAGGAGATCAAATCAATATACGGCGATGAGTGCAAAGATTTACCTCTCGGCGCTATCGGCATGTATAGCTACTGCCAGAAGTTCAAGACCGGGCTTCAGCAGCTGATGGCCGGGTCGCGGAACTTCAAGCTATCCACGATCTCGAGGAAGGATCTGATGGCTCTGACCGAGGAGGCGGCCATGGTATCCGGCATCCCATACGTGATGGACGCTTACCGGGAGGAGGCCCAGGAGATACTGGACGCCTTCGATTGATCCTGCAAAATGATCGTGAAGGGATCGACGATGCGTAGGCCTGGCTGAGGCGGGTGGCCTGACGACCGCATCGAGATGTCTGTGTTCTGCCCGGGCGACACTTGCGATCCCAGCCGCCTGGATAGGCCGAAGACGCGGCAGAACATGGGTCCCTTTTTCTGCCTGCTGAAAAGGCAGTCAAGGGCACTTTTTTTTGGCGAATAGATTTCCCATCCTCGCCGGAAACGAATTTCCTACTTTGGCGATCAATGAATCCTAGAGCTAACCAGCTCATTTGCAATATGTATCAGTAGGCTCTATCTGCATTTGTAGCTTCTGATAAACTATTTATACTATAAATTGACATTCAAAACCTATTTAATTATTTATAAACTTTTTCAAAAAAGGCTATATACTTCCTTGCGACCGACCATGCCACTGGTTACGAATAAATCGCTGGTACAGCGGTGATAGATAAATGGCCGATGTAAACCCCTTTAAGGTCGCCCAGAAGCAGCTGGATGACTGCGCAGAGATCCTGAAGCTCGATTCGTCAGTCCATCAGTTATTGAGACAGCCCATGCGTGAACTCCATGTCACCATACCGGTCAGGATGGACGACGGTTCCGTCAAGGTGTTCCAAGGATTTAGAGTTCAGTACAACAACGCGCTGGGCCCCACAAAGGGCGGAATACGCTTCCACCCAGAGGAGACAGTAGACACGGTAAGGGCTCTTGCCGCATGGATGACCTGGAAGTGCTCTTTATTGGGACTTCCCCTCGGCGGTGGAAAGGGCGGAGTTATCTGCAATCCCAAGGAGCTGTCGCAGGGGGAGCTCGAGAGGCTGAGCAGAGGATATGTGGATGCCATCTGGCAGTTCATGGGACCTGAAAAGGACGTTCCTGCCCCTGACGTCTATACCACCCCCCAGATAATGGCCTGGATGATGGATGAGTTCTCCAAGCTTACCGGCAGCAACTCGTTCGGCTGTATAACCGGCAAGCCCCTCTGCGTGGGAGGCTCATGCGGCAGAAACGATGCCACTGCGCGTGGCGGCATGTTCACCCTGAGGGAAGCGGCCAAGGAGCTGGGGATCAACCTCAAGAATGCTACCGTGGCCATTCAGGGTTACGGAAACGCCGGCTGCTACGCGGCTTTCCTTGCCAGGGACCTCTTCGGCTGCAAGGTCGTTGCAATCAGCGACTCCAAGGGCGGGATCTATAATGAGAACGGCCTGGACATAGAGGCTGCCTGCACCATAAAGACGGAGACCTCCACCGTGGCCAACGTCACCGGGGTCAAGAGGATCAGCAATCCAGAGCTTTTGGAGCTGCCAGTGGACATCCTGATCGTTGCGGCCCTGGAAAACGTGATCACCAATGAGAACGCAGCCCGCATCAAGGCCAAGGTCATACTGGAGCTGGCCAACGGTCCAACGACTCCTGAGGCCGACGAGATCCTTTTCAAGAACGGCGTCCACCTGATACCGGACTTCCTCTGCAACGCCGGAGGCGTGACTGTCTCCTACTTCGAGATGGTCCAGAACATCACCCGCTACGCCTGGACGACTGAAGAGGTATACCAGAAGCTGGATGAGAGGATGACCTCTGCGTACCACAGCGTTCTTGGCGCCTCCAAGCAGTACAACGTCAACATGAGGAAGGCCGCCTACACGGTGGCAGTCTCCAGGGTGGTGGAGGCCGTCAAGCTCAGAGGCTGGGCTTAAGAAATTCTATTTGGTAAGCAGGGATGATGGGGCCTGCCTTTATTGGCATACTGTTGCAGGTCTCTTCAAGCCCTGAACTATTTTTCCCCCAGGGGCATAAGATCGACCTCAATACAGGGGATTTTGGATAGCCATCAGATGTCGAGAGCCCAGCGACCTCTTGCCTGGAAAATCTCAGGCACCTAAAGAAATCGTCGTGCCCTAAGAGGTGTCAGGCCCAATTCTGCTATCTCGCCAAGATGGCGGCCCGCTGTGGCACAATTGGATAACCGGGGCTGCTCAGTGGCCAAGGGAAATTGGGCCGAAAATCAGGAACTATATTCGGCGGCAGTCTGCCGGAGATGGCGGAAAGGTCAGCTCCATACTCCGCCATCCCTCAGCCAGCGGTCCATATCAGCGGCAGCGGTCTTGCCGGCCCCCATCGCGCTGATAACGGTGGCTCCGCCGGTGGTTATATCCCCTCCAGCCCATACGCCCTGCATAGTGGTCCGGCACCGGTCGTCCGCAACTATGGTGCCCCACCTGGTTGTCTTTATCTCAGGCGTGCTGGCAGGGATCAGGGGGTTGGGAACGGTTCCGACCGCGATCACCACGGTGTCCACTGCCACCTTGTGCTCGGAGCCCTTCTTCACCCGCGGGCTTCTCCTGCCGCTCGAGTCGGGCTCGCCCAGCTCCATATCCACAACTTCCATAGCCACGACGTTGCCCCTCCTGTCACCGATGAAGTTGGTTGGATTGGTCAGGAAGTCGAATATCACACCCTCCTCCTTGGCATTCTCGACCTCCTCAAGCCTTGCCGGCATCTCCTCCTCGGATCGCCGGTAAACCACATGCACCTCATCCGCCCCGAGACGCACGGCCGAGCGTGCCGCATCCATGGCGACGTTTCCGCCTCCAACCACTGCGACCACCTTGCCCCGCTTGACCGGCGTGTCGTACTCCGGAAAGCGGAAAGCTTTCATCAGGTTGACCCGCGTCAGGTACTCATTTGCGGAGTAGACACCACTGAGGTTTTCTCCTGGCACATTCAGGAACCTGGGGGCTCCAGCACCTATGCCCAGGAAGACCGCGTCGAAGCCCTGGTTGAACAGCTCCTTGACCTGAACCAGTCTGCCAACCACGGAATCCAGCTCCAGACTGGCCCCAAGAGTGGTCACGAACTCCACCTCTGAACGAACAATCCCCTTGGGCAGACGAAACTCTGGAATTCCGTAGACCAAAACTCCGCCGCCCTCATGCAGCGCCTCGAATATAACCACCTGATGCCCCAGGCGGGCCAGGTCTGCGGCGCAGGTGAGACCTGCAGGGCCAGATCCCACTACAGCCACCCTCTTTTTGCTGGAAATTGCCTTTTTTGCCGCCGGCTTCTCCTTTAGCTTGAGCTCCCAGTCTGCCACATAACGTTCGAGGCGGCCGATGGCGATAGGAGCGCCCTTCTTAGCCAATACGCAGCGGCTCTCACACTGGACCTCCTGGGGGCACACGCGCCCGCAGATGCCTGGAAGCGCGTTTTTCCTCTTCAGGATCTTCACCGCTTCCGGCATATCACAGTCACGCAGGGCCCGGATGAACTGGGGGATCTCCACACCAACCGGACATCCCTCAACGCATTTAGGCTTCTTGCACTGGATGCACCTGGCAGCCTCTGCAGCCGCCATCTTATCGTCATAACCCAGGGCAACCTCCAGGAAGTTTTTGCGCCTCACCTCCGGCGACTGCTTGGGCATATCTACCCGATTCAAGTTCATCTTGGCTGACATCTTATCCCGCTTTGATCCTAAAGGTGGCACCATATGCTATCGACAGTTTATACAGGGAGACCGCTTCTCCCGCAAGTACCTTCGATACGCAGTGCCATATCGATATAAAAATCTTATCTCCAGAAAGCTGACTTGAGTTGATCGATTTGGTCCTGCCCTCCTTTTTCCGCAGGACGGATTTCGGATGACGCTATGCCAGGGGCTTGCAGCCCCGGCCATCTCCCGACAGTAAGTGGCTGACCTGCGATCCTTTCTCGGGCCGCCAGACTTGGATGATGGGAGTAACCTTCTAATACAATTAATCCTCATCAAAAGGCAGCGCGGTAGTGAATATGGATGAGATTTGCCTAACCATTGACGGACGGGAGATTAGGGCCCCGCCAGGTACCACCATTCTGGAGGCGGCCAGAATGGAGGGGATTTACGTTCCTGCCCTGTGCCACCACCCAGACTTAAAACCCATCGGATCCTGCAAGCTCTGCATAGTCAGCATCGAAGGTTGGTCTACCTACCCAACCTCCTGCACCACCCCAGTGGAGGATGGAATGGTGGTCCAGACCATTACAGATGAACTGCAGGAGATGCGGAAGCATACCCTGGAGATGCTCATCTCGCTGACCAACCACCCAGCAGGTTGCCTATTCTGCGAGCGCAACGAGGAGTGCTCGGATCTAAGGGAATGCATGAGAAAGTTCCCCATAACCGTCGGCTGCAAGTACTGCCCAAAAAACGAGGAATGTGAGCTGCAACGGGCAGTCAGTTACGTGGGATTGACCCACGTCCGCTATCCCATAGCCTACCGCAACATGCCGGTCCTGAGGGAGCCGTTCTTCGACCGCGATTACAACCTCTGCATCCTGTGCGGCCGATGCGTCCGGATCTGCCAGGACGTGCGGGGAGAGGGGGTCTTGAAGAGCAATCCCGACTTTCACCGCATGCACTGGATCGGTCCGGAGTCCCTGCAGGAGTCGGACTGCAAGTTCTGCGGGGCCTGCGTTGACGCCTGCCCTACCGGCGCACTCTATGCCCGTTTCGAGCGCTGGCAGCGCCCAGAGCAGACATCAGTCACCACCTGCCCATACTGCGGCGTGGGCTGCCAGATGGAGGTGGGAACGCTGGATAACCGCATTGTGCGGGTGCGCGGAGAACGTGGCGACACTCCCAATAACGGCCAACTCTGCGTCAAGGGCCGATTTGGCCTGGAGTTCGTCGGCAGCCCCGAACGGCTTCAATACCCATTGATCAGAAAGAACGGCCAGCTCGTACCTGCATCGTGGGAGGAGGCCTTAAGCCTCATCGTCGAACGTCTCTCAGATAATAAGGGAGACTCATTCGCTTTCCTATCATCTGCCAAATGCAGCAACGAGGAGAATTACCTGGCCCAAAAGTTCGCACGCCTGGTGATGAATACCAACAATGTTGACCATTGTGCGCGGCTCTGCCATGCCTCGACCGTCTCAGCCCTGGCCCAGGCCTTTGGCAGCGGAGCCATGACCAACTCGATCGAGGAGCTGAGAGGAGCTGGCTGCATATTCATCATTGGCTCAAACACTTCTGAGCAGCACCCGGTCATTGCGCTTCAGATCAAGGAGGCGAAGAAGAGGGGCGCAAAGATCATAGTGGCCAATCCCCGCTGGATCGACCTGTGCAAGATCGCCGATATATGGCTGCGCCAGGTGCCGGGCACCGATGTGCCACTGGTCCTCGAGATGTGCCGGACCGTCCAGGAGGAGGGCCTGATAGATCGGGCCTTTGTGGCAGAACGAACTGAAGGGTACGAGGCATTCCAGCGATCGCTTCAGGAAATGGGCGAGGTCCACCTTGTAACGGGCGTCCCCAATGACAAGATCAGAGAAGCGGCCCGCATGTATGCCAAATGCGGTCCTTCCTCGATAATCTACTCGATGGGGATAACCCAACATACTCACGGCGTGGACAACATCCTTGCCCTTGCATCCCTGGCAATGATGACCGGCAATCTCGGCAAGCCGTCCTGCGGCATCAATCCCCTGCGAGGTCAGAACAACGTGCAGGGCTCGTGCGATATGGGAGCCCTACCCAATTTGCTGCCCGGATACCAGGCGGTCATCAACCCGGACCTGCGCCACAAGTTCGAGGATCTGTGGGGATGCAGTCTGCCTGATAAGCCAGGCCTGACCGTCGTTGAGATGATGAACGCTGCGCTTGAGGGACGCATCAAGGCCATGTTCATAATGGGCGAAAATCCCTGCTTAAGCGATCCGGATATCCAGCATGTCGTGCAGGCGCTTGAGGCACTCGACTTCCTTGTTGTACAGGACATCTTTCTGACCGAGACTGCCGCGCTGGCTGATGTGGTGCTGCCGGCATCAAGCAGCCTGGAGAAGGATGGCACTTTCACCAATACTGAGCGGCGGGTTCAGCGCATACGCAAGGCTGTGAATCCTCCAGGACTTGCGCGCCCGGATTGGTCGATCCTGGCCGAGCTTGGGTGTCGCATGGGATACGCCGGACAGTTCGCCTATTCCGATCCCTCTGCAGTGATGGAAGAAGCTTCCAGAGTCACTCCGATTTACGGAGGGATCAGCTACGACCGCCTGGATGATGGCGGTCTGCGGTGGCCATGCCCCACGCGCGAGCATCCGGGGACCGTATTTCTTCATAAGGGGCAGTTCACAAGGGGAAAGGGACTGTTCATCCCGGTCACTTACAGGCCATCAGCAGAACTTCCAGATCTGGAATACCCGTTCATCCTCACCACTGGGCGCATCCTCTGCCATTATCATACCGGAACCATGACCCGTCGTGTTGCCGACCTGAATGTGCTGCGGGGAGAGGAACTTGTGGAGATCAATCCCGCGGACGGATCTGCCCTGGGAATCCAGGACGGCGAGCTTGTTGAGGTTGCATCCCGTCGCGGCCGAGTGCGGGCAAGGGCCAGGACAACGGAGCGATCTCCACCCGGCGTGGTATTCATGACGTTTCATTTTTCCGAGACACCGACAAACCTTCTGACAAATCCGGCTCTGGACCCGGTGGCCAAGATCCCGGAGCTGAAGGTCTGTGCAGTCAAGTTAAGCCGAGTAGAAGGAGCATGAAGATGTACGAGATTCTCAAGAAAGAGACACTAGCGCCCAACCTCCTTCACATGAGGTTCATGGCGCCAGGTGTGGCGAGGGTAGCCCGGCCCGGCCAGTTCATCATAATCAGGGTAGATGAGAAGGGAGAGAGGATTCCCATGGGGCTGGCCGGATGGGACGCCCAGGAGGGCTGGGTGGACATAGTGTTCTACTGTCTGGGGACCAGCACCATGAAGCTGGGCACTATGGAAGTAGGGGAGAAGGTCCTCAATGTTGCCGGCCCTCTTGGGCTCCCCACCGAGATAGAGAATTTCGGAAGAGTCATATGCGCCTGCGGGTGCTTCGGCATAGGTCCATCGTTGCCTCTTATAAAGGCACTCAAAGAGAAGGGCAATGAGGTCATCACTGTCGTGGAGGGACGGGGAGAGGGCTTCGTCTTCTGGGAAGACGAACTCAAGAGGTATAGCGATGAGGTGGTGGTCTCAATGGGAGACCGTTCATGCGGCTCAAAGGGCTGGGCAAACGACTACATAACCGAGCAGCTGAAGCAAGGCGGAAAGATCGACCTGGTGATAGTTCACGGCTGCCCTGTGATGATGAGGTCGGTATCCGAGGCCACCCGTCCATACGGCGTTCGTACCCTGGTCAGCCTCACTCCGATCATGGTGGACGGAACCGGCATGTGCGGTGCCTGCCGTGTGGAGATCGGGGATAAAACCAGGTTTGCCTGTGTCGAGGGTCCGGACTTCGAGGGTCACTCCGTTAATTGGGGAGGCATGACGCTGCGGCTGCGCCAGCTTCTCTCGGAAGAGGATTGGTCCATGAACCTGTGGGAGCGGGAGAACTGGCATAAGCTGCTCGACAGGCCTCGCCGGCCTGGGGCCAAGACCATCGCCCGCCCGGCCCCGATAGAGCCTGAGCACTCTGGGGGCTGCTGCTCCCTATAGAGATCAAGAAATCGATAGGCTCTGAAAGATCGCAGAAAAAGAGAAGCACAATTCCCGCCTGCCTGATGTGGGCAGCAGGCCACAATCTGGCCGATCGTTTTTTATAAAGCATTAAGGAATTGCGGTTCCGGTGGTACCGCAATCCTTTTAACACGAAGGATCGCCTAAAGCATAGGCCCGTCACAGCCTCTTGAAAACCAATGCCTGGGAACTCCAGCTCTGGCTGTGGAGATGCGTGGCTTCGGGCCGACCATTCCATCCCGGAGGGAGAAGACTGGCGTTCAAACCCCCTGCTGATATCGCCAAGGCCGCCATAGCGGCTGGCTGCACGAAATGCAACATCACCTGGCAAAAGCTGCTGGTCCTGGGATTTCTGGCTGGCGCCTATATAGCGTTCGGGGCTCTGCTCAGCGAGATAGTCGCCGGCGGATTGTCCAATGGGACCATCACCGCCCCGGACGGATCGGTATGGAAGCTGGCCCTGCCTGCAGGGCTTGTCAAGTTCGCTGCTGGGGCGGTCTTCCCGGTAGGCCTGATGCTGGTTGTGATAGCCGGCTCCGAGCTTTTCACAGGCAACTGCATGTTCGCGCCCTTAAGCGTCCTGAACAGGGAGGCCACCTTGAGAGGCCTGATCAAGAACTGGTCTCTTGTCTATGCAGGGAACTTCCTGGGGTCAATATTCGTTGCCTTCTTCCTCGCCTACCAGTGCGGCTTCTTCGATAACCTCCCTTGGGCTGCCTGGGCGGCGACTGTCGCGAATACCAAATGCGGTCTGGACTTCTGGACTGCGTTTCTGCGTGGGATCGGCTGCAACTGGCTTGTCTGCCTGGCTGTCTGGCTGGCCATAAGCTCGGAGGACGTGATCAGCAAGATATTCTCATGCTGGTTTCCGATAATGGCCTTCGTGACCATAGGTTTTGAGCACAGCGTTGCCAATATGTTCTTTATTCCGCTTGGAATATTCGTGGCGAACAATCCGGAGATCGCTTCCAAGCTGGCAGAGGCAAATGTGGGATCTGCAAACCTGCTTGGCGGTACCGGATGGTACAACTTCCTTGTAACCAACCTAATACCGGTAACGCTGGGCAACATCGTTGGAGCTGCCCTATTCGTAGCTGCACTGTACTGGTATGTCTATTTGAGAAGCCCGCTATGCGTGCCATCTCAGAAGAAGTGAAGGAGTACGGCTCTATGAGCAGGATCGCACCATCTCACGAATACGCCACCAGAGTCGTCTGCCTTCGCCCCGCCCTGGACTCCGCCTTGCCCATGGCCTTTGGCGGTGCTCTCTCCTCCTCATAGAAGCAGAACACCAGGGTCCGCCAGCTCAGCATCTTCTGCAGGTAGCGGGTACCATCGCAGGCGAGTACAGCAGTATAGTGGCTTCTCTGGACGTCTGCTGCAGGCGCTGGGCCATTTACTCGATCAGGACGAGTAGTGGGATGGTCATGAGCTGAAACGCCTGGATGACATCGATCGCCTGTGCAGATAGCCGAGGATCCGAGAGAAGTTGTGTTTATCGCCTCGCTCAGCATCTCAGGCGGGGGGCGATCAGGACGGGTAAGGTCCTTCTGTCGTCAAATGTATATAATAGGCTTCATTCGAAAGAGATAAATACGATAATTGACGTGGTCGGGCTGTTGTGATAATGATGAGATTCATCAGAACTGTGTCAGTATTGGGCGCCCTCTGCTTGCTCATGATGTCTGCGTTAGCAGCTGGAAATGGCGGAGGCAATAACCAGCCAAATGCCGCTTTGCAGATGAGCCAAGATCGCTCCCAGACTCAAACCATGAATCAAGATCAGATCCAAACTCAAACCATGAATCAGGATCAGATCCAAACTCAGACCATGAATCAAGATCAGATCCAAACTCAAACTATGAATCAGGATCAGATCCAAACTCAAACTATGAATCAGGATCAGATCCAAACCAGAACAATGGATCAGAATCTGGAATTGCTGATGGTTCAAACAAAGACCATGAATCAGAAAATAGAGCAGTTGAAGGCGGAAATCCAAACGATGGACCAGACTCAGGCTCAAACAATAACAATGAATCAGGAACTGGAAAAGCTAATGGCTCAGGTACAAACTATGAATCAGGAAATCGAAACGCTGATCTCTCAGATCCAGATGATAATCCAAAGAGTTGAGCTACTTATAGGATAGAGCTGTATAAGTCACCTCAAGAGTAATGCGTGTTTGGTTTCAAACTATAAATCCAATCGAGAACCAAACACCCGGTTTCTCTTTGATCATCAAAAATTTTTATTACATTATATATTTAATAGATTTAAATATGAACTCTTTGGAAGTCGTTAATGCTCATCTGCAAGAGAGTATAAAGACATTTTCAAATGCATATGACATTAGATCGAAACCATGCGCTGGGGATCGATCGAACGGCAACGATGCGCCCGCCGCTGTGGGGTGCGTTGTCGCCAGTTTTACTATGGGCGCTGCGAGGATTCGGGGCTTATCTCGCTCGATCCAAGGCAGGCAGCCGGAGATTTAGCCTTGATAAAAAGGCCACTGATTATCGATCAGCTCCAAGAACTCCATTACCGCCTACTGGAGCAATATCTCGGCAGAAGATGCGCATCTATGATTTCGAAGCGCCTGCATAACGTATTTAGCGATGGATGACCACATTATCTAATTGGAGACTTTTTATGTCTAATATATCCGACATTCCTGGAGAGGTTCGCTGGGAGATTGCCACCAGGGCTGCAAATTATCAATCTGTGGCATATGACATGCTCGTCAGGCAGATTATCGGCGATAAGATAGATGAGATATGGAAAGCGATCATGACAGAGGGCGGGAAGGAATCCAGGGCGATGGCAGAGTCGCTAGGCCTTCCATCAGTCAATGCTATAGAAGTCGATAGCGCCCTGGGCTCAATATCCACCATACTCTTGGGGCCTGAGCTTATTAGCGAACTTGTCGAGGAAGATAAGGAACGAGTACTGGGCAGGATAACCAGCTGCCCCATGCTTAATGCCCACCGGAGATTCGAGCCTGGGACAATGGAGGGAACCCCTGCTCACTGCCAGGCTTTTTGTCAAAGCGCGGTTGAAAGCTTGAATCCGAGGTTTACTATCAGGTATTTGAAAAGGATGTGCACTGGCGATCCCAGCTGCGAGTATATCATTTTACCAAGAGAGCAAAGCGGAAGGGAATGATGATGGGGACCGGAGTCCAGATAGTAGCCTACCGGTCGGAATCGGTCGATCGACGGCGACGATGGGGAGCGCTGATGGCGGTTGACTCACCAAGAGCTGCGGAGGCGGGCATTTTTCCCAGCCCAAGTTGGGCACTTTGGACCGCTGGTGATGAGGACAAATAAGAGAGATTTGGGTCAAGAGAATATGAAAAGCGCTCTTCATGAATGCAAACTCCTGAAACGAATTAATATGGATCCTCTCGAAATCCTCATATATAATCTATGGAAATGATGGAGGAGACGGAGTGATTCCGATGCTAAGAGAACCTAGCCAAGCATTGATAGCTTTGGTTGCACCGTTGCTAATATTTGGATTACTAATTTCCGCCATCTTGCCTGCTGCAGCTCAGCCACCATGCGATATAGCATACATGGTAATCTCTACACAAGATCAGGTTATTCCCGGTCCCCTGGTGGCTCCAGGCTCTTATTATGTCTGGTGGGGGTGGTCTTCATACCCATCTCAATGGTATACCTATGGTCCATTCAATCTGAATGGTGGTCAAAAGTACCTGATCAATGCCCCCCTATCCGATGGAGGGCCTGGTATATGGGAAGACCATCAGTCTTTATCGACGTATCCTTACCCAACCAGTGATGTAGCTGCGGTATACTACATGAACTTTGATGATGAATCGTACAGTGTAACTGTCTGCCCATATGTGTAGTCCCGAAAGCTTAGGCCTTATATTCACGCGGCTCTGCTATGATGTGAGCTGTCAATGGACGCCTTCGGGCATTGCGAGATTTACGGATATAGATCGAGAATAGGCGGTGGGCATTGATCGGCAACGACGTGCCCGCCGCTGTGGGCGCGATGTCGGCGGTTGACTTCGGGCATAGCGGGGTTCGGGATCCCGATCGAAGACCGGCGGCAGGTGTAAATCGTTGCCAGCCTACCGTTCATGTCTCCTCCAGAGGTTAAAAAAGGATTTCGGTTGTCTGGCATCTCACATGCTTCCGGACGCACGGACCCATCTCGCCCCATCGAGCTAGCTGGCGGGTCGAGATCACGGAGCAAGACTCAATTCAGAGTTTTCGAGGGGACAAGAGATCCTCGTTGTCATAGCGAACCGCATCCCAGTAGTCGCTGATGCCGAGACCATCCAAACCTACTTCGCCGACATAAACACAGTTGCCACCCGAATCCACAGAAGAGGTGCGGGCATATTTTCGCTCGACCAATCGCTCACCAGTTTTTAAGAAGTAACCGATAGCCGTGTATACCATCACCTGAGCCGTGGGCACTTCATCGTTCTTGCCAAAGAGTGCCAGTTGCTCTTGCCAGTTATTTGAAGTTAGGCCGTCTGCTTGTGTCTTGCGAACGAGATGCCAACTGACCTCTCCACGCGCCTTGGCAAAGGCCTGTTCATTATACCAGGCCCCTTCGTGGTTGTAGAAAAGTCTGTTATCAACCCTGTCACGGATTTCGAGGATCGATAATGGGAAAACTGCCACTAGAATATGGGAGTCCTTCGACTTATCGAGGATATCCTGCGAAAATGGAATATCGGAAAGAGTGCTTAGTTGCTGGCGGGTTGGATTGAATCCGAAAAATTTAATACCATCCTCTATACCGAAGAAGTTCTTGCCCATTATCTCTTGGGCTCGCTTCTGGCTGGTCCTGTTTGTCTCTCCGGTTGGAAGATCAACCTCCCTGATTGCGATTGTTATTATTGATCCCTTTCTTAGATTAAGGGCCTTGCGGATCACTGGGGGAATGGTCACTCTACCCTGAGAGTCAACCTCAACGATAGCCGCGAACTCCTGCATAAATTATGCTTCTATAGTGCAGATAGTTAATTTTTATCATTTAATTTCTTGAAAACATCTAAATTAGGCAAATGCATCATAGCCTACTGAGTGGAACGGTAACTTGCTTCTATGTCCAATATCACATAAGCGATGCCTGTTGCCTATCTCAGTAAGCTTTCCTGCCTTTTGGGTGCAGCGGGATTCGGGGCGCGGATCGAAGCCGGGCGTCGATCGTCTGCGATGCGCCCGCGTCTATGGGCGCGATGCAATCGGTTAATCAGAAACCAAAACCGTTGAGGTGGGTATTTTTATCCAGCTCAAATTGAGCAATTTTTAGACAACCATTGGCAAAGCCAAGACTTTCAGGACTATGCTCCCGATTATCAACATTCATAAAGCTTATTTCCTGCCAGATACATCGTAATTATAATTAATAATGGAGATGAAGTTATATGTATTTCAATCGCAGTATTTTGTCATTGGCGCTTCTCGTCTTAGTTGGCATATCGGCGCCCTCAGTATTGGCCACAGGATCTTCTGCTGATTCGTCTGAGAACTCAAAATCGTTTCAGATCGATATTTTGCTTCGAAGTCAGGTCTATCTTCCGACTCCCAGGCCGATTCAGGATGTTTTCATAGTTCTGGATGATAAAAAAACTGATCAAGTATATCGAATTGAACGCAATCAGACAGATAATCTTGCAAATTTAAAAAGAGAGACATATGCTGCCTCAACAGCGATAACTCACGATCCCTACAAAGTATTGGCGAAGCCTCTGGGACCATTTCCCAAAGGCTCAGATCTTGGCTTTACATTGGGCCAGTGGTTAGCAGGGACAGGTACGGGAACGTATATTGAAGAAGACGGCAATGCTACAATGAACTTCACATTCAGAGATTTGGTGCCAAATGGCGTTTACACAGTTCATTATACTCGAATCACCATGCCACCAAATTATAGTGAAGACCTCTTCCCCGTGGGCGCTGCTGATGGTTCGCAGAATTCTTTTAAGGCGGATTCTAATGGAAATGCCACATTTTATCTGAATCTTAAAGCATTGCCTGAAAGCAGCAATATTTCATTCAAGGATTACGCTGCTATGTATGTTACAAAAACAGTCCCCATTACCGAGGATGTTACTTGGACGCTAATCAGTGTGGCATATCATAGCGACGGCCAGACCCATGGATCTGACATTGGAGAACTCGGCAAGGACTCTCATGTTCAGATGCTTCATCTGTTGTTCCCAAAACCATATCGGACGTATTCGGAGTGGAGAAATGCCACAGTTCAAGTTCCCGCAACTACTCAGTGGCCCGTTGCCTCCAAATCGAAGGAGAGACAGCCCGGTTTCGAAAGCATATTCGCGTTGGCCAGCCCAATTGCCGTGGCCTGGCTCATGCTTGGAAGGAAATTGCTATAAGCCAATGATGCAGGTTGTCAATGGCGGCCAAGCTTGCCGCAGCTATCATCCCAATATCCTTCTGGCTGAGCGAATGATCGGCATCCTCGACGGCTCCAGAATGGATCGCAGCGACGATGCCGACTACGACGACCTTCGAGATGCGGCTGAAAGGATATTCTGGCCTATATCGGGACGTGATCGCCCACAGGTCCCTTTAGATTCGCGTGTGAATGAGTGGCACAAAAGCTCAATGGTTTGCGGTGGGGTAAGCCCCTCAGCTTCACGTTTTTCCATGGACGGTGCGCCGCGGTCCGCGCCTGAATCGCTGCGCAGGGCAATTGATACAATAGAGCGGTATGTCGATGCTCCGCTCGAGATGGAGTTCGCTATCGTCCCCGGACAGTTCCTGTCAAACAAACCGAAAGTCCAGCCAGACGAAGTGAAAGGGCAGAGGAGTTTTTTTGCCCCTTTAGGTTCGACAAAATATTAATCAAAATTTGAAAAATATTGGGCTTAAATATTATGCTTAAAAGTGAGAATTTATCTAATTTGAGAGACACGGTGCTTCTAACTAGAATCCTCCAGGGGGAGAGAAGATGAGATCTAAATTTTTGGCGATCACATGTATAATCTGGATAGCACTGATTTGTGAGCCGATATGTCTTGCGGAAATAGGGAAAACAACCGACAACGGCACCTACACTGATATACCTCAGGATATCGTCGTGTGTACTGGATGGCACGCCCTTTGTACTGCATCCCCCGACTGCATAATGCATGGCGACAAAGCTGACTGCAACTGTATGAGGGTAAATGAAACCCATATTGTTGTAACAAGTGAGATCCAGGACCCTGTGGTCAAAAACCAGACGCAGGCCAAATGCACTAATAAACATCCTTGCGATGTAGATCAAGCTCCTGTCTGCAGCGCCATCAAATACGGACAGTATGAAGTGAGTGGGGTGAAGTATGATTGGGTATCAACTTATTCTTATCGTGGATGGTGCAGCCTTTTGATGCTAAGGCCAGTAGCTTGTGATCAAAACGCAACAGGATATAGCGGGGATATGTATTCGGCTATCTGCGACGGCGCTCCATGCACGGAAAACCAGAACGCATCCAATCCAGATAAGCCCTTAACCTGTGAGTGTCGGGTAAAGGATACACCGTTTGTGGGGATGAATGGCAGTTGCACCGGTGAGAATGGTGGGATAATGTCAAGCATGCCGCTTTGGGCATGGGATTTCCGAAACAACACATACCCGTTTCCAATGCCTGGTTATGAATACGTACAGGGTGCATGTGAACCGTTGAAATCTGATCTATGGCCGCCGCGATGATCCAATTTCATTGGAGGAAAGCGAACCAGAGTCCGATCTAGAGTGGCGAACATCTTTTTGCCATTCTGCGATTGACTCAACAGCTATTGAATGAGCAGAGCTGAAAACTCCCAAAACCCATCTCTCTTTTTTCCCCAGCGGCCTAGTGTACCCGCAACACAAATTCGAAGTTTAATATGTGCATGTGATATGAAGTGGCAATGAAGTATATCTCTGCCGAAGTGAAGCTCAGCTTTTCGAAAATGCATATAGCCCAACAGCTGGGAGTACTTACCATGGCTGGGGTAGAGGCCCAGGCGGTCGTTCAGCCCGCGAATGAGGCCATGCTTCAGGAGTTCAAAGCCGGCTTGAGGCAGAGTATAAAGCAAGCTGATACTGGTTGGGCTAAAGAGCAGGATCGCACCACCCCCAGGAGGGCAAACCCGTGCTCCTCTTAGCAGGCTCTCCCGGGTCAGGATCTGGAATTTTTGCGACCGCTCAGCTTGGGCCATTTCATTCGTATCCGCCCAGGGATGGAGCGGCCGCCATGACCTGGGCTCTTCTGCATAAAATCCAATTCCTGCTGCCCAATCACATCCCTATTGGAGAATTTCGCCTCCGATGCCCCATCGATGCAGCGGATCACGACTGCATTGCAGCTGAGCCCCCAGTTTTTGCCGCTGCCTCCTGCGACGCGAGGTGAGATGCAAAGTGACGATCAGGGATTCCAGCCAGCCTGCCTTGGCCGAGAATTATCGGCGGATAGACGAATACTCCGTGTTCGTCAAGGTCGAGGTCAAGCCCCAGGAAATCCTCCAGATACTGGCGGTGCAGGGCTTCTGGATCCAGATCGAGTTCCGGGTATAGTATCCTGGCCAGGTAGGCTGCACCAAGCAGCCCCTTGGTGGCGTCGTTTCTGAGGCTGCCGCTGACTATGTGGACCCGGCCTCCCTTGACAGCGTTCAGCTGCGAAAACTCCGTTCGATTGCAGAACTGATCCAAGGCGTCCTTCATTCCGTCAGGGCTGTCGATCCCATACCCGCTCTGGGGCTCTAAGACCAGACCGCTATAGGTTATTGGCACGGTCAGCAGTATTATGTAATCCGGGTCCTGCTCCATCACCCATTCCGGGTCCACTTGGAACCTGTAGGACGACTGCGGGTACTCGGGAAGCGATCGGGCGGCGGACCTGCCGCCAGCCAGGGCCACCATCTGGCTTAGCGTATCTACCTTGGCATATGTGAAGATCGCCTTCTCAGAAGTGTCCGGAAGGGCGGCGACCAAGACTGTGGGTTTAGCCTCATCCGGCAGCGAGGCTGCCCTGCTGATCAGCTTCTCAATCGTCCCTGCATGCCAGTCCACGTATCCCCTTGCACTCTCCTCACGATCCAGGACGTACCCAAGCTTCATCACACCATCGGTGAACGCCGATTTCCAGGGATCGAGGAGGTCGGGATAATACAGGCCGGCGAATAGCACGGTCACTTCTGGAAGGTTTTTCTGCTTCTCAGCAGTCTGGTTTGAGAACGTGAGAAGCATATCCGGATTGAGGCTTAGGATCTTCTCGTAATCCGGCTCACGATACATCGCTCCCACGTTTTCCTTCTTGCATAGATCGGGAAACTCGGCCGGCGCCTTTGAGACGGCCAGGTCCACCCCCACTACCAGGTCATCGGCTCCCAGTATCTCCATCATCTCGGCATTGTCCAGATACTCCACTACGATCCTGCTGACAGGCTTCTTGATGGTCAGAGGCTGGCCGTTTCCATCTCGAATGGAGATCTGATCCTCAGAATCGTTGATAACCATCTTCACCTGCTTCAGATCCTCCCCGTCAACGGTCCCGTCCAAGTTAGCATCTGAAAGCTCGGTGGGCTGTGCTTGACCGGCTATGATCTCCTCCAGAAGCTTCAGGTCAAGGTCGTCGATCGTGTGGTCGAGGTTAGCGTTTCCATATACCCCCAGCACGTACTCAGTCTGAGAACCTGCAGCTGCAGCTATGAGGGTCATCAGAAACAGAACCAGGCTCAAAGCTTGTCGTGTTGCGCTCATGAATCATATCACCTGCCCTGAGATGCCGGAACGAGGTAAGTTCAGGTTCCAGGGGCATCTCAATCAGACATTTTATTACTTGTACTTTTTCATTTCTTATTTTGTGTGAATTTATTGTAGTTATAAAATTATATTTTAGGACCTTGCCGCAACTGATGCTGATAGGTCTTGAGGTGAGATCCGTCAATCCGCCAGATCATGATACGTCTGTCGAATATTATTAACATTAATCAATATCAGACTGGTTAAATGCCCATTAATTTCAGATATAATCAGAAATTCTTATTAACAAAGAGGACAATATCCTACTGGTATTTCGCTCCTAATGCTATCCATGTGCTGTGGGCGAGGATGAATTTGCTGTGAGGGATCTGATGATTGAGCGCTTGAATATAGGGATATCGAGAGGTATCATCATCTTGATGATGCTTTGCTGCATCGTGCTGCCGGCAGCAAGTACCGGGGAGGACCAGGCCTATCCGCGCACTGTGACCGACTCTGCCGGAAGAGAGATTTCCCTGCAGATGCCGGTTGAAAGGATAATAGTCCTGAACTCCGATGCTGCAGAAGCGGTGGCGATCCTCGGAGCGGCGGATAAGGTGATAGGGATCTCCGACTCCATAAAGAATAAGCCGAACATGTTCCCGGAGCTTGCAGAAAAACAGAGCATAGGCAAATGGAACGATCCTGACTATGAGCTGATAGGAGAGATCGCCAGAGAGGGAGACGCGATAGTGCCCGATCTGATTGTAATCGGCTATACATATCCCGACAAGGAGTATGGAATTGCCGGCGTCCAGAAAGGGCTCTCCGCCTTCGAAGGGATACGTGCAGTTGGCCTCGACTTCTACAGGCCGGAGAACATGACCAGAGAGATCAGGCTGCTCGGGGATATCCTTGGCCGGGAAGAGGAGGCAGTCGATTTCGTCTCCTGGTACGACCGCAATGTTGACGCAGTCAAGAAGGCAGTAGCAGAAAAGCCCATGCCCCGCGTATACGTTGAGTGGTCGTCCAAAGGAGGGGATCTGACCACCATGGGCAAAGGATCTGGACTTCACGACATGTTGAGGCTTGCCGGCGGTTACAATATCGCCAGCTCGCTCGCCGATTCCTATCCCAAGGTTGACTGGGAGTGGGTTGTCTCTGAGAATCCAGAGATAATAATCCGAAGGTCGGTCCAGTCCTCTGCCGACGGGGAGATGGGCTGGGCAGCCGGGCCTTCCCAGGACGGCTTAAAGGCGGCAGAGATGCTCAACGGCGTCACCAGTCGAGCTGCTGCCCAGACCGTGGATGCCGTAGCCAAATACCGTGTCTATGTGGTTAACTGGGAGGTGATGGCAGGTCTGGACGATGCGGTAGGACTGACATACCTGGCCAAGATCTTGCACCCCGAGATCGATCTCGATCCGTTGCAGGTCCATCGTGAATATCTGGCCTACCTGGGACTGGAACTGCCTCAAAACCGAATGCTGGTCTATCCGTAAGGAAGGGTTTTCTCCTCTGCCAATTGACCAGATAGAGAGCCAGTGGGGCTCGCGCTGGGGGCGTCGTGGACCGTGGGGACGCCCCTAAAAAAACCCATAAGGGCATCATGCCTCATGTATTCATTCGGTTTTCTGCAATTGACCTTGGCCACCATGGAGTCCCGGAATACACGAGGCATCCCGACCATAACCCAGGCTTCGCCTTGAAGATGGAAGATTCGCAGAATAACACGAGTTACACGAAAAGACCATCTATTCCGCACTTCCTGAGGCCTTGGATCAGATCCTGCCAGCTGCGGGATTGCTGCCCAACCGCCCAGGATCGATCTGCCGCCCTGAGATATGTACCATATCTGACCATACTATTCCCTTTGATGATCTCTTGGAGCTCTTAAGGTCCCTTCCCGCCCTCTTGGCAAAGGCTGTATCATCTGATCCGGCCCAAATTGACAGGCCCTGCCGACTGGCCGGGGCGGCATACCGCAGGCAAGCTCAACCGCCTCGCGCGGAGTGGATGCCAGTATCACCCCGGGGATGTCCCAGCTTCCAAGACATATCACAGGCCTGTCCATCTTGAGAGCCAGCGCAATCTCAGAGAGCGTGCCTGCCTCACCTGGAAGCGCTATCACTGAGTCGGCGCTTCTGACCAGGATAACGTTTCTGGCATGGCCCATATCGGTCTCTATCAGCAGGTCCAAGAAGGGATTGGCTTCTTCCCTGCCTCGCGGCAAGATCCCCGCCACGAGACCACCAGCCTCCTTTGCTCCCTGACATGCAGCCTCCATCACGCCGCCCAGCCCTCCGCAAAGGAGGATGCTCCCAGACCTGGCTACGCCTCGGCCGACCTCTCCCGCCATTCTTCTGACATGATCGAAAGCCACACCTCCGCCCACCACGGCGATCTGCCTTCGGCGCTTGAGTCTCTGCTTGGTTCCATTATCATCAGGCATGGATCGAATCACCTCCCTTATTTGGAAGAGGTGGATTTATTCAAGTTGCCCTCTGTTGTCTTCAGGTTTTCTCATCCAATTTCCCTCGAACGGAGTACAGCGAAAAAGCGTACCCTACTTTAAAGTGTACTGATCCGCAGCCTCGCAGGATGGTTGCATCTCATACCGCCTCCTTTTTGAACCGGTCTTGCCATACGTTGCGAACCATGACAGAGGTCCCGGAGCTGCCGCTGGACCAGGTTCACCAGCGGGTTGTTGGATGGTGGATAGGAAACTATTACGGAAGCATTGGCTACGTGGCCAAGAAGCTGGGCAAGAAGGGGGTCCGGGAGTTTCAGGATCTGGGAGCAAGGCAGGTTGCTGCCACCTTCAAGCAGATGGGCCTGGTCGAGCCTGAAGAGGTGGCGGTCGCAGTTGCCACCAACGAGAAGAACCTGTTCGGATCTGAGGTGAGCGTCAGAGAGTGCGAAGGAAAGGTGGAGCTGATCCGGGAGAGGTGTGCCCTTCTGCAGGGGGCCAGGGCCTTCTCTCGTCTGGGAGCATCCCTTCTGGCCAAGGAGCATTGCAGGAACTGCTCGGAAACACACTGGAGGAAGGTTTTTTCGGAGATGGGGATGGAGCTGCAGACAGAGAACACGGAAAGCGGCTGCATAATGAGCATCGTCAGGGCCGGAGGTAGTTTTAAATAATGTCGGCCCCATCGTCAAGGTCGACTTAAATGAAGCCTATTAGCATCCCCGTGGCGATCGTCCTGATGCTGGCAGCATCAACCGGCATCGTCAGTGCAGATTGGATCGTCAGTCCATCCACCCACCAAGATGTGGGCAACTACTTTGCCCAGCCCTACTACTTCATCAACTTCTCAGGTTACCAGCTCTCCGACGGCTATCATCCCCTGCTCGGCCAGACATTCATAGCCAAACCGATGCCCCTGGGCAAGAGCAGCCTTTCTGCTCCGGTCAGAACCGGACTGCAACCGGTTGCACTGGGAATGGTGGCAAAGTCCTCCGCAATACCCTACGGTCAGACCTTCTCGCAGAATTGGGAGAACAACCTCCAGTATGCGCAGACCAGGTCATCACTTCGGATCGGCCAGGGGAGCAACTGGTCCACCATTTCAACTCCCTGGCTCATCATGGAGAGGGGCTGGTTCGGACCGTCGGTCTGAAGACAGCATCCTTGCACCTCTTTTTTTTTCCTCGGATCAAGTCAGATTGCAGCGGAGCACCTCGCTTGCAAGCTGTGGGGAATTCGATCCAAATTATAGTCGGAAACCTAATTAATTAAATAGATACAATTGACCAAAGTAGCCGACGCATTGTCGTGATAAGTTCAAATCTTCGGGTTATCGACCATAAAGCACCTTGATGGCCCTGTGGGTTCATATCAACGATCCGGCTCTTTCTTGGGATTTATCAGGGGCAGCAAATAGGTCCAAAGCTCCGCCCTTTTTAATAACCAGGTCAGCCTCTACAGGGAATGCAATCTTCAACTTTTCGAAGAGCGTCCTCAATTTCTTTGAGATCTCAGTCAGCCTCCATTTTCCGCTCACTTTGACCGCCCACAGCTTTGCTAATACCACGAGGACCTCTTCGATAGAGTTCTTATCAAGCATCTTTGCCTCTCTCGCCCTCCGAAGCAACAAAGCCCTTGAGCCTATCCGTTCGGAATTTCCTCAGATATGAACCTGCCGGATATACCTATTGATGTTTACCCTGATGCCAAATAATTGGGATACAACTCAAGCCTGGCATTGCCCTGGTCTGGGCGAGTGGCTTGTTTATCATGGCCCTGGCAGCGATATTGTAGGCAAAGATGAGCAGCAAAAATTCGTCAAGAGTTCCTTTTGAGATCTTCATACACGGCGCCTCATGCAACAGTCAGAAGATCATTGCCTGTCTATGTCATCCATGATATCAATTATATACAAATTGTTATTATATATTATTATAAAAAATTAAAAATAAGTATTTAATAAGATCTCGCGACGCACTTAGATGACGATCACCTCTTCTTTCCGATCCCGATTACCCTGGTCCTCAGATGCATATCCTCCAATGTCTTCGCCCTTCCTCTGGTGAAGAAGGACAACCATCCTGGATTGGTCTGCATCCGGCGGTTGTAGAGCTGAAGGAAGGGATCGACCTTGAACTGGGTCACCCACTCATCGAAGGTCCAGAACTGGCGCCCGCTTGGGGAGCTCTTGGACGCGGCATGCTTGAATAGCCACATCCTTGGGGACATCTCGTTGCCGGGGCCCACGTATACTCCAGCCACCAGATCCCACTCAGGCGTCTCCGGATCCAGGCAGGGCAACCAGTTGGTCTCGCCGTCGTAGGCCAGCTGCTCAGACCAATCTTCCACCTCCAGCGTCCCGCACTCCGGTATCTCGCCCAGATCCAGAGGGCTGGCACGTCCACAGATACAGCATGATGCCAATGCTTTTTTATTATGTTTCTTTGCATTATAAAGTTCGGTCGCACTGACGTTGCTCTCAACCCAGCAATCATCGAAGGGGCAAAGGAAAACTGTCTTGTCTCCGCCTGCCATTTTATCACCACTACAATCCAATGTAAGTTGAATCAGTTATGCATGCTCATATATTAAGAATTTTGGCCTACAGTTCCCATCGACCAGAGTCGATAATACTCTGAAAGTTCATCCCATGTTCGATAAAAATGCTGGCGGTCAGCCTCAAAGCTGCAGGAGATGCCATTTGAAATGAAATGTTTGGATTTGGAATTCAGCATATTGATCACCAAACCTAGGATATCTAATCGAAATGTGACCAGCATGAATCAGTCAGCACGACCTTCAGGTATACTTATCCGATATTTCATAGACATTCGGTCGTTAGTATTTCAGGATAAACAAAATTAATTATATGAGTCTCAGGATTTACATATTCACGAAAACAAAGACAGTCTGCGAATAGCAGAAGATTGTGGATCTGGCGGACGTCCACGCACAGGGAAAATGCATCGAAAAGTGGCTGCCCCGCTAAAGACGTGATCTGAACCAGCATCCACCACATGACTCATGCACGCTAAACACGGTCTGAAAGCCGGGGAAATCCTGTTGGGCCTTGGGCGCGGGATCTCAGGCGCCTATCAGCAGCAGAGGTACGGGCCGTACACCACCGGATTGCATGGATAGGACCAGCTGCAAGATCCCAGGGGATCACAGCCTTGATAATTGCATGGATTGTAGCATTGCTGGGGGCAGTAGATCGGCCAGCAATTCTGGTAGCTCGGGTAGCACTGGCAGTCACAGGTATAATAACCCTGATAGCCCGAATAACCAGGATACCCTGGATGATATTGATGGTAGGGGTAGTAGGATTGTGGACCATAATTGCCTGAGGCTGCCACTGTTGCCACCATCAAGCCCAGGACCAGCAGAACCAGACGCGCAGACTTGGAGTTCATGAAACACCCTCAACCAGTTTAATATGACACGAATGGGATAAAAGGATTTCCTCCAGAACACGAAAGTGGGCATCGATGGACCATCCAAACTGAAAGATGCCTGATGCTGCCCATTCGTCATGGATGGCAGGCATTTGCCCATCTGCACGTGGCGGTTCTTGCAGCCCTGAATCGTTCATTTGAAAGGAAGAGGGCGGCTCGTATCGTTCAAAATCAATGATTTCCTCCTCAGCGATGCCGGAATTCAGCTCTTGCTCAAGTCACATGAAGTCGGCCAGCCCGGCCTGGCGGACCTTGTCAGAGTGGAATATCGAATCGATTTCCATCTCCAGCATCTTCAGGCGCTGCTTGGTATACGCGGAGACCCCGTACTCCTCCGCCACCTTCAGCGAAACCTCCAGATACTTGCGGACGCTTCCCTCATGCACGGTCAATATGATCCGGCCGCCACAGCGCGGGCAGACCTCAGAGAGGGGAGGGCGGCGGAACTTCGACCCGCACTTGACGCAGCGCACGCTCTGCCGTGAAAACGCCCTCAGATTGCCGATCAAATCTGGCAGAAAATGGGAATTTATCACCCGCTCGGCCACATCGGTGGCATCCACCGCCCGGATCAGCCTGGCAAGCTCAAGCTGGGCGTCCATCTTATCGATCATGGTCTCGAGCGTCTTGTACGAGCTGTTGAGCGGCCCTGCCGCTATATCGGCCGTATCATGAGTGAACCAGAACCCCTGATACTGGCCAGGTGTGCCCAACCGACGGGATACGAGGTCTATCCTGGATTCCAGATCCTTGGGGCTGGCCCTCCTCTGGGCAGCCTCGTAGAGCTCCAGGGGATAGGAACGGGAAAGATCGAGGTTATGGGCCTCCTTGTCAACCTCGTAGGGATTCAGCCTGGTGGTCATAACCAGTGGGGCATCCATCTTGCCGCCCCGCCGCTGCGGCAGGTAAGACATGGAGAAGTTGAGCAGGGCATCCAACAGAAGCATGACGCAATCCTCATCCCCGTCGCAGTTGCGCCTCTTTGCAGCATGGAAGAACGGATGGCCGTACCCGGCGCTGGCCTGGGTGAAGCCGATCAGACGGCAGAGCACTCCTGCCGATGTATGTGGTGCCAGAGCCACCAGCAACGAACCTATCAGGTCCTGCTGCGAGCCAGCCGTGTAGAACGGAGAGAGACCATAGAACCTGACAAGAAGGTCGTCGATAAAGGCGGCGACTTTGAGCATCCAGTTGGCGGCGTCCTTGCATAGCACCACATCCTGCACCCGCAGCTCCAGTATCTGGTCATCACTGGTAAGCTCCTCGCCGAATACGTCGTGAGTGTATCCCAGCTCCAGCAGCTTCTGGACATCGGTCCCTATCTCCCTGGGTCTAAAGTGGGTCAGCGGCAGGTCGGTCAGATCGTATCGAGATGTCCCGTCCTTGAATATGAGCACACCATGCTTGGCACGAAGTATGCCCTTCTCAAGTGGCTCAGGCGTGCTGTCCCGGGAGGTCAGACCCTGGACCCCCCGAACCGCCTCAGGCTCGCGCTCACCCAGCGCCTCCGCGGCTGCCGAGAGCAACTTCTTCACATTTACCTTCATCTTGGATGAGGCGCTGGTCAGCTCACCGCAACGTGGACACTTCTCCGGCGCCGGTATATGGCAGCGCGGGCAGATCCTGCGGCGCTCAGTCGGGCGGCCGCACTGACATCTGTTGGCGAATGTCTCCTTCTTACATGTCCTGCAGATTCGCTGCTCCATCTCCACCTCGATTATGCCTGTCTCCTGGCCGCCACGGAACCGGGCAGCTTCTGTCACCAGGCGGCTCCTGCCTCCGGCAGGACCTGTGGGGAACAGGACGTTGGGCGGGGGTCGCATCTCCCGCCGGTCTGACTTCTCCGGCCGGCCCATACGGCAACCGATCCTTGTGGGTGCCCTGGGGCGCAATGGCAGCCCAGAAAGGCGGGCGGCCGCCTCCTGCGGGTCGAGATCGAGATCGTCCCATGTCAGCCCCAATCGGCTGTCGAGACCAAGACAGAGGATGAGCGGTTCCGGACACGCCACCACCATCGTATCATCGCGTATCCGGTGATGTACCAGCAATGTCTCCATGATGTCCTTGATGGCCAGGTCCAGAGGCAGGATAAGGCATCCTTCCTCAAGCACCCCTCTCCGAGAGACGAACTCGGCAAGATCTCGAAACTGCTCTTTGGTAAGGTCATGCCAGAGATATGTGTGATCCGGATGAAGCGGGACACCGTGCTTCTGCGAGATCTCAATGGCCGACCTGCCATCGATATGCTCGAGGCCGGTCGGATCGCCCCCGGCCAGTGAGAGCTCCTGTTCCCACCACTCGAAGCAGTACGATGATGGAGCCAGAGGGCGGTTGTTCTCCAGAAAATCGCCGAAGCTGATCAGGATCTCGCCGAGGTCGATGATGCGGGAGACATGCTCAGAGAGGCCACGTGGGGACTTCATCCACTCCGCCACTATCGCAGGATCGTCGATTCGCAGGACATCGCCATTAAGCAGGCGGACCGTAGGACCTTCGATGCTGCTGACCGGAGAGACTGCAGCCGCCTTTCCCGGCTGTTCGATCTTGATCTGAGTCCCGGCTGCCAGGAACTCGTCCACCAAAATCATCGTTGCAGGATTTATTCCGGCAGCTGCCAGTCCCGTGTTCCTGGACCGTCCATAGCGGAGCCGAAAGCCTCCCGGCCTGGACGGATGGGAGAAGACCGGCCGGCCTGCTATCAGGTCCCGCAGGAACTTCTCGCTGGAGTCTCCCTTATCTTTCTTGCCGCTCGCCAGGGCATCCAGCCACTCCCATCCCTCGATCCCCAGTTTGGAGACGTGCTTCTTCAGCTTGGGTCGCTTAAGAGCGATGCCTTCAGCCGAGACCAGAGCAATGCCCCCTCTCACCCGGTTGGTCTCGATGCGGGACAGGTCCCGAAATCCGGAGACCTCTTCTTCCTCGGTGGGCTCACCGTCTATGCAGATCGGGCAGTTCCGCACTATCGTTCTGATCTCCTCGTCAGAGGGGGAATATTGGAGATTCTGCAGACGCTTGTAAAGCCCGATCTCCTCCACATACCGCTCGACCTCCTCGGGCCGGGCCCGGTAAGGAGCTATGCCGACATTGCGCCGGACGTAATCGGCTACCAGTACGGATAATGCCTGAGCCGTTCCTCCGGCACTGCGAATCGGGCCGGCATAATAGATCTTGAGGTACTCGGTCCCGTCGTCGTTCTTGCCAAGGCCCACTCTGGCGATTCCCTCTATGGGAGCTGCCACGACGCCCTCGGTTAGAAGGGCCACCGATGTGCGGATGGCCATCTCGACCTGCTCGATCTTGCCAGCTCCTCCTCCAAGGCGCCCCTGGGCGAAGTCCACTCCGATGGCAAGGGCCGACTCCTCCCGGCTGAGACCCTGGGACTCCAGCTCGCGTATGCGCTCTGCTACGCCTGGTATCCCCACGAGCTTCTCCACTCTCTCTGCCAGGTCCACCGCCAGTGGCACCTCCACCTCGGTGCTGGGATCAAGCCCCTGGCTTCGTGCTTCACCGGCTAAATTCAGTGCACGGGAGAGGCCAGCCTCAAGTGATGCGAAGTATTCGTCCATGGCCAAGACTCAAGTCACCCTGCCGCCCAATCAACCTTCCCCCTGAAAGCCGATCTTCAGACGACCCGCCAATCCAGGACTGAAAAGGGCAGGAAAGCCCTCGTCATTGATCGATCCTATGGCTCATCAGCCCACAGGTGAAGCCCTGTCGCAAAATCCGGCATTCTGACAAGATGGGCCTTCCCGAGGTCCCGTAGATGCACTTCAGCTGCGAAGACAGAACCTCTGACCAGGTGGCCCCCATATACCCTGTAATCTCGACCAGCCAGGGAGACGTGAGCGTGGACGAAGGGCTTTTCGCCTCTCGACGAGATATTTCCCTGGCAGGATATGAGCTCGACCGGCTCTTCCATCAGCCGGTTGCGGTAGATATGGGCCGATTGGTCGTAGAAGGCTATCTCGGCGAATGACAACGCGCCGATGGCTGAGAATACCCCGCAGGTTATCCCGAAACTTGCTGCCACAGAGCTCACCCCCTCCAGGAGATCAGAACCTTGATCCAGACTGGCCATGAAGCTTCGTCCCGATCCACAATCCCTGATAAGCATTGAACAATCATCCCTTACTCGCAGAAAACGTCCCTTAATCGCAAAAACCCGACCTGAGCACATGAGTTACCAACGGACATGAACTACCGCGTCCTGAAAGGGCGCAGCTTCCCACTTCATCGCCAAAACTTGCATCACTGAGATGTGATGTAGAGGTTTTGGTTCTATGGGCGCAACGGGCTGTTCCATCCCCCTGCGAAGAGTATCAGACCGACATCCAGACCTATTGCTTCTCCAGTTTCCTGTAACGGTTGTGGTTCCTGATCGGCCTGGACTATGGCGAACTATCTATCGCCTTCTCTCTTGATTATGATAGCTTTGATACAACCTTCGATCTTTCGATAGATCTTGATCCACATTTCTCCGATCTTGGAGAGATGCAATAGGCCATGATCTTGATCGATCTTGAACCCTGATTGGTTGTAATTCAGGGTGTTGTACCAACCATATCCCTTGAAGAGGATATGACCAATCTTTCCGACCGTTCTTCTTTGGTGCCGAGAGTCCTTTGATGTTAGACCAAAGAGCATAATTCACCATCTGAAGAACCTTGGAATAGACCCAGGTTCAGTTTCGGATTCTCAAGCTTCAGGGATGGGATCATGTTCTGAGTTTCATAGGTCCTGAGCTTGATATCTTTTTCTTTTGCTTCATTCAGGTCTTGGAGAAGCCGATTATAGAGCCATCTGCAAGCATCCAAATTCTCCGCTAACTTCCATTGAGTGATCTTGTTTGGGAAAATAGGATACTTGCAGCTTATAATCATACGTTCTCCATCTGAGACTCAACATACCGCATGTTGCGACTTCGTCGCAACTCCCCCAAGACTCGCAGTCCGGAAGACCACCCTGAAGGATGGGGACTTCCCGCTTCGTCCTTCGCGATCCTACGAGTTAAAGCCGATCGATGGATGAGAAAGGGGTCAATTTTCCATTGCCGAAGACCGATCAACAGTGGCCCCGATGAGGCGGAGATTTATGTATTCGCCGACTTTCTATGGCATCGACCGTAATGGCAACAGACCTCCACCGCAAAAGCCGCTGGCCATCCCGGCCGGATTTGCCGTGCTTGCCTATATTTCCCACACAATGCTTCCAGATAGATCGGCAGGCTAGCCAGATCCCTGACAAGTCATCCTGACTGCGACTTTGTCCTTAACCGGTATTGGCAACCGGATTGGCAGGCAGTCAGACGCGATGATTCAGAATTCTGTATGATCGAACCATTGCGAGATGTGCCGCCAGGCTATCCGGCGATCGGCCCTGGCTGGCCATACGCCGATATAATCATGATGAATGCACGATCGCAGCGGATCCTGCAAAGCCGGCACGAGGACGGGATAAGACGCTTATGTCTCATATTTATCACTTTGTGGAGACTATCTTGATGACATCGCTGTCCTTCAGCTCGTACTTATCCCCAAGCCTCATCTTGGTCCTGGCATCCACAGCGAACAGGAAGCTATCTCCGATCTCGGAATGGACCTTGTATGCCAGATCCCTTGCAGAGGATCCCCTCTTCATCAGGAAAGCGTCCGGCAAGATGACGCCTTTGCGGTCGGTGAATTTGTTTTCGTCCTCGACGGGGTAGACGGTTATGTAATCCAGCAGATCGAAAACCGCCCTGTTAATGCATTCCTGAACCCCTGTGGACCCGTACATCCGAAGAACGCCCCGGATCTTCTCAAGGCCAGCAGCCTGGGCGCTGCTCAGCTTTCCAACCACCTGGAAGTCGGGATCGCCTGGCAGATAGCGGATCATACCAGCTTTGTCAGCCATGCGAAGAGCTATCTCGGCAGCGCCGGTCACCGGGATCACCACCTCGTCCCGCAGTGACATCAGCTTTTTGATATTCTCCGGGGGTGCGAGATCAGCCTTGTTTGCAGCGATGATCATGGGCTTGCTGGCCTGGCGGAGCAACCCCGAAAACCGCCTCAGATCGTCCGCAGACCACTTGGCAGGATCGGTGCCCATCTGAGATAGTGCCCAGCGGACCTGGACATCGGTCACACCCGCCCCACCCAGCTGCTCGTAGATGAGCTGGTCTATCTTCATCTTCTCAGCGGTATAATGGCGCATCAGCTTGGACCAGTTCTTGTCCAGGATGCCGAATAGCCACATGCCTATCTCGTACTTGAGAAACTCCACATCCTGCATCGGGTCGTGGTTTCCCAGGCCCACCGGATTTCCCTCTGCATCGGTGGAACCGGAGGAGTCCAGCACATGGATGACCGCCTCGCTGAGCCGCAGGCTGTCGAGGAACTCGTTGCCCAGACCCTTGCCCAGGTGGGCATCAGGGACCAGACCGGCCACATCGATCAGCTCCACCGGGACGAACCTCTGGCCGTCACGGCAGCGGCCGCAGCCACCCTCCACTCCGAGAGAGCGACATGGACAGTTCACCCGGACGTGAGAGACGCCGTGATTGGCATCGATTGTTGTGAAGGGATAGTTCGCGATCTCCACCTCGGCGAGAGTGGCCCCCTTGAAGAAGGTGGACTTCCCCGCATTTGGTTTGCCGGCCAGGCCAACGGATAACATAGGGTTTTCGCTCGCTTCTTAAATTGCCATCAGATCCTGACCACGTCGAACTTGACGCCACTGGACCTCAGCCGCTCGGCATTGCTCTCGAACCTGGCCACCTTGTTGCCTGCCAGCTTTCTCACCAGGGCAAGTGCCTTCTCGGTCACCGGCTGAGACTCGATCTTGCCGGATGAGATAGCTGAGCTGTACAGGGCCTCGCCTTCCTTGGTGCGCACGAGGACTGTCGACCAGCCGGCTGGAGAGCCGACGCTGCCCACCGATACATCCGCCAGCTCGGCAGAGAAGTCGAAACATGGACCGCAACCAGGCCAGGTGAACGGATCGGTCTCATCCAGTGGCACCTCCTTTACGCCGCCCGGCGTCACCGCCCGGAACATGCCCTTCTGGATCTCGAACCTGGTCACATCATTGGGCTGCAGGCCGAACTTTTCCTTGACCAGGCCGGACATCAGCTTCTGATAGTCGAAGTTCTCCATGCAGAACAGGCCGATAAGCAGCGCTATCTTCTCCTGCCCGAACCTGTATGGCTCCTCGAGAAGCTGGGCTTTTCGCAGCGCCTGGATCTGACATGGGGTCCCGGTGAAGCCGATCTTTGTGAAACCCTGGTCCATGGCCATCTGTATCCCGGCAATGCTTGGGGTTATGGTGTACTTGGTTCCGGCTGCTGCCACGATCTCTTCGGGCGTTGTGGCGACTTTGGGGGAGGTCTGCCACCGGGAGTTCCTATCGGTGACCACAGCGCAATCTATCTGGCCGCTCTCGAGGGCATGTATTAGAAGGGCTGTCACCACGCCTCCATCCTGGACCTGCCCCCTGATCGGGGTGGCCCTGGCCGCGCTGACCGTTCGGTATATGCCAAGCGCCTCGTCCGCAGTCCTGGAACGGCCGAAGATCTTCTCCTCGAACTTGGGCATATCGAAGAAGGTGCGGGGACAGTAGGCGTAACACAGGCCGCAGAGAGGATCGTACTCCAGCAGCGTCGGCTTATGATTTCTGACACCTATGCGGGGACAGAAAGTCAGGCAGTTTCCGCACAGGCAGCAGGTGCCCTGCCCGATGACTTTGTGCTCCAGCTCTCCAAATCCGCATTCCAGAAAGGTGGGCTCGGCAAACATCTCTTTGGCAGCCATGATCCGTATCTCCAACTGACGGAGGGGATCGGTCTTCTGACCTAAAGCTTTTATGGTTCAGAGTTCCCGGGAGAGATTTATGATCCTGGGCCTCGACATAGGCGGCGCCAATACCAAGGCTGCCAGCGCAGATGGATCGCTGGCCGAGAGCACCTACCTCCCACTGTGGAAGAACGCCGCTCTCTCCAGCCTGCTGGAAAGCCTGTCCAACCGACTTCGCCCAGAGGCGGTGGCAGTGGTGATGACCGGCGAGCTGGCAGATTGCTACTCCAGCCGGCATAGCGGGGTCTCGGACATCAAGATCAAGGCGGAAAGGGCATTCCACTGCCCGGTATATTTCTGGGGAGTGGGGGGGTTTAGCTCATCCCTATCCGAGCTTGCCGCAGCAAACTGGTCAGCCTCCGCCGCGCTTGTGGGAATGGAGTCTGGCAGTTGCCTGTTTGCCGATATGGGGTCCACCACCACCGACCTTATCCCGATAAAGGAACAGTACACTGCCGAATCCACCGATTTTCTGCGTCTGGCGCAAGGAGAGCTGATCTACACCGGCATGATACGTACCAACCTGGCTGCCCTGATGCAACGTGTCACCGTGCTGGGCCGCCGCCTGCCACTATCCTCTGAGCTGTTTGCAGTCACAGGTGATGCCTATCTGTCCCTGGGCCAGATCGGGCCGCAGGATTACAGCGGTGAGACGCCGGACGGCGGGCCAAAAACCCGGGAGGGCGCTCTGCGCCGCCTGGCCCGCACAGTCTGCTCCGATCTGTCCGAGATAGGCGAAGAGGGCGCGCTACAGGTGGCGGAGTGTGCCAGGCGCAGGCAGGCCAGGCTGATACGCCTGGGAATCGAGAGGCAGATGCGCCGGCACGACCTGAAGATGGCAGTGGTTGCCGGCGCCGGTGAGAACCTGCTTGCATCCGCTTGCGAAGCGGCCTGCCTGCAGTACTCGCGCCTATCTGACATCTATGGATCCGGCATATCTCAGGTCTTCCCTGCCTACGCCGTCGCCCGCCTGCTCCAGGATCACCTGCGATCCAACTGATTCAGAGCCGATGCGAGCCCGCGACCACGTCAGATACCCGGACCAAAAGAATTTGGCGCGGGAAAAAGGATGAGCTTGCCCTGCATCAAGAGGGAAGGCCATGGGCCAGATACGGGCCGATCACGGTGAAGAGCAGGGAGAATATTATCAATCCCGAAAGCAGCATCACTGCAGCCCCGGTTAGCCTCTCAGACCGCCTCTCATCCCTGACCAGCGGATCCAGCAACAGCCTCACAAGATCCCGGAATACGTGCCCTCCGTCGAGTGGGACAGCCGGCAGACAGTTGAAAAGGCCAGCGTACAGGTTGATCCACCCAACCCATAAGAGCAGGTTGGCCAGCCAGAATATCCTGCCGCCCAGCGGCTCTGCCCAGCCCACAGGCTGGAAAAAGTGCAGCATATTGCCGCTAAATCCTTGAAATCCGTCCTCGGTAAACCCCGAAACCCCCCGGAAAGGGAGGCTCATCAGGGTATTGAATCCGATAAGGCCGGAGGATGGAATAGACCTGAGAACGTCAAGAAAAGGACGTGCCGGGAATATCTGAAATACGGCTCCACCTATATCGACGGCGCTTCCGGAGAGTCCCACTCCTATCATGCCTGTGCCGTCACCCCGGTCGTCCAGGTTTATCTGAAAGCTACCCCGGTCGGTATCCACGCTCAGGGGCTGACCAGGAATCGTTGCAGCCATAAGGGACCGGAAGCTCTCAAGGTCGGCGGCTGGCGTCCCGTTGAGCCCTGTTATCAAGAACCGCTCCGGCATTTTGGCCAGTCTCGCTGGGGAGCCGTCGAAGGTGGATATCACCATGACACCCCTGGCAGGAGATCCGCTGATGTTCAGCTCAAGGGCGGTCTCATCTCCCTCGCGAATCACCCGAACCGCAGAGGAGCCGGATCGGACCAGGCTGCTGTAGAACTCATCCAGGCTGCCAAAGCCGGAGACTATCATCCCCTTCTCAAAGCCTTCAGCCTGTGCTTGGCTGCCTTCCTCCACATCTGCAACAACAACGCTATCCACAGGGGCGATTGCAGAGAGGACCGGGCCGAAGAACAGGAAGAGGGCAAGCGCAGCGATTGCGAAGTTGGCTATCACCCCAGCCGAGAGTATGCGGATGCGTGCAGCTCTGCTCGCCACTGCTGGCTTATTCTTGCTGCCGAACAGCTCCTCATCATCAGGCTCAACAAAGGCGCCCAGAGGAAATAGCAGGAATATCGCCCCCATGGATCTGACCCGCACCCCCTCCACCCTACACAGCACCCCGTGGGCGAATTCGTGCACAACAATGGTCACAGCCAGCGCGATCCATCCCCATACCAGTGGGATGTACTGGTTGACACCAGGTATCAGCAGTATGTTACGGGGGGCGTTGTAATCTCCAGGCTCAGGCGGCATGAGGATCATCATGTAATTAATGAGGAGCAACAATGCCAGGAAATAGAACATACCGGCAACGACTAGAGGCACGCCTGCCGTTGCCAGCGGCCTCCAGAGACGGCCGAAGCGGGCCAGCCGATTCAGCATGGCCAGGCCCCTGGTTGTCCTGACGAATATGACCGGGCCCCAGGAGGTGATGCCCCTCTTGCCCAGATATTCGCTGCCATCCACCATTATGCCTATCATCAGAAGGATCGCCAAGAGGCCACCTAAGAAGATGAACCAGTCCTCTGCAACCCACATCAGTTCCAAGAACAACAACCTCTGAAATACCAGATCAAAACAGACGGCAGTGCTGCGTCATATGCCCGGATCCTCTAGAACATGATCCTACAGCACGTCGGGCTTTCCTTCCAGCTCCGCTATGGCCATCTCGCGGTGCTTCTTTTCCAGGAAGCTGTATACGTTTCCGTGGGGTGCTCCGTCAAGCAGCATCTCGATTGCCGCCCGCACTACCCTGATCTGTTCCGGCTGGCCGATGATGGCCACTGTTTTTCCATAGACAGAAATGCGCGAGCCGCTCAGCTCCTCCATGAGCTCCCTGGTCTTCCCGTCCTTTCCTATGATGCGGCCTTTGACGCGTGCCATATCGTTCTTGGTAGCCACCAGCTTGGATAGGTCCAGCAGATCGAGCATCAGCATCTCATCCTCCAGCAGAGGAAGTGCCCTTTCCGGAGAGAAACCCCTTCCAACGGCCTTTACGAACTCCATGGCCTTCATGGCAGCCAGGGCGTCGCCCTGGGGATCGACGGTCACTGAGCCGCTCTCGCTATCCACATCAAGAGCTATGCCGCAGCGCTCCTCCAGCATATTCTTGGTCTCTCCGTCAGGTCCGATAAGTGCTCCGATTCTGTCGCTGGGAATCTTTATGTGCATAATCTATTGCCTTCCTCGATTCACGATTGGATTATTGGTTCTTCTCTCTTTTGCCCAAAATTGCGGCACGGATCTCATCAAGATCAAAAAGACTGCCCACCAGTTTTCGGCGCAGTGCATCTTAGCCCTGCCCGTTCGCTGGAGCTTCCTCGTCTTTCGCCTGCGGCTTCAGCCTGGCCATGACCTCTTCAATGCTGCCTATACCGTAGCGGCTCTGGAAGAACCGGACGAGATTGGACACATCTCGGCGCAGAAAGCTCCTGGCCATTGGATGGTCAAGGGTAACTGATTGAGCCATATCTATTATAACAGGATGGCCAGGGTAAAGGACATTGAACTCGCTCAGATCGGCATGGACCAGTGCGGCTCGCCTGTAAAGCGTCGCAATCGCGTCGGCCAGCCATTCAAAAGCACGCCTGGCTTCTTCGGAATCCAACTGGACGTCACGAAGCAGGGGTGCCGGCTGGTCTTCCTGGCCGATGAACTCAAGGACTATTATGTTCTCTCGAACCACAAACGGATGCGGTACCCGAATCCCTGCCTCCTCCGCTCGAAGCAGGTTTCTATACTCCTTCCTGGTCCAGGCGTTGATGAGGCTGCGGCGGTCGCCTTTGGTATTGCCGAAGCGGGGGTCTCCCCTAAGGTAATCCTGCATGGACCGGAATTCAGTGGTGGCCACGCGGTATATCTTCAAGGCCACCAGATCCCCGCCCTTGCCCAGGGCTGAGAAGATGTTTGCCTCTTTGCCGGTACTCACCGGGCCGCCCAGGGCTTGGAGATAGCCCTTCTTGGCCAGGTAATACAGGTTCATCAAGGTGCGGGTATCAAAAACGTCGTCTTTGACCTTGAGATCGTCGGAGTCCTTCAACCGCTTTCGGAAGAGGTCGATCCGCGAATCAAGTTCCTGCTCCCGCTTATCCGATCTTCGCATCACTGGTCAGCTTTAAGGAGATGCCTTTAGGAATCCCTTCCGCTGCAACCAGTCCACCTGAGGACCAGTATACCGCCAGATAACGTCGGCCTTGTCATTCTGGAAGTCCCAGGGGACCACTATGACCACATCACCCTCACGAATCCAGATACGCTTCTTCATCTTGCCGGGAATTCTGGCCATTCTGGTCTGGCCGTCCAGACAGCGAACCCTGATGCGGTTGGAGCCCAGCAGGCTCTCCACGTAGCCGAAAAGCTCGCGGTCCTGCTTGCGGGGTACACGTACCCTGGTTATGACCTCTTCTGTTCCGGCCCTGTTGCCACCTCTATTATACAGTATATCACCTCGATCATCGAGAGATCGTTATTCGAGAGTTCGATAATTGAGAACTCCATCATAGGGAAAGGATCGACGCAAAAGTCGATGCCACTTCAACCTATGGAATAACCTCCACCTCTTATTTAAACTCGCCTGTAAAACCCAGGAGTATGGGAGATCGGGTATCTGCGTCCTCTCTAAAGGCAAAGGGAATCTTTCGAAGAATTGGCATGACTCCCTCAGGAGAGGCAGCCAGGCAGGTGATGAGACTGATGGGCCCGACGCGATTCGAACGCGTGATCCCCGCCGTGTGAAGGCGATGTCATAACCAACTAGACCACAGGCCCTCAGCCCATCCCGTATTACGATCAATTATTAGTATCTTGCCCTCAGATTTAGGGAAGCCTTCGTGACAGTGGCGCAATCCTTGTGATAGTATGAAGTTCCACGCTTAGTCAACCTCTCGAATCAATCCATGGCAAAAGTCCATTGACTAAGAGATCCAGCACCGTTCATTCGCGATTCTGGCGATCCCCGGATCTTTTGGAAAGACAGACTTTCCCCCTTAAAAGGTACTCGGCAACTGGAGCTTAACCGATGGATAGAAAGGCCTGGCACGATATGGGCGGAGGGCCCGGATCTCACGCTCTGGACTTTGGATGTGGACCAGACCCACTCAGTTCAACAGAGATTTCTGATGCATCCTTTTCGCAAGGCCCGCTCATCACACAAGCCGCGAGTCGCACTCATTGCAGCGGCGATCAGACGAACGCTCATTCTCAAAAATGCATAGAGGCGATCTTGCCCGGGTGAATATCTTTTATATACCAATCTTTAAGTACCGATCTGCGAAGTACCCAGAGAGGTTCTCAAGACTTGATCCCCCGACCGGCGATCCAGGCAGCGTATCTGCTATATGAGAGACTGCTGCAGCGACATGTATCCGGCAATCTGCTCGTCAGCCATGTGGCAGTCATCCAGGATGGAAATCGCCGCTTTGCACGCCATCAGGGGCTGCCGGTCAGGGACGGCCACCGCCAGGGGGCCCGAATAACTGAGAAGATATCGGACTGGTGCCTGGAGCTGGGAATCAAGCACCTGACAGTGTATGCATTTTCAACCGAGAACTTCGCCCGCCAGGATGACGAGAAGGAGTACCTATTCGACCTGATCTCCGAGAAGTTGAGGGAGATGGCCGTATCAGAGAAGACCCATCGCAATCGAGTAAGGGTGAGGGCCATCGGCCGGATAGAGATGCTGCCAGAGAAGGTTCAAGCAGCAATACGGGAGGCTGAGGATGCTACATTGGGCTATGATGGGCTGTATTTCAACCTCGCCCTGGCCTATGGAGGACAGTGCGAGCTTGCCGATGCCGCCCGCAATCTGGCCAGGCTGGTCCAGACCGGGAAGATCCGGGCAGACCAGGTGGAAGAGGAGACCATCGGCCGCTATCTGTATCCCCATGGAGATGCTCCGGTGCCCAAAGTTGACCTGATCATCCGTACGGGAGGCGAGGCCAGGACATCCAACTTCCTGCCATGGCAGGCCAACGGAAATGAATGTGCCGCCTACTTCTGCGCGCCACTTTGGCCGGAGTTCCGCAAGATAGACTTCCTGCGGGCTCTGCGGACATCCCAGTCCCGCATGGCATCCAAATCAACAGGCTTATAACTAAGAAGGAATTCATGAGTGCTCGTTGTCCCGATGGGGTAGTGGACATCCCGGAGGCCTGCGGAGATCAATGCGCAGATAGCCTTCAACCCGGGTTCGAATCCCGGTCGGGACGTTGATTTACGGGTGACGATCGCCAAAGGGCGATATCGCCCAATAGGCAGCGTTCGGTCGTCTCCTTATATCGCAAAGGTGACCTTGGGAGCCCTGGCGAAAGAAAGCGCTCAAAAGGCATTTCATGCTTTTTTGCCCCCCCTCATGCTATCCTGGACTCTTCCTTTGAAAATGCGCCTTGCCCATGGCCACGTAGCCAACGAAACCCGATCGTTTCTCCAGCCACTGGCCGCCGGTCGGGATTCATGAGATAAATCAATCATGTTTATATGTTGTAGTTTCCCATGTCTCTGCCGGAGAGAAATACATGAGAGGGATCGACAGAGCCCACATCAGCTGTCTCGTCGTCCTGATCCTGGCATGTGTCGGCGGCTCGTTGAGCCAATCGGACAGGATTGTGGGGCCGTGGGGATTGAGGGGAGATCTGCCAATAGCAGGCGATTTCGATAGGGATTCGATAAAGGATGACGTGGGGGTTTTCAGGCCTTCGGAAAGGACCTGGTACTTTGATTACGACGCAGATGGAACCACAGATAGAAGCGTGGGACCATGGGGCATCCTGGAAGATCACCCTCTTGCTGGTGATTTCAATAGCGATGGTTATTCTGATGATATAGCGGTATTCAGGCATTCGGATAGGATCTGGTACTTCGACTACAGCGCAGATGGAACTACAGATAGAAGAATCGGGCCGTGGGGTGTCGTGGATGATCTTCCGCTAGCTGGTGATCTTGACCAAGATCGATATTATGACGATATAGGCGTCTTCAGGCCATCCCAGACACGATGGTTCTTTGATTTTAATGCGAACGGCAATACCGATGAAGAGATTGCCCATTGGGGATGGTCAGGAGACATCCCGATACCAAGTGCAGCCGATTTCGAAGGTGATTACGCAGGATATGAGGACGGCATAGGCGTATTTCGGCCCTCAGTGAAGCGATGGTTCTTTGATTTCGATTCAAACGGGAATACCGATCACGATATTACCTGGGGCTGGTCAGGAGATCTGCCAATAGCAGGCGACTTCGACCAGGATGGATGGAACAACGATATCGGGGTGTTCAGGCCATCGGAACGGAAATGGTACTACAAGTACTTCCACCTGGGAAAAGGGCTGCCCGGAATGACTGGAGGAGGGCCTACCGGATCGGTGAATGCTTGAATGCAGCAAATCAAAGGATATCACTACATATGAGATCCAGGTCTCCAAATCGATCCGCCCGATAACAAGGATCTGTCTGCGTGGCTTTCACCGCAGCCCAAGCTCCCGCGCATTCTGGGAGTCTCTTTGGAGGACGGAAAAGGATTCAGCATTCAAATTGGCAAAATCCCGTACCCATCGATAGAACAAGATCTACAGCTCGAATCCCGGCTCTTCAGAGACCAACCTCAATAACTCCTCTGCGGCGTCCTCCTCCCTATTGCTGCCCTGCAGGGCCAGCCAGATGCTTCCCTCCGCCCCGCGGACGCCGCCTGCTGCGATAAGATTAGCATCGGCGCCTGTCAGGAGTCTAATAGCATCGACCTTTCTGAAGACCTGACCTGGGATTGGCAGAAAACGCGGGCCTTCGGCTCCAGGCGCATTCAGCTTCATTGCCAATTGGTTCAGATCTCCCGTGATCCACTTCTCCAATCCGACGGGCAGTATCAGACGCACCCGCCGACCCGCCACAGCTTGCAGAATCGCGCTGGTCGTCCCACCTCTAGGGTGGCCAACGAGAATCGCGGCCTGACCTCTGCGCAGGTCAAGGGCGTTTGCTCCTTTCAGAATTACATCGCCTTCCTTCAGGTCGTCGACCACGTCGAATATTGTCTTACCCCTCTGCCATACGCCGTTGGATATTATCACGTCGCCCGGAAATCCGCACTGGTCGGCCAGGCGGCCGTCATCCGTAGTCTTATGCCAGGCCGGGAGGATTATTCCTCGGAAGAATCGCTTGCGAGAAAAGCCGCCCGCCTGGCCGATTTCTCTTAGGATCTCTTCCGCCACATAGCCGTTGGTGGTTCCGGCCACGATTGCCAGGCATGATGGTTGGTTGGTAGCTACCGGCTCACTGGTGGAAATGGAGATTATCCAGGTCTTCGTCTCTCCATCTATGCAGGGCTGCGGCCTGGACCGGGCAGTTGTGCAGGCTTTTTAGAGGAATTGGCCCTGGATCGAGGATTTGAGGCGGTGGAGCTGAGCCTATCTCTCCTTTACAGAGGATCTCATGAGTTGTTGGGCTACTGAATCCCCCGCGACTGCGCAATTTATGCAGGACTGTTTCGAGGGCAAATAAGCCGTTTGTCCGGAAAGTCCTGAAAAGCCATAGTCGATAGGCATTGTACCCGACCTGATGCGTCTTCGATGGGGATATAATCCCCAATATTGATCCAGCGATATTGAACAATCATCCTATCCCAAAAGGCTGGGTATCATGATCCCCATGCTGGGTGGCGACTGCAGGACAGTCCGCCGCATGTATATATATGGGCTTGAGCAGATGTCAGGATCGATTTTGTGCGTTGTGAGTAAATATGGTGCTCGATAGCTTGGGAGGGTCCCTTCGGGACGCGTTGAAGAAGATCGCCTCGGCCAGCCGGCTGGATAAGACCCTGGTGGACGAGACGGTCCGGGAGATCCAGAGGGCGCTTCTCTCGGCAGACGTTAACGTAAAGCTGGTCATGAACATCTCCAATCGCATCAGGGATAGGGCCTTGAGCGAGAAGCCGCCAGCAGGGATGAACCCGCGAGAACACGTCATCAACATCGTCTACCAGGAGCTGATTAACCTGGTGGGCAGAAGCTCCGATGTCGCCTTAAAAAAGCAGACAATAATGCTCATTGGGCTGCAGGGCAGCGGCAAGACCACCACAGCTGCCAAGCTGGCCACATTTTTCCAGCGAAAAGGCCTGCGCACTGCGGTCATATGCGCCGACACCTTCCGGGCTGGGGCTTACGACCAGCTTAAAGCCCTATGCGAGAGGCAGGGCATTTTCTTCTACGGGGATAAGGGCAATCCCGACGCACCGTCCGTGGCCAGGATCGGGCTTGAGGCTGCCAAGCGCTACGACGTGAAGATCGTGGACACGGCAGGAAGGCACGCCCTGGAGTCCGACCTTATACAGGAGATGAAGGACATCCATGCGGTTGTCAATGCCGATCACAAGCTGCTTGTGATGGACGCAGCCTTAGGACAGCAGGCCAGCGAGCAGGCCCGGGCTTTCAACGAGGCTGTCGGCATAACCGGGGTGATTATAACCAAGCTTGACGGCACTGCTAAAGGCGGCGGCGCCATGTCGGCAGTGGCAGAGACCAAGTCCTCGGTTGCCTTCATCGGGGTAGGGGAGACGCCCAACGACCTGGAACGCTTCGAGGCCGATCGCTTCATCTCCCGCCTGCTGGGCATGGGAGACGTCAAGACCCTGATAGAGCGGGCTCAGGAGGTCAAGATCGAGGAAGAGGTGGACCTCGAGTCCATGATGAGGGGCAAGTTCACCCTCAAAGATATGTATCATCAGATGGAGGCGATGAACAAGATGGGGCCCTTGAAGCAGATCATGCAGATGTTGCCCATGGGCGGCCTCGGCCTGGAGCTGTCGGACAAAGAGTATCAGGTGACGAAGGACAGGCTGGATAAGTACAAGGTCATCATGGACTCGATGACCGATCAGGAGCTTGAGAACCCAAAGATAATCACTGCCGCCCGGATCAAGAGGATATCGCTTGGAAGTGGAACAAAACCGGAGCTCGTAAAAGAGCTTCTCAAGTCCCACCAGGCCATGCAAAAAGCCATCAAAGGTATGAGAGGGGGCATGGGCAAGATGAATATGAAGCGCCTAATGAAGAAGTTCGGCCAGCCGAAAGCCTGAAAGCAAGAGCCCGAAAGGCAGTTTTTCGCAAATTGCGGCCTCTCTTGAAAAAGCCTGATGGGAGGATCGGGCCGGTCTCTGGCGCTCCTTTCGATCCGCTATCCGCACGGCATCGCACGTTCCTTGAAAGGAGCGCAGATCCAACAGTCGCTATCGATCCGATCAGGCCATCGAAAAAAGTATCGAGGAGGGATCAGGCCGGCATGACAGCCCCGGCCCAGGAATCCCCAAATTGGCTGTAAGCTGTATAGCTTCCGGCAACCGGCTCTTTTAGCCCGAGATCCAGGGAGTAAAGGCTGTCTGAGGAGACCAGACGCAGCGTCAAGACCTCCCCGCTGACTTCCCCAACTGCTGAAACGGGATCGACCACCTCTCCGGTCTTGAGCGAGCCGTGGCCAAAGACCGTCCCGCCGCTCTGGTACAGCTCCAGATCCAGGCTGCGTGTGGATGGCCCTGTCATCTGCAGCGCCCAGCTGCCGGAGACTGCCCGCAAGGACGGGGCCGACACTGGCTGCTCTGATGGTGGGGGACTTGTGACGGATTCCCCGGCATCAGCCGAGCCGTTCCCAGTTGCATTCGCATCCTCGTCCTCATCTGTACCCAGATTCCAGGCCTTTCTGGAGCTCCTTGGGTCAGGAGCGAAGCGGGCATCGTAGACAGGGGAGACCTCCCCCCGGGAAGTGGAGATGTACTTGTCCACATCGCTCTGGGCAGAGACGTGGAGGCTGACGGCGAAACATGCAAGTATTGCCAGGGAGATGAGGGGGATTGCGACTCGAAGATCGATTTTCATATTTTCAACCACCGCTATGTTATGCGAGATTCTGATTGGCCGATAAGCTTTATCGACGGAAAAGGATTATGGGACCTATAAAAAATCCCCAATCGTCGATATCTAGTAGCCAAAACCGCTGATCTCGTCACGGACTATGACACCGGACTGGCCGTACAGGGTGAAATCCCCGCTGGCCTCCTGGTCCTCCACGGTCAGATTGAGCAGGTAAAGGCTGGCTCCGGTCAGGTCCATCAGGTAAAGTGTGGCGTTTTGCCCTTGTACCGAACCAGAAGCAACCAGCTCCTGAGTGTAGTTTACCTGGGTCAGAGAACCCGTCCCAAACACAACCGAATCAACCTGGAATAAGGAAAGATCCAACGTCACCTCATCCGGCAGAAGCACAGACCAGTTCCCAGCCAGGCTGGCCATCTCGCCCGTCCCTTTGGCCAAGGACGCTTCCTGAGAAGATGTGGCGTTCTTCACCTCTTTGACAGTGCTCTTTACTACCGGCTCTTCGGCAGAATCGTTGGCCTGAAACGATGCCACAACCGGAACACCAGTGCCAAGCGGCATGGGAGTCGCTGGCGTGGATGTCTGAGCACCGACACCCACTCCAGGGGTCATGCCGGTCTTGCCTACGGTGAATATGGAAGCATCATCGAGGTTCGAAGCCATCGATCCTTCATCTTCAGATGCTACAAGAGGCAGGCCTGCAAAGGCAAGCGCTGTGATCATAACGAGAAACATAAGTCTCATGAATCGTTCACCTGAAGGTGAAGATGGACCCACGGATATAAAGGCCTTGGCCTGGCAGACCTCCTCGCTCGATAATCGAACCTGCAGGGCGATGAGCGCAATTGGACATGTGTCCTGAGGATTGAATGGAAAATTAAAAAAATAAGGGAAAGACGCGTCCAGCTCTTTTAGCTCAGGGTCCTGGCAACGTCCTTCTCGCCTATCACACGTCCCTGCAGAGGTACTCCGCCGGCGCTGCTATAGGCATCGAAATTTCCGTCGGTGCGGTTGTCGCTAATCGGAAGACGCATCTGGAAGAGCGTCAGTTGGGGATAGCTCACCACGGCCAGGCTCATGGTGCCCTCGGTGATCGCTCCGTTGGCGGTTATCAGCTGGTTTGATCCTTCTACCGGCATTGTGCCGGCTCCAAAGACTATTGTGCCGATCTGTGTCAGGGTGAGCCGCATGCTGCCCACGATCTTATCATTGAGGTTTCGCAGCTCCATAGACCAGTTGCCTCGCACGTCGTACATGCTATAGGCGGTTGCGCTGCCGGTAGCGCCACCGGTCTTGGCAAGGTACTCCCCTGTATGCTCGGTGCTTGATATATCCATCCAGCCCAGGTTCTCACCAAGGACATCCCCTGGCTTGGTTATGGTTGTAGCGGTCTTCTGGGCCAGGCCAGAGCTGACCAGGAAAGCAACCAATATCAGGGTAAACAGTGTTAGCTTAAGTCTCATCATCTGAACCTCCGTTTGTCGCCAATTCAAATAGGGGGCAATGCCACCCATGAAGCATCTCCGGAAGGCAGCTTAAATCTTTTGGCAGGGATCGGACTTTGCCCGCCCGCAAAAAAATGATCTATTCCCGCTCATCATGCATCCCAGCCAGGATGCTGGAGTGATCCTGCCGGAAGGCCTGATCCTTCATCAGGCAGGCGCACTTTCCTGAGAACCATCGATAGCGGCTCATCTTCCTCCAGATATCGGCCAGGCTCTGCTTCCGGACGTTTCCGAAGCTCAAAGGAAGGTAGGCACAGGGCAGAGCCTCTCCGGATGCATCAACATGAATCCATCGCCTGCCGGCGAAGCATCCGAACATCTCCGGAGACAACAAATAGGGAAGCGCAGTCACCCTTGGACCCTCGACGTTGGCGTTCTTGCTGCGATGAAACGCCTTCAACCGGGATATATCGCCTTTGGAGAGGGTCTCGTCCAGATGGTCGCACCAACGTCCTACTGCCACGATCTCATAGAATGAGAGCTCGTGAACACCCATCCTGCAGGCCAGGGAGTAAGCCTCCTCCAGCTGGTCGATGTTGTGAGGGGAGACCACCATGAACAGGTCGGTCAAAATCCCGGCCTTCAATGCAGACTCTGCCCCTGCCAGGGCATCGGCGAATGCGCCTTCTCGTCCGCGGAATTTGTCATGCTGCTGGGCCAGCGGGCTATCGATGCTGATCCTAACCGCGTATATCCCGGCAGCCTTCAGGCAGCGTGCACGATCGGGAGTAAGGCCGTATCCGCTGGAGAAACTCGTGGCAACCGCACGGCTGTCAACCGAGGCCACCAGATCCGGCAGATCGTGCCGCAGCATGGGCTCGCCACCGTCGAAGGTTATCAGATAGCTGCCCAGCTGCAGAGCCTCGTTCACCACACGGCGCACCGTCTCGGATGGAAGAACTTCGCCGCCGCGGGATGGCGCAGCGCAATGAAGGCAGCGGTTGGGGCAAGCCCTGACCACGGCTATGGAGAACTGATCCGGAACGCGCCGACGCAATATCGCCCCGATCTGCGAGGAGATCATGCGGTCGAAGGCAGGGCTGGGCGCGGGAGGGATCCAGGTCGAGAAGATGGTCTGCTGGCCTGAGGATATGGGCTTTTCGTCGGCAAACACCCTGTTGATGAGATCGATCACCGGCGATGCCAGGACCGCCAATGGACCGCTTGGGACCAGTCGTATTCGTCCCCCATCGCTGCGAAGGTCCACGCTCAGCACAGAGGTCTCTGCAATGGGCATTTATTCACCGGGCGCCTTGTCATCACATCGAGAATCAACATCAATCGGTCCTTCATAGCCTGATCGCCCCCGGACTCCGACAGAGCTTTGCCGGCAGCGGTTGAATGCTCCTGTACCAGCCTGGAGCAGACATCCCATGCATCCTGGGCGGACCCTTTCTCCATATGCAGGCGTGGAAGCGTGACCGAACTCTTTACCGACCTCTTCTTCTGGTCCACTCCAAAGACCTCCCCCAAATCATCCATTATCTGATAGGCCAGACCCAGGTTGCGGCCGTAGCTCTCTAATAGAGCCTGATCTCGAGATGACGCTCCACCAATCATACATCCCAGGCGGGCGGAGCTGGCGAAGAGGGATGCGGTCTTGCCAAAGACGCATTGATAATACTCCTCGACCGAGGATATGCGGGAGAGGTCCAGCATCTCGCCTTCTGCCATGTTCATGCAGGCACGGGCAAATCCCTGAATTACGGGGCGACCGTAAGCGGAGATGAGATCGATAGACCGGGAGATCAGATAATCGCCACCCAGTAGGGCAGCATCAATGCCGTACCTTCTAACAGCGCTGGGAGCTCCTCGCCTCTCCACACCTCCGTCCAGGATGTCGTCATGGACGAGGGAGGCTGCATGGACCAGCTCAATGGCCAGCGCGGCATCAAGGGCTCTGCCTGGCGGGCAGCCAAATGCCCTGGCTGATACGAGGAGTATGAGAGGTCGAACTCTCTTGCCTGGAGAGGAGAGAACGTAATCCACCATCTCCCCCATGTCGGGACGCAGACACTCTCCGCCAAGAGACTTCAGGCCGTCCTCTATCAGCTTGAGCTCTTCCCAGTCTGAGAACATCAGCTGTGGGTTATGCAGGAGGCATTAAAGCTTTTGCTTTGGATCAAGTGCTGCAGCTGTTCTTTATATTATATTTTAGCTGGCCAGCTATGCAGGACGAAAATGCAGAAAAGTCGAGCCGCACCGGTAGATCAGGCCGTCTTGGCTGCAGTCCGTCGTGACGGAGAGGCAGCAAGGAGATCTGCCACGCCTGACCATACGCGACAAGCGAGAGTTGCTTTATCAGGAGGCACCATGGAACCCGTAATGGCCTCATTGAGAAGGCGGATCGCGCAGAGGCGCTTTGATCCGACAGATGAAGTGGCGCCTGAAAGCAGCCGGCAGCTATTGCTGGGATGGGGCAAGACACCCCAGCCGCAGCAATCCAAAGAAGGCCGATATCACACTAACATGGCCTCTATGATGGCCTGGCAAAAGGCAGGCAGATCTGCAGGAGAGCGGGATGTGATGATATTGCCGTCAACCACCACCTCTGCATCTACCCATTCCGCTCCTGCATTCACCAGGTCGTCTTTTATGGAGAAGAACGAGGTCAGCCTCCTCCCCTTGACAACGTCGGCTGATATCAGAACCCAGCCAGCATGGCATATCGCGGCTACCACACGCCCGTCCATCGCCATTCCTCTCACGAACTCCAGCGTGGTCGAACAACGGCGCAACAGATCCGGCGCATAGCCGCCGGGTATGACGACTGCATCGAAACCGGACGATTGGGCCTTTTTGGCCCTCATATCAAGAATGGCAGGATAGCCGTGTTTGCTCTTCACCTCGTTTGCCCCAAAGCCCGGCCCTACCAGAAACACCTCGGCTCCAGCCTCCTTGAGCCGGTAGTAAGGATACCATAGCTCCATATCCTCATACATATCTGCGGCCAGGACCGCCACCCTCTTTCCCTTGAGATCCATCGACATTGATCCTCCAAAAAGACCGGATTTTCGCAGGTCCGCTTTGACCATATCCAGCGTCTCCCTTAATGAACCATCTCCTTTAGAGACGTCATCTCAAAAGACTAAAGACGTCATCTCAAAAGACTAAAGACGTCATCTC
>MVQI01000059.1 GCA_002067795.1 Methanosaeta sp. PtaB.Bin039
TTCGGGAACGGGCCCATAGGCTGGTCCCATTCATCCTCCTCTTTAACGACAGCTCCGATGTTGATCTGGACGTTCAACATGTCCTCAACTGCAAAGCTGCCCTCGGTCTTTACCATAATGACGGCCTCCTCTGCTTGGGCATCTGGGGCTCTGGGCTCGGTCTAGGGAGGTCCCAATCTGCGCAGGCTTCTGGCAGGGAGAAATCCGGCACTGGGTCGTAAGATAGGTCGGTCTGGTACAATGTGCATCCTCCTTGGCATGATGCTTTAATGACGCTGACGGCAGAGGGGATTTCTAAATCAACGCATATGAATCGGCGGACCAAGTCCTAGCGTCAGACAAGTCATACGGCACCTGACGATAAATAGGTTATGGGATACGTGGTAACACGTATCAAGCAAAATTTCGGGAAAGTCGGATCCGGCTGGCTCCACTCTAAATGAAGTGCCCTTCACCTAACACCAAGGATTCGGAAGGCCAGGGCCAGATCGGATACGCTCATCTGGCCAGGAGCGGTCTGATCGGTCACGTACCCATAGGTGAGTGCCGAGCCGTAAAGGGGCGCAACGGCCCTCATGTGCCGGCCCAGCTCTCCCATTGCCACGATGCACGTGGGCCGCCTGGCAAGCAGGAGCAGGGAGAGGAGATACAGGTTGTCGGAGAGGAAGGATGGGGTCACAGCCACCTTGGCCAGGTCTGCCCCAGCCAGGAAAGCCTGTTCAAGCATCGACTCGACGTCGGCCATGCCAACAAAATCATGATAGGAGACAACTACAGGGACCGATACCTGGCCAATTAACCCATCCCTGTACGGAGACCTCAGCTCCACATCCACCAGGTCGGCAAAGCCGGCCGCCTTTACCAGCAGGTCTATCCGCGAATCCTCCGGTCCACGGAAACGTCCCCCCTCCGCTGCCAGGCGGCAGGTGGCGAGTATGGGAAGATCGGTCCTTTTTCGGACCTCCTTCAGCACTTCCAGAGGGTCCTCCCTGATCAGGTCGAGCCTGACCTCTACAATGTCTGCCCCTTCAGCCACCGCCCTGTCCAGGGCAGATGAGGCGTCGGCTCCGAGGGAGGCGACGATGGCCGGGGCTTTTATGTCCAGCCCTCTTAGCTTCAGGCGGCCCATGTATCCTCCGCTTGCTCTTCCTCACCGCTCGATTATGGTCTCATCTATGCTCATTCCGAAATGCCGGGCAGATCCTTCCAGGTGAACCAGGACCTGATCTCCGACCTTCAGCTCGGTAACCGGCCGCGGTCCGCCCGGGCCCACCAGCTTGATAGTCTCGGCGTTTTGAAGCAGCGTGCTGATCCTCTCCCCTTCGACCTCCGCCTCGACCAGGATCATAGGCCTGCGCTCGATCTTTACCCGACCAACAACGGCCGATCTGATCCCGCCAGACCTGTCGACCAGCGATACCTGGTCACCGCTCTTCAGCTCCGATAGGTAGCGTGTCTTATCCCCAATCCGCACATAGGCGTGCACAGCACCGGCATTGACCCGGAATGGCCTGGAAGCAACATAGGGGCTCTCGTCTGCCTCGCTCTGAATCAGGAAGAAACCGCGTGCCTGTGAGCCTATCAGCATGCCCTCTCCGGTCTGCATGAGCGTGCAGGTATCGACGCAGACCCGGTCGCCCATGCCCACAGGCTGGACAGCGGTCACGGTGGCGGTGAGAAGACTCAGATGACCCTGGTCCGATCTCTCAGCTGCCGCGGCCACCCGCTTGATCTCCGACGGATCTTCCGTCTCCAGCAGCACCCCGTCTGAGCCGTGCTCCAGGGTGGACAGGGCCACTTGTGCTTCTTCGGCGCTGCCGACGCCAGCCAGGATCTTTGTGTGGCTGGCCTGCAGACCGGCGATCATGTTCTCGAGGGGGATCACCTTCCAGTCAGTGCCCACAGCCAGGAGGTAGTCAACGTCGCGTCCCAGATCGACTGCGAACTCCTCGTCACGCTTTGACCTGATCTCGACGTATCCTGCCAGCGGGCAGTCGAGCGAGCGGGCCAGGCCGATGTCGGCGGCATAGCTGAGGTCGTCTGGCAGCGGGGAGGATGCGCTGGCGTCCTGGCGTCTGCCGATGATCAGGATATCCTCTCTTCCCCTCTCCCGGCCGAAACAGGCCACCTTTATCCCGCCCAGCTCTCTCACCCTGTCTATATGGGCCCGGTCCACCACCACGCAGTCGAATCCGGACTCCAGGGCCGTGGTTATAAGGGGCTTGATCTCGTCCCAGGAAGCCCCGCAGGCCATGAGCCACTTCTCCTTCATGTGAAGGACAATGTGGACCTCGGTTACAAAATTCTTTTGATCATGCTGCACTTTCGTCCTTTCAATCAACCGGCTATCTTGCGACATAGTTATCCGGCAATATCATGCTTTATAACGGAAGAGCGCTTTTGGATATCACTGGTGAATTACATGTGCGGATGTGGTGATCGGCACGAGAACATGATGAGATGTCTGGGTGACAAGATGGGCGGATACGTCCCCGAGACGCTGAAGGCCATTTACGAGGCCAAGCCCGAGCTTGTTGAGATGATCGAACGCATGGACAGGGTATTGCTTGAGGACGGTGCCTTGGATCGCAAGACCAAGCGGCTGATCGCTCTGGCCTGCGTTGCCACCAGGATGTGCGAGGACTGCATCTACCCTCAGGCAAAGGTGGCAATGAACTACGGGGCCACCAAGGAGGAAATCTTAGAGGCCCTGGAGGTCTGCATGATCACCGGCGGCGTGCCCACATTCTCTGTTGCCAAGAAGGGAATAGCCAGGCTGTTTCGGGAGCTTGAAGAGGATTAGAGGGCGGGGCCGGATCAGATGGTTGCGCCGTCTTTTCGGCATTTTTTTAAAAACTTTGGCGGGCGGATTTCAGGTCCACCTCCGCCCTTTCCCGGCGTCCCGCAGCACTTCAATGCGGTTGCCTTTTTTCGCGTCCCTGTTTCGACGTGGGCGTATATGATCTCAAGTCCGATCTCTTTTCGGATTGCCAAAGCCAGTCCGAAAACACACCTGCTGTCATATAGGCGTCCCCGTCTCCAGCATGCCGATCACCCTTTCGACAAGCCCTTCAAGGCTTCTTGCGGCAGGATTTCCAGACTGGAGTATCACCGGCCGGCCGGCGTCTCCGCTCCTGGATATCTCAGAATGCAGCTCTATTTTGGCGAGGACCGGCACTCCAAGCAGCTCGTCGGGTGTGCCCCCAGCACCTTCCTGGCAGAATGGGTCCACCTGTCTGCCGCAGTGAGGGCACCGGAGGCCTGACATGTTCTCAACGATTCCCAGCACCGGGATCTTCATCGCTGATGCAAGCTCGATCGACCTGGCGGCGTCGTCCAGGGACACCGGATGCCGTGTGGTCACTATTATGGCGCCCTGAGGCGAGAGAAGCTGGGAGATGCTGATCGGCTCGTCCCCGGTGCCCGGCGGGAGGTCCACCACCAGGTAGTCCAGGTCGCCCCAGTCTATCCTCTGCACGAACTGGCGAAGCATCGAGATCTTGAGAGGGCCTTTCCAGGCAACCGCCTGGTCTTTGGCTGCAAGGAAGGCCATTGAGACCACCTTGAGCCCTTCCGGGCCCACCGGCAGAAGCGCCGGCTCCAGGTATCCGTCATCCCCTTCAAGTCCCTGGTCCTCCATGTGCAGCATCTTGGGAACGTTTGGGCCGGTGAGGTCGGCGTCGAGAAGCCCTACCGACCTGCCGAAAAGCGCGAGGCCAAGGGCAAGGTTTACGGCAACGGTGGTCTTGCCCACCCCACCTTTGCCGCTCATGACCATTATGCGGTGCCTGGCGATTCTCGCAGGATACTGGCTGCTGTCCATAGGTCCGTCTCCTCAAATCTTTCAGCCGTTGCCTCTTTCAAACCGAGGTCCACCTGTAAGGCATTGGGTAATAATCCTTTCCTGCCTCTTTCCCCCAGGTCCCCTGGCAATCCAGGGCAGGATGATCTGAAGAATCCTGGTTTTTTTCTTTAAAGAAGGCAAACGAGAGCGTCTGATCTGGCGTGGTCACAAAACGCCGCCGATGGACGTTTGCCGGTGTATTCGGCTGACAAAGGGCAGCAGCTGGCCGATGGTGTCAAAATCGGGATAAAACGGCGGACCTATGATCGATCAACCGGAGGTTCTCTCTGGCCAGAGGTGGAGTCATGCAGTCATTTACGGCTGTCCATACTCCAGCTTGTCGCCCACATTCAAGCAGTGGCAGGATGGGGCTCTCATGCGGATGATCAGGTCTCCTTTCCTTATTTCAGAGTCGGAAATGTCTCCTTTTGCCAGGCGGCCTTCCAGGATCTCAAGGGCGCAGCAGCGTTCTTTGGCCATGAGAGGATGTCGGATACGTCGTGGCTCTCAATTCCTGTGACCCCGGCCCACATTATATCCTGAGCGAGCTCACGTTGGCTGTACCTGATATCGATGATCTTTTAGAGCCGCCACGAGTCT
>MVQI01000060.1 GCA_002067795.1 Methanosaeta sp. PtaB.Bin039
TCTGTCCTTTCGGGAGCTGCAAAGCGAGATGAAGCTAAGCCCCTCGCAGTTCACGAGAGTGGTAAATAGCCTGGACAAGGGGACTTTCGAGGTCAGGAGGTGCCCCGGCGCGAAGAGAGGAGAGAAGATGGTGGTGCTGAAGTGAATGTGGAAATGTCAGTCAGTACTTAGAAATTTTGACTTTAAAGTAGATATTTTAAAGCTAATAAGCTGAAAATATGTTTTTATTTAATTTTTTATTGGCTATTTACTAATAGATTAGATCTAAACTTTGAATTGAGTTTAAATATCAAATACTAAACCTTTTTACAATATCGATGATGTAAATTTCTTTCTAAAAATCGTATTTTTTAAAATAAGTCGTTTTTACATTTCATGTAAAAACTTAAATTTATATAGGAGTGTGATAATAGGATAGAGTGGCGGAGTAAATCCCGACCAAGGAATGGAGTTTGGTATAAATGGAAGAGTTTTCAAAAGCGAACCAAGACGGAGGAACACCTGAGGCATGCTACTGTAATTGGTGTAGCTGTTCAGGTGGCAACGCCCAGAGTGTCTTCTATGGGCAGGACTACCAAACCAATCCATCCAAATATTGGTAAGGTAGTCCAAGTAAAGACTGGAGCACCAAAACAACGAGTACAGGTGCTCCAGCACCTATATAATAATATATTAGGATAAATTAAAGATTGTGATAATATGCTAGAATTTGAAACTTCAACAGGAAATTTGTATGCATGGGATGATGAAGTAGGCTTATTTATTCCATTTTCCCCAGCTATGAGATCCGTTTTAGACGTGCTCTCAAATCATGATTCAGTCACTAAAGAGAAGGTCATGTGTTTATTAAAAGAAAATATTGAGAGAGAGGAAATCTCATTTTGCTACGATTGGATTCGAAAGTGGAATAAAATAAAAACCCAAATTCAAAAGACTAAGAATATTCAAACGTTTACTGAATCGGATATTAGATATTCGGTGTTAAAATTTGGTCTATTGCGTCTAACATTATGCATCACAGAAGATTGCAATTTCATGTGTAAATATTGCGCCTATTCCGATTTCTACAAGTACACAAGGAGGCCTTCTGATAAATATATGAAGTTTTCTATCGCAAAAAAGGCAATAGATTACTATTTCTCATTACTTGATGAGGGAAAGAGATACAATCCACTAAGAAGGCCAGCAATAGGATTTTATGGGGGAGAACCCTTATTAAATTTTAAATTAATTAAAGATCTAGTAGATTACATAGAAAATGAATACAAGGATCATAAAACGATATACACGATTACCACAAATGGCAGTTTACTAGATAAAGAAAAAGCGAATTGGCTTATGAAATTTAAGTTTATCATAGACGTTAGTCTGGACGGGCCTGAAGAGGAGCATGATAGACTTAGAGTCTATACTAATGGGAATGGAACCTTCAGAGACGTTATGAAAAATGTTAGTTCAATAATGATAGAAGGCTATCAAGAAATCGGATGCCTCCCAGTTTTCGATTGGAGAAGCAATCTATTCAAGCGGGAGGAATTCTTTAATAGACAAGACGTTCCGCGTGTACAAGGAGCGTTCCCAGTTGACGATGTAGAAGGATGTTCCTATTATCAGCAATTTACAGAGGAGGAGTTTCTTGCATTTATGGAACAGTTCGAAAGAGCCAGAAATTTCTATTTCATGAATTTAGATCACCATAGACATAGGAAAAAGACAACACTCTTTGATGACCTAATTGGTCAAGCTCCAAGAAGAGCTCTCTTTAGGAGCATTTCAATTTATCCACATCATCCGTTAATGCCATTTACAGGTGCATGTATACCAGGAAGGAAGATATTCGTAGATGTCAACGGATTTTACCATCTATGTGAGAAAGTGAATAGCGATTTTCCTATTGGCAACGTAAATGAAGGATTAAATTTTAAGAAGATCTATAAACTAATAGTTAATTATAATAGTTGTATGGACAAATGTCCGGAATGTGGTGTCGCGCGAAGATGCAATTTTTGCTATAAGTCGTTCGCAACCGATAAGGATTTCCTACACTCTTCAACCGTGTGCAAAGAAGTTGAATCTAATATGAAAAGATCATTTATTGAAGCGTTTGAAATAGCTGAAAAGTTCCCAGAATTTATAGACGATTCTAATATTAAATATAATAATATTAGAAAATATTATAATTCGTATGGTGAATGAAAATGTATTTCAGACTAAATCCAGAGTGCTATTTAATAAGAGGGAAAAAATGCGGAGCGATTTATGATTTAATTGATGAAAAAATATATGCGCTAAATCAATATGAGACAAGAATTGTGACATCTAGCGAAAATAATGACGTAGTAAATGAAGATAATACGTATCTTACCGAATTGGAAAAGCTTCGAATTGGGAGGTTTTACAAAAAGAAAATATATGTACAAAAATTGAGGGCGGGTTCGCCTATCAGAGAAATTCAAAGCGAGCCACCAGCATTCCATAGAGCCTTTCTTGAAATAAACAATATATGTAATAGAAACTGCTGGTTCTGCGGGTATAATGGTGTAAAAAGAAGTCTAGGATGTATAGGATGCAATAGATGGAATGAAAACGGAGAATCATTAAGCTTAGAAAAGTGGAAAAGAATAATTAATGACCTAAGCGATTTGGATTGTAAGGATATTTTTATAATTGGCGGAGATTTGACATTGGTATGGGCTAAGACAGTCAATATAGTAAATTATGCAAATAGCAAATTCAGGAATATTTATATCACACTTCATCACCAAAGCCTATCCTTAGATATAGCAAATTATTTAAATAATAAAGCCAATTTAATCATACAAACTGATAATATTAATGTACCTCAATATAACCAATCGTCCGTAATTATGGTTATGAATCCCGACGATTGGACAGATTTCTACGACATGGAGAGTAAAGGAATAAAGATAGATTTTGTGATCGATGATGTCGAATCGCTATCAAATAATCTGCCAATAATTTCCAAAAAGAAAATATTACCCGTGAATGTATACAAGTTTATAGATAATATAGAATATCACCCTTGTCTGGGACATACATTGGCCATCTGCCATAATGGCAACGTAATTCCTTGCCCTTTAATGAGAAGCCATAGATTTGGCAATGTGAGGAATGGAGAACTCTATCAAGTTTTCGAGAAAAATTGGAAAGAAATAGAGAAAATCTGGAAATTAAATTTAGATAAAATAGAGAAATGTAAATGTTGTGAGTTTAGGTATGCTTGTACTGATTGCAGAGCATTAGAAGAAAATTTAACAGGAAAATTAAGTGGCAAGAGGCTTTGCGGCTACAATCCAATAGAAGGAGAATGGCTAAAATGAAGGATAAATATAGGTATTTTATTACTAGATTTGTTAGACCATACGCCCCAACAATGATATTTCTCATTATTTTGAGCTTTATGGGCACCATCTTTTCATTTATCACCCCATTGCTCGCCAAATCATTAGTAGATGACGTTTTTATTGACAGAAGGACAGAGATGTTTGGCTATATCCTCTTGGGAACTACAGGAACATACATCATTTCATCGATTTCAGCTTACATCTCAGGTTATAAAAAAGGGACCCTGGACCTAGTCATTTTCAATGATGTCGCTAAAGAAGTATTTAGCGCAATTCAACTTGCACCTATAGAGAAAATTCAAGATATGAAAGTAGGAGACCTACTGAGTCGCATTGTTGTTAATACACGATCTGCCATAAATATGTTTACTTATATCATTCCTGAATTTTCTATTAGCGTTATACGTATTATTGCACCCATTACAATAATGCTATTTTTGAATGTACAACTTACATTAATTGTAGTGCTACCTGCAATGTTATTCATCTTACCGATTTCATTCTTTGGAAGACGATTGGAAAATACACAAAGAATATCATTGATAAAGACCGCATCGATATACTCATTTATCAAAGAAAATCTATCTATGATACTCTTAATAAAGGCGTTCTCGCTTGAGAAGTGGTCTCGGGATAAGTTCGATAAAGAGATGAAAGGATACTTTGAAGCATCTATAGACTATACAAAAAACTCCTCTATGAACAGCTCTGTAAGTTCTTTGATGAACGGAATACCCATGATTCTGCTTATCTTGTTTGGCGGAAACATGGTAATTCAGGGATCATTGACCATAGGCACATTTACAGCTTTCATAAGCTATGTCGGCCTCTTCTTTGGACCTCTATCACAACTTGCCTTCCTATGGTCCTTTTATAAAAGTTCTCTTCCAGCCTTCGACAGAATTAGCAACATATTAAGTCTGGAAAATGACGAGGGTGGCAAAGAAGAGCTAGAACTAAAAGATGGCACAGTAGAATTTAATGATGTGTGGTTTTCTTATGATAATAGGCGGATCCTCTGCGGTTTAAGTGCCACCTTTGAAAAAGGCCTGAATTATATAGTGGGTGATAATGGCAGTGGAAAGTCCACAATCCTTAAATTAATTAGTTCCATTTATTCATTGGATAAGGGGCAGATCAAGATAGATGGGCAAGATATCTCAAAGATTAGGAAAGATAGTCTTAGGAAGAACATCTCGATTATTTTTTCGAATCCATATTTATTTGATGGCTCCATCTACGAGAATATTCATATTGGCAATCTTACCGCGTCAGAAGAGAACATCATTCATGCTGCAAAGAAGGTCGGCGCACACGAATTCATAATTAATCTACCCAATGGCTATCAAACTCAGGTTGGAGAGAGTGGCCTAAAACTATCAACCGGAGAGAAGCAGAAAATCGCCCTAGCAAGAGCGATCTTGAAGAACGCTCCAATATTACTGCTCGATGAGGTAACTAGGTCTATAGATATAGATTCTAGAAGATCAATAAATAAAATTATCAAAGGCTTTAAAAGCGAAAAAACGATTATTATAATTACCCATAATGCAAATGAGATTGAACCTGACAGCAATATCATTTTCCTAGGCCAAGGAAACACACTAGATGATGATTTCTACATTTCGTTCGATAAAGAAATGTTAAAGGCGGTGCCTTCATGAGTACAGGAGAATATATTCTTATCATATCTCTAGTAGTAACGATAATAGTGTCACCCTCAAATGCGATAGGAGGAGGAAATCCTGCAATTTACAATATATATAAAGGGCTAGAAAATTTCGGAATCGAAGATGCTTGGGACATGGGCTACACCGGCAAGGGTGTGAAAATAGCTTTAATGGATAGCGGATTAGACTTTGCCACTCCGGACCTTATTGGTTCTCAAGCTCGAATTGAAAACGTCAGTTCTCCTTACTATGGCTGGCCTATCGTTATAGATCCAGATTCGTTATCCGCATTTCAGCAAGATACCCCTATCTACCGTTCACAGTATGCAAATACTAGCTCTCTGGATACAAAAGGCTATCATGTTACTGGGACCAGCAAAAGCGGCATTTACCACATTGGAGATCATCCAGATGGGCACCTAGCTCAGTTTTACGGCTCGCCGGTGAAGGTCCTTTTAGTAGACGAGAAGACCTCTGGCGTATATGATACTGTATACGTAGATTTAAATAATAATTTCGATTTCAGAGATGATAAGCCCTGCAGAAAAGGGGATGAGATCTCCTACTGGGACAGAGACAATGATGGCTATCCGGACGAATCTGGTGGTATGATTTACTTTATAGCTGATGGAAAGACACCACTTCCATTCTCTAAGATGCTCTACGGAGAGAAAGCAAAGATACCGAAAAATGGAGAACTGGTTGCTTTTCATTTTGATGACTGGAATCACGGTACAATGTGTGCATCTATCATAGTTGCTCAGGGAAAACATGTGAAGGGAATTGCCTATGATGCCAGAATTGTACCAGTTCGATTATTTGGAGCAAATGATAAGCTCCTCTGTCTCCTTGCCTCGATTGGGTATGATGGAATTCCAAATACGGGCGATGAAGCAGATATCATAAGCCGAAGTGGAGGCATTAGGAACGTGTTCAACAAAGGTGTCGATGAAGGTTCTGCATTCTTAGAATACCTAACCACCAGAGTCTCGCCCTCTACAACCCTAGTGTATGCGAATGGAAACGACGGATCTGGATACGGCACCTGCAATCCCCCATCTGGAGGACGCATAATTAATGTTGGTGGAACTTATGATATGTGGTGGAACGGCTCACGTCATAATGGAGATATAGCCTGTTTCTCCTCACGAGGTCCTAACGCCCTTGGACAGATCGAACCGGATGTGCTGGCTACCAGTGATCGTACACCAGAGGCGTTACCCCTATGGATAACCCATAATGGCAAGGCTTCATGGGATGGATTCGGCGGCGGCACCAGCGGTTCAACGCCACATGCAGCTGCGGTTATTGCGCTAATCTACCAGGCCTACAAAGATGCATATGGGAGATTCCCGACATCTGAGAAGGCCAGGGACATTCTCTTGTCCTCGGCCACAGATCTAGGTGAAGAAGTCTTCGCTCAAGGTTCCGGCATAATAAATGCCAAGAGAGCTGTTGAAATAGCATCCGGAAAATATGGAATTTTAGTTGAACCTGCGTTGCTCATCACATCGCCTATTGAGGCAGGATCTATTGCGAGGTTTAATTTCACAATATCAGATTATTCTGGAGAAGCGATAGATCTGAAGCCTCAAATATTAATAAAAGATATGAAGAAAGAAGTATCATTGAAACCAGAGGATAAGGGCATTTTTTTCACTATTCCCAAAGAATTGCTCGATTGCGATCTATTAAGAATCTCATCCTACTATGAAAGAGATGCCAAAAATACCAAGCTAGAGAAAGAAGAGGGATATGATCTCTATCTGTATAACTGGAACGATACGAATAGAGATGAAAAAGCTCAAGACGAAGAATTGGAAGTAATAGCAGGCCCTTTCTTTGAGTGGGGCTATGGATTTACATCTGAAGTAAGAATGCATAATCCTGCAAAACGAATGAATGATGGGATTAAAGCTGGTTTGAAAGCAAGAGGCGAAATCAAAAAGAAAGAGATACGAGTTGTAATTGAGACATATAAATGGATACCGTGGAACATCGAATTGGAACAAAATGGCAATCAGGTCTACGTTTCAATATCAACAACCAACGCAACAGGATTATATCAGGGAAAGATATCTTTAGAAAGCAATGCTGGAATACAATGCATTCCAATATCCTTCTCTACGTATATAAATGACGAAATCAAAATAAAGACCACAAAAGAGATCTATGAAAACAATAAGATCTACGGAAGGTTTGAAGGAGACGGAGCAAGCGGCTGGGATTCGAGGATCTATCCGCTATATCATTACGGCCACGATTTAGCAACCATTGAGGTCTCTTGGGAGGATCCCAGTACAGATATAGATGTCTATCTCTATGGAGAGACTGTTTTTGACGCTTCAAATATTTGGAAATACTCAACTAAGCCTCCAATCGATCTTCCTAAATTGGGAGCCTTCAAAGAGAATGGACATAGTCTGAGACTATCTGGAAATGTCTTTGTTGTTCAAGGTGATATGGTTCGTGGTGGTCCTAGCTACAATGCGTTTTATACATCTACTGGTAAGCAGAAAGAGGTAATAATCGGCGAACTAACTGAGGGGCTGAATCTTATTCTCTTACGTCAAGTGGTCTCCAATGGAAATACGTATGGAGAAAATATAACTATAAGAATCTATGCCACGCCTTTTAGTCCGACAGACCGGAAAGCAACGGCTGGAGATATCGTGAATCTAAATCTAACAGGAGTAGACGGCATAATAGGCTTTTCCACTGGAGAAGAGATAAGAAACGAACATGGCGCAAAGACCTTCAAAGCAAAGAGCGGCGATGTGATATTGATCCATTCCAAAGAGGCCAGCTATTTCCCACGGATATATTTTGATTCAAATGAAAATGAGAAGATCGATTTTAATACTGATGAGCTGATATTCGGAGAACAGAGGTATAATGATATCAATCAATCTTACACAGATATCATACCAATCGATAAAATGGGAACCTATTTCCTTTCTGGAAATTGCGAATTCTATCATCTTAAGGATCGATATAAAACCAGCATCAATGAATCCATGACGATCAAAGCACCAGAGCAGTCCGGAACCTACCTTGGCATTGCTGAGAAGGACACAATCCCGATCCCAATCCCCGTCACGCTGCTGGTTGAGCCTGGAGATCCTGTGTCCATTGGTCTGAAGTTCGATAACATCACCGAGCGCAACCAATCATTCCAGGTCGAGCTGGAGCTGCAGGACAGGTTCGGAAATCTGGTCGAGAAGGCTGCCGAGGCCACGATAGAATTCGGAGGCGTCTCTCAAAAGGTGAGGCTGGTCAATGGATTGGGCTTCATCAACCTGACAGCTCCCCCCAGTGATGGGATATACCAGATCGTGACGAAAAGCCGCTACGGCGTAACCGAAACTGAGATCAAAATCGCCGAGATGGCGCCCCGGAAAACCGGGGACTTCAACATCAGTTCGGACATGGCAGCTCAGGTATCGGATGAGACACCACAGATGGCGACAAAGCAGCCAAAGGAGACGGCTGAGCTCCCCGAGAAGGTCCAATCGGTCTCGATCAAATCAACTGATGGCAACATCAGCTTGTCGTGGCCACAGTCGGAAGGCGCCGATCGGTATAATGTGTACAGGCTGAAGTACGGCAACTTCGAGAAGGCTGCAGAGGTAAACGTGACCGAATATGCAATGGCGTCAGAGTTCTGGAAGAGCTATACATTTCGGGTCTCAGCTGTAAGCAGCGAAGGAGACGAGGGAGAGCCAAGCGATCCGGTTGCCATTGTCGTGACGCCATGAGGAATTGGGCGAGTGGCTGAGGACGGATGTGTCCATCGGCCCGGCCCTCAAAATCGTGATTCGACTATGCAATCACAAGAAACAGTATTCTTCGACTGATTTCGTGCGCACATTGTGTATAAAGTCATTTGATCATATAGTTCATGCGACGTGTTTCAATCTCCTTTTTCCAGCGCAAGCAAAAGCAGATTCTCTATAGAGATCTTGGCTTCCTTTCGATCCATCCTCCAGTACATATTGATTGCGTCTCTATCATTGGGGATCTCCTTCAGCGTTTTTGCCAGGAATGGGTATTCGTGCAGCAGTTCCCTTAAATACCGAACATCGGTTTCTGTGCCTCCAGCATCGGGATCAAGGAGGGAAAGAAGATCGGCGCGATCCTTGCAAAGCTTAACCTTCTCCCGTTCCACGTCACTCGATGTTTCATTTTGGATTTTGGATTCGGAAAGACCGATCCCACGCTGCTTTAAGTTTGAAAACAATTCAGAAGTGTTCTTTCAGGAACGATTACGGATATAGCCTGGGATTAGATCTCGTGCTTCTGTTCGGCCATCGAGCAACGAGAACATCGAAATATCTCTATCAGCTCTTCTCGAGATGCATCAATAATAGTTCGTGGAATTCTATAAGCGTCCATAGGTTTCAACCAGTTTTTGCGTGAGGTCGCGGCCTGCATATCCCATGCCGGCACAGTCAAGGAGGGCCTGGGAAGGTGAAACGAGCCAGACCCCATCTATGGAGAAGACCATGCGATCCTTGAACACATCGCGGTCTGGTGAGTATATTCGTACTGCAATCCCTCCATCGTTCTGCAGATCAAACATCCCAGCAAGTTCGGCATGGTCCTTCTTTTCAAGATATACGTACACAGTATCGTGCCTTGCGCTATAACCGGTGTAAATCTCTCCTGCTGAAAAACCTGTAAAGGCGCAGGGGATCTGCAGCTCGTCGCATACAGCTGAGATCTCCCTAGCCAAACCTATGGCGTCATAAGCAGCTATACGAATCTCCTTTGTGAAGTTTCTCTCGAACGGACGCTCCCACGCAACGCCGTTAAGGAGTTTGTTGATATCGGTTATCTTGAGGTTGCCGCCATCGTCTGATGCTATCCCTTTTGAGACAAGAGCCCGCACGGTTGCGTATGTCCAGCCATACGAGACCCCCGACTCAATTGAAAGACGCCTTATGGATGTGCCAGCCTTCATCTTGAGAAGGCATGAGATGACCTGCCAGGATTTGGGCGAGGTGAGTTTCACCGGAGCTGCTCCAGTCTTACCATGGGGCTCTTCCAGGCTCAATCTAGACGGCAGCTTGACGAACCGAATTCCGATATTCTTTGCGGCTTGTGCTGCTTCCGATGTTATCCGTATTCCTGCGATGACTAATTCGATATTGCTTGCGCCGGAGAGCTTGTCGCTTAGGAGGAGCTTTAGCAGTCCGAGATGCGAGAGCGCCTCAAGTTGCACGATGCGCCTGATATCGACTATATACGTCTTGATGCCGTCTTGTATTACCAGGTCAAACCGGATGGGATAATCTGCAAATGTGCTCTCAGGTCTTATCGCCGCGCCCTCGCTGATACCCAGTTCTATGCTGAGCAGCTTGATCAGCTTGGAGTCGTTTCGTGAGATCGTGTTCATATACCATATCATCATTTACTGATAGCTATATAAAGTTATCAGTGATATACTATCCCGGTCTTTTATGATAGGGGATAAAGGTATCAGTGATAGATGATCGAATCGGCGACATGTCCAGGGGTATTCTCTTTTCCGTATCTGCCAAAAAGTTGGGGGGTCGTCCCCGAGTATTTGGTTACAGCTCTTTTGCCTTGGCAAAGGCCACCTCAGCCTCGGAGGTGCGTCCAAGTGTCTTCAATATCTCGGCTTCTGCATTCCATACGCCCGCATTTGTAGGGTCGATCTCGATAGACTTCTTATAGGCCAAAACAGCCTCGTCGTACTTGCCAAGATGCCCGGCAAGAAGCGTTCCTCTGGCCTCCCAGATAAAGGCGTCCTTGGGGTTTTGGGCAGATGCCTCATCGAAAGTCTCCATCATCTCGTCATAATCGCCCCTCTCAGCGAGGAAGTTCGCCTTGTCGATCCAAAGGCTCACTTCAGCGGGATTCATTCGGATGGCCCAATCATATGCCGCCAGAGCTTCCTCGTCTCTTCCCAGAGCTGCCAGAGAGCGAGCCTTGCCTGATATCGCCCCGGTCAACCGAGGATTATGCTCCAGTGCTTTGTTGAAAGATGCCAGGGCATTTTCATGCCGATCCAGAGAATATAGAGCATCTCCTCTTGCCTGCCAGGCCGCGGCGTTGGTTGGATCGATCTTTACGGCTTTATCGAAGGCCAAAAAGGCCTCTTCCAGCGACTTCTGGCCATCATTCAGCCAAAAGTCTGCTGTGTTCTCCTGGGCGAGCGCACCAGAACAGAGCAGGGCAATCCCGACCATGCATAGGGCAAGACTGCTCCTCGCCCGAAATCTGGAAGTGCGACTTCCAGATAGCATGTCCCCCACTATCCAAAATATCTCTCTCAATTATGTTCACGTCCTTTTTCATTCTGTGCCTGTTTCGCGATGCCAATGGCATGCAAACATTAGACAAACTTATTGATATAAGTAATTTTCTATATGATTATTTTATATTACAAAAAAGCTATATGACATATCAAAACATGGAATTTAAACAGTATCTCAGCCACTTGCCCCAGCCTGCACACCACCCCAGCCCATATGTCAGACAACAAATTGAATTTATACAGAATTATGCCTTTAGGCAGACTATATAACGGTATCGTTTTTACATTTCACGTAAAAACTTAGATAATTATATGATAAGATACGACCTGCAAGTCCGGTTATCGGAAAGTCGAACCTCTGCGCGAAATGTCGTTGAAGTACATCAAAGGTAGGTGACACCTGGGAGTTCTCAAAAAGAGCTATACCTTCGGGATCTCGGCTATGAGCAGCGAAGTAGATGAGGGAGAGCCGAGCGTATCCGGTAGCGATAGTGGTAACGTCGTAACTGATGGTCATAGTCTCGAATGGCTGATGTGTCCATCGGCCCGGCCCTCAAAATCGTGATTCGACTTGAGAGGATGGATGTTAAAAGAACGCAGGGAAACGGATTCCTGAGACATAACTGCATCTCGTATCAGGCAGTTTCAGTCGTTTCACCATTATTCTCATTCAAATGAGCTCAACCTCCACATTCCTGGCGAAAACAATTTGTATTTAGTTGGGATATAATAACTAAAAGTGTTTGAGTAAGGCCTCAAGTCTGCAGGAAGATCTGCTGTTGAGCGTTGCGATTATCCGATAGAGTGTGACATTCGATGATCCCGCTATATAAATTATCTCGTAATGATTTTATTCAAATCCCTGCGGACCAGATAGTCTCCCATGCCAGGGACGCCGCGCTACGCCTAAGTCCAAGCGAAATCATTGTACGCCGATGGCATCAAGGTGAAGCTTATCATTACCTGTATACGACCAAGGAATTTCTTCTGGCACTTGAAGATAAACCTGCTGACGCAATCCTTGAAGATGAGGGAGTTTTAAATCTCCATGAGTCGGAGGCCACACCGGCAGTGGATGCTTATCGAGATGCCGAAATATCCCCATTAAAATGCGTCATTATCGATAACGACAGCATAATAGGTTTCTATGATGCCCGGCTCCCCCCGGCCCGCCAGATCGCACGATCGATGGGTGATGGGACCTCTAACAGCAGGGAAGGCCAAGACCTGATATCCCGATCGCTTTTGGCGAGCTTCCCAGAAAGGGTCTCGATAGGAAGCATATCCTCACTCTTGATCAGGCTGGGCCGCCACCCGAAAAAGAAAGAAGCGCTGCAATTCGCTGTACCATTAGGCACCGAGCTGGATATCGTAGTGGAGGCATTGCAGGGTTTTTTGCTTGAAGGTCCAAGTGAGGGCAAAATATCGGTCACAAGCGATGAAGAGACGCTTCCAATCCAATTCAAGCTCAGGGCAACTGAGATTGGCCCGGGCCGAATTCGGGTCCTCGCCTTCAAATGCGGACAGCCACTTGGAGCCGTGATGCTGGCCCCCTCTATTCTGGCCGAAGGCCAGATATCCAATCAAGCGGCACATAGCGAAAGCAGACCATTGGCTCCGATCCCTGCAGGTCATCCAGATTTGACATTATTTATCCAGGAAAGAAAATCGCCCGACGGTCTTGAGATTATGTTTCTTCTCAGCGCCCTTGATCCGGATCTTGGTCTCAACCTGAAATCATTTGGCCCGATAGAACTGAAGACAGATCCGCTTCAATACTTCGAGGAATTCTTTAAGGACATAGAAGGTATGAGCCTCAATGGGCCAGATGAAAGAGCGATAGCGACAAGAAAGCTGTCCCTCAGGGGCGTTGCCCTGTTCCAAAACTTGCTTCCAGAAGATCTACGCTTACAGATATGGAATCTGCAGGATCGCATTGGAACGGTGCAGATATTATCAGATGAGCCCTGGATCCCATGGGAATTGCTCAAGCTTCAAGGCAGACAGGGAGAAAAGGTAGTTGAAGGCCGGTTCATGAGCGAAGCTTTCGCAATGACTCGCTGGTTCCCGGGAATCGGCAGGCAACCCAGGTTGAGCCTGAAGAACATCGCTCTGGTTGTACCTGGTGACTCCAAGCTGCCTAATGCACAAAAGGAGCGCAGCTATATCCTCTCGCTCGCAGACGACCAAAGAAGAGTGGTTGAAGTTCCTTCCACGTACTTGGATGTAATAGAGACTCTCAGCCGAGGCGAGCATAATGTATGGCATTTCACCGGTCATGGACGCTTTGATCCAAAAGATCCGAATCATTCAGCAATACGGCTGGAAAGAGGTCAGACGCTCTTGCCTATCGACATCAGCGGCGAAGTGAGCAACTGCAGGTTGGGCAGGCCTCTGGTCTTCCTCAATGCCTGCCAGACCGGCCGTGAAGCTCTCAGCCTGACCGGCATAGGCGGATGGGCGAAGAGCTTCATCGGGGCTGGCGCAGCTGGATTCATCGGCTCTCTCTGGTCAGTGGACGATGAAGTGGCATATAAGTTCGCCATGGCATTTTACGACAATCTGCTATCTGGAAAACCTATAGGCGAGGCAGCAAAAGGCGCACGAGAATCTGTGAGGGAGTTGAACGATCCGACATGGCTTGCTTATACAATTTTTGCGGATCCGACGGCGATTGTAGCATAAGGAGGGACCTCAATTATGTCATATCCCGAAAAGACTGTCGAGGCAGTAATGGCCTATGTGAATGCAACAACCTGGGAGCATAAGAAGAACATTGTAAGAGCCAATCGCGGGGAGTTGCTGACCGATACCGCGGACAGTGTATTGAACAAATTAATAGAGGATTATAGAGACGACGAGGAAGCTGCAAAAATTTTACAGATGTATCGTGATCTTCTCTCTGCTTGCCGCGAAGATGGAATCGACCTGGCATTTCACGGAGTCGTCCCACTGGACATCCCTATTAATGAAGTAATCGATTACATTAACGCCAAAGAGTGGAGCGATGCCAAGCAAATGGTAATCGACAAACGAGATATCTTATTGACTGAAGAAGCCGACCAGGTCTTTTCGCTTCTGCTTCAAAGGCATCGAGACAATCCAGACCTGATCGATAAGATAAAGGAAAGTCGTGAGCTTCTGGCCCGCTGCCGGCGAGAGGGCATCGATGCGGCCTTTTCGGATCGCTGCATTGAGGTGCCGGAGAATGTGGCGAATGCTCTATGGGGATATATCAACGCTCCAACATGGAATGAGGCTGAGCAAATCATAAGGGCAAATCAAGACATACTATTCACCGATGTGGCTCAAAACTTCTTTTCGATGCTGCTCAGGTTGGCGGAGACGAAAAATGATAGGGGAATGCTTTCTCTGATGCTTTCCCGTCGGGAAGCTCTCCTGCGCGCCAAAAAGAAGGGAATCGATGATGCCTTTAGGGATTATCGATGACAGAGAACTCGAAAACAGTCCATGATGCCGTAACGTCGTTTATCAGGAGTGGTTCATGGGAGGACGCTGCGAGAATCGTTGAATCTCATGGATATGAATTGCTTACTGATGATGCTGATACGGTCATTGCCGATGAGATAAGGATCGGGGAATACAAGCACGAATATGATGCAGTAAGCATGCTGCAACTTAAGAGGTGGTTCTTAATCCAGTGCCGCCGAGAAGGGCCAAAATACGGACTTAAATCGATAACGGATTTGGGAAACCTGATGGAATTGGAGATATCTCTTGAAAAGCCAGATGAAATGTCATATAAGATAGAAATATGTCACAAGATACTTGATCTGATTGATCGCGATATATTGACAAAGATCTGGGGCTGTATCCACGAGGTTCTGGGAGAAAGCTACGCAAAGAACAAGCATAATGACATTGCTTCAAATCTTGAACATGCCATAGAGCATTATAATTTGGCCCTGGAAGCCATTACCTCGGAGATTTACCCAGACCTCTGGGCCACAACCCAGATGCATTTGGGAATTGCCTATATACAAAGAATAGAAGGCCAGCGTGCAGATAATCTCGAAAATGCAATTGAGCATTTGAAGTTAGCACTGAGTATATTCAGCCGCGACGTTAATCCTGACGGTTGGTCTATGGTCCAATCCAATTTATCTACAGCCTATTTATACCGCATTTATGGCAATCGCAGCGATAATCTCGAGCGGGCAATTAGACACAGTCAACTGGGACTGGAATTAACTGATGATGATGGGGATTCGTCGCTATGGTCTGATCTGCATTTGAATTTGGGCCTTGCATATTCATCAAGAATCAAGGGAGACAGAGCTGATAACCTGGAACAGGCCTTGGTGCATTATCATCTCACCAAGTATGATCCCCATAAAAGCCCAGAAAATTGGGCAAAATTGAAGAATAATTTGGCATTCGTCTTGATGGAAAGGGCAAGAGAAGGCCTGTCCGATAGCCTGGATCTCGCCATCGATCAGCTCAATTTGGCACTTCAGATGGAAAGCTTATCGTATTTCAAGGACATCTGGGCCAGTACTCATAATAATTTAGGAGGTGCACTCCTGCAAAAGGATAGCCTGGCTAACCCAGAAGAGGCCATCAAGCATTTCGAGGCGGCTTCGACCGTATACACCCGCTCTAATAATGCCGAAAAATGGGCAATGGTTCAGAGCAATCTCGCTGCTGCATATATGAATTCCGCTGCCGCAGATCCTGAAACTAACGAAAAGGCAATTGAGCACTTTCAGAATGCACTCGATGTGTATACAAGAGAAGCTTTTCCATTGAGATGGGCCATGGTACATAATAACCTGGGTCGTCTCTATGCCCAGTGCAAAAATGATAATGCTAATGAAAATATGAATCGGTCTAAAGATCATTTTGAGCAAGCTCTAACAGTATTCACCACCGATCAGCTGCCTTCCGAACGACTTAAAACCATTAATGAACTTGCTGCGCTCTATTTCAAGAATAGGATTTGGGATAAGGCACTAGAAGCGTATGATGAAGCCATCACAATCGGAGATGCTCTATTCGAGGCGGCTTATACAGAGAAAGGTCGGCAGATGGAGATACGAAAGACATCTGAGATCTACGCAAATTCTGCCTACTGCTTATTGAAACTGGGAAATCGTGAAGAGGCCATCTTAAGATTGGAGAAGGGAAAAACTCGACAACTGGCAAATGCACTGGCGCTAAGCGACATTCATTTGGCCAATCTGTCTGAAGATCAAGAGATGCAAATACTCAGTTCTCGACGCAGAGTTCGTGAACTAGAAGCCGAAATGCGCGAATCGATCGACACGCCGAATCGCCGGCAAGACGCTGAACTTGGCAAAGCATTAAGAGAAGAGCTTGCTGATCTCAATTATCTCATTGAGCATTATCGAGGCAAAGATCCGAATTTCCTGCATGAAGGTCTCGAGCTGCCTGAGATCTTAGAGCTCATACCCGAAGGTGGTGCATTGGTGATGCCTTTTTCCACCCAACATGGCGGCGCAGCGTTTGTACTGCCATCGGGTATCGCATCCATTGCGCCAGATACTGTAATTATGATAGACAAATTTACCGATTCGTCATTGCAGGATATCCTTATAGGCAGCAATAAGCCAGGCTGGCTGAATTCCTATATCGCCTGGCAAAATAGGGGCGTACAGGAAGAGTTTGAAAGAGCCATGGATGAGCTGGCGGCTCATCTTTGGAGCGTCCTGATGAGTCCAATTTACGAGCGCCTTGAAGAGATTCATCTGAACAGAGGTGCCCCATTGATACTGGTGCCTTTAGGTGCGCTTGGCCTATTGCCATTGCATGCCGCTTGGTATCAGAAGGACGGAGAAAAGCGCACCATCCTCGACGACTATAGCGTCTCATATGCTCCAAGCGCGTATGTGCTGAAGATCAGCAGACAACGGATGCAGGATTCAAGGAGAAATGCACGCACTTTGTTGGATATAGTAAACCCTACTGCCGATCTGCCATTCGCGACCATAGAGGGAAAGGCCGTTGCCGATTTGTTTAAAGACGCGGATAAGCATTTGATTATTGAAAGCGAAGCAAATGCAGGGGCGGTTAAGGAACATGGACCCCATTACGCTTATCTTCACTTCTCTGGCCATGGGAGGTATAACTGGGACAAAGCCGAAAGATCGGCAATTATCTTGGCCGATGGAGTCGAACTGACCTTGGCCGAGATCATGTCACCTGATTTCGACTTTAACATGACGCGGCTGGTGACCCTCTCCGCTTGCGAGACAGGATTCACCGAGTTCCTGGAGCTGCCTAATGAATATATCGGCTTGCCAGCGGGATTTCTGCAAGCTGGCGCCCCGGCTGTAGTGAGCAGCCTGTGGGCAGTCAACGACTTGTCCACTGCACTTCTAATGGAGCATTTCTACAATAACCATCTTGATAATAATATGGACCTGGCTGCTGCTCTGAGGGATGCTCAGCTATGGTTGCGCGACCTGAAGGCGACGGATGTGGCAGAAATCTTATCTGGATACTATGCAGAAGCAGACGAAACGAGTAAGGCTATTCTGCTACAGTATAGGAATTATTACTCCAGCCTGGCGAATCGAGATACTGCGAATCCAAAGCCCTTTGTCCACCCCTACTACTGGGCAGGATTTACATTAAATGGGACCTGAGCTGATGTATGTGAGCATTGGACGTACCCGGATTCATGAGTTCCTAAATCAGGACCCCCTTTAAAGGCACATGCTCAACGTGAAATTATAGCCGCCATTATTGGACTGATTGGGGGCAGCTCTTCTGCTAATAGCTGCTGATCATGAGTCCTTAAACATTGGATTTAAGATAAAGCTTGATGACATTAGTGATCTCTGATCTGATTCCGCCTTTTGCCATGAGAGCGACCTCACCACGCTTATCTACAACAAAATCCAGCTCGATCGAGGCTTCTTGCAGCCTGAAATTCGGCGGCTCATTTGAAGCCTGCTTAATTCCTTGATTGATTATCTCAATTGCCTGTACAAGGTTATTTTCAAGATCTTCAGGAAAGTCCCGCTTTTTTATTTCAGGGACCATAGTGAGGGTTATTGTCTGGATGCCGTTTGCCATATACTTGCCACCAAATCCAAGATCGGTGTCGATGAAAGGGATTGCCAGCTTGAAGTGGCCGGAAGCATCCTTCTCGCTCAAAACCTTCAGCGTCAACTCCAGCTTATCTATATCGAAGTCGAATTCGCCTTTCATTTGGGCGGATCTAATTGCAGCTTTTACCCTGGATATCGCCTCAGCTATGCTCAGACTTTCAGGTTCCATATTTATTTTATTCTCAGTAGCCAAATTTAAGAGTAGCGGTAAACATCGTACTTGAAGAATGGAATAGCACAATCTCGACGTATCGCCAGAGTCTGGATAATCTCTCCAAACAACACATGCCTCAGCTCCGGTTATCGGAGTATTCATCTCTCGTGAAGCCTGCAGCTTTGGCTGGCGGCTTAATATCGATGACAATTTCCAACTTGAAGCTGCCAGACCGAGCTTCAAACGCATCTCGTCTCTGAATTATCATCCGACCTGATCGTACCGCCCCCTACCGGCAGTAGCTCGATAGCTTCGAGCATTTGGTGATCAGTTCGAGCACCCTGGGATAATCCTCGGCCGGGAGCCTTATTGCGATCTTCAGTGAGACCGCAAACGGCAAGGACGACTCGATCCTGGGGATTTCTGGGTCGAGATAGGACTGTGGATCGAGCGGGTAGGCCTGATAGGTCCAGATAGGGTCCCCATTATGGCTGCATCCTGTCCCGAGCATCCTGGAGGTGAGCCATTCGTCCATCTCCGGGTCGTAAACCTTCCTGCTGTTGAGAGTGACCATCAGCAGGGTCAAGAACTCTTCGGCGTCGTCAGCAGTTGGAAACTCTATGCCCACAAATCCGGACTCCGTATCTTCACAGGTGCCAATTGTGGCTATCCCCAGGTCGTCCAGAGCTCTCAGGAGCGGTGCCGGATCGGCATCAACGCATAAGGATTTATCGGCAGGACAGGAGACTGAGATATGGGGATCGAGACTCATGAAATCCTCACGATTGTGCATCTTGATGGACAAATAATCCCGAATATACAGGCCATTTACCCCATATTGCACTACATTGTATAAAGACCTTATCAGATAAATTACCAATAGGTAGAATTTTTACACGGTGATCTCTGAGACGATAAATCGGTTAGCTGCATCGTATCACGAGATTTGAATCCTGCAAAGATCATTACTAGATGAAAATACTTAGAGGAGTTTAAGCAAAGATCGCCACGATATCAGAGGTCCACTTCCGCCACACTTCGAAATCTCCGACGGTTCAGAAGCCAAAGGGATCTCCCGGGCCGGTCAGGAGAGCCGTTTGCTCACGTCATATCCCTCACCCGCAGTCATGGAGAAAGCAAGAGCGGCCTTGCTGCCTCAATCACGTGGCCTGGCCGGCAGGTGTGCCTGCGAGCCGTCTGAGATTCTTCCGGGAGGAGGGAGGCTATCTTTTCCGAAGGCCTCACCAATATAGCGGCCCTGTAATTGGCCTGGACAGAGCGGCCGAGATCGCGGGGATCCACGATAGCGTAAATCAGCTTTTTGGTTCAGGCGCTGGAAGTCTCTTGAGGTCACTGCGCAGGGCAGGCATCGCCCTCGTGGCTCTCGTCCTTCGTGATATCTTCCTGCTTGAGCTTTCCGATCTTGACCCAGTAGCTCTTGATTGCCTCGTGGAGTGCGTCGGCCCCAAGGTTGGAGCAATGCATCTTCTGAGGAGGCAGCCCGCCCAGCTCATCTGCCACGTCCTTTCGGGAGATCTTCATGGCCTCGTCCAGCGACTTTCCCTTCGCCATCTCGGTGATCATGCTCGAAACAGCGATGGCCGATCCGCAGCCGAATGTCCTGAACTTTATATCCTCGATCTTGTCGTCCAGGACCTTGATGAATATCTCCATGAGATCGCCGCAGACCGGGTTTCCGACCTTGCCGTAGCCGTCGGGGTTCTCAATCACTCCTACGTTCCTGGGATTCATGAAGTGCTCCATGACCTTCTCGCTGTACCCTATCTGTTTCATCGTAATAGTCTCCGTCATAATTTCGGTTTCTTTTCAATAAGAGATATTATATTGATAGATTATAATGGCGACAGCATCCTGAGCCTCTGCACCGTTTGATTTACAGCACCGACAATAGATGACACCTGGCTCGGGTCGTTGTCCCGCCCTAATGTCATCACCATCGAGCCGTGAGCCTCCTCGTGCTTGAGCCCAATCGCCAGCAGCACATGCGAGGGCTCCAGAGTTCGTGAGGAGCAGGCAGATCCGGTGGAGATTTGAATTCCGAACATCGCATCCATGGTCAGCAGGATGCTCTCCCCTTCTATCCTGCTGAACCGAAAGCTCGCGTGATGCGCAAGGCGCTTTGTGGGATGCCCGGTTAGATATGCCTCGTCGAGCTTTGAGATCTCCTCGATCAGCCGGTCCCTGATGTGCTTGAGCCTCTCGCTCTCGTTTGCCATCTCCAGCCTCGCCAGCCTGGCAGCTTCGCCCATCCCGGCAATGGCGAATAAGTTCTCAGTTCCCGGACGAAGCCCCCTCTCCTGACCACCGCCAACCAGAGAAGGCTGGAGCTTGACCTTCGGGCTGACATACAAAGCCGCTGCTCCCTGAGGGCCGTACATGTCATTGGACGATATGGTCAAGAGGTCTATGCCGTCTTTTTGGACGTCGATAGGAACCCTCCCTTCAGCAGCCACTGCATCTGCATGGAGGAACATCCCTTTCTCTTGGACCATCTCGCTGATCTCCTGCATTGGCTCAACGGTGCCGATCTCGTTATTTGCATACATTATGGATGTCAGAACCGTCTCTTTTGAGAGAAGGGACTCAAGGGCTGAAAGATCGACAACTCCCATCCCGTCCACTGGGGCAAGCGTCAACTCGAAGCCACCCTTTTGCAGCTCTTTCATCGAGTTGAGAACGGAGATGTGCTCTATGCTGCTTGCCAGGATCTTCTTGCCCTTTGCAGCGTTTCTCAGAGCCGTCCCTTTAATTGCCAGGTTGTTTGCCTCTGTGGCGCTTGCCGTGAAGATTATGCTGCTGCTGTCTTCTGCGTTTATGAGATCTGCCACTTTTGCCCTGGCTTCCTCAACAGCTGTCTTGGCAGACAGGCCGACCGAATGAAGAGCTGAAGGATTGCCGAAATCTTCGACCAGGCACGTCTTGGCAAACTCCAGCACCCTGGGGTCCAGGGGCATGGCCGATTGATGGTCCAGGTATATTCCGCCCATAATGCCACCCAAGCACCAGACCTCAGAATGTCATCACGGAATCGGCGTCGAGGGCCAGGTCGTTCAATGTGCCTGCCCCGGCGATGACTGCCTCTGGGATGAAATCGCCCCTCGGCATGCCGAAGAGCTGAGTGCTCTGCTCGCATATGTACATCTTGACCCCTGCACCGATAGCCTGGTCCATGACCTCTTTGAGGCTCGGAAAGCTTCCCATCTTCACCTTCTCAGCCTCGCCCTTCTTGAGAATCGTGATCCCCTTGATTATGAAGAATATCTCCGCCTCAACGCCCATGGCCCTGGCAGTCATTGCCAGGATGAAGGGTGCATACGTCCTCTCAGGCGTATCGACGCCGCTGGTCTGAACATAGAGTATCGTGCTCATCTCCAATTCACTTCCGTCACTTCTTCCTCGTTATCCAAAAGACCATGACATTTCCGGATTTCTCAAATCTCAGGATCTGATGTCCGGCGCGCTTGGCCCACCTTGTGATGTCCTCCTCTGCGGCAGGATCATCGGCCTCGACCTTCAGCACCTGGCCTACCTCGATCTTCTCTATCTCTTCTTTAGTCCTGGCGATGGGCATTGGGCAATACAGGCCCACGCAGTCCAGCTCAGCATCTGGCACGATGTCCGACATGAGAAACCGACCTTTGCTTATCGGATTGGTTTTCCGATCGATATTTTGCATTTGTCTTAAAGCCTGTAATCATATTGGAGAGGCCTGATCTGCCATTGGAGTTCTCGCCAGCCTCTTCGTCCTAATCATTGAGCTGCATGCTATATCAACTCTTTCGGGTGAAGATCCAAAAACCATATTGCTAATCATAATAGTTATGTCGCATTCATTTGAAGAGTTGAGGATTCGGCCCAGTGATACGGAAATACTATTTTGCTATGGAAAGAGCTAAGAAGAATCAGCCGAAGTTGTAGCGAGGAGACTTTATGCCGACGAGCAAGAAGCAATTAGAGAAGCTGAACAGGGCGAAGAAGGCCAAGGCTGAAGAGCTCACGAAGCTGGCAGCCACGGGCAGCGAATCCGCCAAGAAGAAGCTAAAGAAGCTTCAGAAAAAGATCAAGTGAGCAGCCCCGCCTTTCTAATTTATTTTTAGCTTTTAATGCAGCTTTAAGCTACTCGACCGATTGAACTGGCCCCTTTCCGTGGCATTTCTTATACTTAAGTCCGCTGCCGCACGGACAGGGATCGTTTCTGCCGGGCTTGAAGATCACCCTGGAGATCTTGCCGCCTGCAGCGTAGCTCATGATATTGGCAGCAGCCCGGCCTCGGCGAAGCTCATGAGCCATGAACCGCATTGGCCCATCTATGTGCCTGAAGAACTCCCTGTATCCGGCACATAGATAGTTGAGGCCGGATTCTCCGTCAGGCGTCCTGATGAAACGGTTCTTCGGGCATTCGCCGTTGCATACGAACCTGACCTCACACGCCCGGCAATATTCGGGCAGCGTGTCGAGCTTATCGCGGCCGAACCTCTGCTGCTTGCCAGAGCAGGCTATCTGGGCCATGCTCTTGTCTCTGATATTGCCGAGAAGGTACTTTGGCTCGACGAAGTGATCGCATGAGTACACATCCCCGTTGTGCTCCATCGCCATGGCGGTTCCGCAGGTTGGCGAAAACGCGCAGATCCCGGACGGCACCCCTGACCAGGCGGCAAGAGATACGTCGAAGATCTGCACAAAGGTCTTCCCGACATCCCTTTGAACCCATTCATCGAAGATGGAGATCAGGAAGCGGCCGTACTGGTCGGCCTTCACCGAACGATCTGTGACAACATCACCCTCCTGATAACCGGTATCGTTATCCCTCTCCACTATTGGTATGAACTGGATGAAGCTTGTCTTGACCTCGTCCCTGAGAAAGCGGTACACTTCGAGAGGATGATCCCCATTTGCAGCATGCACCGTTGTCAGTATGTTGAAATCGACCTTATGCTTCCGCAGCAGCCTCGCCGCCCTCATCACCCTGTCAAAGGTCGGTCTGCCGGTCTTGTCCACCCGGTAGGCATCGTGAAGACCTCTGGGCCCGTCCAGGCTCAGGCCTATCAGGAAGTTGTTCTTCCGGAAGAATTCGCACCATTCGTCGTCGAGAAGTGTGCCATTCGTCTGCATGGTGTTCTGAATGGTCATCTTTTCGCGCCTGTACTTGCGCTGGTACTCTATCGACCTCTTAAAGAATTCCAGACCCATCAGGGTCGGCTCGCCGCCCTGCCAGGCAATGGTAGCCTGGGGGAGCTTCTGCGCCTCGATGTACTGGCGTATATAGGTCTCCAGGAGCTCATCCGACATTCTGAAGCTGCTCTTGGGATACAGGTCCTTTTTGGACAAAAAGAAGCAATACTTGCACCCCAGGTTGCATGCTGCTCCGGTGGGTTTGGCGAGGAGATGAAATCCAGGAAGTACACACGTCCTGCTCATCGACTGTTATTATCCGACGGGGGTTGATTAATCTTCGCATCCATTGCGGCTTAGAATTTTAGAGCGACAAATCAACCGCAATTTCTCTTAGGATTTGCCGACGCAAAATCACCACTTAGTGGGACTTGCCAATCACAAAAGACAGTCTTTAGCAGCGATCTGCGGGACCCTATCGTATGAAAGGACCGCATATGGCTGAATAAAAAAAGAATTAGGGCACACTCGCCTATATCACTGTGCACCTGTCGCAGTTGAATATGCCCTCGATGGTGTGTTCGGATACTGCTTCATGCTTGCTACGAGCTGTCGATATATCATTTGGGCAGCGTTGATGACGAAATCGTGCTCCCCTGCTATATTATGCCCCTCGCGTGGATCGATCTCTATATTATAGACAGCCGGGATCTGGCCATAACTGCTCTCAGGTCCCTGGAATGAGTCGTATGCTTTGAAGTGTATCTTGAACTGATGCCAGCGCACTGCCGCAGGAAGCGTGTTGGCGGCACTCTCAATTCCGATATACCATACAAGCCATTCTCTGTCGGAGTTATTCTGAATCCCGAGCAGGAAATCCGATTGATCTATGCCGTCGATAGGCCTATCAGAGGGGACCGTTCCGCCTCCCAGGGCTGAGAATGTGCTGAATAGATCCATGGTACACATGATCTCGTTGGACACTCGGCCAGCCTCGATCTTGCCAGGCCACCAGAATATGCACGGAACACGCACACCGCCCTCATAAGCTGTGCCTATTCCGCCCCTAAACGGCGAGAATCCTGCATCAGGCCACTGATCGAGTGTTGGCCCGTTGTCGCTTGTGAAGACAACGATCGTATTGTTCTCAATTCCCGTTTCTCGGAGAGCATCCAAGACCTCGCCCACATAAGAATCCATCTCCATCAGGCCGTCGCCGTATGGACCCTTGCTGGACTTCCCTGCCCACTTCGGATTTTGAACGCTGGGGAAGTGTGTGCGTACGAACGGAAGGTATATGAAGAACGGCTGGCTTGAGTCCGCCTGATCCTTGATGTATGCGATTGCCCTCTCAGAGCACTGTTCATCGACGATTGATAGGGATGACAAATTTAACGGCGCCACTACCGTCAGGTTCTCTCCCCTCTTTGCCTCCACAAGCCCGAGCGGCTCGTCCAGCTCCCAGTTTGGATCAAAGCCGATACGCTGTCTCTGGCTATAGGAATTGAGGTGATACAATACCCCGAAGAATTCATCGAAGCCCATATTCTGAGGCTCGCTCTCGTTGATATCCCCAAGATGCCACTTGCCGAACATCGCCGTCCTGTAACCCGCATCTGACAGCACCTCTGCGAGCGTTGTCTCCTGGGGGGATAGCCCGGCCATAGCGCCTGGTTCCGTGGCCAATGTCATTCCCACTCGGATGGGCAGCCTCCCGGTCATCATCGCCGCCCTGGTCGGAGTGCACTGCGTCTCTGAGTAAAAGGACGTCAGCTTAAGGCCATCTCTGGCCATCTGATCCAATCCGGGCGTCGGCGCGCCCAGTACGTCGCCTCCACCATAGCAGCCAGCATCCATATAGCCCATATTGTCTGCCATCATGATTATTATGTTCGGCCGGGGAGCCGGCATGATGTCCTCATGGGCAACCTGTTGAAGGCTGGAATTCTTGGACAGGGGGTTCTTCCTGTTCGTTACAGCTTCAACTCCGGTACCTTCCGATGCTGACGCCTGATTGTCACCAGTTTGAGCTGTCGAATCGCTTACCTTGAGGTCCATGGGAATTGGCGACAATCCGGTATTGCCGGAATCGAGGCTACCACTGGCAATTGATGTTAATAATATTGCTGCAATTGCCAAGATAATACCCTTATTCGTGTTTAATTCCTCCTGCCAAATAATGCATATCGATTCGATATATAGCTATACCCTCACAGCAGACGACTCATATCTGGGCCTGATTAACCTTGTGGCCCCGAAAAGACCTTTCCAATAACACACGATTCTCGACACGAATCTCAGCTTGATATCCGCTAAGAGGCCAATTCAAACAGCATGCTTCGGCTCAAGCGTATCCTCGGCTCGCTGACCGGCTCAAGCCCTGCTGATTTAGCAGCTTCAACCGTCCTCATGAATGAGGATGCAGACACATGGTATTTTGGCTCAACGATTAGCAGCCTGCCATTGGGTTTGAGCAAGGTTGTTACCTCTCTCAAGAACCTCTCCGTATCCGGCACCTCATGGACCATGTAGAAAGCCAGTGCGAAATCGACCATTTCCGAGATGCCGATCGTCTCCGGCCTGCTCTTATGAGTGACTATCCGAGATGAGAGACCCGCCCTTTCCGCCTTATCTCTCACAATTCGGAGCATCTCATCCTGGACGTCAGCCGCTATGACCCGTCCGCTCTCCCCCACGAGATTTGCGATGGCAATTGTGAATGTGCCTGGCCCGCATCCCACGTCGAGAACCGTCTGTCCGCGCTCTATGTAAGGGCTGAGGATCGATTCAGGATCATGAACAAGCCTGCGAATGGGATTGTCCAATATCGACGAAAGCCACCAGGGACATATGCCAAATAGATCGGCCATTCCATACTCCTTTCGCATGCTTGGTTGGCATCTGGATGATTTAGCTATTATGATGGATAATCGCTATCGAAACCACGACCCTGGGATCGATTGCCGGACTTCTGGCGCCATCTCCCATGACGAGATGATTCGAAAAACTCCCAACTTTTTTCCAATTGGCTGCCATTAAAGAAAGCATTTTCGTTTCAGCACTCCTCGATGCCCAGCCCCTGGAAGAAGACCGGCCAGAATGGATCTTGATCGGGGATGGACAGCCGCGTTATGCTCCCGTCACGCCGCCTCATCGTTCGGACTTTCCTATCCTCAAGGACGCTCCCGATCACCGAGGCGCTGATTCCAGCTTCATTCATCCTCCTGAGTATCTCGGGCGCGTTTTTTGGAGGTGCAGATATCAGCAGAGATCCTTCGGATATGGCAGCCGCCGAATCTATCCCGAATGCCTGGCAGACCATCTCCACCTCCTCAGGATATACGAAACGCGACTCATCGATATCCATTCCAACATCGCTGGCTTTGGCCATCTCATAAAGACCGCCAAGCACTCCGCCCTCAGTCGCGTCGTGCATGGCATGCACCCCCACCTCTGAGGCCACTGCTGCATCCCTGACCACGGTCATCTGCCTGCACAGGGACTTAGCCTTCTTTACAGCAGCAGGCGGATACCTCAGCAACAGCTCGCTTTCCCTTACCATGGCGAGGATTCCGGCTGCCTCGATTGCCGGACCCTTTGTCAGTATCACGTCGTCTCCTGGCTCTGCCCCGGCAGGAGTGATATATTCGTCCCTATTGGCCACAGCGAACACCGTTATTCCCCCGATGGTAGGAGCAGCAAAGCCGGGATAGTAGCCGGTGTGCCCGCCGATTATGGCTATCCCCAGATCCCTGGCCTCCTTGTGAATGCTGTCGACGATGGCTCTGAAATCGCTGTCCTTTGTGTCCGGGGGCATCAGAAGCGTGTAGCACATGTACCTGGGCCGCACCCCCATCACAGCCACGTCGCTTGCCCCAATATGCACTGCACACCAGCCGAACATATCGTGGGAGAGGCCCGGGACCGATAGGATAGGGTCTTCTGCCACCACCAGGACCTGTCCTCCGCCGATGTCCACCACCGCAGCATCCACCCCCATCTGGGGCTTTACAAGGACCGTCTCATCCTCGCTGCCAAGTCGGTTGAGCAGGAAGGATTCGAAGGTCTCCGGATCGATCTTTCCGATCTTAGGGTGCTGCACGGTACAGCCTCGCTATCTCGCAGATCTGCCTGGCCACCTCGATCGGCTCTCTGCCGACCAGAACTGAGACAGGCTCCTTTCCAACCGCACCGGTCTCATAGAAGATCTTGGGTACCCGGCCGCCGGCAGCCTCGATCGCTGCCTTTACCTTCCATGGCATCGATGCGCCCTCAGCTGACTTCAGCTCATCCGGTTCGCCTGATCGGTCTATGCAGCTGAAGACCCACCCCTTAGACCGACAGTACCCCTCGAGCCATCCGGCCAGATGGGGATCGTTGGCGAAATCGATTCCTGCCCGAACCGATGGATCGGATTTTCCGATCTCGATTATCAGCCGTGCCATGTGGCTGGAGGCTCCAGGACGCACCTTGCCAGCCGCACTGGGCATCCCGCCTACCACGGTGATGCGCCCATCTATGCCAAGCACATCCTCCCTGCTCACCGCCCCAGCCCTGCCATAGACCAGGTTTGTCCTGACCTCCGGAATTAAGGCAGCGAAATCCCTGCACCCTTCGATCATATCGATAGCAATTGCCATGCGGCCATGCATCTCTATCTCCTCGTCCAGCTTCATCTCTCAGACACCTCCTCTCTACCTGACTCTTTCATGCAATATAATTCCGATATGCCAGCTCGGATATTTCGGTTGGTACTGATGGGCAAATCCCTAGATCCATCCTTATTTCGGCATGTGCATGCTCTGCTGCTGTATGAAACGATCCCAGTTCCAGGGCTCGTCCAGGACCTTGACCTCCACTGCCCCGACTCCTGGCAGCCCCTCCACCCGCCGCCTCACCTGCTCGGTGAGGTGGTCCACGAGAGGGCAGGCCTGCGAGGTCAGGACCATGTCAACCTCCACCCTTTCGCCATCCACGATTATTTCCTTGATCAGACCCAGGTCCACGATATCGATTCCAACCTCCGGATCGAGAACGTCCTTCAGCGCTCCCCTGATCACCTCTTCTAGGGCGATGTCTGCCTTCAGCTTCTCGGATTTGGGCCTGGGCAGAGATCTCTCCAAAAGTCGGATCTTCTCCTCAAACCTGTTCTGACGGTCCAGCAACCTGCTGACCACTCGCAACATGGGATCTGGAAGCGCACCATAGTCCAGGTCTGTGCCGGCAGAAATGCATTCCGGCTCTGCTATCCGGCCAGGCACACCCACGACCGTGGCGCCGGCAGGAACCGGCCTGACCACCACCGATCCAGCCCCTATCCTGGCTCCCTTTCCAACCGTTATCGGGCCAAGCACTATAGCCCCGCTGCCGATGACCACGCCATCCTCGATGGTCGGGTGCCGCTTCCTCTTCTCAAGGCTTGTTCCTCCCAAGACCGCACCCATATACATCAATACATCATCTCCCACCTCCGCCGTCTCCCCGATGACAACCCCCATTCCGTGGTCTATGAAGAACCTGCGCCCGATCGTTGCTCCCGGATGGATCTCCACCCCTGTCAGAAACCGGCCAAGATGCGACGTTAAGCGTGCGAGGAAGAAGAGCCTGTGCCTCCAGAGGATGTGGGATATCCGGTGCATCCAGATAGCATGCAGGCCCGGATAACAGGTTACAACCTCGAGCAAGGACCTGGCAGCCGGGTCCTTGGCGAAGACCGTCTTGATGTCCTCTCGGATTCTCATGGCGCAACCACCAGCTCAGAGATCGAACAGCTCGGTGCTCAGATATCGCTCTCCGGTATCGGGAAGCATAACCACGATGAGCTTGCCCTTGCTCTTTGGCCTGGCAGCCACCTGAAGAGCGGCCCAGGCTGCTGCTCCTGAGGAGATGCCTGCCAAGATGCCCTCGTCCCTGGCCAGCTGGCGCGCGGTCTGGATAGCATCGTCATACTTAACCCTGATTATCTCGTCCAGAAGCTCAGGCCGAAGAACGTCAGGGACAAACCCGGCGCCGAGACCCTGGATCCGGTGCGGCCCCGGCTGGCCTCCGGAAAGCACCGGAGAGTCCTCTGGCTCCACAGCCACCGCACGAAATCCGGGTTTCCTGGACCGGATGGCCTCCGAGATGCCGGTGATGGTCCCGCCGGTACCGACTCCTGCCACCACCATATCGACCTTGCCATCAGTGTCCTGCCATATCTCCTCAGCCGTGGTCCGTCGATGCGTCTGGGGATTGGCTGGATTTCGAAACTGCTGCGGGATATAGTAATATCGGGAATCGGCTGCGATCATCCGCTCAGCTTCATCGACTGCCCCCGCCATCCCAAGGCTTCCAGGCGTCAGAACCAGATTCGCCCCCAGGGCTCTCAGGAGCTTGCGACGCTCAATCGACATGGTCTCTGGCATGACCAGAGTCAAACGGCGGCCCCGTACGGCAGCCACGAAGGCCAGGGCAATGCCTGTATTGCCGCTGGTCGGCTCCAGAATAACGGTATCCTCCTTGATGCTGCCTGCCCTCTCTGCGGCGTCTATCATGGCAACACCGATACGGTCCTTCACGCTGCCCAGCGGATTGAAGGACTCTATCTTGGCGAGGACTGTCGCCTCCAGGCCGCAGGTCATCCGATTGAGCCTGACCAGAGGGGTATGGCCCACCGTCTCGGTAAGATCCCCATAGATCCTCATAATTTGCCCATCTCCGCTCTGAGAGATATTACACGGTTCATCACAGATATGTCCATGCCACAGACGAACGCGTGTTCACAATCGTTAATAAGATCTCGATATATAAATGTTGGGAACGGGGACATGCAGAGCAGCGGGAACCGCGAAAGATGTGGACCGTTTCACCAATGGGCATCCCGTACAGAGGGCCGGGCAGCATGCATTTCTTTTCAAGGGCCTGATAAGACTCGTCGATGAATGCACGTGCGTCTGGCCGCCAGTCGAGATCAAAGTCCCTTTTGAGTGCCCCTCAAATCCGCCTGGCGCTGTTTGCCTGCATGAATATCTTTATAAAAGGCTATTCACAATTGTGAACAAGACTGGCGCAAGCGGGCACCTCCCTGAAGCGAAGAGGTCCCCAGAAGTACAGTGCGGCCGGCGCGGCTGACCGGAGATTTGCTGGCCAAACAGCCATTGGACCCCAATCCGGCCGCCGATTTCGGAGGAAGCAAGAAGTGAGCAAGTCCAGAAGAGATCTGCAGATCCATAAGACATACGAGGCACTATTTGCCCTCGAAGATCTCCGTGAGGTGTTCAGGCAGTCCCTGCCTACAGGCCTTGACAAGGAGCAGGAGAATAGCATTTCTGAGACCCTGGCCCGGCTCAAGGGCATCATAGGAGACCTGGAGAGAGGAGAGGGCAGGCTGAACGAAAACAAGATCGGCCGGCTCGAACCCAGGACCAGGGAGGAGGAGTTCATCAACATCCATCCAATTCAGGCAGCTGGACGCCTGACCCCCGAGGCCCGCAAGGCCATGATATCTTATGGGGATGGCTACTCGGCATGCGACTTTTGCCGAAAGCCCTTCCGACTGGACAAGATCTCCAGGCCGCCGATCGAGGAGTTCCACCAGGAGCTGGCCAGGTTCGTGAATATGGACGAGGCAAGGGTAGTTCCAGGCGCCCGCCGGGGCTTTCAGGCAGTGACCCAGTCAATACTGAAAAGCGGCGACAGCGTGATAGTCTCATCTCTGGCCCATTACACCGAATTCCTGGCAGTTGAGGTTGCAGGAGGGGTGGTGAAGGAGGTAGACCTTGATGAGAACAACCTGATCACAGCCGAGGCAACGGCTCAGAAGATAGAGGAGGTCAGGGAAGAGACAGGAACGCTTCCTGCGCTCGTGATGATAGACCACTTCGACTACCAGTTCGCCAATGAGCATGACGTTTACGAAATCGCCAGGGTGGCCCATGAGTACGGTGTACCCATCCTCTATAACGGCGCTTATACCGTCGGGATAAAGCCGGTGGACGGCAAGAAGATCGGTGCGGACTTCATCGTCGGTTCCGGTCACAAGAGCATGGCCTCCGCAGCCCCGTCAGGCCTGCTTGCCACAACCGACGAATGGGCACCGATAGTCTTTAAGACCACCCAGATGACCGGCGACCTGACAAAGAGACGGTTCGGGATCAAGGAGGTCCAGAACATGGGCTGCACCCTGATGGGAGCCACCCTGCTCTCCATGATGGCATCATTTCCAAGGGTGAAGGAGAGGACCGGCCAGTGGGAAGAGGAGGTGCGAAAATCCAACTACCTGCTGGAGCAGTTCCTGCGAGTCGAAGGTTCGAGGGTCCAAAGCGAGTGGCCAAGGAAGCATACTCTCAGCAAGGTGGACACGTCCGACAGCTTCGACCTGGTTGCCAAGAAGCATAAGCGTCGAGGCTTCTTTTTCAGCGACGAGCTGAAGGAGCGCGGAATAGTCGGGGAATTCGCCGGAGCCACACGCACCTGGAAGCTGAATAGCTATGGCCTGACCTGGGATCAGATAAGGCATACAGCAGAATCGTTTCTGGATATCGCCGCCAAATACGGACTGAATGTCGCCTGAAAAGAGGTGATCTAAGTGAGCAACGAGAAGTGGGGCGAGGCAACGCTGGGCGTTCATGCCGGCCAGGAGGAGCCAGACGCCGCCACAGGGGCCAGGGCTGTGCCCATCTATCAGACCTCCTCCTATGTGTTCAAGAGCTCAGAGCATGCCGCAAATCTCTTCGCCTTAAAGGAGATCGGCAACATCTATTCAAGGATGATGAACCCGACTAACGACGCTTTCGAGAAGCGCGTTGCCGCGCTTGAAGGCGGATCGGGTGCTCTGGCCGTCTCTTCTGGCATGTCTGCCATCTCTTTAGCCCTGCTGGCCATAACGCAGGTTGGAAACGAGATAGTCTCCTCAAAAAACCTGTACGGCGGGACGTACGAGCTGTTCCATTATACCATGCCGAGACTTGGCCGCAGGGTGAGGTTCGTGGACCTTTCCAGGCCAGATGAGCTTGGCCAGGCGATAAGCGAGAAGACGCGGGCTGTCTATGCAGAGAGCATCGGCAATCCCAGGCTTGATGTGGTCGACTTTCAGTCAGTGGCCGATGCAGCTCACGAGTCGCAGATCCCGTTCGTGGTCGACAATACCGTGTCAATTGGCCTTGTCAGGCCGATAGACCACGGTGCGGACATCGTAGCATCATCTGCGACCAAGTTCATCAACGGGCATGGCAACTCAATAGGCGGGATAATAATCGACTCGGGGAAGTTCGACTGGTCTGGAGGCAAGTTCCCGGAGTTCACCGAACCCGATCCCGGCTATCACGGCCTCAAGTACTGGGATGCATTCGGAGACATCCCTGGCATTGGGAATGCGGCATTCGTATTCAAGGTGAGACTGCAGCTTTTGCGCGATCTTGGGCCATGCCTGAGCCCGTTCAACGCATTCCTATTCCTGCAGGGTCTTGAGACGCTGGCCCTAAGAATGGAGAAGCATTGCCAAAACGCCCTGGCGGTGGCCGAGCACCTGGAGGACCATCCAGGCGTTGCCTGGGTCAACTATCCGGGACTTCGCAGCCATCCCAGCCACAGCCTTGCCCAGAGATACCTGAAAGGCAGGGGCGGCGCCATCCTGGGTTTCGGCATCAGAGGGGGTCTAAATGACGCAAAGAGGTTCATCGATTCGCTGGAGCTATTCTCACATCTGGCAAATATCGGCGACTCGAAGAGCCTGGTCATACATCCGGCATCAACCACGCATCAGCAGCTCACATCGGAGGAGCAGGCGGCCGCCGGTGTGACTCCAGACTTCATCAGGCTATCAATCGGGATAGAAGATGCAGACGACATCATAGCAGATCTGGATCAGGCGCTGAGAAGGGCGGTGCCATGAAGAGGGAATCGGCGGGGCTGGCAAATACCCAATGCTTCCGCACGGAGGAATATGTGCTCCTCGAGCATGGGGACCGGCTGGGCGAGGTCGTTGTTGCCTACGAGACTTACGGCAAGCTCAACAGGGACAGAAGCAATGCAGTCCTGGTCTGCCACGCCCTCTCCGGGGATGCCCATGCAGGTGGATGGCACAAGGGACAGGAGAAGCCGGGATGGTGGGACATCGTAATAGGCCCGGGCAAGGCCCTGGATACGGATAGGCTCTTTGTCATCTGCTCGAATGTGCTTGGCGGTTGCAAGGGCACAACCGGCCCTTCATCTATCAAGCCTGGGACCGGAAAGCCATACGGCCTGGAGTTTCCAATTATCACCATCAAGGACATGGTGGATGTCCAAAGGAGGCTTGTGGATTCTCTGGGCATTCGCCAGCTCTTCGCGGTTGTTGGCGGCTCTTTCGGCGGCATGCAGGTGCTGCAGTGGACGGTCTCTTATCCGGATATGGTTCGCCTCGCAGTCCCAATCGCCACGAGCGCACGCTCTTCGCCCCAGCAGATAGCTTTCAACGAGGTGGGCCGCAGAGCCATAACATCCGACCTAGACTGGAACGGCGGAGATTATTATGGACGAAATACGCCTGCTCGCGGCCTCTCACTGGCAAGGATGATCGGGCATATAACATACCTGAGCGACGAGTCGATGCATCAGAAGTTCGGCCGCAGACTTCAGGACAAGGTGGAGTACGGCTTTGACCTATCCTCATCAGATTTCCAGGTGGAAAGCTACCTGCGTTACCATGGAGATGCCTTTGTCAAGAGGTTTGATGCAAATTCGTACCTCTATATCACAAAAGCGATAGATTACTTCGACCTGACCAGAAAGGGAACGCTATCTCTTGCCGAGGCCTTCCGGGGAGTCAGCGCAAGGTTCCTGGTGATATCCATCAGCTCCGACTGGCTATATCCGTCCTACCAGTCAGAAGAGATCGTCGGAGCGCTGATCGCCAACGATATCGACGTCCGCCACTGCGAGATCGGCTCGAATTGGGGTCACGATGCATTTCTCCTGGAGTCCGGGCAGATGAACTACGCTATTGGCAACTTCCTGACACCTGCATCTGTAGGCGATGTGATGGTAAAGGACGTGGTTACAATAAGCCTGGGAGCCGGGGTTGAGGATGCAGCCGGAATCATGATGAAGAGCGGTGTGACTCATCTGCCTGTGATAGCCGGCGACAAAGCGCTATCCGGAATCGTCACTGCATGGGATATATCCAAGGCTGTTGCCATGAAATACAGCAGGCTGGAGGAGATCATGACCCGAAATGTGGTAACTGCCAGGCAAGAAGACCCAATTGAGCGCGCTGCTGGGGATATGAACAGGCATAATATCTCTGCTCTGCCGGTAGTCGACGAGTCCGGCAAGGTCGTCGGCATGATAACCAGCGATGGTGTCAGCAGGCTTGTGGGAATGTGCAGATGAGTCTGCCCTCGGCAGGCCTGTCGTCAAAAATCCCCGCCCAAGGAGGTTGGGCGCTCATGAAAGGAGCTGGGAGGCGAAAAGGGATCTCCCGGCATTCCTCCCCGGACTATTCCACGCTTAAGGCCTCGTTTGGGCAGGCCCTGACGCATTTGCCGCAGCCTGTGCACTTCTCCTCATCCACGACTGCAACTTTATCCTCGCTTAAGGAGATGGCCCCAAAAGGACACCTCTCGATACAGGCCTCGCAGCCGGTGCACTTGTCGTCATCTACCACTGCGGGCATCAATTTGGCCACGGCGAAAGCAGTGCCCGCCAAAAGGCAGAGGACTGCAAAGGCCGCAAATAACCTCAGGTGCTTCATCTCATGAACTCCAATCAGTCTATTTTGATCAATCTATTTGATCGGTCTATCGCTCTTGAGGATCTTGGATCTGGCGATCTCTCGGGAGGTCTCTCCTGAAAACCATCTTTTTTTAGGAACGATAGATAAGGTGTAGGGCGAACGAACCGATGGATGACGGCATATCAGAGAGCAAGAAGCCGTCTATGAACGTTCATATCTCGATTTCTATCGACAAAAAGGTTCTAAAAATCATTCCCAGCCCTCTTCCAGAAGTTAATCGCACCACTTGCACAGGAGGGACGCCTGTTCGTTCCCAAATGGGCTCCAGCTGCGTCATTCTTCATCCAGATTAAGACGCGAGGATGGCAAGAAAGGATAATTAGGTGAACAATATTATTAAATATTATGTATTTTGTGCGGATGCAAAGATTAGATATGATTGCATCCGCCGAAATCAATTGGCTACCGAATCAATAGCACCAGGTAATACGATAGGGCTCCGATCAGCAGAAGGGCCGAATTGACAATCCCATCATGATGATATCCCCATCTCTTGAGGGTGAACTTTGTGCTTATCAGGACATGAGCCAGGAATATCGGCATCATGTAAATGTCCAGAGCCGTGTGCAGATACCTGGCCGAAGAAGCAGGAATCAATATGCGGTTTGTCCAGGCGTAGCCTGAGATCATGTAGGTCACCATGAATATCAGCATTAACCAGCCGCAGATCCTGTTTGCCTTCACGAGCATTCGATTTAGCTTCAAGATACTCCCCTGCCCTTCATTCACACGTCCTTCTCAAACACATCTCGATACTGGCCAAACATCCGCGAAATCTCGTCATCTACCACTGCAGGCATCGATTTTGCCACGGCGAAAGCAGTGCACGCCAAAAGGCAGAGGACTGAGACAGCCGCAGACAATCCCAGGCGCTTCATCTCACGAACTCCAGATTTCAATCTATTTTGACTATTCTATCGCCTTTGACGACCCCGGATCTGGCGATCTCTCAGGAGGTCTCTCCCCGATCCATCTGAAAACCAGCTATTTTTCGGAACGATAGATAAGGAGTAGGGCGAACGAACCGATGGATGACAGCATGTCAGAGAGCAAGAAACCGGCTAAGAATGTTCATATCTCGATTTTCATGGACAAAAGGATTCTGAAAAATCATTTCAAGGTCTCTTCAGAGTTAATCGCACATGCATGCACATGAGCGATGCCCGTTTTTTTATGAGCATTCGATTGAGCTTTCAATATACTCCCCTGCCCTTCATTCACAGGTCAGTCTCATCTTGAGCCCTGCAAGAGCCTCTGCCGCCAAGCCGGCTGCATGAAGACTCAAAGCCCACGAGGGACCGCTATGCTGCCTGAAACGGCCGCCCACCGAGAGGGGAAAAATCAAGCACAATCCAATTCTCTGTGGAGCTGGCAATCCCCCATTCTGATGAACCTCATCCGTTATTGAGCCCATCGGGAAATCCGAAACCGGAAATCAGCAAGTATTAGGTACATAATATAAAATAAGGCTTGCCCCCTGCAAAATCTTTAAATACGATGATAGTCGTAAACAGGTTCGTTCACAATTGTGAATCCAGACGCTTAGAACGGTATGCTAAATGAGAGCTGCGGCGGACAAAACGCCCCCCAACCCCTGTATCGCACGATTGTCGGGGCGAGGTTGGGGCAGCCAGTAGTTCGTCGATCATCGTTAGATGGGTTTTGATTAGTTCATGGTGATGAGATATGATGCTGAGATCTCGATCGAATATAGCAGCACTGTTATGCCTGTTGATACTGGTCATGCCTGCCGCACAGGCATCTGAAGAGCCGCCTGAGCTGATGGGCGAGACTGTGAAGATCAGCGAGATACTCGATAGTGTCAGCGATTTCCAGGGAAAGATGGTAGTAATAGAGGGAAAGATCGAGATCGAATGCCGTTCAGGCTGCTGGTTCATCCTGGGAGACGGCACAGCCAGCATATATGTGGACCTGCTTCCAAGCGGCCTGGTCATCCCCCAGAAGAGCAGATCTGATGCCAGGGTTTACGGACTTGTGACGACCAAGGACGGCGAGCCGATGATGATCGGCAAGATCGTTAGGATCGACGGGGAGATAATTCGATGAACTTCCTGACCCTGGCGGCCAAGAATCTGCTTCGCCGACGGGGAAGAACCGTGCTGACCGTTCTTGGCGTGTCCATAGCCATCTCCGTGCTCTTCAGCTTGCTTGCGCTCAATTCCGGATACGAAAGGGAGCTCGACAAGGAGGTCAACAGCATGGGGGTGCATGTCCTGGCTGTGCCGAAGGGCTGCCCCTACGAGGCAGCCTCACTGATAATTCACGGTGGAGTCATACCCAAATACCTATCAGGAGGGGACGTTGAGTACGTGAGCCGCATAGATGGCGTCGAGCTGGCCACCCCAATCCTGATGCACCAGTTCATGAAGAAGGACGACAAGACAGGCATCTATACCCCCCATATAATCTATGGTATAGAAATCGAGGATATGCTCAGGCTCAAGCCCTGGTGGAAGGTGGAGGGCAGACTCTTCGCCGACAACGAGACCCGTGTCATGCTGGTCGGCAGGGATCTGGCGGATAAGGAGAACCTGAGTGTGGGACAGGTGCTGCCTGTAGGCCCGGACAAGGAGGATTTCGCAATCGTCGGCATACTTGATAGAACCGGCGACCAGGACGACCAGTTCCACTTCTTCCCGCTTGCCGAGGCACAGCGAGTCTTTCACAAAGAAGGCAAGATAACCACCATTGCCGTGAAGCTCAGAGACGTCACCCAGATCTCCGCAGTATCCGAGGAGATGGAGAAGGTCCCGGATATTCAGGTCGTGACCATGACCCAGGTGATGGGCACGATCATGAACCTCGCAGGCTCTGCCAGGTCACTTCTGCTGACGGTAATGGCTGTAGCGCTCATAATCAGCGCGTTTGGAATCATCAATACCCTGCTCATGTCGGTAAACGAGAGGACTCGCGAGTTCGGTATGATGAAGGCGGTGGGAGCGTCGGGGACCGACATCGCCAGAATCGTCCTGGCTGAGACCGTCTTTATCACCATCGCCGGTGGCGCCGTCGGGATCATCTCGGCCATAATTGGCTCAAGCCTGATAGAGGGATTTGTCAAAGGGATGCTGCCCTACTCCCCGAGAGGGTCGCTGATATCCATCAGTCCGGAGCTGATAGGCTTTGCGCTGGCCTTCTCCGTCATACTTGGACTGGCCTGCGGAATTTATCCGGCGATCAAGTCGTCCCGGCTTACGCCCATGGAGGCTATCCGGGAGGGCCTGCAATGAGCCGCATAATCGAGGCCAGAGGGCTAAACAAGGTCTACCGCAGGGGCAGCGAGGAGATCCATGCCTTGAATGATGTGGATTTCACGCTCGAAGAGGGGAAGTTCGTCTCCATCATCGGCCCCTCTGGCTCTGGAAAGACGGCGCTCTTGAACATGCTGGGCTGCCTGGATACGCCCTCGAGCGGCAGCCTGAAGCTGATCGGAACCGAGACGTCCGGGCTTGAGGAACGCGATCTGGTCAGGCTTCGCCGAGACAATATCGGTTTCGTCTTCCAGCAATTCTACCTGATGCCCACACTGACCGCCAGGGAGAACATAGAGCTGCCTCTCCTCTTCAGCAAGAAGAAGGGTCAGCGTGACCGCATCGACGGAGTCCTCGAGATGGTCGGCCTCAGCGACCGTGGTGACCACCTGCCCAGCCAGCTCTCGGGCGGCGAGATGCAGCGGGTGGCCATCGGCCGGGCCCTGATCAACGATCCCAGGATAATCCTGGCGGATGAGCCGACCGGCAACCTGGACTCGTCCACATCCCAGCTGATATTCGAGCTGTTCCGGGGTCTGAACCGGCAGGGCATGACCCTTGTGGTCGTGACCCACAACCTTGAGCTGGCCAGGCAGGCAAATGTCATGTACACGCTTCGGGACGGCAGAATCGCAGGATGTCGGGATCTGTCTGGCAGACAGGACACCCAGGATTCAAGAGGGGCGGCTTCGAGAGCCGCCTGATTTTCTTGATTGCTGACAGTTATCTATGGAGATTGTGATATGTTTAGAGTTGCTGGATGGGAAGAGGCCGATTCACTGGATGCCGAGACATTTATCGATGCCTTGAGGATAATTCACGAGCTTTGCTCAGCTGCACCGGAAAAGCGCGATGGATCCTCAGATCCGAAGAAGGTGTTTTACATAGAGGCGGTTGGTGAGACAGCCACAGCCCGACTATACTATCCTTACGCGTTCGAGTTCGCGGTCAAGGCTGGACTTATAAGATACGGCAAACTGAAGGAGGATGCAATCGAGCCGACTGTATCTGAATTGATCGCAGTATTCAGCAGGGCTGCCGTTCTTCAGCTCACCGCCGGAATGGGCTGCCACTAGAGAGGTTGGTGAGCATGTTCAAAGGTCGGGGACGGGCAACCCGTTCAAGACTCGGGAGCCATCTGAGATCGGGCCTGCCGGCTTTCTTGCCTCTTTTTGATTTAATTTTGATGCCGGATCGGAGACTAGCGGCGCCTCAATTGGATGGATAATTCAATGTGATAGGCTGACACAGACCGCATAGGCGAGCATGCCCGAGTGAAGAGCGCCTGCCGAAAGATGCCCTAACACTAATGGCAGGCATGGATGGGTGGTCTTCGCAAAGACGCTTTCTTTTAGCATTCGCCTCATGAGCCTCACCTCGACGCGAGTGGCGGCAGGTGTACCCTGGTATGCACCAGCCTTTGCACCATCGATAACGTCGGGTATCCGGCATCCGGATCGCAGCCCAAATGGCAGCGCTTATCTCCGTGGGAAGAGAAGAAGTTGCCACAGACGAGGGTGAAGACGTATGGCTGGCAGCTCGCCTGGAAACGGCACTAGGATTTTGGGAGTTCTGATAGCTGGCGTCTTCATGGCAGCCCTTGACGCTGCCATCGTCGGCCCTGCCCTGCCTGCCATCAGGGCGGATTTTCAGGTGGCAGACCGCGACGTTGTCTGGATCTACAACGTCTACATCCTCATGTACATGATAGGGACTCCGCTCATGGCTAAGCTGGACTCGATCCTTGGCAGACGGACGGTCTACATCGGAGACGTGCTGCTGTTCGCTGCCGGCTCCCTCATAATAGCGGCTTCTCCCTCATTTCTCGGCCTGCTTGCAGGCCGGGCGGTGCAGGGACTGGGAGCCGGGGGGATCTTTCCGGTAGCCATCGCCACGGTAGCGGATTCCTTTCCGCCGGAGAGACGGGGCAAGGCTCTTGGGATGCTGGGCTCGGTCTTTGGCATAGCCTTCATCATGGGCCCGGTGCTTGGCGGATTTCTGCTAACATTCTCCTGGAAGCTCCTGTTCCTGATCAACATCCCGGCAGGCGCAGCCGTGATCTACTACAGCCAAAAGCTCCTGCCGCCCCAGAGAGGACAGCGCAAACCAATGGACTGGGCAGGGCTCGTCGTGCTCAGCTCCATGGTAGTATGTCTGGCGATCTCGGTCAACCGCCTCGATACCAGGAACCTCGCAGGAAGCCTGCTCTCCCCACCGGTATCCATCCTGGTGATCGCATCGATGATGCTTCTGCCCATCTTCTTGCTGATGGAGAGGCGGGCCAACGATCCCATAATCAGGACATCAATGTTCGAGACCAGACAGATGGGTCTGGCAGGAGCCTTATCCCTTGGAGCGGGTCTGGTCCAGTCGGGAACCATATTCGTGCCCACACTTGCAGTGATTGGGCTGGGCCTTGACCAGCGGTCGGCAAGCCTGATGACCGTGCCGATGGTTGCCACCATGGTTGCCGGCTCCAACCTGGTAGGTGCGCTGCTGGACCGGCAGGGCTCCCGCCGTGTTATGATGTCGGGATGGCTCGTCCTGGCCATGGGCATGGCCCTGATAAGCATTCATGCCGACTCATTCTGGCCGTTCATGATCAGCACAACAGTCTGCGGAATCGGATTTTCGGGAGCCGTGGGCCCTTCCATCAGCTATGTTGTGCTTGGCTCTGCCCCGCCGGCGGAGCGAGCCTCAGCCCAGGGCGCAATCTCGCTTGTGGCAAGCGTCGGCATGATGGTAGGCGGCGCCCTATTCGGAGCCATTGTTGCATCGAGGGGAGAGGGCCTTGCAGGTTACGAGGCTGCCTACCTCTCCATGAGCGGAATCGCCCTGTTGATGGTAGCCCTGACAGCTGGACTGAAAGGGAGGGCCGAGGAGAAGAGCACGATTCAGTAGTCGGACATGCTCACAATAAGGTTGAGCCTCACATCAGGGTTGAGCGCGGCCTGTGCAGGATAGATATCGGATGCATCTGCTCAGATACGCTTCAAACCCGTGACCTCAAGGCATGAAAAAGGGCTTGCCGCTGCTCTGGATCGGTCCCGCACATTTCCAGGAGCTCGGCAGTCCCGGAAAAACTATGGAGGAGCGGCCCCTAAAAGGACCACGCCCTCCAAGAAAAGCAACTCGACGTGCCAGGCAAAGGATCGGGCAATGCTTTAGCCGAATATGGCGCCCATGCCTGCTTCGGCCGCCTCAGCCTCTTCCCGGAAGTAGCTGATGACCTTTTCTGCGCTCTCCCCTTCCAGGGGCTTTGCAGGTGACTCCTTCAGGAGCTTTCTGGCCTCTTCAACCAGGTCATCTCGGGCCTTGATGTAGATCAAGAAACCCTCCTTTTCATAGCCCACCATCTGGGCTTCCCGGACCACCGGGCCGATCCTCTTGAAGAAGTCCTGATCAAGCAGCTTCTTCATGGCAGGATTGCCTGCCATATCGTAAAAGTATGCAACCTCCATCTACAGCACTCCAAATGCGTGAATCTTAAGGCTTCCGGGGGACCTAAATGCCCCTCATGGCACAGATAGACTCAGGTATCACAGGCTCTGCCTGGCCTTCTTCAACCTTTCGGTGCACTGCTCCATGAGAATGGCCGCTTCCTCAACGCCTTGGGCTGCCTCTGGGCTGATCTCCCGCAGCTGGCCCGCACGCTCCCGGAAGCTTCGCACATGGCTCTCATTATGCTCTATCCAGTGAGCCAGCAGATGATCTGCCTCGTGCCTATGCATTTCCTATCACCATTGTCAATTTTATAAGATTGAATATAAGCTTTATGCACAACTTCTCCAAACGTATGCGCAGAGAAGCCATCAGACACAGATTGAGGATCTGATGGCCTGCCCCAAGCCCAGCCGTCTCGATCTCTGGGATTCTTCCGGCCAATACCACTGGCCGGCCCGGTCCCCATGAGCCTCACACCCGGGAAGGATACATCAAATGCACTTGCCTAATAGCCCCGGCGGATCATGTAATCGGCCAGCTCCAAGAGCAGCGCTTTAGCCGGGGATTCGTCCAGCACATCCAGGGCATCCTTGCCCCTGGACACCAGCTCCTCAGACCTGCGCCTGGCATAGTCTATGGACCCCGAGCGTCGCAAGGAGACTATAGCCTCCCGGATCTGCTCATCGCTTGCCTCACCACGCCCGAATATCTCAGGACACACGCCTTTGGATAGGGCGTCTATCATTATAAGGGTCTTCTTGCCCTCAAGGATATCCCCGCCCACCCTCTTTCCCAGCACATTCTCCGATACCGTCATGTCCAGTACATCGTCATGGATCTGAAATCCCATGCCGGTAAGACGGCCGAACTCCTCGAGCCCATGGAGCTGCTCCTGGTCTGCTCCGCCAAGCATCCCGCCCATCCAGGCAGAGGCCCCGTAAAGGACGCCTGTCTTCTTCTCGATCATCTCCATGTACTGGCCCTCATCTACCTGCTCAGCCTTCTCGAAATCCAGATCCAGCCACTGACCTTCGCAGATAGCGGTACAGGTTTTGGCCAGCATCTCCATGCAGCCGAGCACCCTCTCATGATGAGCAGGCGTGGCTGCCAGGATCTGGAAGGCCTTTGAATAGAGCGTATCCCCGGCCAAGATAGCCCCGGACTCCCCCCATATGACATGCACTGAAGGGCGGCCTCGCCTCAGCGAGGCGTTGTCCATTATATCATCATGGATCAGGGTGAAGTTATGGACCAGCTCGATGGATACCGCCGCTGGCACCAGAGGCGTTGAGTCTGCTCCTACTGCTTCGGCAGCTATCAAGAGCAACGAAGGCCTAAGCCTCTTTCCTCCGGCGTCAACCAGATGCCTGGCCGCATCGTAAAGCCCCTCCGGCCTGACCACGGGAAGCAGCCGGCCGATAGCCTCCGAGACCATGATCGCTCTCTTTCTCAGCTCCTCATCTGACATCTTATGCCTCCCTCCATCTACTCAAGCTCATGCCCAAACGACCATTAATCCTTCTGCCTGAACCCAGCCGTTCTCCTTTTAGGGCAGATCTCAATCCAGGATGAGCTCCTGACCGTTTCGGATCATATGGACCGAGTACCCCAGGTTGTACCCGGTCTCCTCAGCCATCATCAGATAGCTCCCATGCGTGCTCAGGGTGCCATGGCTTGGGATGACGTGCTGCGGGTTGATCATCCTCAGAAGCTCCCAGTGATCCTCCCGGCAGGCATGACCTGATACGTGGATGTTGTCGTATATGCGGGCGCCTTTCATCTTCAGCTTCGTCTCCACGATGTAGCGGTTGGATATGTTCAGGGGCTGGGGAATGATCCCTGCGCTGAATACGACCTTGTCTCCCGAGTCCACCTGGTACTCAGTCTCCCCGTTGGCCACCCGGCTTAAGATGGCCCCAGGCTCCCCCTGATGACCGGTCATGATCGGCAGGTACTTGTCCTTGCCCTCCTGCATGATCCGCTTGAGCGCCTTGTCAACAGACTTGCGCCGACCATATACAGTCAGTCCATCATCCCGATCGGCGTATCCGGTTCGGATGGCGGTACCCCAGTACTTCTCCATGCTCCGCCCGAGCAAGACCGGCTTGCGCCCCATCTTGCGAGCGGCCTCGATTATGGCCTTTATCCTTGCGATGTGGGAGGAGAAGGTGGTTACCAGCACTCCGGACCGGGACTCCTCGGTCCCCATCAGGACATCCCAGACAAGGTCCTTTGCTATCTGCTCAGACGGCGTCTTTCCGGATATTCCGGCGTTCGTTGTCTCGGTGATAAGGGCAAGCACCCCTTTGCGGCCGAGCTGCCGCAACCTCTGAAAGTCCGGAGGCTCTCCTAAGGTAGGGTTGCGATCGATCTTGAAGTCGTTCGCATAAAGGATCACCCCGAACTTGGTATGAATGGCTGCAAAGACGCAGTCCACGATGCTGTGCTGCACCCGCACGAACTCCAGCTCTATGTCGGGCGTCACCTGCATCTTCTCCCCGGCCTTCATGGAGATCACCTGGTTTCCTACGTTGAAGATCCGCTCGGACTTGATCTCCTGGTTTATCAGATCTGCTGTGAAAGGAGTGGCAACTATGGGCGCTTTGTACCGGTGAGCCAGCTTCGATATGGCCCCAATATGGTCCAGATGACCATGGGTACAGGCTATGACACGGACCTGACCTGCCGAGTTCTCAATCACGCTGTCGTCGGGGATGGCCCCCATGGCGATCAGCTCGGATGAATGCAGGGACTCCACATCGGTATCCTCGTGGATCTGCACCCGGTCAAGCCTGACCCCCATATCCATTACCACTACATCTTGGCCGATGCGAATGGCGGTCATGTTACGTCCGATCTCGTCGTAACCGCCCACGGCCACAATTCCTACGTTACTCATCTAGACATCTCTCTGTTAGCATAATATTTGGTATCGATATTCCTAAGCTCCATCATCTCCCTTGTCCGGCCAAGGACCAGGACAGGAGATGATCGCAGCTGCTCGGGGTTGCGGCAGCCGGTAAGGAACATGGCTATCCTAAAAGCCCGTTCAAACGACCTTATCACTTCCAGCACAGCCTGGCTTCCCCTGGTAGCTGGCTCCAGGAAAGGCAGCGCTGCTCCGGCCATCCTTGACCCAAGCGCCAGGCTCCTGGCCACGTCAAGACCGCTGCGCACGCCTCCAGAGGCCACCACATCAAGGCCAGCCGAAGCACACTCGACGATGGATAGAGGGGTAGGAATACCCCAGGACCAGAAGGCCTGGCCTATCTGCTGCGATGCCAGATCTCCCCTCTGAGCTGCCCTTCGGGCCTCCACTCCCGACCAGCTGGTTCCGCCAACCCCAGCCACGTCGGCAATCGAGATCCCTGCCGAGACCAGCATCCTTGCGTCCTCTCTGGAAATGCCTGCACCTGTCTCCTTGACGATGACAGGCACATGAAGCGATCCGCAACCATGCAGGGCGTCTATCAATCCCTCGGCCCGCCTGGCGCCTTCCGGCTGCACAAGCTCCTGCAGGAAGTTCAGGTGTACGGCAACGGCATCTGCTCCGATCATCCCGGCCACCTCCTCCACAACTTCTGGACCCTCCTGCACCAGCTCGGCCCCACCGATATTGCCGATGACGGGTATGCTGGGAGCGATCTCCCTGACGAGCGAGAAGGTATCGACGACTTCGGGATGCTCCAGAGCCGCCCTCTGAGAGCCCACCCCAAGGGCTATCCTTGCCTCCTCTGCCGCCCTGGCCAGATTGACGTTTATATTCCTGGAGTCGGGATGGCCCCCGGTCATGGCGCAGATCATGAAAGGCATGGATAGGTCCTTTCCCAGGAAACGGCAGCGCGTATCGATATCCTCCATCTGCAGCTCGGGGATGGCCCTATGAACCATATGAAGATCATCAAAAGGCCGCCACTCGGACTCAACCTGTTGCTCCAGGCAGATCCGTATGTGATCCAGCTTGCGGCTGACCGTGCTCATGCCCGGCCTCCCCTGATAAGCGTGCCCAAGCTCTCTCCATCAAGCACCCTGCGGATATTTCCCGGGACTGCTGCATTGAATATGCGGGAGTTTACTCCATTGTCGGCAAGATCCAATAGCTCCTTGATCTTTCCCCGCATGGAACCGGTCACGTCGGCCGACCTCTCCCACAGGTCAAGCCCCGAGAGGTCAGCCCTCTCCAGCACCGGTATGGTTTGGCCCTGGCAGAGCACACCATCCACATCGGTGCCCAGCGCCACCAACTCCGCACACATTGCGGATGCAAGATAGGTCACCAGCTGATCTCCGGAGACTATTCCCGCGCCACAGACCTGGTCCATGGCCACGTCCCCATGGAGCACCGGCAGAAATCCCCGGTCCACCATCTCTTGCAGGGGTTCTGTCATCATACGCACGATCCGGCCGTCCCGCATTACCAGGCAGCTCAAAGGGTGGACCGGCAGGGGCCTCGCTCCGGCCATGGTTAGGGCTTCGAGTATCTGCCTGTTGAGATCGGCCACCGACTGATGGGTGAAGAGCAATCCTTCGTGAGTGACCTTGCCCGGCAGGCCATAGCGCCTGGCTGGTGCATGGCCGAAGGACCCGGCTCCGTGAACCAATATCAGGCCTGGAAAGCCTTTTAGCTGGGATGCCATCTGCCGTATCAGATCAGGCCTTGGAGAAGCGTACCCGCTCTTGTCTGTGAGAATGCTGCCGCCTACCTTCAGTATCTTGACCATGAAAATCGAGCTTCCTTGATTCTAAGAGCTGCTCCGCGTCGCGCCTCAGCCCAAGGCTGCCTGGACGTCTTCCTGTCTTTGCCATCTCATCATATAAATACTCCAGTTCATGGTCGCAAATCCCGCCGACATGAAAACCAATTTTCGGCCTCATGCGGAGATCCGATGCCAAGGCTCCGGACTTCTCGATCCAGGGGCCACAACGTTCGGGGTCTCGCCGGCCATATGGCCGCGATCTGGCATGAGACACGCGACAGACGCACACATGCCATGTGAAGACGGCAGATGCAAGATGGAAGCCTATCAGGACCGATCACTATCTGATACCGGTCTCCACGATGAGGCCCTCGGCTCCGGTCTTTACCGGAAAGCCAGACCCCCTGGACTGGGCCAGTGCGATCAGAACGTCTCTCTGCCTGCCTGGCTCTGGAAGGGCTAGCACTCGTAATCCCTTCACCGGTTTTGATTCCCCCCAGTGCTCCACCCGCCCCCCTGGCAGCATAAATCAGCTCGGACAGCTCTCTCGTGCCCGCCCCGATGGACTCCAGCAGTCCCTGGTTCATGTTCATGAGAGTTCCAAGCTCCATCAGACTGCCGTCCCTGATGCAGGGGATGGCCCGGCGGGTGATCTCACCTACTGCCTGAAAGATCGGGCCGATAACCTCCGGATAGGCCGAGCGCAGTTCCTGCACCCTGGCCACCTCAGAGCGGGTGTCGTGAGGGCGAGATGTGCATCCCACCACCATCTCAATCGCCGGCAGCTCCAAAGGCGATGCACCGCCGCAGACCATCTGGTAGCCGCCAAACGCTGACAGCGCGGTATCCATCGGACTGCCCAAACCCTGCTGCACCATCTTCTCTATCCTATGAGCCTGTGCTGCCACCTGGTTGACTGAGAGATCCAGACCCATATGGCTGCTGACCGCAGCCAGGGCAGCCACCACAATTGCCGCAGAGGAGCCAAGGCCAGAGGCCACTGGGATCTCTGATTCCACAATTACCCGTATATCCCTCGCATCCAGCTCACGAACGACACCTGCGACGTATCGAGCTGCCCTGGCAGCCTCCTCGGAGCTGCCCAGCGAGATTACTTCCCCATTTGGGCCAACGGAAAAGCCGGTCACGGTCAGTCCCATGTCCCTCAAGGCTATCTCCAGCCTGCCCGGCAGATCCTCCACAGTCACCCTGGCCCGCAGGCCTACGGCCGATCCAATGGCAGGCGTACCGGAGACTACGGCATGCTCTCCAAAAAGGATTATCTTGCCAGGAGCAGAAGCCCTTGTCTTCACACAGGGCACCCCAACCTAGACGTATATGATGGCCCCGTAGCCCACCACCGATCTGCTATCACCGATCACGTCTCCGCTTGTGGAGTAACGCAGAAGCCGTCCGGTACGAGCTCCCATGACGCGGGCGGCCACAATGGTCGCGGCGATGGGACCAAAGCCGCAGGCGGTCACGTCCTGGGAGTAGACAGCATCATAAAGGCCTGATACGTCCATACGCGTCGCTGACTCGAGAACCAGGCAGTCCTTCCTGCGGGCGGTCTCCTTGCTCTCGTAATGAGTAAGATCGCTGGAAGCAATGACGGTGCAGCTGCGCCCAAGATCAAGCACCGCCCTGCCGACCGCCTGGCCTACCTCCTCGGCAGTCTCCTGATCCTGCAGGCCCATGGATATGGGAAGGATGCGAAAAGCGGAGAAGCTGCGCTGCAAGAAAGGCAGTTGCACCTCCAGAGAATGCTCCTGAAGGTGAGCGACCTCATCGTGGCCTATTATGGAACCCTCAAGCTCCGAGGCCAACTCCTGGTCCACCTCCACTGTGCCAAGAGGTGTGGACCAGCTCGCCCTGCTCATGGCTACCGGCAGCCCGATGCCATAATGGTTGGGTCCGATGAGGACGAACGTGTCTCGCCGGGGAAGGCGTGAGTAGACCTCAGCCGCCACTCGACCAGAATACATATAGCCGGCGTGGGGGACCACTGCCCCCAGCACAGGCTGCTCATCCCTGCCCAGATCTCCGAAAGCCTGCTGTAGCTCTCTTTTCAGCGCCTTTTCGCTCCCCGGATAGAACGTGCCGGCAGCGGCAGGAGACCTCATCCTCTCAAGAACTCCCTGCCCAGATCCTAGAACTCCATCTCGAAGTCGGAGACTGTGTACTTGAACCTGGCCTCGTCGCCACGCTCGCGGAGTACCTGCCTTGCCATTAGCCAGTAGATCAGGGTCAGCGCCTTTCGGCCCTTGTTGTTAGTGGGTATGACCAGGTCCACATTGGAGGTCATGTTGTTGGTATCACATAGCGCAACCACCGGGATGCCCACATCCACTGCCTCGTTCAGGGCCTGGCTGTCGCCGCTGGGATCGGTTGCCACCAGCACATCCGGCTCGATATAACCCGCGAAGTCCGGATTTGTGAGGGTGTTTGGTATGAACCTTCCAACATTGGCCCGGGCTCCCACCGATTTGGCGAAGAGCGTGGCTGGCCTCTGGCCATACTGTCTGGCGGAGACCACAAGGATCTTTGAAGGATCATAGTTGGCCAGGAACTTGCCGGCCAGACGTATGCGCTTATCAGTCGACTGGACGTCCAGGACGTAAAGCCCGTCGGTCCGGACCCTGTAAATGTAATTCATCATGTCACTGGTCTTCTGCTGAGTTCCTATGTGGACTCCCGCTGCCAGGTATTCATCGATGGGGATGAGGGTCTCATACTCTCCCTCTACTGCAATCACCTCATCATCTACCAATTTGATTCACCTACCTTGATGTTCTGCGGTCACGTTTAACGGTGATGGGTATGACTCCCAGCCTCATCTCCTCCAGAGCCACTTCCAGCGGGTCAATGGACTCGGTCTTGATGTACACCGGTGCACCCATAAAGATCTGCAAAGCCCGTGCTCCTACTATCCTGGCACGTTCATATCGAGTGTATTTCTCGGCTTTCAAACAGCCACCTCAAAAGGAAGAGTAGGATGGGGTTGCTGAGATTCGAACTCAGGTCACAGCGTCCCGAACGCTGTAGGATGGACCAGGCTACCCTACAACCCCCTTTCACTACTGGTAACGCCTGAGCGTGTCCACGATCTCCACGTGGGACAGAAGCATGCGTCGGCAGCAGAACCTTTCCACGCCCAGCTCATCCAGCACCTTTCCAGGCGGCTCAGATTTGATGCGCTCCCGGTACTCCTCCCATACACCGGAGATCACCGTACCGCAGGAGAAGCATCTTACTGGAATCAAGCCGCCTCACCTGTAGGACTTCTGGTACTTTGCCCTGGCACCAAGTCCGCCAAACTTCTTCTTCTCCTTCTGTCGGTGGTCGCTCACCAGGAGGTTCCGGTCGTATTCCGAGTAGGCTTCCTTCAGGGCAGCATCCCCTGACCACTCGATTATCCCCCGGGCGATGGCAGTGCGGACGGCATCTGCCTGCCCCATCACTCCTCCGCCCTTAACCACCACATCGATATCTACCGAAGATATGGAACTGCCTGCCATCGTTATGGGCTCCTCTATCTTCAGCCTGGCCAGCCGTGGCTCCCAGATATCCAGAGGGACCTTGTTTACTCGAACCCGCCCCTTTCCCTCGGTCAGGGTGGCCCTGGCAATCGCCGTCTTCTTCTTGCCCGACGAGTTTATTACCTTCATTACAAAACCCCCTAGAACTTCGAGCCCAGCCTCTTGCTCAGCTCCCCCAGCTCAATGTAAGTGGAGCTGTTGCCTTCCCTCAGCTTTGCCCCCTCCGGCTGCTCAAAGGACTCCTGGGAAAACTCTGCAGGGACGCCGACATAGACCCGCAGCCGGGACATGGCATCCCGTCCCCTTTTGGTCTTATAAGGAAGCATTCCCCGAACCGTCCTCTTCATTATGCGGTCGGGACGCTTCGGAAAGTGAGGACCCTTCTCCCTGGAACCCTTCTGCATTATGTCATTGTACTCACGAAATACCGTCTCTCTGCGGCCTGTTATGACTGCCTTCTCCACATTGACTATGTTGAGCTCTTCACCTTTCAGTAGCAGAGTGGCGGCCACGCTGGCCAGACGGCCCAGGACCAAACCGGACGCATCAAGGATCATAATGTTACCTCAGGATTCTAACTTTGGTGCCGCTCGGATTCGTCTTCATCAGATCCTCGATCTTCAGGCACTTTCCGCCTGCCGATTCGATCTTGGCAACTGCCTGGCTGCTGAAGCTCAGAGCAGCGACGGTGACCTTGTGGTCCAGATCCCCAGTGCCGAGGACCTTTCCGATCACCAGGATGCTCTCGTCGGCATCGGTATGCCTGTTGATCTTGCTTAGGTTAATCGCGGCATAACTTCGCCTGGGCTTTTCCAGGCGCTTGGCTAAGTCGCGCCAGATGGCTGCATCGGCCTCACGTGAGGCACCTTTGAGGTCGCCGATCAGACGGACCAGTCTCGGGTTGGTCTTCTTCAGAGTCTTCATCACATTCCTCCGCAAAGTCTCAACGAGACCGACTCACGCGGGCACATAAACGGCCGCGTTCGAACAGTCAGTTCATACGCCAAGGACCAGCTGGCCCTATTGCGGAATGGTACTTCGAAGAGGCCACCTGTATATAAGGATTTTCACTCCAGCCGCAGCATAAGGCAGCATCTGTCGGCTGGTAGGGGGGAGATGGACGAATGCTGCTTTTTAGCGGCTCAGCGACAGTCCAAAGTTTGATATCCGACTTATGAATATAAGATAAGATGTTATCTTGAGATCCCAGTCTCCGGAAGTATCATCCGGCCACTCGATGAGACACCACGAAATGACGGCTTTTCCATTCAGAGGAGGATACCAAAGAGGATGGACTGGTAGCCTGCGTTTTCGAAATCCGGTCCCGTGATTTGGAGCCAAGACGGATATGATCGACATAGGCCTGCTTCCATGGATAGTCCTGGGATTTGTTCTCGGATCGATCAGCGGCCTGACACCAGGACTGCATGTGAACAACTTTGCCGCCCTTCTCCTGGGGGCATCACCAGCCCTGCTGGCAGCTGGAATCCAGCCATTTCACCTGGCATCAGCGATCCTGGCAGCCGCCATCTCCCAGACATTCCTCGACGCCATCCCTGCCATATTCGTTGGAGCACCGGATGCTGAGACCGTTCTGGCCGTCCTTCCCGGCCACCGGCTCATGATGGATGGTAAGGGAATAGAAGCGGTAAGGCTCTCAGCGCTGGGATCCGCCGGAGCCGTGATGGTAGCTGCGCTCCTGATCCTGCCCCTGTCCATGATCTTCGGCAGGTATTACCAGGATCTGACCGGATGGATCGGGCCACTTCTTGTTCTGATCGCCACGGCGATGATCTATACGGAAAATGGCCCGCATATCGAAGGGCCGGGCCTCATGGCAAACTTCCGCTACAAGGCAATGGCCGTGCTGATCTTTCTTACAAGCGGGGCTCTGGGCGCATTTTCCTTTTCCCGCGAGCACCTGCTCTATTCGCCTCTTGACCTTGCGCCGCAGCCGCTTCTGCCGCTCTTGAGCGGGCTGTTCGGCGCCTCCTTCCTGATACTGAGCATCTCGACCCATACCGAGATCCCTGAGCAGAGGGACCTGGGATTTGATCTTCCGGCACCTGCTCTGGCCCGTTCCATCTTCATGGGCGGGCTGGCCGGCTCGCTGGTGGCATGGATACCCGGGATCTCCCCGGCCGTGGCCACCCTCGTCACACGTCTGGGCACTGACCATGACAGCTCTGGACGGGAGTTCCTGGTATCCGTAGCCGGCGTGAACACTTCATGCACCATCTTCTCGCTTGTTGCCCTGCTGGTGATCGGGCGGCCAAGGAGTGGAGCCGCCGCCGCCATCGGTGAGCTGGTGGAGGTGAGCGAATTGATGGTATGGCAGATGGTAGTGATGGCGGCAGCAGTTGGTGCTTCTTCTTATCTGGTCACCATCAGGACCGCCAGGCTTGCGGCCACCATCCTTCATCGCCTGAACTACCGACTGCTCTGCTCGGCAGTCTTGTCCGGCCTTATACTGATCTGCGCAGCCTTTACCGGGCCGTTTGGCCTGCTGATCTTCACACTCTCCACCCTCGTCGGGCTGGCAGCACCGATCTGCGGCGTGCGCAAAACCCACGCCATGGGAGTGCTTATGCTGCCTGTTATAGCGTACTACATGGGATGGACATGACTTTACGGCACGGTCTGCTCTATCTGGTCCACTGAGACCGCATCAAGCCCTATCTGTCGGAGGTGATGGGCCAGCAAACGTGATCGGCTGCCCTCCGGATGGTAAGCTATGGCACCCTGTGGCTGCAGGTGGTCGAACATGCGCATAAGTCCCCTGAAGTCCAGGTGGTCGCTGAGCCGGATATTACGGTAGTTGAGGTCTGTTCGGCCGGTTAGAACGAACCTTTCACGAGGGCGCACCGAGGACAGATTGGAGAATGTGACCACGCTCGTACCTGGTGCATCCCGAAAGTCGACCAGCGGCCCGCATGAAGGAAGCAGGGCTTCGGTCAGAGCCAGGCTCTCCGGATCCATGCCGATCTCCCCGAAGTAGCCCATTCCACGGATCAGCGAGACGGCCCGCTGGGCCTTCCCAAATGCATACGCGCCAAATGCCGCACCGGAATTCAGAGCATCCCAAAACGAGTCCAGGTCGTCGTCAAAAACACAGCTGTTGTCCCACGGATCGCCGTAGTTGGCTTCGGAGACCAGGAGGTCGCAACGGGGGAGGTTGCGGTAGTCTTTGACGTCTCCGGTGACCAGGATACGGGTTCCCTGGGAGTTCTCCCAGAAGAAAGCGCATGATCCAATGGTATGCCGGGTAGGAATGGTCTGAACCTTCACCCCGCATATGTCGATGGTATCTCCCACCTGGAAAGTTTGGCCGAGGTATGGCCGGCCGTGGCGGATCTCAAGTGCCGACGCCGTCTCTTTTGAGGCCATCGCCCGGGTTGAGAGCATCGCGGATTTGCCGTAATGATCGCTATGCGCATGAGTGATCAGATAAGCGTCCGGCTGGACTGCAGACTTTGGGAATCGGCTGGTATCCACAGAGAAGAGATGATCGTCGAAGCGAAGGGAGAGGTGTGGTGCAAGGCCTCCCCGTCCGTTGATTCTGCGTACCGCCTCAACTCCCAGATCAGAAAACGCTCCTCTCCCCCCTTAAAAGCACATTTACTCGGCCAAGAATAGAACCGGCTAAATCAAATGTTTCAGGATTGTCTTGCCGCGATAGATCCAAAGCGGTTAGCGAAGAGAATCTTCCAATGCCCTGATAAGCTCCTCTTTGGAGGTGACTCCCATCCAGCGGCGCAGCTCTTTTCCGTCTTTCTCCAGGACAAGAGTGGGTACCACGAAGATATTGTACTTGGATGCAACATCACCCTCCTTGTCGACATCCACCTTCTTTATCTCCGCCCGACCCTCGTACTCAGCCTCCAGCTCAAGCATTGTTGGGGTTTGCATCCTGCAAGGGCCGCACCATTCGGCGAAGAAGTCCATAAGAATTGGCTTTCCCAAGTGTATCACCTAACTCCAGATCGATGCATCAACTTGCGCGGGCCAGAAGGCGGCCCTCTCCCGGATTAGAGATCAGGGAGGAACACCCCAATCGTTGTAGATCATAGTATATCAAATTTGACCCCGATCTTGAAAATTCGACGGGTGGGCAGGACCATCTGCGGAAGGCCGGTACGATCTCGAATCTCCTCGAGTATCTCGACGATCCTCTCCTGGGGAGCGGATACGGTGAACCACAGGTTGTAACCGGTCTCGCTTGGCCGCAGATAGTTGTGGGAGATCTCATCATAGGAATTGACCACCTCGCTGGCGGCACTGGAATCCTCCGGCCTAACCTTAAGTGCTACCAGCACGCCTCGGCGACCCAGCCTCTGAAGGTCCAGGATTGGCCCAATCCTGCGGATAAGCCCCATATCCTTCAGGCGGCTCACCCTTCTTAGCACCTCCTCCTCCTCCATGCCCAGCCGCTGTCCCAGCTCCTGGAAGGGACGCGAGACCAGGGGGAATGCATCCTGCACCTCAGCCAGTATCCGCAGGTCCTGCTCGTCAGGTCCAATATCTTCTAGACAGATCCTGGAAGCTGCATCATTGCCAAACGACCCTATTTCCGAACACCCCCCGTATCTGCGTTCTGCCGCCATGGTATAGAAGGGGACTTTTGCAGAAATAGATTGCCCTGTCCTTATGGCGGAGGCCTGACAGCGATGTCATGGATCGGGAGCATTTTTTCGTGATAGAGCGGAAGGACCGTCCAGGGGAAGGGTGCAGGACGGGTCTTCACTCAGCCAGTCTCCGCTGTGAGAATATGCCCTTGCACGGCAGCCACCACATGCTGTGCGGTAGCGGCATAGGCCGCATCTGCCTTTCAGATCCTTCTGTCGCAGATCCAGCAGCAGAGGAGAGGTATCCCAGATGCGTGAAAAGCTCTCATTGCGGATATTGCCGGCGCTGACCTGCAGATAGCCGCATGGATACACCTCACCGGTTCTGGAGACGAAGACGAAGCTTCTTGCTGCGAGACAGCCTCCAGACCTCCTCCTGGCAGCCTGCCCGGTCTGCGCTCCAGATTCCAGCAGGATGCGTGCGTACTGGGGAGCGCAGGTTGTCTGGACATCGATATCTCGCTGGCCGGACTGGCGCATGATCTCTTCTAAGAGGGCTTGCTGCTCCACTGAAGATAGCTGGTCCTCCGCCTGTCCTCGTCCGGTCGGCACCATGAAGAAGAAATGAACTGCAACCGCCCCTTCAGCCTCTGCCATATCCAGCAGATCGCCTATCTCATCCTTGTTCGAGCGGGTGAGCGTCATATTGATCTGAAAATCTATCCGGTCCCGCAGCAGAGCTATGCCGGATCTGGCCATCTCGAAGCTGCCCTGTCCCCTTGATGCATCGTTAACCTGGGCAGATGCCCCGTCCAGGCTGACCGAGACGCGGCTGATGCCCGAGACCACGATCCTGTCAACCAGCTCCGGGGTTAAGCGGGTGCCGTTTGTGGCCAGGGATACCCTGATACCCTGCTCTGTGGCGTGCTGAGCCAGCTCGAAGATATCCCCTCTTTGAAGCGGCTCTCCACCGGAGAGTATCAGCATTGGGCGAAGTGGAGCTACCTGATCGATGAATGCATAAGCCTCCTCTGTGGAGAGCTCCCCTTCGGCAGGCACAACAGATGCAGAGGCCCGGCAGTAACGGCAGGCAAGGTTGCAGGCTGCCGTTACCTCCCATGCGATTAAGATCATCCCAGGAAACCTTTCTTCACCAGCAGCTCGGCATTGAGTATGCTGGCCCCTGCCGCTCCGCGGATGGTGTTGTGGCCCATGCAGATATAGCGGATCCCGGGGCGGATGCGCCCGACAGAGACCGACATGCCGTTGCCCCTGTTGCGATCAAGCCTGGGCTGCGGCCGGTCCGGCTCGTCCCTGACTATTATGGCCTTCTTGGGCGATGTGGGCAGGTCTGACAGGCCTGGATCGAAACTCAGGAAGGCGTCCCTCACCTCAGCAGGGGTCGGGTCGTCCCTCATCTTGATCCAGACAGCCTCGGTATGGCCGTCCATGACCGGAACACGGTGGCAGCTTGCGCTTACATCGAAGTCGGCGTAGACGATCTTCTGCCCATCGAACGTTCCCATGATCTTCTGTGCCTCGATCTCCACCTTCTCCTCCTCATTGGAGATGTATGGGATCACGTTGCCCAGGATGGCCATCGACGGCACCCCCTCATAGCCAGCACCACTTACCGCCTGCATGGACGCTATATGGATGCCCTGGATGCCGAACTTCATAAGGGGCTTGAGGGTAAGGGCGAACATTATCGTCGTGCAGTTGGGATTGGTCGTTATATACCCGTCCCAACCGCGCCGCTCCTGCTGTAACTTGATGATCTCAAGATGCTCCGAGTTGCACTCCGGAATCAAAAGCGGCACATCATCGACCATGCGGTTGGTGGCGGTATTGGAGGCCACGGCAAATCCAGCCTGCGCAAATTCCGCCTCCACCCTCTTGGCCTCGTCAGAAGGAAGTGCGGAGAAGACTATGTCAGCCTCGACCTCTTTCGGGTCCACGTTGACCACGGTCATCTCTGCAAAGTCCTTGGGAAGCTCGCTCTCCAGACGCCACTTGGCTGCTTCGCTGTACTTCTTGCCGGCTGACCTCTCCGAGGCTGCGATGCTGGTAAGCTCAAACCACGGGTGCTCCCTGAGCCCCTCTATGAACCTCTGTCCGACCGCGCCAGTAGCGCCCAGTACACCTGCTTTGATCTTGGCCATCCGATGATCACCTTGAACAGGATTGCGATGTAGCGAGGTGTATATATGGTATGTGGTCTCGACAACCGCCGGCCGTACTCGGTGCCCACGGGACTCCCAAGACGCAAAAATTGATAAACGATTATTCTCTTGAGCATCGCCTTCCAGATGGGAAAGGACTCTTTTCCCGAAGCATAGACGGCCATTGGGCGTCACCATTATCCGCGACATCCGTCATGGCTGCATGTCCGGCCAGGGTCTCAAAAGCAATAGCAGCCGGAAGTAACTATAGCAAGCGGCTGCCACCCTGTTTATAAACGTGTCTGGGTTCGGATGCCATCAAAAGAATTAAAGAAATTTTAAGTACATAATGTATAAATTTGCTAAATACGCTAATCTTAAATAGATGTGCATGAGAAACAAATAACGAGCTCGGATATAATCCAAGGGAAATATCCGGGATTGAGGAGGGGATTTCGGAAAGGAAGGAGTATTTCTCCAAGTGAGATTAGCTTGGCTTTGCCTGATTGTCAGCACGTGGTCCTAGTGCATCAGCTTGTATCGGTCATTGAGACCGTGCCTCAGCCATCGACCTGGCTTGCATTACGGCGAAGTCGAGGGAGTACGGTAAATCTTGATCTCGAAAATATCGTGTTGAAGGGTGCAATTATGGCTGAAAATGTATCTCAGGAACCGCCTGGCGGGCGGTGGATGATGGTTATTGTCGGCATGATAATCCAGCTTACTCTGGGTGCCATTTATGCGTACGGTGTGCTGAGAACTCCATTGCTTGACCACTTCAAATCATTAGGGCTCTCTCCCAGCGCCATGGATATGACCTGGCCGTTCATAGTCTTCCTGGCGGTGTTTGCTATAACAATGCCGCTTGCGGGGCCCTATATTCAGAAGATGGGTCCAAAGAAGGTTACCATGGTGGGCGGGGTGCTGTGCGGACTTGGCTGGCTGGCAGCCTCCTTTGCCTCATCGCCTACTATGCTCATACCCCTGTACGGCGTAATCGGAGGGCTTGGCGTGGGCATCGCCTATGGAGCACCGATCGCCACTTCTGCCCAGTGGTTCCCTGACAAGCGAGGCCTTGCCGTTGGTTTGACCGTCTTAGGCTTCGGGTTCTCCTCGGCTATCATAACATATACAAGCAAGTTCATGCTGGGCAGCGGCTGGGGGATAATGGGAATCATGCAGACCTTTGGTATAGCCTTCATCATAATAACTGTGATTCTGTCCATGTATCTCAGGTTCCCTCAGGCCGGATATAAGCCGGCTGGCTGGGCGCCGCCTACACCTGCAGCAGGCGCTGCACAGAAGGTCGACTTCATGCGGAACGAGATGTCGAAGACGACGACCTTCTACGGTCTGTGGCTGTGTTACACCATCGGAGCTCTTGCGGGGCTGACAGCAATCGGAATTGCCGGGCCGGTCGGAAAAGAGGTATTTGCAAACGCCGGTATGGGAGCGGCTGAAGCCACCGATCTGACGTTTACCCTGATCCTGCCATTTGCCCTGGCCAACGGTGTCGGAAGGCCGATCTTCGGCACCCTGACCGACAAGCTGAATCCGATGAGGACCGCGCTGGTGACGTATATCCTGATCCTTGTGGCATGCCTGCTGATGTACTCGAGCTATTCCTCGGTCACAGCATACGTCATCTGCTTCGTCCTGCTGTGGGGATGTCTTGGCGGCTGGCTGGCAATAGCGCCTACCGCAACTGCAAGCTACTTCGGAATGAAGGACAACGCCAAGAACTACGGCCTGGTTTTCACGGCCTACGGTGCCGGAGCCATCATCGGAGGCATCGTCTCAGCCCAGGCAAAGGACCTGCTCGGCGCCTATCAGCCGTTCTTCCTGATCGTGGCTGCCCTGGCGGTTCTGGGAATGGTGGTGGCCTTCATGCTCATGAAGCCGCCAGTAAGGAAGGCCGCTTAAGCCTTCTTTTTTTTAATTTTCTTCTTGAGAGTACATTTGAGCGAACTATCAGAGGCCATCCGGCGAACTTAGGGCCTGGCTGAAGATCTCGGCCCTGTCTTTGCCTGTTCCAAGACCCTGCAATCCTTCAGGCCTTCGCGTATGGATAAGAATAGCCTCCTTGTCTGATCGTGAGATTTCGCCGCCTCAAGTCAATCGGATCTTCTGCAGAGATGTCCACGACCAGAAAGGACCAGGATGACCGGAAGATCTGGCGATCTCAGATGCGCTTGCTGACCAGCCGGCATATCCTAAACGCCGGTCACCAGGCCGGTCCCAAAACAGAGGGGATCTTCAAAAAACGAAAAAACGGCTACAAAGATCCCAAATCCCGGGATATGAATTGCAGACGATTAGCCACTCTTGGCGTCAGCAGGTGAACTCGGTTATCCTGCGCTGGGAGTTGCAGCACTCTTCGCCTGGGATCTCCACAGGGTACATCCCGCTCAGACATCCTGTGCACAGATGCTCGATCGGTATACCTATGGCCTTCACCAGCCCTTCCAGGCTCACATATCCCAGGGATGTGGCGTCTATAACCGCCTCCACACCTTCCACGGTCTTATGTGCAGCGATCAGCTCCTCCCGGCTGGCCATATCGATGCCCAGGTAACATGGGGCTATTATGGGAGGGCTGCCGATCCTGACATGAACCGTCTTGGCCCCCGCCCCTCGCACCATGTCGACTATGCGGCGGCTGGTGGTGCCACGCACGATGCTGTCGTCGACCAGGACGATCTTCTTGCCCTCGATGTTAGGACGGATCGTGTTCATCTTCAGCCGGACAGCCGTCTCCCGCATTGACTGGTCCGGCATTATAAATGTCCGCCCAACGTAGCGGTTCTTCATCAGGCACTCACGATATCGAGTGCCTGATCGCTGATGGTATCCCACCGCCAGGGTGATTCCAGAATCGGGAATTGGGGCAACTATATCTGCATCGGCCGGATGCTCCTCGGCCAGTATCGAGCCTATGTTCACCCTGATATCATAGACCAGACGGCCGTCCAGGATGCTGTCCGGCCTGGCGAAGTAGATGTACTCGAAGATGCAATGGGCGGGACGAGGCGCCCTGACCAGCCGCTCACAGGAGATGGCACCACTCTTGATCGTCACCATCTCGCCTGGCTGGACATCCCTGACCAGGCGGCCGTTTAGGGTATCCACAGCCACGCTCTCCGAGGCTACCATGTAGCCGTTCTCCAGCTTTCCTATGCACAGCGGTTTGATGCCCAGGGGGTCCCGGACACCTATAACCAGATCGCCGTACAGAAACACAAGGGAGTAAGAGCCAACAAGCCGGTGCATCACCGCACGAATGGCATCGGCCAGGTCGTACCTCTGAAGCTCCCGCACCAGGAGGTGAGCGATGACCTCGGTATCCGAGGTGGAGTGGAATATGTCCCCAGCGCCCTCCAGCTGCTTTTGCAGCTCCTGGGAGTTGACCAGGTTTCCGTTATGAGCGATGGCTATTGCACCATCCCGATACTTTACCAGAAGAGGCTGGCTGTTCTCCAGACAGGAGGAGCCAGTGGTGGGATATCGAACGTGCCCGATCCCAACAGGCCCGCGCAAGAGGTTGATCTGAGCGTCTCCGAATACCTCGGAGACGAGACCCATCCCCCGATGGACACGAACTCCCTTGCCGTCATGAACCGATATGCCTGCCGCTTCCTGCCCCCGGTGCTGCAGGGAGTGGAGGGCATAATATATCGGCTTGGCCACGCTGGCCGAAAAATCCCGGAGGGAAATCCCCACCACGCCACAGGCATCGTGCATTATTCAACCCAGGACCCAACTTGGGGGGTCGGAGGTCAACAGGCCGGGCATCGAGATCCTAGTAATCCGCCTTTTCCATCCACTTGTAGCTTCTCATCTTCCTGGTCTTTCCAAAGCCGCAGGAAACGCATACCTTTCTCTTGAAGTTGAAGGACAGGCTGCCGCATCTGCGGCACCTGATGTGAACCTTCTTGTGACACTTTCCCATAGAAGGGGTACCCTTGCTCATCCCAAACACCTCACGGCGAAATATATACCACGTTATCTCCCCGCACGATCACTGCACCGATCTTGCGCGAGGTTCCCTCAGCGATCTCCTCGGTGCTCTCAAGCACCAAGTTCATATGAATATCATAGCCCTGAAGTTCGCCCCGGAAGGCCCTGCCATCCTTGAGCTTTACTATTACAGGAGCATTCAATGACTCATTCAGAATATCTAGCGGTCTCTGCCCCATTGACCTCTCTCCAAACAGATATAAACCGCAAAAGGCATCAGGAGATCAGTCTCACGTTGCATATTTAAAGCTATCGGGATAGGTGAGAGGCCATGAAGATCAAATCCAGACACCACTTAAAGGGCAGCGAGGCCAAACGGATTTTTGCAAGCATAGAGCCATTGCTGGAGGACGTGTCGACCTTGAGAGATGCCCATCTGGAGCGCGCGGTAAGCGACGAGGGCATGGACCTGATCTTCGTGAACGGCAAGCCATTTCTGATGGTATTGGATTCCCAGCCGTTCTTCACCGTGCTGGGGGCGATGGAGCTTCGCCCAAAGAAGAGGCTTGTAGTGGTCGATTCGGGGGCGATCCGCTTCGTGGCAAATGGCGCCGACATCATGAATCCGGGGATAGTGACCGCAGATCCTGAGATAAAGGAGGGTGACCTGGTAGTGATAACTGAGGAGAAGCACGGCAAGCCCCTGGCGATAGGCAGGGCGCTGATACCGGCCGACCAGATGAAGGGCGAAGGAAAAGCGGTTAAATCGCTGCACCACGTCGGCGATCAGATCTGGAAAGGGGTGGAATAATGTACGAGGATATCGGAGCCCTGCTGGGCAACGGGTTTCAGACCTGGCGAAGGAATCTCAACCTGGCCATGCCTTTTTTGCTGAGCTCGCTTGCCTCGATACTGCTGCTCATGCCACTGGTGGCCTTCTTTGTATGGAATCTGGACCCAAACATGGATCTGAAGGCTTTGTCTGAGCAGGAGGCTTTGAAGCGGCTGCCGGAGCTGGCCCCGATTCTTGCCATAGGCATGATCGGATTTGCCCTGGCAGTGACGTTTATCGGCTCTTACTTCTCGGCTGGAGCTGTCGGGATGGCCAAAGACGCCTGTGCTACCGGATGGGCGGAGATCTCCTCCCTCTGGAGATATGGGAGGAGATACGTGCTGCCCCTGTTTTTGGCCACAATCATCGGAGTCCTGCTGGAGCTGGCAGGAATAGCGATCATGGCCGGAGTGCTCTTCCTGGCGGTCGGAAACCAGGCACGGCCACTGATCGAGCAGCTGATGGCGCAGCCAGATCAGCTGGACCCCTCGATGATACCGGCTGACCTGGCACTCGCCATATTGGGAGGAATCCTGATAATCGCGCTCTTCCTTATGATCCTCTCCCTGATACTGGCCATGGTGCCGATTGCCATGGTCGTGGAAGATCTGGGGGCAGTGGCCTCTATCACCGGCAGCGCACGGTTCTTCCGGCAGAACATATTCGATGTCTTCGTCATCTGGCTGACAGTCTTCGCCCTGTCCATGGCCCTATCAGTGCCATCTCAGATCGCTCCGGATCTGGCTCCACTCTGGTCCATGCTGAGCACCGCCGCCAGCCTGCTGGTCCTCTCCCCACTGGCCACGGTTTGGTGGACCCGCCTGTTCATGAACCGAACCGGAAAGGAGCTATATCAGAGCGGCAGCATTCCCCTGGATGAGATATGAGCGACTTTCTGCAGCGGTTTCGTGAGCTTGGGCTGATGGCCCAGGCCGTCTTTCTGGGATGCATATTCTTCACAATCTACGACGTCTCCCTCTACTTCGGCGGCGGGTTGGATCCCTGGGCTGCAGCCAATGAGGCGGCGATTGGGGCCGGCATTTTCGCTGCAGCCTACTACTTGACCTCTCTGCTTGCACTCTTTTTGAAGAGGAGGAGGAGGGAGGCTGGTCAGGGCAAAGGAAAGAGGAAGATTTAAAAAGCTCTTTTTTGGCGCCGTCCAAAAATCCAATGCGGGCTGAAAAAGCATGGACTGGGACTCCATTATGGATCCAAGGCTCCGCCTGGGCCGGTTTTCAGGGACTTGGCCCGGGCAGGCCGACCGTCTCGGCGATCGGTCTTTTGGACAGCCCGTCCGGGGACTCTTACCGAAAATGTCTTACCAGTTTATGGCTTTCCACAGCCAGTTGCTGATCAGAGTCCAGAACTTCACAAAACCGCTCCCCTTTGAAAGCTTCTCTCTGTCCTTATCGCTGTACCTCTTGTCCTCGGTCCAGGTCAACTTCTTCCCTCCCAGATTGGGATGAATTATCCGCCGATATAACCATAACGGTCATTTTGCTCATCTAGATACCGGATCGATCCTGACCGGGGCAGTCGGCGCCAAAATCGACGTCGCCTGTAAAGCCCTCTATGGACGAACCTGTGAAAAGGATCGGATGCTTGGCGGCGGTCATTCTTTCGAAATCTTATCCCGGCTTTTTAGGGACCTGGCCGGTCACCGCGTTCGCATGGCAGGAGCACACGACCGACCGCCGGAAAAATGGTCCTCTCCCATTGAGTGCCAGCGTTGCAGTTGAATATCCACCCTGTTGCCTTTATCGTATCACGATCCTGCAGATCTCCTGGGCGAGACGCATATGGGAAAGGATGATATACAAGTCTTATTCCATTGATATGAACTTATGAAAGCGCCTGAGAGGATAACCATCGCTCTGGACGAAGAGACCGCGCGGCTCTTCAAGAAGATGAAGGAGGAGATGGGAATCTCCCAGAGCGAGCTTATGCGCGAGTCCCTTAAGTTCTACGGCAAGCATCGCAGCCTCTTCGATTTTGTGGAGGACAAGAAGGTTTATACCCACGCAGAGATGCTGTCGGCCGGAGAGCACGTAATACTTGACATCGACCACTGGCTCTTATTCCTGAACTTCGTGGAGAGCCATCCGGATCGTGAGAAGTTCTGGGGCCTGCACCGGGAGGTATGCCAGGCGCATGCCGAGCAGTTCAAACATAAGCTCTTCAACGCCGAGTCCATCCTGCGCCGTCTTGAGGCCTGCAACCTGTTCAAGCTAAGCAAGGGCCAGAATGGCGAGTTTACCCTGGTCCTCTCTTCGGATCTGGCCAAGAAGTTCGTGAAGCTGGAGGTTGAGGAGATCTTCAAGGGCATGGGCCTGGTCGTGGAGATAAAGGAGGACTTCGGCAAGCTGCGGCTAAAAGTCATCCACGACCTGTGAGAGAGGCAGCCGTAAATCGCCATGATCGGCCGATCCGAGGGATGGGTTGTGATTTTCGGCCCAAAATATGCGGGAAGAAAACTCGTCGGCTGAACTGCGCCTTTTTTTCCCGTCAAGCGCCAATCTCCGGCGAGAGCCCGGCTACCCTGCCTGGCCTGCCTGGACGTACTCATCCCGATGTTCAGAGGCCGTATCACCAGATGGCTCAAGGCCCTCATGAAACGCCGCA
>MVQI01000061.1 GCA_002067795.1 Methanosaeta sp. PtaB.Bin039
CATTGCCCTCATGAGCCTGGGTCGCAGCTCAGAAGCGGATGATGCTTTTAAGAGATCCAGAGAGCTGGGCAATCCCTCCGCCGGAATTGCCTACATCAGCTTTAAGTATTGATAATTTTGGCTCCTCGCGGTTTTGTGTGGGTAAATCCGGAGATCAATGGATTCATATCTGCGAAGTGATTCCTGGATGTCCTTGTTCATGGGCAACTACTCGATATCATTCGCCTTATTGGTCCGACTTAAGATGACTCTAACTCATGAATCCGCTAGTTGCTATTCTGAAATAACCCACAGGAAATAGCGAAGAGCCATAATTTTTTTGGGACAATATGGATATTTTAATGCGATATCAAATGATCCCTCAAGCTGCGATCTTATGCAGAAAGCTTAAAATCCAAAATTGATAACTAATATGCATGAATTATTGTTGGGTTAAGGGAGCATATCCGGCTCCAAAGCCGTTTTTTATTATAATTTATTTATTAATACAGGGAACGGCTCACAGTGCAAATGTCAGCGTCTGCGACCAGGGTTGCGATTTCGGCCGCATAACCGAGTCAATCGATTCCGCCGCTCCTGGCGATGTTATAGAAGTCCATAGCGGCACTTACGTGGAGAACATACATCTCGGAAAAGCGCTGATCCTTCGCGGCAAGCAGACCGGATCTGGAAAGCCTGTTATTGATGCAGGAGGAATTGGAAGCGCTATCACCATCTCAGGGGATGGGGCAATTGTGGATGGATTCAATTTGACCAACTCCCTGGGCAGCGATGCATGGGCGGGAATTGATGTAATCTCAGACAATTGCACGATCACCAATAACGAGCTTTCCAACAACGATAATGGAATATCGATAACCGGCTTTGGTAATATCATTCAGGGTAACGATGCATTTAATAATATATATGGAATGACGTTAGAGGAATCCACCAATGGCACCATAGAGGCAAATATATTGCGTGATAACAATTATGGTCTGCTTATCCTTTCCTCGCAAGGGAACAGCGTAAAGAGAAATAAAGCCACGAATAATGACTTTGGAATACAGCTGAATCAATCCACCGGAAACGTCCTGCAACAAAATGAGATGGCCAGGAACACATACAACTTTGGGGGCGGCGGCAACAACTCCGTGGACACCACCAACATGGCTGATGGAAAACCCATCTATTACCTGGTAAAAGCGGCAGACGTAACATTGGACTCGTCGTCGAATGCCGGAGCAGTCTACTGCATCGATTGCCACAGTCTGATCATCGAAGGCCTTGATCTTGCGAATAATCTCTATGGCATCTATCTCTGCAACACGTCACATTCGACGCTAAAGGGCAATAGGATCAGAGATAACAGCTTCGGCATTCTCCTGATCAACAGCTCCGGCAACTTCATTATCGACAACCAAGTCTCTAAAAACTCCTATGGCATCGTCCTGGACCTGTCCAGATACAATACCCTGGAGGGAAATAAGGCATTTCAGAGCCAGGCAGCCCTTAAGATGACCGGCTCAGACTACAACCGCATCATAGGCAATGAGCTGAGCCAGAGCGATACAGGAGCATGGGTCATATTGTCTGGCCTCAATCTGATTTCCGGCAATATAATGACTTATAACACAATAGGAGCCATACTTGATCTTTCCTGGCTCAACAGGATATTCGACAATTATGTTGCCGATAACGATCAGGGTATCTTGCTGGAGTCGAGCACCAAGAACAATCTCTCGGCAAACAGGATACAGAACAATACAATAGGCGTGCTCTACGATCCGCTGGACAATAACACGCTGGACGTCTATAATCAGTACCTGGATAATGATAATGACTTAATGCCAATTCAGTCGAAGTCGACACCACCTAAGAACGCCTCTGCAATTAAACCCAGCGTTTCCGTCGATATCGATTCTAAACCCAGGGGAGCTGCTATACTAAAAGGGGGCAAGTTGGAGGGAGAGACGCCCGACACCGTATACTTCACGGATCCCGGAGATTATGTCATTGTGCTCAAGAAAGAGGGTTACAAAGACAACAAATTGATCATCAAAATTCCAGATAAGATCACTATTGAGACATTTACAGAGGAAATGAGGGAATATGTGGTAAAATTAGTTCCAGAAGATAACTCTACAGGTGGTACTGCGGATGAGGAATGAGCGCCCTAGATGGAACTGGCTGGAACAATTGATTGAACCGATACCAGTAAACTATTTTCTGGCATCTTATTTTTCATCTTTAGTTATTTTCTCTATATATTATCTATTTAGCTGGAGGGTTATTTTATTCCAGTGGCATATATACCATGCCCTTCAATCGTTGGGCCAATCCATTCTGGTCGGCTACTTGATGGCAGGGCTGATCTACCTGTCAGCAAGAACCAGAGAGGTTTTCGGCCACATTGATATCATATACGATAACCGAAGCATGGATTTCTCAGCTAAAATTGAGAAGAGGGTCACCGGTGCCAAAGGTCATCACCTGATTCTTCTGCTATCGGTAATAGCTCCATTCGTAATATTGAGCTGGGGGCAATTGCCGTACTATCAATGGGAGCCAAGCAATTGGGCTCTGGGTCTTGATATATTCGGTTATTCCCTTTCATTTTTGATCCTGGCATTATTGACGGAATTGATATGGCTCATGGCAAATATAGTCTGGTCGGTCAACGAATTGGGATGCGCTTCGAATCAATTGTCATCGAACTGCGATGTATTCAGCCTGGATATGAAGCTGAATCCCATAAAAAATTTCTTTTTAATATTTATATCATATTACTTTATCGCTATCGCGCTGATCATAGGGGATTATACATCCCCCACTGGGGAGATATCTTATGAGCCAATATATTTCGCAGTGTTGCTGGCTGTAGGAGTGGCATTATTTATCGCCGGACTGGAGGCTGTTCAGCGCATAATCAGCTGCCGGGTGGAAAAGGAGCTGGAAATCCTGAACTTCAGAAGAGAAGAGCAATATCAGCTATTGATCGGTATCACCTCAGGCAATGATTCCCTTGGAAAGACTGCGGAGATCGATTACATCTCCAATTTATTGAACATTATTCAGAAGGAGAGGGAGAGCCTGTTGCAGATCAACAGAAGGGCATATGACATTACCTCCATGAGTCTCTTCATCAGCTCATTTCTCATACCATTGCTGACGCTGTTGGAAAAGTTGGGGATATTGAAAGTGTAGCAGGCAAAATGGGCGGGCAGCCAGAATTCAAAAGCGTGACGTCGAATAAGGAGCTCGGCCCAGCCCTTTGTATTGTGTAATCACGGGAGACTTGCAGGCGGCAGCCGTGCCAGGATATGCATATGAGATCGAGACCTTGCACGCTTACGCCCGACAGACTGCCTATGGAGAATTACGGTCAAGAGCCTAATTACTTATATAGATACATTTGACCAAAGTCGTCGATGCATTGTGGTGATAAGTTCAATTCTTTTGGTATACGAGAGCAATTGACTACTCCCCCATTCGCCGTTTGATTGAGTCCATTGACCTATCAATTTCTCCACATCGATATCGCCTTCAATTTTATGCCAAGCTTATGATACTCTACATCTCCAATCATTTGAGCAACTCTTTTATATCTAAAGCGTATAAACATGAATAATTTGTTCGTGTTTACCGGAGCCTGGTTTGCAGTTTTTTTCATGTAAGCGTAAGCTAAGCGGCAGGAATTGGGAGCATACTGGAGCAGCAATGTCAGACAAGAAGCGCACGGTCAAGCGGAAGAGTCCAAGGAAGACCCGGCCAGAGCGAGCGGCGCCAGCGGAGGACTTGGGAAGGCTGGGCGACACCGATGAGAGGACGATCCTCCCCAAGCGACTGTTGATCGGGGATTTCGTCCTGGACGCCGTATCATACAATGACCTGAGTAGGGAGCGGACTGCAAGGCTGCCTTCAGGACTATCAGGTACTGCCTGGCTTCGCCTGGGCTGCATTCGCGGAAACATGAGGATCCTGGACATCAGGGACTGTAGCCTCGCTACCAGGACGGTTCTGATCAGGAACAGACGTGAAATTGTTCTGGCGGTGGCCCACCCGCAGACCCAGGTCTCATTGCAGGAGGCTCTGAAGTACAGGCCGGATGCAGCCATCGGGCAGAGCCTGGATATTCCGGCGGAAATCCTTCCAGCCCCAGCTAAAGAGGAGGGCGTACTGGTCGCATTTGAGTATAGCAGAGCTGAACCAGCCGGCCGCAGCAGGGATACGGTCGGGATTGTCGAGGGGAAAGCCTGGTACCCGGATCTATCCAAGAAGGATGAACCGCTAAAGGTTCAATACGAAGGCTTCACCCTGATCATCAAAGCGCTCCTGGTGACACCCGAAGGTGGCCGGGCCACCATAGACCTCCAGTTGCCCGACTGCCTCTCTGACCGTGACACTTGCGGACCGGCCATGCTGGCTCTGGGAGAGGTAGACTTCAGCCCTACCTGCGAATTCTCCTCTCAGAGTACGGAGGGGACATTTGGCCCCTGGATTATGCCGGTCTCTGGCCTGGTGGTCTCAGGGAAAGGATTTGTGGCCCAGTTCCCGGCGCCCTCCGGCACCCCATCGCTGGTAAATCCATTTAGAGGGCTGATGCTTGCGGCAGGGGAAGCCACCGGTAAGGATCTGATTCCAGCTGAATCCAATACAGGCTACCTGGCCGGACTGTATACATTCTCGAGCGCCACGGTCACCTCGCAGGGATTTTGCGGAAGTCTCACCCTCGCAAGTCCTGTGTCCTTTGATGCCGCCAATCCTCGCGGATATTCGATAACCGCTAACGCCGCAAAGATCAAGATATCTCAATGCAGGATCTCAAGCGGCAGCATCGATGACGGCGTGGTCGAGCTGCCGGCCAAAGCAGTCTGCAGGGGGTCCGGATCAGGTCGGGTGAAAGCCAGGTACTCATCGCTCAATATCGATTCCGAGATGGATCTATCCGGTGAGGTGCACTTCGATAAAAGTTCCATCTGCTGGGGCCAGCTCTCAGACCCTGCCCGGCAGATCGCTGCCTGGGGAGCTACCCTCACGGACATCGGGTACCTGTATCTGCCAAACGGACCGCGCAGCTCTTATTGCCCCGATCAGGGGAGCGGCTTTAAAGCGATCTCGATATCCTATCCCATAATTCCAAAATTGAAGGCTGCAGGAATCGCCGGGATAACTGTCCTGGATCTGAGCGACGTTCAAGTCCACTCAATGGACCGGAAAGGAGGCCGGAATAATCCGATCTCTTTTCCTTATATCGACGGCTGGATCCGCATAGGCTCATCCGGAATCGATGGTCAGATCCTTGCCATTGAACGCCTGGGAGAGGACTACAACCTGGGAAATCCCTCTCGCCGCGGCTATCTGGCGCAGGTTCCTTTTACCTCTTCATTGGGCCCTCTGGAGAAGGGCATGATGCTCGGGTGCTTCATTTCGAGCGCGGTATGCGACTGCGATCTGCGCGGCCGTCTGGAGCTGCCCGAACCATGCGGATTTCCCCTAAGATTTACGAATATGATGGCCACATCAACCGCCGACCTGATTGGCGGGGACATCCGACTTGAAAATCCAACAACGACATACGATTATTGGAAGGTGGAGCTGGTCCCCATGGGGACATCTGACTTAGGAGTGCTCTCCATCCGAACCGGGAGGATAATACTGACCGCTGCTGGAATCTGGGAGAAGCTGCACTTTGCCGAACCTTTCCGGGTCACCTGGGAGGAGATATTTCCCACCGGAAACATCGGGGAGATCTTCTTCAGCTTCAATTCATTCGGCCAGATGTTCGATAAGATGCCGTTTTCCGCCCACCATCTCAAGCTCTCCGAATACCGAGCAGGAGCAACCGACGGCTATCTTTTCGCAGCCGGCACAGTGCATTTCGACTTCTTCGGACCCGTCTATGCCAATATACGCGACGCGCGTAACGATGCCCAGCCAAACACACCACATTTTGGAAGGCTGGTCACCGTGCCCGAAGCAGGTGAGAACGGCTGGGAGCCTACCAACTTATCCATCCGCGGCGAATGGAACGCCAGCAGGGCTACATTCGTATATCCAGACAAGGATATGGATTACAATCAGGCGGCTCAGCATGGATTCATCGGTTCGGGAACTGCCAGCCTCTCCTTCATCAACTCCCCCCACCTTGAATCCAGGGTGGAAATCCATTCCGATGCCATAGACATCCGCATCTCCACAAAGATGACCCATGAAGTGGACGTAGGGCTCTATGCTCGACTTGGCGGGATCTCCGAGTTATGCGGCTGCGCACGCATCGAGGGGGCCCTATTGAAACAAATCTCCCTCCATGGATGGCTAGAGCGCTGCGTGGCCACCGGCACAGGCATCCTGGCACCGAAAGCGGGAGCAGTTGTGGAGACCCTGATATCGGTGACCCCCACCTCGTGCACCTACGCCGCCTCCGGAGTTATGACGATAAGCATTGGCGGAGCGGACGTGGACGCCTCTGGATCTGCCTTCCTCTACATAGATCATGCAACCAAGACAGCAGAGGGACAGTTTGACGGCCGGATCGACTGCAATTCGGCCATGGTGGCTCTGCAGGGTCGGGGACAGGTGACCTGGTACATCAGCCCAACCGTGCTGGCCTTCCAGGGCAGCATCATGGTAGCGGTCAACTGCTGGACCGGTGGCATAGAGATGGAGGGTGGCATTTTCCTGGGATACAATGTGCCCAAGAGCCAGGCCTGGGTGCTGCAGAAAGCCAGCCCGCATTACGGCATCTCCGACTACCTACTCCCGGATACGCTTACCGGCATTTATGGATATGGGCGCATTGCGTTTGGCGTGAACTTCTACGTCTTCGGAGGAGGCGTAGAGATCTTTGTCGGCCTGGGCGGATTCATGGATACACCTGCTGGATATTCATCGGACATCGATACAACCGGCTATCTTCTGCCATATTTCCTGGGCAGGGGCGGCTTCTATCTTCATGGGGAGATCCTCGGCGGGCTGGTCTCTGCCGATGGCTGGGCCACGCTGCAGCTCATCGAGCCATCCTTGAACTTCGAGGGGAGCCTTGGTCTACGTGGCTGCGTGCTCTGGGTTCTTTGCGCATCGGTCTCAGTAACTGCAGGGATATCGAGCCGTGGGGAGTTCTATTTGGAGTGATGGACAATGCCGACAATACCTTCTGACCCTGTGGATGCGATCTCTCTCCTAGCCACTTCGGCGGATGTTGGAAGGAAGAGCGTGGTGCTCCTGTACTGGACGCCGGCAGAGAAGGCCACCGGCTACAACCTCTACCGACAGGCGGTCGGCCTGGCCCAAAGATCCTGGACTCTTGTCAACACCCAGGGCCCCATCCGGCCGGTTCAGACCTGCGCCGAGCTGCAGTCCATCATCCCCCAGGGCTCGCCGGAATGGGAGATGTTCCGGTCTTCCCTCGGTGCCGTCCAGGAACAAGAGGCAGCACGAAAATCCAGAAAAGAAGTCGGCCCAATCTTTTCGGCCAGACCTGCCCCAGTGGCACATGAATCCATAGAGATAGACAGCAGGCGTCTTGCTCGTCTCATTGAGCAGGAGAGAACCGACCCCTGTAAAGCTCTGGAGAGGGGGCTTGCTGCTGAGGAGATCGGTCTGCTCAAGTATATGGCCAAGAACAACCTGAAGATTGCCCTGGCCATGGGTTTGGCCTATAAAGATGAGACGGCGGTTCGCGGGACCAGATACATCTACCGGCTTCGCCCTACCCTGACCGATGGCACCGAGGTAGAGACCGAGGCGACCGTCTGGATAGTGGCCGGCTCGGTCCAGCTTCCGGACCCCCCATCAGGCATTGCCGGAGCAGCCGGTGACAGCAAGGTGCTCTTAACCTGGAATCGCAACCTATTCGCCTTCGGATACATTGTGGAGAGGGCACTATCGTTTAACGGGCCTTTCGAGCGGATCCACGTGGGGGCAATCTCCTATGATGTGAGCTTGGACCTGGACGGACAACTCTTGTCCCCGCCACTACCCGGGTTCCTGGACTTCCAGCGCTGGGATGATAAAGGCCTTCCCGCCACCCACAAGGTGCGGGGCAACGATATAGCCGGGCCTGCGAATAATGGGGCCTACTACTTCCGGGTCGCATCATGCGATATCCTTGGGCGTGTGGGGCCCTGGAGCCCAGTCTGCGGACCGGTCAAACCCCTGGATAAGACGCCGCCTCTGGCACCTGGCGAGCTGACAGCAAGCATCTCAAAAAATCCACGCGGCCTTGCCCTATCCTGGAGAAAGGTCATCCACGACGTTATGGGACATCAGGAGCTCGATCCTCTCCAGACTTATATAATATATCGGGCCGAGAGCTCGGAATTCTTAAACGACCATAGTGGCCTGGGGTCCTATCAGGCTCATAGCCTGACTGCCGATCCCCGTGATACGGCGAGCATGACCCTCTCCTGGACCGACACCGATCCCAGCATCTTCCCGCCCTTCGGCGAGAAGGCCATCTTCTACCGTATCGTGTGCATCGATATGGCAGCCAACCGCAGCATGCCGTCAGCTATAGTCTCCGCTAGGGTCCCGGATATCGACCCCCCCGGCCCGACATCTGTAACCGGGACAAAAGGTCATCCCGAAAGCATCGACGTCTTTTGGAGGCCCAACCATGAACCTGATTTGGCGGGCTATCAGATCTACAGGAGCATCTGCGACCGGGGAGACTATTATCAGCCAGATAAGGAGAGAAGATGCAGCTTCAGCCTAATCGGTGAGGTGCTTAAAGAGAAGGCCGAGGAGCTCTTCAAGGAGAACGGGCGCATATCCTTCGAGGATGTGTCAGTCCCCAAGAACTCACCTCTATGCTATGCCTACTGGGTGCGTGCCTTCGACCTGTCGGGAAACCTGTACCCGGGACGCAACCAATGCCCTGCCGACCACTCAGAATATGCTTGCGGCAGGCTGGCTGAGGGAATCGCCCCGCCGGTGCCAGTGATCACCGGCCTCAGAGCTTCGCACCGGGCGGTCGAGATCTCCTGGGCTGCGTCCCCTATCCAGGATCTCAAAGCATTCCACATCTACCGGTCCGAGGATGAGAATGATCCAGGAGTTCTGGTTGGATGCGTGCTGCGCGGTGGGCAAATATGGCCTGGACGCTGGACCGGGGTTAAGCCTGGCTGCAAGGATATACCTGCAGACCCAGATCCTTATGCCGTGCTGGGATCGTTCTCAGACCAGAATCTTAAGCCCGGCCAGGTTTACTGGTACAGGGTATCAGCCCTGGACTGGCTGGGTAACGAGAGCATGGGCAATGACATCGTCAGTATCCCGGCAGTAAGCACCTTCACCTACAACCGGGATCTTCCCACTGCGCCGGTGATCCGGTTGTCGGCAACATCCGGCCTTGGCTGTGGTCTGACTATCCGTTGGGATCCGCCTTATGATAAAAAGAGCATCGATGGATTTCTTGTATATCGCAGCATATCGAAAGCTGGGACTTACATACAGGTCTCGCCAATTGTCAAGGGTAATGAGTTTGTGGATCGGTCAGCTCCCAGGATGGGCGATATATGGTATAAGGTCCAGTCGATCGATCCCGAGGGTCGATTGTCCGAGCCGTCACTGCCGGTCATGTGCCGTTACTCGGCGGCCCTTTCCGCCATCAAGCCATCCGAACCACGAGGATCGGGGGTGCATTAGTCATGCCAGCAGAGCGCTTCAATCCCAAGGTCGATGGGTGGTCATTTGAAAATTGGGGCGAAGATTCAGGATTCGACTGGGGCCTCTTCCGAGAGACCTACCTGGGTGTCAATCCTACCGAGGACTGCGTGGAGGCGCCCTTAGACTGCAGCTTCTTCGAGATCTTCAAGATCTGCGCCAAACTGGGGAACTGTGGCGGCATGTCCATTCTTGCCCTGGCATTGCATAAGTACGGGGGATACTTCGGTTTCTGCAAGCCGGCAAATTTCTACGCTGGAGACAAAGACGGGCCTTTTCGGCCAGATCTGCGACGGGCCATCAACATTATACAGGCCCGCCAGTTCAACGTGAACTGCATCCGCAACTTTATGGATATGTGGAAGGCGGGAACCCTGAACAACGCGGTCATTGCCCACCAGAGGGTCAAAGAACTCCTGGGAACAGGGGATTATCCCGTACTCTGGATCAACACCGGGCTTATGGACGAGAACGCCCACACGGTAATACCCTATAATTACATAGACGGGCCTGGCTGGCCCAAGTACCTCAATATCTGGGATTCGAATCATCCCGGCGATGATTCACGCATGATGACGATAAATAGTGCTACAGATTGGACATATACCTCCAAGAACACCACCTACAGCGGGCAGGCCAACGGATGGTGTTTCGCAGTTCCCATGTCCCTGGTATTGCAAAAAGCCCGCCATCCAGTATCCATGGGGTATGCCGTTGATGATATCATGACCCTCTTCGTTACCGGATCTGGGGCGGCCATCGGACAGATCTCGGACGAGGACGGGCGGCGCCTTTACCACCAGGATGCGGATTTCCATACATCAAGAGGCGACCTGGAGACTGATCCAGCCAGACGTCTGTCCGACTGTTGCCGTTGGCCCTGGTACGGCAGAGGAAGGACCGACGAGCAACGTTCAGAGATTTACTTCTACCGACGCAACCCGGGTGTATCGTCTCGCCTCGCCATCACCCTGAATGGTACTCGCTATCGGGCAGTCTACGGCGGAGCCAATAACCTGATTGCCGTTGAGGCAGACTCGGGATCGCCAGGCCGAGATGAGGTCATCATCTCTGCCCTGGGATCTGCGCATCAGTCTGTTGGAATAACTGCCAGCCGTGAAGGAAGATCCATCGCCATTCGCCAGGCTCGGATGGGTACTGATGCCCGGTCATGGCGGGCACTTGAGGTGCGAGACCTTGATCTGACTAAGGGGGACAGAGCTACTATGGTCGTGGCAAAAGACTTCTGTTCTGTAATGGTCTCAGCCGGCGGCAGAGAAGTACCATTCATACTGAGGATGGAACAGGGTGCAGGAAAGAAAGCTATGCAACGCGATGAGACCGAACTGTTGACCAGGCCGAACCGGCTTATTTCCTTTTGGCCAGACGACTGGAGGGACCTCAAGAAGACGACCATCCAAAAGGAAGAGATCTCCATTCCCAGAGGACTCCGCCCAGGAATTTAAAAAAGGCCATGTGGAAAGAAGAGTATTTGCGGGAAAAGATCAATAAAGCAGTATTTATTGATGCGTTTCAATTCCGGTGGCAGTCCTGATCCATATCCAGTACGTCTTGGAAAAGCTTTGCCGTTCGATAGGTCGAACCTGAAACGACCGATAGTTTCTATCATGTAGCTGCAGTCCAATCAAGCTTTTCATTCTTCTGTCATAAGCCCTATTCATCTACCTATGGATTTCGACAGATTCTTGCAGAGCCTTTGGAGCGGGACGGAGATATCGTTCTTTTCCAGGAGCACCTCAAGAATACAGGGTCCGTCGTATGATTTTGCCTCTGTGAGTGCTTCACCAAACTCTCGTTCAGTCTTGATCAGAAATCCCATTCCAGTACCCAAGACCTCGGGAATTTTACTGTATCTCCACTCAGCTACATCGTTGAAGACACCGTCTATCATCGGACGCTCCGTTCCATACCCCATGTTATTCAGGACGATGACAATTGGATTCAAGCCATATCTTGCTGCAACTGCCAGTTCCATTCCCGTCATCTGGAACGAGCCATCTCCTGTTAGGACAACAGGCCTTATCTCCGGGCGGGCCAGTTGAGCGCCGATGCTGGCGGGAACAGCAAAGCCTAGGGAAGCATAATAAGCCGGGGAGATAAAGCTGCAATTAAAGCTAGCTTCGATAGAGCCAAAAAGGGCATCTCCTGGGTCTGCGAGAAACATATTTTCCCCATCCAGTAAACCACTGAGCGCCTGGAATACCCTCGTAACAGTGATTTTCTCATCGGAGGAGAAGTTGTCGTAAAACCGCCCAACGTTTTGGAAATATGGTATGTGAGAAGGGTCGTGCCGTCGAAGATTAGCACTGGCCAACCGATCCAACAGATCATATACCGATAGGGTATATTCATTGCCGACAAGAGCAAGTCTCCCATTTGCGATGTATATCAGCCTTTTCGGATCCAGATGGGATGTATAGATCCCCAGGTTCAGGTCCGTCAGATGGACCCCTATCATAATTATGCAATCGCTGCTCTCAACGTAATCCTTCACGTCTTCCCTTCCGAGAGCTCCCGCATAGGTTCCCATATATAGGGATTCATCTTCCGGAATGGCTGTCTTGCCGAATAAAGAGCTGGCTATGGGGATATTGGACCTCCAAGCAAGCGCCAGTACCCTCTCCACTAGACCATATCTCTCTACCTCGATGCCGGCAACGATCACGGGTTTCTGCGCTGAGTTGATCATACTCACTGCTATATCCAATGCCTCTGGAGGTGTGTCTGGGCATGGAGCTTTGGCGATAGTGATCTTTTTTGGCCTTGCATTTGCCGGAACGGCTAAAGCCATATCGCGGGGTATCTCGATATAGCCCGGCCTCTTGGTCTGGAGAATCGTATCAAGAACCCGATCTATCTCTGAATAAGCCGTTTCAGGATCGGTAAGCTCGGCAGAAGACACGGTGATCCTTTCAAATATTTTAAGCTGGTCCTCGTACCTATGGGCCTTATGGTGAAGCATAGGATTTTTAAGGCGCTCAGCCTTGCCTGGCGCTCCGCTGATGACGAGGACCGGTACAATCTCTGCATACGCCTGGGCGATTGAGTTGACGAGTTTCAGGCCGCCTACGCCATAGGTTACGCATACTGCCCCCAGTCCATTGATCCTCGCATAGGCATCTGCAGCAAATCCTGCACCTTGCTCATCACATGTGTTGACAACCTGGATTGGCCCTTTGGAGAGCTTGTTATAGAAGCTCAGCACGTAATCCCCAGGTATTCCAAAGACGTATCTGACACCCTCTTCGTATAAACGCTCAATGAGGTAATCAGATATGCTGCATTCTATATTATTTCTCAATGCGACCATCTTCTGCCGATAATTTGAATATTTGGAATATCCTTAAGTGAGGCATTTGTGGATCTTATACCTTTGGGCAGAAGAAATAATTAGCTAATGTAATAGCCCGGTCCATTATCGGAGGTGATCATTGGCTTTATTATTTTGAATACCCCGCAGCTCTGCTGCGGGGTGCGCCGCCGCCGTTTGACTGTTCGAATAGCGGCTCCGCTTCCGGTCGAAGTGCTCTGATTGGCGATCAGATATTTCTGAGTGGACGCAAAACACATGCCAATAGCCTTATATGCTGAACGTATGGGTACCCTTTGAGGCAACATGATCGAAAATATCTCCAGGTACTCACTGATATTGATTCTAATTTGTTTATTCAGTATTTCCCCTGCAATCGGCGAAATATCCGATGAGTATTGGGCTCCATGGGTAACGAAACCACAGCAGATTCCGCTACCATCAACTGGCGGGGAGAAGAGGATGATTTGGGTCAAATAGAATATGCGAAATCCAGTTATTTTGGCCTGCATCATTGCTTTGAAAAGACGAGATCAACTCAAGCAATGAACCAGTATCAACATGTACGGCTTGCTGGGCTTGAGCCAGATACATCGTATACATACAGGGTTAGACCTTCAGGAAATGATGATGCCTTTAGTCCGAACTCAGGGCTAATCCCCGCCAATTCATTGGCGGGATACAGCCCGTATCTACGACCGTAAGACTTATTAGGCAATAAAGTCTATATCTAAAAGATGCCTAAAGTGTTTCGTTATAGATTGAAGCCAACAAAGATCCAAAT
>MVQI01000062.1 GCA_002067795.1 Methanosaeta sp. PtaB.Bin039
CTTTGTATCTGTTTCAAGCGTCTTTATTCTTCTCAATAGCTCTTCCTTTGTCATATGCCTTTGAATTGCTATTTGTTCAGGCCGAGGCATGCAATGATAAACAATTTCTTAAGTAATAAATGTTTGGTTCAGACTATAATCAGGTTCTTGACTATAATTGAACTGCCTGATAACTTCTTATCCTGCAGCACTTGGAAACTATCAAAGTCCTCTGCCTGCGGTTCATCGCTTTGTGCGAATTCCAGAAACTTACCTACTCGAAAGACATACGAGGATATGGTGGATTTCCGCAGGCCGTTGCCTTCCAGAAACCGACCATAACGACTTAATGCGGGTTTGAAGTCCTGAGTCCTCACTTCCCTGTCCCAGTTCACATCCAAACGCTTCCTTGTCATCCTGCATCATCCTTGAAGCAGAGCGAGAAAAAGAATCCAGTCTCCCACCGAAGAATTATGCGGAAGTTAAAGACCTAAAACCGATACGTGTAGGTGCGGGGGATGGGATTCGAACCCACGAACGTCTGCACGACTGGACCCTGAATCCAGCGCCTTTGACCTGGCTTGGCAACCCCCGCACAGGCAGCTTTCTGACATGCATTAGTCATATTTAACTCTAATCCCCGGAGCGGGGCTGGGAGGCGACGCCAGCATCTCAATTTTCTGGCTTGGGCTCAGGAACTGTCATGAAAAGCGCCCATCTGACACTCCTGCACCCGCGACGTCTTGGTTGTCGAACACTCCGTAGCATCCCGAACCGCAGGAGGCAACAATCGATCGTCCGTAAGCTCATATGTGTGTTTTTTGGAGCGCCGTCAGGTCGAGATGGGAGAATGAGACTGCGGGCATGGGCCGGCGCCGGCAAGACGGTCACCTGCCAGGGCACGGTCCACCGGATATGTCAGGCTAGCTGCAGGGGAGTGCCGTGCCTTGCGCGGCCACCAAGAAACCAGTTCTGGAAAGCCGCCCCATGGCAGCAGCGTTATGGCACCAGTAAGTACTCAATTCTTCTGGGCTAGTCTTTGGGAAGTATAAACGAGCAGTCGATCCAGGGATCGGTCAGGTCATAGCCCAGGAACTCCGCAGTCACCTCATCAGAATCGGAGAGGCTCCATCGGCTTATCCCGTCTGAACCAGAGAGCTGGACCACATGCGATCCGGGCGGAAGATGCACCAAGGCGTGGACCTGGCCGAACTGCCCGGAAGACTCCAGGCGCAGTGCTTGTCGGTCGCCATCCTTCTGCTCAAGCATACTTCCCAGGGCATAGATCTGCCCGCTGTCGCTCTCGTACTCATGCTCGACGCCGCCGGGCAGATTGAGGCTGTCGGCAGACGGCAGATATCCGGTGACCAGAACGTTTCCATCTTCCTCTGCCACATATGCGTCAAGGACCATGGTGGCACCCAGGACAGAATCGGCGGCTTTTGCCCCGTCCGCCTGTGCCTGAGCAGGCGCCTCCGAGATCAGCAGAAAGGATGACCATAGCATCAGCAATATCACCGCAAACCAGAACATCTCACCATCCTTCCGGTCTTCTGCTCCTCTCTTCGTTCCAACCGCCTCTTCCTTTGGATTTTGCCTGCAGATGCATCTGCTCAGGGCGTCGATCCAATGCCAGATCTTCATGCAGACCTCCTAGGTCGTATTCTGGTACTGGCCCGGCCCACCGGAATGGGGCTGCATCTGATGCAATCCCTCCAAAAGCAGGCTGAACTCTCCGAGATACTGGCCTTCGGTCATGATCAGGACACCCTGAGAAACCACCTGCTCACCCTCAGATATATTGACGATCAGATGCCCGACCACCGCATCACCAGACTGCTCCGACCTGGATAGCGGCCCAGCCAGATCCGCCTCGAGAGTGGAGTTGTTCCCGTCTTTGGGCTTCACCTGGATGTTTAGCAGCCTATAGGCGCTTTCACCCATTAAGAGAACACCGCGATAGGATGCTGAGGCTTCCTCCATCCTTATCAGTTCCCGTATCTCTCCGAGGGTCTTATTGGAAGAGAGAAGCTCCCGCACACCGGTCACAGCAACTGGCCTGGCTTTCTCCACATGCAGACGAACTGCCACGGCCAGGTCATCCTGAATGGCGAATCCGTCCAGACCCCGGAACGATACCAGGGCTTTGCCGTCTCCAGGACCGCCGAAGAACCTGCCCTGCATCATGGCTCCGCACATCTTTCCCGGACAGAGGCCATGCACCCCTGCCAGATCCAATCCAGGCTCCCCTTGCCAGCCGTCGACGCTTGCGGTCCTTCCCTCATCCGGGCTGCATGATACAACGCCCGACAAGAGAAGCGCCACCACCACTCCTGCCCATAAGACCCCTATTCTGGACATAATGCACTCCTTCCTCATGTGTTTCATCGATCAGAATGAATAGATTTCTCCCGGAGAAGGCCGCGATTCCCCACATCCCACCCAGGGAGAAATCTCCTGAGCCACAACCGCCTAATAGTTTACCCTGACGTTTCCCCTACCCGCCTCGAAGCCAAAGACAGCGAAATCCTCCCGGCCTTGCAGTCTTTTTAAAGAGTGCGGCTCTTGCCGGACCATTCGAAATGTCCGATCCGATCCAGGGCGAACTTGGCCAGTCCCCGGAATTAGGGAGGAATCCGCCCTCTCTGATACCAATCCTGGACATGAACGATAGAAATATGTTGGACCGAACGTACCCGCGAATTGATGGACGAACCCACCGATCCGGGATACCAGTAGCCGCTTTAGGAACGTTCCGTTTCCGAATCCTGCCTTCCTGATTGTTCCGTTCCGGATAGGAACCACGACGACAGCTCTATGACGTTGGTGCGTCCCCATTCCTTCTTGGTGACCAGTTTACGCCGCTCAAGAGAGATCACGATTCCGGTCAGGGACGACTTTGGGATCTGAGTCTCGTAGCGTATATCCGCCTGGGTCATACGCCCTCCGTGCTCCAGAAGCGCAGTCATCACAGCCCTCTCCCTTGCGGTCAGGGTGTTCAGGACAGCGGCCATCTCGCTGGTGATCGGCACCTTTCCGATGGCCCTGGCAGTCAGGATCTCGGCCTCGATTCTGCCCCGCATCTGGTCTGCTCCAGCATCTTTCTGGTCGATTGCCACGGACTCATCCGGACCAGCCGGTTCAGACCCTCCTAGATCCTCCAAATCGGCCTTGGCACTGTGCTGTGGCCCAACATCGCTTATCTGGACATCTGCAGAAACCACGGAGTCCTCTGGGGGTTCAGCCTGCTCTTCGTTAGGGGGTGAGAGGGCATCAGGATGACTCGTCTCACGCTGGTCCTGGATGGAGAGGACGGTCCTTGGCTCGTTGCTATTGTCGATCCTGGTCTCTGCCAACCGCCTTCGCCAGACGAACAATGCCGCTCCCACCAGAAGGGCTGCGATCAACGATGATGGAATCAGGTAGCTATCGAATGCAGATGGGACTGGCGGCGCTGTCGCAGGCCCGGCCGGCTCAATAGGCTGCCTCCATTCCAGAAGCACGCTTGGCTTGTCCACTCCATAGCCTTCAACATCCACCAGGAGAGAATCGCTGGTAGAAGAGACGCTGTACTCCAGGCCTGAGGAGAGGTTGATGCCCCGCACCTTTGCATCAGCCGGCAGGAACAGAGCAGCATGATACCCCTGATACGATCCCTCTGCAGCCAGATTAAGGCTCCAGTTGTCGCCTGACTTGGAGGTGAGCGAGTTTGTCAGAGCATAGAGCTGACCGGTCTGGTTGTCGTAATCGTATTGAGATCCGAGGAGAAACGGCAGCAATGAAGGATCCTCCACATATCCGGTGGCCAGGGCCCGACCTATCGGATCCAGGTAGATGTTCAGGACAAGAGAAGTCCCGTCCTGGATTTCTCCTGGCGAGGGATCGGCGCTCTGAGCAAAAGGCCCCAGAACCAGCAAGCCGATCAGAACAATTCCCAGAGGATTGGATCTCAAGGACTCATCCCCTCCTCCAGGCGACGGGCATACGCCAACCGCTTCCGAATGCCCGGTCGGTCACCTTGATGCCAGGCGCAGCCTGACGCCTCTTGAATTCTGCCGCCTTGACCAGACCAAGAACACGGCTCACCATCTCCCGGTCAAATCCGGCTTTTGCTATCTCTTCCTCGGTCTGCCGCCCGACAAGATGTCTCTCCAGTATCTCGTCCAGGATCGTGTAAGGAGGCAGGCTGTCCTGGTCGGTCTGCCCAAATCGGAGCTCTGCAGATGGAGCCTTCTCCAGTATCGCCTCCGGGATAACCGGTCGGCCGGAGCGGGCGTTGAGCCATCGAGCAATCTGGTAGACCATTGTCTTTGGCACATCCGATATGACAGCAAGCCCGCCTGACATATCCCCGTATATGGTGCAGTAGCCGACAGACAGCTCCGATTTATTTCCTGTTGTGAGCAGGATCAGCCCGAACTTGTTGGACAATGCCATCAGAAGGTTTCCCCTGATACGGGCCTGGATATTCTCCTCGGTCACATCCTTTGGGCGGCTGGCAAAAGCCGGGTTCAATCCCTGGTCGAAAGCTTCCATGATATCGGTTATTGGAATTGTCATGGTCCGGATCCCGAGCGACCTTGCCAGCTCAAGCGAATCCACAATCGAGCCCTGGCTTGAGAACGGGGACGGCATGAGTACGCCAAGCACGTTCTCCGGTCCAAGGGCCTCTGTCGCCACCGCGGCTGTCACTGACGAGTCAACTCCACCCGAAAGGCCCAGAAGCACACCACGAAATCCGCATTTCCGGACATAGTCCCTCGTGCCAAGGACCAGCGCCCTCCATATCTCCGACTGAGGGGAGAAGTCGTCTTGCGCAATTTTGCCAGTAGTTGCAGTCAGGTCCGCCACTGCCACATCCTCCGCAAATGCCGCTGCCCTGGCGATCAGGCTTCCCGATGCCGAGAGCGCACAGGATCGGCCGTCGAATACCAGATCGTCGTTTCCTCCCACCTGGTTGACGTAGACCACGGCAACGCCATGCTTCTGGGCAATAGATCCGAGCATTGCCTCCCGATGAAGCTGCTTTCCCACGGTGAAGGGTGAGGCTGACATGTTGATTATAACCTCTGCTCCCTCCCGGACCAAAGACTCGATGGGATCGACATGGTAACGGCGTCTCTGCCAGAAGTCCCGGTCGTTCCATATGTCCTCGCAGATCGAGACACCCAGGGTCAGTCCGCCGAGCCGGAGGACCTGGGACTGACCAGAAGGCTCGAAGTAGCGGTCCTCGTCAAAGACATCGTATGTGGGCAGAAGCGTCTTTCGAAAGACCTGCTGGATGGCCCCGTCATTTAGCAGAACCGCGGAGTTGAAGAGGGGACGCCCCTCCGGCTCCAAATTGGCCTCAGCCATCCCTACAAGCACAGGCGGCCCGCCTTTGATCCGCCCTGCAAGCGAAATGGCCTCTTCCCGGCACCGGCGAATCAGATCCGGGTCCATCAGCAGGTCCCTGGCCGGATATCCCAGCAGGGCCATCTCTGGAGTTACCCCCAGATCGGCTCCTGCATCTGCTGCCCTGCCCGCAGCCTCTGCTATCAGCGAGGCATTCCCATGCAGGTCACCCACGGTCGGATTGATCTGAAGAAGTGCGATCTTCATGCTGCCCAAGCAATCTAAAGCCCGGCACAGGATTTAAGCTCTTTTCCTAAAAAAAAGTCACCGCCAGACATTGGCTGGCTTTCGCATCTCACTCGAGGATCTTGTGCAGGTGGAAGTGATGGGGCCCAAGCTTTCCCTCGAAGTTCGCGGCGGTGATCTTCAGGACGCCAGGAACCCGGCATGCAGCCTTGATCCCGGCCCGCATCGAATCCTCGATAGCCTCACGGCTCACGCCATTGACCACGATCTCGTAGCCGGCAGTGACCTCTTCTGGCAAGACGCACACCCCGTCTTCCCGCAGAGACGGGCAGAACGCGGCGTTCGTGGAGGCTTTCAGGAACTTGTACTTGCTGCCCACTTTTGAGCCGCTGGCAACAACGCCTCCGGGAAATGGCGTGATCGTGCCCTTCTTGCGGCGGATCTCATCCACAGCCGCCTCTGCTGCGGTAAGGGCGGCCGCCTGGTTCTGGGCCAGTATGTAGAAGTTGCCTCCTGCAATCCCATCCACCGCGCCAAGGGTCTGCTCGGTATAGAAGTCCCCCTCCATGATGGGTATCTTGCAGAGCTGCCGGCCGTATCGCTCCAGGTCGCACTGGTAGCCGTCAGCGAAGTAGCTCAGCTTCTTTCCTGTATCAAACTGCTTCTCGGCGCCAGGCAGGCCGTTGAACACCGCTGTGGTAGGGGCGGTAAGCACGCACTGCCCGATGCGGGCCAGCAGCGATGCCTCCAGATTCTTCCACCCCATATTGCATATCATGATATAGACGCCGGGGCGTCCGTCAGGCGTCTCTTCAGCCGGAACTATGCACTCAATGCCCGCTTCTGCCGGGCACATTATAACCGACGTCCCAAATCCGGTGGCCTCCCTGGCCGCCTCCACGGCCCAGCGCTCGGTGATCGCCGTTATCAGAACCCGGGATACCTTGATTGGGAAGGCCTCAGCAAAGGTATCATCTATCTTTACGCCGTTGATCTCCATCTATACTCACCTCTCCCTTAAAAGTCCTTGTCGATCGATCTTCTCCTGTTCATCATCAACAGGTAACGTCACTTTCCAGTCCACCCAGTGGATCCGACGTCTTTGCCCTGACCATTTAGCTAATGATGAAGAAATATATTTGGGCCGAACGCCGGGCAGCTGCCAGAACCCCATCCGTCCCAGCGTGCGGAAAAAGCGACACATGAGACAATTTCATGCAGGGTTATACACGGCTGTCAAGAAACCTCGCTCGTCCTGCCTGGCAGCCGCCGCGCAGACAGGCCGCTCGAATGGCAGCCCGTACGCAGCCCTTGCGATGGCCACGGCGTCGGTGCCCTCCATGTCAACCGGATCAAACTCCGTCTTTTCGTAGGTGGCAACCATCAGGGCGTCTCCATCAGCCAGGCTGAACGATCGCACGCGTATCTCATCATGAGCCGAGATGCCCATGATGGCCTGCCCTCCTTTGACCACGGCGGCGATTCTGGGCGTCTTCAGCTCATCCCGCTCGTATCCATAGGCGGTCAGGCTCAGTGCCATTGCGTCCAGCGGCCGGGACCCGTCGGCCAGGCGGTCGGCGATCATATCGGTATGATCCCCATTGGAGACCACTGCCGCATCCTCAAGCACGCGGATGCAGGCGTAAGAGATGTAGGGATTTTTGGCCAGGTCTGCCGGATCCACAGGAGAGACCATGACGCCACCGGGGATCGGGGAAGCCCTGCGGTTGGGGAAGGACCGGGATGAGACCCGGTAACCCACCCAATCCCGTTCGCAACAGCGCCCGGCCATCACTATCCTGCCCACGTACATGATACCTCCCGTCCTCCTCGCCGCCACATCATATCTTGTGCCTTATCAGTCAACCAGGCCGAACTTCTTCACGTTTGCATCGGCTATGGCCTGAATCTTTCTGATCAGCTCTGCACCGTCAGGGCTCTTGAACAGATGCCGGTAGCGGCCCTGAACCTTAAGATACTCCTCCACCGGCTTCTTCGACCTGATCTTCTTGACAGAAGCCAGCTCGCCGTTTATGTACTCGTACAGGGGCCACAGGCAGGTCTCCACAGATAGTCTGGAGAGCTCCACCGTGTTCCCAGCCTCGAAATTCCAGCCTGTGATACAAGGGGCATTCACCTGCAGGTAGGCCGGTCCGGGAGTGGCGATAGCCTTCTTGACCTTATTTCTCAGGTCCACCGGATAAGCCACTGAGGCGGTGGCCACATATGGAACCTTATGGGCAACGGCGATGGCAGGCATATCCTTCTTCGGCCTGGGATTTCCAAAGCTGGCTTTCCCAGAAGGGGTGGTGCTGGTGCTGGTGCCATATGGCGTGGAGCTGGATCGCTGAACACCCGTATTCATGTAAGCCTCGTTGTCGTAGCAGATGTACTTGACATTGTGGCCACGGTCGAACATCCCGGAGATGCAGCCCATGCCGATATCGAGCGTGCTCCCGTCGCCTCCGATGACCAGTATGTTGATGTCGGTCTTGCCGAACCGCTTCAAGGCCACCTCTATGCCTGAAGCCACCGCAGAGGCGTTCTCGAATAGGGAGTGGACCCATGGCACCATCCAGGCAGACTCCGGATATGGGGTGGATACCACCTCCAGGCAGCCGGTGGGTGAAGCGACAACGGTGTTTGGTCCGGCGGCATCGAGGATCAGCTTGACCGTGGTGGGCATGGCGCAGCCAGCACAGGCCCGGTGCCCCGGAGCGAAAAGATTTTGCATTGTCAAAACCTCCTAAAGCAGCTCCTTCTTCAGATCCAGGAACTGGTAATCCGACTCTGCGACCCCGTCCTTGGCCCGGCTGGAGATCTCTACCATCTTCCTGATATCGGTGACGGTGATGTCCCTGCCGCCAAGTCCAGCTGTGAATCCAAGGACCGGCATCCTCAGCTTGCTGTTGTAAAGCGCCGCTTTGAGGTCGGTGAGAAGGGCAGACTGGTTTCCAACCGTGGTATCCTTCTCGATGACCGCTATCACAGAGGCATCTTTCAGAGCTTTCTGCAGTGCCTCTGCTGGGAATGGCCGGTAGCTTCTGATCTTGGTCAAACCGACCTTGATTCCTTCGGCTCGCATCGAGTCGATGCAGTCCCGAATTGTGCCTATGACCGATCCCATGGTGACTATCATGATCTCGGCATCCTCTGCATGATAGGTGTCGATCAGGCCGCCGTAGTATCGGCCAAAGATCTTCTGGAAATCAAGTGCAGCATCCACGATCTTCTGCTTTGCCCTGATCTGGGCATCCCACTGCATATAGCGATACTCAGTGAACTTGCTGGGATCGACGAAGGCCCCGAATGTCTTGGGATTGGCCGTGTCCAGAACTACGGCGGGGCGGTAGGGCGGAAGGTAGCTGTCCACTTTATCCTGCTCAAGAAGATAGACCGGCTCGTAAACGTGGGTGAGGATAAATCCGTCCATGCAGACCATTACGGGCAGCAGTATGTCAGGATCCTCAGCGATCTTGTAAGCCTGGGGAGTCATGTCGACGGCTTCCTGCACGTTCTCGGCGTAGAGCTGAATCCACCCTGAGTCGCGAGCGCCCACGCTGTCCTGCTGATCGTTCCAGATGTTCAGAGGTGCGCCCAATGCCCTGTTGGCCACCGTCATAACCAGCGGCAGCCGCAGGCCTGAGGAGTTATAAAGCACCTCCCACATCAGGGCCAGCCCCTGGCTTGTGGTGGATGAGTAGCAGCGAGCGCCCACCACAGATGCGCCAACAAGGGATGAGAGGGCAGAGAACTCCGAATCCACGGTCAAAAACTCAGTATTGAGCTTTCCATCAGCCACCAGTTGTGACAGGTGCTCTACAATATGGGTCTGGGGGGTGATGGGGTAGGCGGAGATCACGTCTGGCCGGCAACACATCACCGCGTGAGCCACGGCATGTGACCCTTCAATGACCTTCATCATCTATTTCTCCTCCAGGATCATGGTTATGGCTTTTCGCGGGCATTCATGAGAACAGATTCCGCAGCCTTTGCAGTAGTCCAGGTCAGGCACGAAAAGCCCTTCGACCTGATGAATGCAGGCCTCCGGACAGTATATCTCGCAGAGGCTGCACTTGATGCACTTTTTATGGTCAACAACTGGCGCGAAGGTGCGCCAAGCGCCAGTCTTGGTAACCATGGTGCTGCCGGGCTCCACCACGGCTCCTATGGTCAGCTTCATTTGCTCACCCTCTCAAAAGCGGTCTTTATGGCCAGCAGGTTCTTGTTGGCCAGCTCTCCCGAGAACTTTGTCATCAGAGCTTTGTTCAGCGACTCCAGCTTGATCTCGCCGGTTGAGCCGCAAAAGGCGCCCAGCATAGTTGTGTTCACGATGGGACGGCCGAGAGTCTCCATGGCGATCTTTGTGGCGTCTATGGCCACCACCTCGGCCTTGGTATTCAGATTCAGGGCCGAAGGTTGCCGATCTGTGTTGATTATGATCTTTCCGGTCCCTTTGAGTCCGCTGGCCACGTCCACGACGTCCAGAAGGGTTACGTCCTGGACCACCACGTAGTCCGGCTCATATATCTGACTCCTTATCCGTATCGGATCGTCCGCGATCCTGGCGAACGCCATTACTGGCGCACCCCTGCGTTCCACGCCGAAAGCCGGAAACGCCTGGGAATACCGCCCATCCTCGTAGGCCGCGATGGCAATCATCTCGGCAGCCGTTACGGCACCCTGTCCGCCCCGGCCATGAAACCGTATCTCCTTCACCGGCAGAGACCTCCTCGCCCGCGAAAGCCGCGACGGGATATAGCTTTTTCGGAGAGGCGTCTATCGACATCTGCTGGGGGATTGGGTTTATGAACCAGGAGACAGCTTCACATATGGGCTGGGGAATATGGTACTCTCAGATCGGGGTGGAGGATAGAAAGCTTTAAATGAGGGCGGGAGATGGGAGACGAACCCAAGTCAGAGACCCTTGAAAGCGGTCTAGAGGCTCGAAAAGAGATGAAGACAAACGAAGAACTCCTCTTCGTCGTCAAGAACGCTCAGGCCAGCCTGCCTGAGGGAATGAACCATCGAATAAACGACATCCTGGCATTCGTAGAGGGAATGGCCCCCTTCCTTGAGAAGGATACTGTAGTGACCATGAAGTGCAGGACCTGTGACCATTATTCCTCCTGCTTCTTTCCCCTTGAGAACGACTTCGGGGTGGTGGACCGGCATGCCTATTGTCATCAAAAGAAGATGCCAATTCACCATCTGACCCTTCTGGCCGTGGCCAAATGTCTTAATCACTCCATGGAGGGACAGACAGAGGCCCAAAATCTGGCCATCTCCCTTGCCGAGATCGATCTGAAGCCGGCCCTGAAGGACCGCAAGCATTACGACAGACAGACATTCGCCAACTTCCCGGTGGAACTGGACCTGCGAAAGGAAGGTGAGCGGCTGGTTCTTCAGGTAGGGCATCGCGCTGGGGACGAGTTCGTGAATGGGGACATACGGATGACCGTTCTCAGGAGATCGGACCCATCCTTTGGCTCCTCTACTCCGCGGGTGGACCCGCCGGGCTTGGCCCTGGCAGTGGAGGGACCAAAGACCTCTTTGCGCCAGCTGGGACTTGAGGATGTCCTGGAGAAGTCAGCTCGTGAGAGGGGATTTGCCCTGAACTATATTGAGAGTTGAGGCAGGCAGGGCATTGAAATGAGGGCTTGACGGCTGCTGCAATGCTCCTCGGGGTCGCTGCTTACCGATAACGGCCATTTCGATCGTACGATTCTTCTTAAAAAAAGGTTTTGCAGGGGGAGGTCGGGGTCTGAGGTGTGGTCCTTCACAGATAGATATATGTGATATGGCCAGGCAAAAGGGGACAGTTGTAGATTTCAGCCCTCCTCGGTATCTGGGACGGGGGAAAGATAGATGGCGAGCGTATCCAAAAGAAGTCAGCATGCGAAGAAGATATTGGCTTAGCTTCCCTAAAAGGAGAATCTGAGAAGAGCAGCATTTACGGGGAGATCGGATACCAGGTGATTTTGGCAGGCGGCGGCAGGCTGATCGTAGACCTGCCGCCTGATGACATGCCGAAGGAGATCCCGGTCTACCCCATAGTTGTGAAGGATGTTTCTTGAGATGGTGCAATATCTAGTGCCTGATACCAGCGTGGTCATCGACGGCCGGGTCTCTGCCCGGGTCAAGACCGGCGGATTGTCCGGCAAGAGGGTAGTGGTCCCGGAGGCTGTTGTGGCCGAGCTGGAGGCCCAGGCCAACCACGGCCGGGAGACCGGGATAAAGGGTCTGGAAGAGCTGCGAAGGCTCTCAGAGCTGGCCAAGGCCGGCAAGATCGAGCTGGAGTATGTGGGGACAAGGCCTGACCTTGACCAGATCAAGCTGGCTGGAGGAGGAGAGATAGATGCCATGATACGGGACGTTGCCCTGGAACTGGGCGCCTCCTTCCTGACCAGCGACTCCATACAGTACAGGGTAGCCCAGGCTATGGGCCTGGATGTGGAATACGTGAGGCCGCAAAGGGACGAGGTCAAGAGCATCAGCCTTGAGAAGTACTTCACGGCCGATACCCTCTCGATTCATCTGAAAGAGGGCGCGGTCCCCATGGCCAAGCGAGGCAAAGTTGGAGATTTCTCGCTGGTAAAGCTGGACGACAAGCCCATGCGCGAGAGGGAGCTGCGCGAGATGTCCAGGGAGATCTACGAGCGGGTTAAGGCCGATCCAGAAGGCTACATCGAGATGGAGAAGAACGGGGCAGCCATAATCCAGCTGGGACCTGTGAGGATAGCAATCGCCAAGCCACCGTTCTCCGACGGCCTGGAGATCACTGCTGTGCGGCCGGTTGCCAGGGTGGGGCTGGACACGTACCGGCACGCTGACGTCTTGAAGTCCAGGCTTCAGGAAGGTCAGAGGGGAATTCTGATCGCAGGTCCCCCCGGATCTGGAAAGTCCACCTTTGCCGCCGGAGTGGCTGAGTTCCTTCTCAAATGCAGCCGTGTCGTCAAGACCCTGGAGTCGCCGCGCGATCTGCAGGTTCCAAACGAGATCACCCAGTATGCGCCATTAGAGGGGTCGATGGAGGCCTCGGCCGAGATCCTCCTGCTGGTCCGGCCGGATTATACTATCTACGACGAGGTAAGAAAGACAAAGGACTTCCTCGTCTTCGCCGACATGCGCCTGGCAGGCGTCGGCATGATCGGCGTCGTGCACGCAAACAAGCCGATCGACGCGCTGCAGCGTCTCTTGGGCCGGGTCGAGCTTGGTATGATACCACAGGTGGTCGACACCGTCGTCTTCATCGAGAAGGGGGAGGTGACCAAGCTCATGGAAGTAGAGTTCGTGGTCAAGGTCCCCGATGGTATGGTGGAGGCTGACCTCGCCCGTCCGGTGATCGTGGTCAGGGATTTCGAGACCAGGGCTGTCGAGTACGAGATGTACACCTATGGCGACCAGATAGTGGTCATGGCTGTCTCCAAGGCTCCGAAGAAGCCGATATGGAAGCTGGCCTCCAGGGAGATCGAGAAGGAGCTGGCCCAGCATGTCAAGGGCCCATTTGAGGTGGAGATGCTTACCGACTCCAGCATGGTCGTAACCGTCCCGGAGAAGGAGGCGGCCCGGGTGATAGGCAAGTCGGGACGGAATATCGAACAGATCGAGAGAACGCTTGGAATGCGCATAGATGTGCGCACGAGGGACATACCCCAGATCATCGTGCCTCGTGTGGAGGAAACCACGCGCCATCTGGTGCTCTGGGTTGGGGAGGGGGCTGGGGAGAGCGCCGAGGTCTTCATAGGCGGCGACCTGGTCTTCACCGCCACGATAGGCAGGCGTGGTGACATCCGCATGGCCAAGTCAACCGAGATGTCCAAGCAGATCCTCAGACGACTGAAAAAGGGCGACCGGCTTGAGGTCAGGCTCATAGCCCCTGCGGAGTGATCGGGAAATACCCGGGAGCCCGGGTATTTTACCGTATCAACTATTCTTACCGGATTTCGCCTCCAGGGCAGGCGGCTCCTTTTTTAAGGCCTCGTTACATGACAGGTCAGATGCCAAGTGCCATTCTCAGGCTATTTCTGACCGCTGGAGCCAGCCCGAGCACCAGGAGCGCCAGGCTCAGCAGAGCTAGGAGGTCGCGGTCCTCCGGAGGGTGGCGGTCGAGCAGGTACAGGACTGGCAGCAGCACAGCCAGCTTGAGGGGATACATCACTGCTGCCGTACCCGCCGACTCTATCAGCATCGTGGGGACAACGTGCTTCTCCACGTATCCCAGGAAGTCAACTCCCAGAAACGTGGAGCTGGCATCCAGCATGTGGGCGGAAAGTATTGCAAGGCTCAAGCGGTCCTCGAGGAAACTCCAGCGTCTGCCCACTGACCAGCGCACTATGAGGGTTAGCCCTCCGCCAAGAATTAGCACCAGCGGCAAAATCCACGGTCGGATCACGCCCAAAGGCAGTAGCAGGCCCAGGTTGAGCACGGTCCAGGTTGCGCCAGTGGCAATGTAGAGTCGCCGATCTCCCAGGAGGCGCAGGCTGATTGCAAGGCAGAGGACGGCTATCAGGGCTACCAGGAAGTAGACCAGCGGCGTGATCAAGAGATAGCTCAATGGAGGCGCCACCAATGAGGCATCCTCCACCACCCTCAAGGACGATCCGGCCAGGATGAAAGGGATGGTGTCCAATATAAATGGGCCGTCCAGGTGAAGACCGGTTCTCTGAAAGGCCCTGGCCAAAAAGAGTAGCGATACGCCCAGAAGAACCGCCCAGGTGAGCGTGTTGACCGGATTGTAGCCACTATCCTGGACAATTGGCCCGATGTAGTATCTCCAGAGCAGATCCTGCAGCTCAGGGATCATCCTAGCCCTCCGCCGGCTGGACAGTCGGGGAGACGAACGAAGGGCGACGGCCTGGAACTGACGTGCATACGATATTATCCTTAGGCCATGGAGGATATCTCACTGGCGCTTCCTGCGCTCTGATCGTTGCCTCTTTGGCCTGCTGATCCAGGATATAATCGCTTGGCAGGAGGCAAATACGGAAAGTATATATATGGACTGGGGAGAAGTGGGTGCAACAGTTTTTTGCTTTTAGTTCGAGGTATATAGATGGTCGAGGCGTTCAAAGGTACAACTACGGTAGGGATAGTCTGTGATGGGGGTGTGGTACTGGCATCTGAGAGCCGGGCCACCATGGGCAATTTTATCGCCAGCAGGACGGCAAGGAAGATCTATCAGATCGATGACCTGGTAGGCCTCACCACGGCTGGCGTGGTTGGGGATGCTCAGTCCCTGGTTAGGATGATCCAGGCCGAGGCCAGGCTGTACCGAATGCAAAAGGGTGAGCCCTTGACCATGAAAGCCATCACATCTTTATTATCCAATGTTCTCTCTGCCCGCCGTTATTATCCGTACCTTGTACAGCTGGTTGTGGGCGGAGTGGACAAACAGGGACCAAGCATCTACTCGCTGGACGCCCTTGGCGGCCAGATAGAGGAGCACGATACGGTCTCTACCGGTTCCGGCTCTCCCATAGCTTATGGCGTGCTTGAGGCACTTTATAAGCCAGGCCTCAACTTAAAGGAGGGATCGGTCCTGGGGGTAAGGGCGATAGCTAATGCCATGAAGAGGGATTCTGCTTCTGGAAATGCCATCGCTCTGGTCAGGATCACGAAGGACGGATATGAGGAGGTCTCTGCCCAAGAGGTAGCGGAGATACAGAGCTCATTCTAATCTTTTTTTGGATGTGTTCTTTTGTCAGTTGAGGAAGTTCTTTTCGAGCTCAAACGTAAAGTTCAGAGCAAGCTGCCCCCCGAGATCAACGTCACTGGTCTGGAGTTCGAGGGCCCTGAGCTGGTCATCTACACCGATGATCCCAAGCGACTGGCCGATGATGCGGAGATCATCCGCTCGCTGGCCAAGGACCTGAGAAAGCGGGTAGTGGTGAGGCCCGACCTGAAGGTGCTTATGGACCCGGAGGGGGCCATCAAGAGGATCCAGGAGGTCGTCCCAAAGGAAGCGGTCCTGACCGATTACTACTTCGACGGAGAGACCGGCGAGGTGGTGATCGAGGCGGAGAAGCCGGGTCTGGTCATAGGCCGCCATGGTGCCACTCTGCGAGAGATCACCAAGCTGATCGGCTGGACCCCAAAGGTGGTTAGGACTCCTCCGGTGCGGTCGTCCACCATCGCCAACATCAAGGATTACCTCCGCTCGGTGCAGACCGAGCGAAAGAACATCCTGAGGACAATTGGCAGGAAGATCCACCGCGATGTGGCCTCAAAAGACCAATGGGTCCGCATATCCACGCTGGGCGGATGTCGAGAGGTGGGCCGCAGCTGCATGCTTCTCTCCACGCCTGAGTCACGCATCATCATCGACTGCGGCATAAATGTGGGCTCGGACGACAGCGCAACCCCATTTCTTTACGTTCCTGAAGTCTATCCGTTGAATCAGATCGATGCAGTTGTGCTCACCCATGCCCATCTCGACCATGCTGGGCTTGTGCCGATGCTGTACAAGTACGGTTACGATGGCCCCATCTACTGCACGCCGCCTACCCGCGACCTGTTCGTGCTGCTGCAGCTGGACTACATAGAGGTGGCAGGACGGGAAGGCAAGAGGCTTCCCTACGACTCGGCAATGATCCGGGAGGCTCTCAAGCATACAATCACCCTGAATTACGGCGATGTCACCGATATTGCGCCTGATACCAAGCTCACGATGCACAACGCCGGCCACATACTGGGCTCCTCGATAGCCCATTTCCACGTGGGCGACGGTCTGTACAACGTGGCTTTTACAGGCGACTTCAAGTTCGAGCGTACCAGGCTATTCGATCCGGCAGTCAGCACTTTCCCAAGGCTTGAGACCCTGGTTGTCGAGGCCACCTACGGAGGTGCCAACAGCATCCAGCCGTCACGCAAGGATGCGGAGGCTCATCTGCTCAAGGTTGTAAGAGATACCATAAAGCGAGGTGGAAAGGTGGTCGTCCCGGCCTTCGCCGTGGGGAGAAGCCAGGAGGTCATGGTTGCCCTTGAGGAGGCCATCCGCAAGAAGACCCTGGAGGAGATCCCGGTCTATCTGGACGGCATGATATACGAGGCAACCGCCATTCACACGACGTATCCTGAGTACCTTAACAATGAGCTTCGAGACCTGATATTCCACAGGGGGATCAACCCGTTCCTGTCCGAATGCTTCGTCCAGGTGGAGTCGCCAAAGCAGCGGGCCGAGATAATAGATGGCGATCCATGCGTCGTCTTGGCCACAAGCGGCATGCTCAACGGTGGCCCGATCATGGAGTACCTCAAGGGGCTGGGCCCGGGCGAGAAGAACACCCTTGTTATAGTGGGCTACCAGGCTGAAGGAACCCTCGGGCGGCGTATCCAGAAAGGCTGGAAGGAGATTCCGATGTCGGTGGAGGGCAAGACGCAGACCGTCAAGATGAACATGGAAGTGACTACTGTTGACGGCTTCTCCGGCCACTCAGACAGAAACCAGCTGATGGAGTTCGTGCGCAGGCTGTATCCAAAGCCTGGCCGGGTTCTCACCAATCATGGTGACGAGGCGAACTGTCTGGACCTGGCCAGCTCCCTGTATAAGCGGTATCGCATACCCACTATGGCTCCTATGAACCTGGAGACGGTCCGCCTGATCTGATGGGGTGGACCTCCGACGTCATGAAAAAGAATTTAATGGATTTGCACTAAGTGATGATGGAGCGAGGTAGTTTGTGAACGGTAAGAGGACTCGGATCATCAACGATCCATCAGATCTGGTTCCATTGCTCCAGGCTTTCGGCTCGGAAGTTCATAAGAAGGTGTTTGACGAGCTGTGCAAGGACTGGCGCACCGAGGCCGAGCTGGCAGAGCTGATCGGAGATGACCAGATGGTCAGCCGGTCGGTGGACATGCTCAGGAAGAGCGGTCTGGTGGAGACCAAGTGGAGGGTGCCACAGCCAGGCCAGAGCCCCGAGAAGGAGTATCATTCCACCTACTCCAGGGTGCAGGCCAACTTCTGGGCCACCATGGAGGATCTGAGCGAGCTTATCCGGCTCACATTCATGTCGGAAGAAGATCTGCGCGGGATCACCGCAAGCCTTCGAAAGCAGGTCGAGGCTGGAAATACCTCACTCTCCAACCTCTCCCGAGAGCTGGGGCTCAGCCAGGTCTTCATCCGTGGGGTTGCCAAGAGAGCTCATGGGCTCAACGTCCGGGGCCAGAGGGTGGAGCTCTCAGAGGACTGATAAGATGGTCAACGTATTGCAATCCAAGAGGGACAGCTCCAGATTCCAGATACTGGTGGAGATCGCAGCCCATCAGCCCAACCTGCGCCAAAAAGAGGTGGCTGATCGCCTCGGAGTCACGCCCCAGGCCATATCCGAGTATATCAAGGAGCTGGTGGCAGACGGGCTTGTGACCACCGACGGTCGGATGCGGTACCGCATAACAAAGGAAGGGGTGGAATGGCTGCTGGAGAGCGCAGCCGAGCTGAAGCGTTACGCCCGCGTGGTTATGGAGGAGATAATCAGCCACGTATCAGTCTGGGCTGCCATCGCCAGGACCCGGGTGCGAGAGGGCGAGAGGGTGTCCCTGATCATGGAGATGGGACTTCTATACGCGCTTCCTCTGGACACTCGCATAGAGGCCAGCGGCATAGCTATAAGCGATGCCGGGCCTGGAGAAGATCTTGGCGTATCCGACCTGCGAGGGCTGATCAGCCTCGATGAGGGAAAGGTCACAGTCTGCAAGGTTCCAAGGGTTCAGCTGGGGGGCACCAGATCAGTCGATCTTGCTGCCCTATCCGGGCTTTTGCGAGAAGGCATAATGGTTGGAGCGCTGGGCCTGGAAGGGCTAGTTGCCCTGCGAAAGGCGGGACGGGAGCCGGATATACTCTTCGGCGCCAAGGAGGCGGCGGTGGAAGCTGCATTTCACGGGCTGTCCACCCTGGTGGTCAGCGTGGACGAACAGGTCCCAGGCTTGCTGAACCGGCTGGAGTCGGAAGGGCTCAAGTACGAGCTTATAGACCTGTCCAAATGATTCTGGTCGGAGCAGTCCAGCAGGCAAAGCTGTTGCATAGCTATTTCAGGAGCGTCTTTTAGATCATGAACCTTCATATCCTGGCCCAAGCGGAGCGGGCCCGGGTGCTTCTGATGCCTATCAAGGACGACCGTGTGCTCTTCGAGAGCTACCTGCGTCTGAAGGATACACCACAGGGACCTCGGCCGTTCAAGTTCCTGATAAAGAAGGAGACTGAGAGGTACCTGCCACCAGAAGATGCCATAAGGATGCTGCGAAAAGCCCGGGGGATATTCATCGTCCCAGGAGAATCCCCCCAGGAGAGCCGATTTTTGCAGATGTTGTCCGATTACCAGCTGGCCAGCCGGCCCATAGAGGTCTGTTCCCACTGCCTGGGCGAAAAAAAGCTCACCCTGATCGACAAAGGGGCTGTCAGCTACAAAGGCACAGCCATCTGCGAGCCATGTGCTCTGGCAGAGCTTAACCGTGAGGCGGAGTTCCGGTCGCTTGGTCGGGCCGCTAAGAATCATTTGGCCAGGCTGTTGCGCAGGCGCAGGAACCTGGATGAGGTGCTGGCTCTTCTGACACTGCAGCGCATCGATCCAGAGCTGACGCGTTTTGATGTCATGACGGCGAGCCGGGAAGAGGCGGGACTGGGTGTGGAAGACCTGGACCTGCCGCCGCCGCTCCTCGGCTTTCTCCAAAAACGCTTGACGCGCCTGCTTCCGGTACAGGCCAAGGCTGTGGAGCAGGGGCTGCTCGAAGGCAAGAGCCAGCTGGTGGTCTCCGCCACTGCTACAGGAAAGAGCCTTGTGGGGGAGATGGCTGGACTTAAGAACCTGCTAGAAGAAAAGGGGAGGCTGCTTTTCTTAGTTCCGCTTGTGGCCCTTGCCAACCAGAAGTTCGACCAGCTCTCAGCTTATTCTTGTCTGGGCTTCTCATCGGCAATCAGGGTGGGGGTCAGCCGGATCAAGCTAGGCAACATGAAGCGGCTGCCCCGCGATCTGAACTCGGACATTATCGTCGGCACCTACGAGGGCATAGACCAGGCGATCCGTGCCGGGCAGAGTCTTGGGCAGGTGGGAACGGTAGTCATAGACGAGGTTCATATGCTGGAGGACAAGGACAGAGGCCATCGCCTCGCCGGCATGATATCCAGGCTGCGCTTCGTCGCTCCTTCTGCCCAGTTCATCTACCTATCTGCGACGGTAGGAAATCCTGCCTCGCTGGCCAGAGATCTCGAAGCTGAGCTGATAGAGTACGAGGTCAGGCCGGTTCCCATCGAGCGGCATTTGATATTCACTAGCGGAACGGAGAAGAGACAGCTAATCCGGCAGCTGGTGAAAAGCGCAGCCCAAAACCGCTCCTCAACCGGTTACAAGGGGCAAAGCATAGTTTTCACAAACTCGCGCCAGAACTGCTTCTCGATAGCTCAGTCCATAAACGGAGCTGCGCCATACCATGCCGGGCTGCAGTACCACGAGCGCAAGAGGATAGAGGATCTGTTTGCCCAGGGCAGGATAGACGTCGTGGTGACTACCTCCGCCCTGGCAGCCGGGGTTGACTTCCCGGCCTCCCATGTGATCTTCGAGTCGCTTGCTATGGGAATCGAGTGGCTGACCGTCCATGAGTTCAACCAGATGCTTGGCCGGGCCGGCCGCCCAGGTTACCACGACCGGGGCCTTGTTTATCTCCTGCCGGAACCTGGCCGTCGCTATGGCGGTGGGGCGGAGTCTGAGGACGAGGTGGCTCTTCGGCTGCTTCACGGCCAGATGGAGGACGTATCTCCGAATTATCAGGAAGAACAGCAGCTTGAGCAGGTGCTTGCCAATGCCTGCACGGCCAGGTCCCGTGACGACCTGGAGATGCTGCACAGCAGGACCATCGGGCTGGACGACCTGGACCGTTCCCTGTCCACGCTGGCAGGTGCCGGGCTGGTCAGGGGAATCGAGCCCACCAGGCTGGGCCGGGCGGCAGCCGCACACTTCTTAAGTCCTGTCCAGGTGGGGGTTATAGGAGATGGGCTGAGATGCGGCCTCAATCCTCTGGAGATCGCAGTCGAGCTGGAGACGTTTCAGGCCCTTTTTCTCAAGGCTGCAGACCGGATATCCGTCGCCCTGCACACCAGGATATCCCAGCGGGTGCTCCATGGTTCCTTCTACGACCTCATCAATAGCCCTGAGCTGCGTACCCTTGAGAACAAGATTCAGCAGCAGTGCCTGGACTTTGCCAGGGACTTCATGCGCTGCACATGCAGGGAGAACCCGTACTGCGGGTGCGTGGAGAAGCGGGTCAGCGAGCGGATACTGGAGCTGCGCATGGAGGGCAAGTCGCCGCAGGAGATAATCCGGGAGTTCAGCGACCGCTACGGCATCTATGCCTATCAGGGAGACCTGATAAACTACCTGGATCAGGCTGTGCGATACCTCGAAGCGGTTGAGGCCGTAGCCAGGGTAACGCGACAGGAAGGTCCGGCCCTGGTGGCTGCCAGGGCAAGAGAGCTGGTTGAAGGGGATTGAATCCCGGCTGCACGGCGCGTTTTCTTGGGTTCGAGGCAAAAGACCCACGTCCCCAGGGCTAACGACTTGCTCGCAGCTGCTTGGAAGTTCGTACCCAATCAGCTTACCGCCACTTTATCTTGTCGCCCTTGAGCTTGATTATATCGTTCTTCTCAAGGATTCTGGCGATCTCGGCAGCCATGCCGCTGGCATCGATTGAGATCACGTCCTGGCCGTTTTTGATCTCCAACTGGCAGAGGCTTTCGAACTCCTCCATGTCCATTCGGAGCGGCGCTTCCCGATCCATGAGGTCCATGAGCAGCATCCCCAGCAGGCGCAGGCTCAGATACTCGTCGGGGTATCTCTCCATGAACTCAGGAGCCATGGTATCGGAAACTGTGGTTGAGAACTCGTCAACGAATATGTCGAATACCTTCTGCATGCAGAAGGAGTGGAGATGTCTGGCCTGCTCAGGAGGCGTCTCGAATCGAGAGAGATCGGCCCGGATCAGCAATATTGGATCGTCCATTGACTGGCCAGGATCGCCCATATGTATGCCGTTCATATCCATGACAGCCTGGGCAAACTCCAGCGAATAAGTCGCCTCGATGAACGCATCCTGCAGCTCTTCTCGTCTGGTCTCGTCCAGGTTGGTGTCTTCATCCCCCTCGTCTTTGGCCAGATCGGACAGGGCGGTTTTCATTTCCGGCCAGGATGGTATGATCCGGCCAAGGTAGGCATTTCTGAACTCCTCGCCGGACAGCCCCTGCTGGAGGGCTTCACGCAAAGCCTCCAAATATCGCTCGTACTGATCGAAGTCCTCCACCAGTCCCCTGAGCTGGCTGGCACGGCCTTCAAGGGCCTCATACTCCTCACGTATGGGGACGAAGGATGGCCTGATCTCCGCCTTGATGCCTGCCTTTTTCAGCTGCTGCACAATCCAGGATGCTTCATCCCCGTCATACTCGCCCAGCTTGAACATGGTGCTTGGATTAAAGCGGATATGCTTAATAACCTGATGCCAAGAGGTTCATGAACCAACCGAATCCTTCCGTATCGTAATCCAGATATTAAATAAACTTTTTTGATCCATAATCAAGTAAACTTTATATACTTGCGCCTGCCACCAGCAAGCTGCATGCATATCATGGAAGGATTTCTGCCTCATCCCTGGTGGGAGATCTGGTTCCTGGCCTCAGCCCCTTTCGTCATCTACGGGGTGTCCAGGATCAACCAGATGACCAGGGAGAGGCGAGAGGCGCTTCCACTCCTGGCAGTGGCTGGGGCTTTTGTCTTCGTCCTCTCTTCGCTCAAGCTGCCCTCAGTGACCGGAAGCTGCTCTCATCCGACCGGAACCGGGATCGGCGCCATTCTCTTCGGCACCTGGATCACCTCGGTGCTGGCTGCCATCGTGCTGATCTATCAGGCTGTCTTCCTGGCCCACGGCGGCCTCTCCACCCTTGGAGCCAACGTGTTCTCGATGGGCGTCGCAGGTCCGGCAGCAGCCTATCTGATTTACAGGGCATCTTCCAGGGCGGGGCTTAACTTCTACCTGGGCGTCTTTGCCGCCACTGCGGTGGCCGACATGATCACTTATCTTGTGACTGCCATGCAGCTGGCACTGGCCTTCCCCTCCTCAAGCGGCAGCGTTCTTGAATCGTTCTGGGCATTCTCAGCCGTCTTCTCCCTGACTCAGTTGCCTTTGGCCCTGCTGGAAGGGGTGGTTGCAGCACTCATGTTCAAGTATATACTTCAGCTGCGAGGCGACGTGCTTTTGCGCTTAAATGTCTTATCTGAGAGCGCACTTGGCAGGCTTCGGGAGGGATTGTCCTGAGGGGCGAACTGCTGGCAGCTCTGGCCTTAGTAGTCTTCTTCCTGGCCTTTTTGGCTGTCAACCAGACCGGAGAGCATTCCTGGGAAGGTGCAGACGGCCAGGCAGAGGACGTGATATCCGACCTCACCAACGGCACCTATCAGCCCTGGATAGGCTCCATATGGGAGCCGCCCAGCGGAGAGGTGGAGACCCTGTTCTTCAGCATTCAGGCAGCGGTAGGCGGCCTGATCATAGGTTATTTCCTGGGTTATTACCGGAGAGGCCGCCTGGAGGGAGCGTCCTGATACCGATATCTCTAGGCATCTGAGAAGAAGCTGCAGAGAGTCCAGGGGCCGTGAAGAATCTGGTTGGGGAGGCAGGTCAATTGCACGACATGCTGGAGATGTATGCCTACAGCGGCAGGCTTTCTGAGGTCAGCGCCAGCCTGAAGCTGCTGGTGGTCCTGGGTTCAGTCCTGATCTGCGTATCCTCTCCCGGCCCTCTGGCGCCCATGCTGATAGGCATCACCCTGGCAGGATCTGTGGTGGCCTGGTCCAGGGTGCCAGCAGGCGTATTCATCAGGATCCTCCTGATACCGCTCTCCTTTGCTCTTCTCAGCGCAATCGTGGTGATGCTGATGGGCGGCACTGGGGAGACGCTCTTCTCTTTCTCCCTGGCCGGTCATGGTGTGGCGGTCCGCAAAGGAGGAGCTGATCTGGGCCTCTTGTTGCTGTCGAGGACGTTTGGGGGAACATGCTCCATGTTGTTCCTGGCACTTACCACCCCCATGATGGAGGTCTTCTCAATCCTTGCGGCATGCAAGATGCCACAGGGTCTGGTAGAGCTCTCGATGCTGATCTACCGCTATATCTTCGTGCTGCTGGAGGAGGCTTCACTGATTCACAGCGCCCAGAATATGCGGCTTGGGTATGCCGGCCTGGCTGGAGCCATAAGGTCTTTCTCCATTCTTGGCTCGGTCCTATTCCTGCGTTCCTGGGAGAAGGGCGAGGCGCTTATTACCACCATGGACGCTCGGTGCTACAGCGGCCGCCTCGCCCTGGCCACGACTATGCCGATCTCAGGGCCGGGCCTCGCCGCTGCTCTTGCCTACCTGCTGGTCATGGCATCAGTGGCCTGGCTGGGCAGGGACGTGACTCTGATCTGAAAAGGAGTTGGGCCCAACGACCGACATACTGAGTGCGAAAGATCTGGTGTTCTCATACAGCGACGGCCACCAGGCGCTTCGTGGGGTCACGGTGGCCCTGGATGAGGGGAGCAAAGTTGCCCTGGTTGGCCCTAACGGTGCCGGCAAGTCGACGCTCATGCTCATGTTCAACGCCATACTGCGCCCGACCACAGGAAGCGTGCTGTTCCGGCAAAAGGCGATCTCATACAGCCAATCCTCGGTCCGTGAGATCCGAAAGCATGTGGGTATGGTGCTTCAGAATCCCGACGACCAGATCTTCGCTCCCACCGTTTATCAGGACGTGGCCTTCGGGCCGATCAACCTGGGCTATCCCCAGGAGAAGGTGGACCGCTATGTGGGGTATGCATTGAGCTATGTGGGGCTTTCAGGGTACGAGAAGCGCCCCCCACATCACCTTAGTGGCGGAGAGAAGAAGCGCGTCGCACTGGCGGGAGTGCTTGCGATGGAGCCAGATGTGCTGGTCTTAGATGAGCCGACAAGCAATCTGGACCCTGCAAGCGCTGAGGAGATAATGGAGATGCTGGATGAGCTGAACCTCTACGGCAAGACCGTGATAATAGCCACCCATGACGTGGAGCTCGCTTACCGCTGGGCAGACCAGGTTGTGTTGATGGATAGCGGAATGGTTCTCAGGCAGGGGCCTCCGGAGGATGTATTCTCGGAGACCAGGATTCTGCGGAGAGCCAGAATGAAGCTGCCGGTGGTTGTGGAGCTCTACAGGGAGATGGCTGCCCGCGGGCTAATAGAGCGGACCGATTCGCCTCCCAAGTCGGTCCTTGCCCTGCTCGATATGATGGACAGGCAGGCCAGGGCAGACGGGCGCCAGCGATCTTTGGCGCGGCCTGGAAAGATCTTCGTCTGCGACCTCGAAAAAGCAGACGCCGGTTCCATCCGGGACCTGCTATCCTTTGGCCAGGCCAGCTACATCGGGGCCATGGGGACCAGAGCCAAGCTGATGGCTCAGGACGAGCAGCTGGACCTGGACTTTTCGTATGGCGTGATCGATAAATGCATCCTAAAGGCCATCGCCGGCAAGACATCCCTCATCATAACCTCCGGCGGCATGGTGGAGCGGGCCATCACAAGGATAAGGGAATACAGCGCAGAGTCCGGGGTCCGGATCGAGGCTGAAGAGCTGAATAACAGACCTCCCGTGGGTGGCGTTAAGGATTGAGCGGGTAGGGGAGTGGGGGTTAGAAAAAAGGATGAGTTTACCCGCTCACGAATCTACCTTTTGTTGATCATATAAATAGTTTTCCAGACTGGCGAGAGGAAAGGCTCCACCACTATCGATTAATCTTTTGACCACAATTGGATTGTGCTGGCCAGATCAGCCACCTATTGGCAAACAGCAGGGCTTTGGTTAAGGCAAACATGATGTCATCGATTTCTGATAAAACCATCGGAAGAGGGCTTCCGGTCCGATTCGCATTGATCATCTCCGGCGCTCCCAGGCCCGCTGAAGTGCGATCTTTCCGGCGAAGGCCCCGGCTACGAAGCCGGCATCGATGTTAACCACTGCCAGGACCGAGCAGGACTGAAGCATGCTTAAAAGAGCCGCCTGGCCCTTCCCTCCTGCGCCATACCCGGTCGAGACTGGAAGGCCTATTACCGGTGCATCGACAAGCCCCGCCACCACTGCAGGAAGCGTGCCCTCTCTGCCTGCAGCCACCACCAGGGCGTCCATCGACCTCATCCGCTCCAGGGTGGGAAACAGGCGGTGAATTCCTGCCACACCGACATCGTAATCACAGGTTATGCGGCAACCCATCTCCTCTGCTGTTATCCTGGCCTCCTCTGCCACAGGGATGTCGGCTGTACCGGCAGACAGCACCCCGACCCGCCCCCCCAAGTCCTTCCACTCTCCACGGCGGAGCAGGGCGATACGGGCCTGCTCGCTCCAACTGAAGCTGGCCCCTTCGGGCACGCTGGCGCATCTCAAGGCCTCCAGCTGAGGCTGGGATACCCTGGTTATGATCACCGAACCGGCGGCATTCAGGTGAGCCAGGGCGATCTCGACCAGGCCCTCAGCTGTCTTTCCCTCGGCAAGCACCGCTTCAGGGACACCGATCCTGTCAGCCCGCCACGGATCGATCTTGGCGATCTCGCCCACCTGGTTATAGCTGAGCATCCGGACCTGCCTGACCGCCTCCTCGACAGAGATCTCCTGGCAGGAGAGCTTCTTCAACAGATCTCGCAGAGGGGTATTCATGACCGGTGGTTAAGGATTGCTGGGCATAAAGGTTTATCTTTCAGCCTCTGCCTCTCAGCTATTATATGAGGATCAACCTTGACCTGCATATCCATTCCCGGTTCTCCGCAGCCACATCCGAGCGCATGGACCTGCCGATGATCGCGGTTGAGGCTGCAAAGAAAGGGGTGGAGCTGGTCGGTACTGGTGACTGTTTCCATCCGCGCTGGCAGGAGGAGATAGGAAGGCTGGCCGAGGAGGATGGAGTATTTCGGCTTTCCGAGGGCCGGCTTTTTAGGTCCTCCTTCGTGCTCTCCGGCGAGGTTGAGGACTGCAATAAGGTCCACCACCTGATACTTGTCCCCGATATGGCCAAGGCCCAGGAGCTCTCGGCGATCTTCGCCGCCCATTCAGCCAACCTCCACTCTGAAGGCCGGCCTGCGCTGCAGATGGAGGGGCCAGCCATAGCAGACGCCGCTCGGGAAGCGGGCTGTCTGATTGGGCCATCTCACGCCTTCACCCCGTGGACAGGCGTCTTCGCCCACCACCGGACATTGAGAGAGGCTTATGGCGGCGGCGCCTCTTCCATTGACTTCCTGGAGCTTGGACTATCTGCAGATTCCGATTATGCCGACCGCATATCTGAGCTTCACCCGTTGACTTTCCTGACCAACTCCGATGCTCATTCCCCGTGGTCGAACAAGCTTGGCCGGGAGTTCAACCAGATGGAGATGGAGGAGATAAGCTTCCCCGAACTGGCCATGGCTATCCGCCGGCACCGGGGACGCCGCCCAACGCTCAACGTGGGATTTTATCCTGAGGAGGGAAAGTACAACCGCACAGCCTGCACCCGGTGTTACCAGCAGTACTCCCGCCAGGAGATGGAGGATCGACTGGGGCGGTGCCGCTGCGGTGGGCTGATCAAGATGGGTGTTCGGGACCGGGTGGATATGCTGGCCGATCTGCCTCAGGTCGTCCACCCAGCCCACCGCCCCCCATACCTGCATCTCATACCGCTTGTTGAGATCGTTGCCATGGCTCTGGGGCATAAGAACGTCAATACGGCTGGGGTTGCGCGGGTATGCAGCCAGATGATAGGCAGCAATACTGAGATCGAGGTCCTCTTAAAATCCGACCTTTCCAGCCTAAATGCAGAGCCACGGGTTCTGCAGGCTCTTCGTGCCTTCAGACAAGGGACGGTGATCGTCAGACCTGGTGGGGGAGGACGATACGGCCAGGTGAGCCTGCCGGATACGGCAGAAGGCCGGATCGATGAGCTCGATACGGGCTCGAAGCCGATTCCTTGCGGAGTAGAGGAGCCCACTAATCGCAGCCGGCTCCAGAGGTCTCTGCTGGACTATTGAGGCTGCATCCTCGAGGTCGTTGATGTCAGGACTGTCTGAACGCCTGTGAGGATGCAACCCCTCTGCAGACTTGAGTCTTGCCTTTTTCACTGGCGATCACGCCGTCACTAGACCGGCGTGCAGTCCGGGCATGCGTAGTCAGGCGTCGGCTCTGAGCGTCCGCAGGCTGAGCAGGGCACCCAATCAGGGGCCTGCAGCGAGGCAGGGCAGGCCAGGCCGAAGCAGGTGGGCGGATGCCACCCGGATCTGGATGAGGCCACTCTCCCTGTGCCGCCCACCTCAACTCTCGCTACCAGGTCGGCAGAGGCTGCGTCTGGCCCATCCACCGAGTACACCTCAAGGTGGGCGCTGTTGGCATATATCCCGTCTCCGGGAGCACTTGACAGGTACTCGATCACCCTGGTCTCACCTGGCTGCAGGTCCACGATGGTCCAGGCAACTTCAGATCCGTGCTGATACGACGGATCGACGGTGGAGCTGACCAGGCTCATTCCGTCAGGCAGATGATCCTGGATGAAGGCAACCATCGTGTAGTCCTCCCGGTTTGTCAGGCTTATGCGGTAGAGCACCATCGTTGTATTGTTCAACACATTGGCAGTCTTGCGGGCGTCAAGCTGGGGCGGGCAGCAGGTCAGCCAGCTCAGCTGCACTGCTGAGAAGTTGCTGGCAACCGTCTGGCCGTCTTCGTGAGTCCCAGTTGCGAGCACCCGGTTGACCAGGTTGTCCTCCTCATCGGTGATGTTCAGTCGCAGCCGTATCTCGACGGCTTCTCCCACTCCCAGGTTTCGCAGCGTCCAGTTGGCCTGGCCATCCTGGAGCGCGGAAGGCCTGATGGAGGAGTCCACGAACTCAGTTCCAGGCGGGAAGAGGTCCATTACCTGCACAGGTGCGAAGTCCACGTTTCCGTCGTTCTCAACGAGTATTCTGTAATCTGCCAGGGTGCTACTCGACAGGTCCACATGCACATCTTTTTGGATGTACAGGTGAGGCTGATCATATCTGGCCACCCCGGTGAACCGGATCTGCCTTTCAATCTCGTACTCGCCCACATATCGATCGTAGGCAACTGCATCCATGCCGGAATGGTTGCGGGCCCTATCAGACTTCACCGCCTTGAAGTCTGCCGTTCCTTTGAAGCTGGCCTTCGTGCTCATCTCGTTGAGACCAGGTGCTTTGGTCTCCTTCTGCAGTCTGTCCAGGTAGTGGAACTCCTCGCCGATATAAGTGCCACCAAAACTGCCGGACCCGGACGGGTTGCTTTTGGACCACATTCCTTCGCTCCATCTGCCGGAGGCGTTAACCCAGCGGCTCTCGGTGAGCTGATAGCTGGAACGATCATGGGCCAGCTCGATATCCTTGGCAATGTAGCTGGTGCTGGTATCTATCAGCTCTTCCACCTGGTATGATCCGCTGCCCGATTCATGGGTACGCTGACTCTCGCCAACGCGCTGATCCACTGAGACCAATCCCTGACCTGATATCGAGCGGTTGGCTACCACGCTCTCCCCAATGGCGTCCATCTGACGATACACCCGGAAGCTGCCAAGATAATCCTCCCTTGATTCGAGGACAGGCTCTGCCTCCCATCTGGACTTATTGGTGAGATTTTCCTTGAGCTTCATGGCCCCGAAGTGGGCCATGCCCTCGAAATCAGAATCCACAAGGAGTGTGGTCCCGTTTTCGTCCATCAGCAGGCTGCTCTCCCGATCGATCCGATTGGAGTAGGTGTACTCCTCGTTGGTGCTGGCTGCCAATCCCAGGTTTTGCGTTCGCTGCTTCTCGATCCATTTGGTGGAGTAGCTCAGGGATCGATTCTTGGGCAGGTCGAACGATGTGGGATGATAGGTGGCTGATAGGCTCTTGTTCCAGCTTATCGAGCTGTTCTTATTGCGGTAGCTGATCTGGTCCGAAGAGTCGTAAGAGCCGCTTCCGTGCTCTCTTACGCTGGCGCATGTGGACGGCGGACCCACCTGGACATCTACCTTGGCCGGATTGGCCGATACGCTGTCGTACAGGACCCAGGCTGTGCCCTCCTGGCGGTACAGGAAGGCCTGATTGATCAGTATGACCGGCTTGGTGCACAGGTCGTTGTTGACGTTTACGAAGCCCTCACCCTGCACGCTCTGATCCATGAGAAATGTGGTGTTGCCGATGATCTCAGCCACCTGGACCAGGATCTCGATCTTCACCGTCTTGTCCTGTCCAAGAGAGATCACCCAGATATTATCTCCCTGGGTGGGCTGGGGCGAAGCTGATACGAAAGCCACGCCCCGTGGATACTGGTCCACGATCTTGTACGTGCCGCTTTGTGTGGCATGGAAGGTGATGGTGTAAGTCACCAGGTCGCCAGGGCCAACCACCCTTGGGGTGGCGGTCTTGGTAAAGAGCCCTTCTGCCAGAAGCAGAGTCGCCTCGTCCTCATCGGTGACTGCGTCGCCTCCCTGCAACGGGAAGCCCACAACGGTGGCAAGATTGACCAGAGGGCTTTTGTCCTCCTGCCGCACCAGGTACGGGATCTCGAAGGCCTTCTCCTCGCCCACGTCCAGGTCGAAGGGATCCAGCTCCAGGTCCAGCATGGTGTCCGAGACGATGATATCAACCAGTGGAACGTTTCCGGTGTTGCGAACGGCGATCCGGTAGGCGACCTCTTCGCCAGGTCTGGCGGACTCTGGCGTTACCGTCTTGTCTATGGAGATGCCGGGTAAGGGCACCAGGCCCACCTCTACGGTGGCAGAGGCCGAGCCCTCCACCGGCAGACCGTCAGGATTGGTCCCAGTGGCTTTGACCCGGTTCTCCAGGTATCTGGACGGGACCAGCAGACCAGGAGTCTTGCGGTACTGCTGGCTGAGAAGCTCACCTGCAATGTCAAGGACCTGCACCAGGGTGTCTCCAGTCTGGTAGTCTCTGATAGTCAGTGTCTTCTGACCGGCCGCCGGCATATCGTAGTCTATTCGCAGGGACTGCCTTGTGGACTGAGAGGTGTAGAGGTCAGACCTCCCAGCTGGCCCGTATAGGGAGAGGAGCTGATCACCCTGCGAGGTTCGGGAGAACTCAGACCTGATCAGCGTCTCGTTCTGGTCTAAAATCTCCAATAGCTGCTGGCCGTCGGTCATATTGGTGTAGCTGCAGACGGATAAGTTGCCGCCAGCCGCGCTGGGCAGCTCCTGGCACAGGCCGCCGCTTCGGTTAAAGCTGTCCCGCTCTGCAATCATCCGCTCCAGTCGGAGCTCAAGGACCGTGCGGTTTCTCAGGAGGGCCTGTATGATCTCTTCGCCTGCCAGAGGCTCACCATCAGCTGGCCCCGAGTCGGTCATCACATGCAACCGGGGCTCTTGCTGGATACGCTCCGGTTCTGCGGACATTGTGTTGAGCGCCAGCTGCAAAGACTCGTCCACCCTGGCAGAAACGTGGATCACAACAGGGCTGTCGTGCGGCGACAGGCTATCGATCGTCCAGGTGATTGTCTGGCCTGAGATATCCCGGCTGCCCGAGAAGTCATCGCTCTGATAGATCAAGCCAAGAGGCAGCGTATCCTCCACCACCAGCGGTGAGAGGATCGCTTCGCCGTTATTGGATACGGTTATGGTGAATGTGACTGTATCTCCGGGATAGGCCACGGTGGGTGAAGCCTCCTTGGTCACGTCGATCGATGCGATCTGAGGCTCCTCCTGCTCCACAATTATCTCGGTGGTAGCCGTACTGCAGTCAGTTGCATCCGGATCAGCATCCGCGTGGGTCAAGCAGGCGGTATTGGATAAGGCCTCTATCTCCAGATCTTTGATGCTGTATGGGACCTTCACCGTGATGGTCAGGACAGGTGGCGAAGCTTCTCTCGCCAGATCGCCTATTCTCCAGGAGATCGTTCGGCTATTCGAGTCGTAGCTGAATGTTCCAACCGATGCGTCTGCCGTATCGTAATCCACGCCGTTTGGCAGGGTATCGGTGACCACTACATCATGGGCATCGGATGGGCCGCTGTTTGTTACTGTCACGGTATATGTCAATTGAGTTTCGGAATTTACCGGGATTATAACCGGATCTGGGGAGTCGGTCTTTTCCAGATCCACATCCGCAATGCATGGATCGATGTTTATCAGTATTTCGTCGCTGACCTCCTCAACGCAGGCAATTGCCGGAATGGCGCTCAGCGTCAGGATGACTGAGCCTGAAGCGAGATCTCCGGCTCCCGGGTAGTATGTGGTGCTTGATGATCCAGGGTTCTGGAAGGATCCGTCGCCGCGAGTCGTCCATGTCGGGGTGGACTGGTCGGAGGCTGTCCCGGCCAGCTGTACCGGGCTGTCGGAGCATACGGTCTGGTCGGGTCCGGCAGAGACCCAGACGGCTTCATTGGCGTTGTTCACGGTGACCTTCTGGTCGCAGCTTGTCTGATGGCCGGAGCTGTCGGTCACGGTCCAGGTGATCGTTGTGGTTCCAATCGGGTACGGATCGTTCAATGCCTGGCCATCGCTGCGGACTCCCTGAACCGATCCTATTTTGCAGTTGTCGTCTGCAGTCGGTTCGGTCACGGTCGCCTGCGCATTGCAAACGCCTTCATCGGTATTAATCTCGATGTCTTCCGGACATGTAAGCGCAGGGTCCTCGTCGTCTGTGACGGTGACATCGAACGAGCAGCTGACCGAGTTTCCAGCGTTATCGGTGGCAGTGTACGTGACTGTAGTCGTCCCTACAGGAAACGTCTCTGCTGGCTCGTGGTCTGATGATAGCTCAACCTCCCCGCAGTTGTCAGTGGCTGCAGGCGGTGTCCAGGTAACCGTTGCACTGCACGTTCCTTCAGCCGCGGTCTGTGTGATATCGTCCGGACATGTCAGCGACGGGTCCTCGTCGTCTGTGACGGTGACGTCAAACGAGCAGCTGACCGAGTTTCCAGCGTTATCGGTGGCAGTGTACGTGACTGTAGTCGTCCCTACAGGGAACGTCTCTCCTGGCTGGTGATCTGATGAAAGCTCAACCTCCCCGCAGTTGTCAGTGGCTGCAGGCGGTGTCCAGGTAACCGTTGCACTGCATGTTCCCTCGTCTGCGGTCTGTGTGATATCGTCCGGACATGTAAATGCAGGGTCCTCGTCGTCTGTGACGGTGACATCAAACGAGCAGCTGACCGAGTTTCCAGCGTCATCGGTGGCAGTGTACGTGACTGTAGTCGTCCCTACCGGAAACGTCTCTCCTGGCTCGTGGTCTGATGATAGATCAACCTCCCCGCAGTTGTCAGTGGCTGCAGGCGGTGTCCATGTGACAATCGCACCGCATGTTCCCTCGTCTGCGGTCTGTGTGATATCGTCCGGACATGTCAGCGACGGATTCTCGTCGTCTGTGACGGTGACATCAAACGAGCAGCTGACCGAGTTTCCAGCGTTATCGGTGGCAGTGTACGTGACCGTGGTCGTCCCTACAGGAAACGTCTCTCCTGGCTCGTGGTCTGATGATAGATCAACCTCCCCGCAGTTGTCAGTGGCTGCAGGCGGTGTCCATGTGACAATCGCACCGCAAATCCCTGCATTGTTGATCTGAGATATATCAGTTGGACAGCCGGTGATCACAGGAAGGGCATCGTCCCTCACCGGCACGGTTGCGGTTGCAGTGCTGCTCACCTGATCCGGATAATCGGCCGAACACACATGCCCGGATGCCGTAACTGTATTGGTGACAGGTGAGCAGACATCTATTACAGTAAAGGTACCAGAGTATAACCAGGTCTCGCCTGATTGCAGGATCCCGTCGCCATTGTCCCCAGCCGGACCCGAAAGCGTTAGCAGTGTGTCAGTCACAGATAATCCAAACAGCGGGATCTGTCCCGGATTTGTGACAGCAACCTGATAAGTTATCACATCATTGAGACTGGCAGGAGAATCTGTTGTATATGGCTCCTGATAGGTCTTGGTAACCGCTATCTGAGCGCCCGACGGCCTTGTTGGAACGCTATAGCTGGCAGTCACAGGGGTTAAGGAGAAACCTGTAGCTCCTCCACCGGGATAATACTTGGCATTGGCAGTTGCCGTATTCTTGATCTCCAGGCACACGTCCTGCGGGCGGACCGCGTAGCTGCCAGTATAGGTCCACACCTCACCAACTTCCAGGACTCCAGATGTCCCCGAATCACCCGTGGGTCCTGATAGAGAGCCCAGCAATGGATCGCTGACGGATATGCTCTTGAGAGGCACGTTTCCAGTATTGGTCAGCTTGATCTGATAATTTATGGTGTCGCCGATGGTGGCCGGATTGCCGGGCCCGTAATTTGTGGAGGTCTTGGTCAGAGACATCTGGGGTCGGTCGATTGGAACATCGTAGTTCTTGCTGCACTTGGAGTTCTGGTAGTAATCGTTGCAGCCCATGCCAGCGGTATCCGGGCATGTGGTCGTTGGCGTGGTATCCCAGGCCAGAAGATTGAGGTATACGCTCAATGGCTGGCAGCTCCATGTGAACTGATGGATCGGGATGTAATTATGTCCAGGAAGCACATAACCGGAATAGTAGAGGCTGGTTGGAACCTTCTGCTTCACAGTAGTGGATGAGCCGCCGCTTGTGATGGTGGCCCAGAGATAAAGACAATATCTGTTGGTCCCTGTGTTATCCCACACATCCGCCCAGAGATAGACCGTCGTTGGCGAAGAACAGGCTATACTGTTTATTGGAGTTCCGCTGGCATCCCCAAGCCAAGCCCTTTGAAGCGTGGTATCGCTGGCGACGCACCCGTATCCGCAATCAGGAAAAGTTTCGCCGGGCTTGCCTGCGGAAGAGATTGTGAATATCAGGGTCAAGAAGATCAAGAGCGTTATGCAGAAGCTTATTCGCATGGTCGGACCCTCCGGGAAATATGTGAGGTGGTTGAGCTATATCGCATTTCGCCGCGGAACGCATTCAAAGTAAATTTATTTATTAAATTTTGAGAATGTATCGACTTATAAATTTCATCAATAGTCGTATAATTGACCATAAATTTTAAATTATTTGGATTGATTATCACTACCACCCTCTGCATGCCACTTGACTCGATATAGTTCATGAATTCAACCTTGTGAATTAATTATTGGTGTAATCTCTACGATATATAGATTTCTTTTGCGAAGCAATTCTTATAAAAACATGAATCCAGCGACCATTTATTGGTGAAATGAACTTCTAAAATAGACTCCTGATAATGTGACTATGCCACAGGTTATAATCAATATATGTAGTCAGTTGGCGATGCTGTCAATCTTGCAGCGACCATCGAATAGGAGAGCCCGGTGAACTCTCAAATCCCTTATAAAACTGGGAGGACTACTAGTTCCACATGATCTCTATCTCTCCAGAGGAGATGAATGCCCTGGACACCAACTGTGCTCACTTCGGCCTCTCCCCGCTACAGCTGATGGAAAATGCCGGGGCAGCCCTGGCCAGGGAAGCCCGTGCAATGGCAAAAGGAAGTAGCATAGCAATTGTTGCCGGCCGCGGCAATAACGGCGGCGATGCCTTCGTGGCCGCAAGACACCTATCCGACCACCGGATCACGGTATTTCTTGTAGGCAGAGCCAAAGAGATAACCACGCCAGAGGCCAGGGCAAACTGGAATATATTGCAAAATCTGAGATTCGATCTGCGCGAAGTTAGCGACGCCTCACAGATGAACCTGACAGATTACTGCCTGATCTTAGATGCCCTGATGGGAACGGGAGTGCGGGGCGAGGTGCGTGGACTTGAGAAGCAGGCCATAGAAGCCATAAACTCCTGCCGCCGGCCAGTTCTTGCAGTGGACGTACCCAGCGGCCTGGGCACCTCGACTGCTGTCAAGCCCAGGCGGACGCTGACATTCCACCGTCCTAAAGCCGGAATGGGCGCAGAGTATCAGGTGGCAGATATCGGTATACCAAAGCAGGCAGAGTTCTTCGCAGGTCCGGGCGACCTGCGCCTTGTGGGGTCCCGCAGGCCGGACAGCCACAAAGGCGATAGCGGCAGGGTGCTGGTGATCGGTGGTGGTCCATACAGGGGCGCGCCTGCGCTGGCCGGTCTTGCCGCTCTGCGCGCTGGGGCCGATATAGCCACCGTGGCGGCTCCGCAGGATGCGGCAGAGACAATAGCTGGATTTTCGCCCAATCTTATCGTCCGCCCTCTGAAAGGGGAATGTCTGAATCCCGGCCACCTGGAGGTCATTAAGGGTCTGATCGATCAACATGACGTTGTGGTCATAGGTATGGGGCTTGGCAGGGCGCCGGAGACGCTGCAGGCTCTCAAGGATATTCTTCCATTGTGCCAGAAGGCAGTCGTTGATGCCGACGCGCTGCAGCCCGGCCTTCCCCTGAGGGGAATAGTGACCCCACACGCGGGGGAGTTTCGCCGGATCAGCGGGATGGATCTGCCCCCAGGAGATGGTCGCAGCGAGGTGGTTCGGCTCTATGCCAAGGAGGCCGGGGTGGTCGTTCTGCTAAAGGGACAGGTGGACATAATCTCCGATGGTTCCGCAGTCCGGGGCAATCTGACAGGCAATCCCGGAATGACGGTTGGAGGAACCGGCGATGTCTTGGCCGGGGTGGCTGCAGCTCTTTACTCAATCGCCCCTCCGCTTAGGGCTGCTGTGGCGGCCGCTTACCTAAACGGCCTGGCCGGAGACCTCGCCTTTTCCGAGAAGGGATACGGGCTTTTGGCAACTGACGTGATAGAGCATCTTCCTCAGGCAGTGGGCCAGGCATGGGGGAAAAGGACTTGACCCGGATAAGCGACGCCTCAGGAATGGTTGATGTGACAGACAAGCCGGATATGCGAAGAATCGCATGCGCACGAGGCGCCATACTGCTGAGTCCGTCCACCATCCAGGCAGTCCGCCAGCTCGACGTGCAGAAGGGCGATGTCCTGAGCACGGCCAGGGTGGCAGCCCTTCTGGCAGTAAAGGATACTGGCCGCAGCATCCCTATGTGCCATCCCATACCTGTAACCGCTGTGGAGGTTGACTTCGAACTGGATCTGGATAGCATATCATCTGAAGTGAAAGTGACCTCTGTGGGAAAGACCGGTGTTGAGATGGAGGCGCTGTGTGGGGTCACTGCAGCACTTCTTACGATATGGGACATGGTCAAGTCGCTCGAGAAGGACCCTAGCGGTAATTACCCGAATACCAGGATTATCGATGTAAGGGTGGTTGAGAAGCTGAAGCTGGCCATTTGAGCTTATCCATGTGAGGAATTCTGTCATCACATATTTGGTCAGATCGACCAGTGAATGTTCCGCTTGAAATCAGCTCTGCCTGGCTATCAGGAGATCTAACGTGCGCAAAAGAGGGACTGCTGAAAAATGGGCAGTGTGGGGACTGGGCGGCGAGGGATGTGATCTGATGTCGAAGGGAGAGGATCAAGCGATCGGTGCGCGTCATTTTCAATGGCATTTGCCCCGTCGCTTTCCTGGACCTGGGCCCCGGTTTTCTGGTCTGAGCTGCCCGACTGGTGGCGATGAAGGGCTCAGCCGATCCAAGAACGATCGGGATAGGCCACGTTTCTCAAGTCCAGCCTGCCTGTCAGAACCTGGGGGGGCGGCTTTTCCGGCGATCTGCTAAACTGAAGAATTTTTTTGTGCAGTATTGGCGAACGAGATCTAATCGAAATGATATTAAATATTATTATCTTAATTTTGTATTAATATTGTGGATACATTTATGTCTATCTCAGGACGGCAGCATTCACCTGAGCCGGCGTTGAAATCAGTATCAATATAGGTCTTGGATTTCCGAGAACAATTTCAAGCACCGATCTCAATAGAAAGTATCATAGGTATTTCATCTCAAATCAAGTAAATAATCTTAATATGTTGTCTCAAAAGCATATTAGCATTAAATTCAATCTGAATTAAAAGATAGATTGATTTATTAAATATAGTAAAATTTGCAAATATAAAACATAATTGGTAAAATACTCAATTTTTGAATATATATTATTGAAAATATTACTTATTTAGTTAAATATTATACCAGCTGTTTGTAGAAAACTGTACCAAAAAATCTATATGGAGTTTGGAGACATTTGATGAACAAAGACAAAAATCGTTAGGTGTAATTATCATGAATCACGTGATGAGGATTTGCCTGATTGCATCGGTTATGGTCATGGTATGCAGCCTGTCCTGCAGCGCCATAAAATCGTCCTTTGGAGTGGATAATCAGGAAGGTTCCGCATCTGCTACCCATCGGTTTTCCATCAGCTCGGCGGGAGTCGTTGATGGGGACATATCTCTGAGCAGCATGGGCGTCTCAAGCCGGCTGTCGGTGGATGGGGACGGTGAGGTCTTCGCCTCTGAGTCTGTATCCGGAAGCGGAGAAGGTGGACTTCATGTCCTCGGATCAGGCGTCCAGGGCAGTGGCCAGACCAGATTATACAGCAGCAGCTGGGCCACGGCAGGGGCCTCCGGGTCCAGCTCTCAGATATCAGGAGCCGGAAACGTGGTGTCGTTCTCCCAGGGGACTGGGCCATGTGGCGAGTCAGGCCAGAGGGCCACGGTATACGGTGGAGTCCTATCCTCTCAAAGCTCAATGGAGAACGGGGATGAGCTGTTGGCCTCGCGGAGTATGCAGATGAGCGGGGAGGCTGTGGAATTGGAGGCCATCACATCTTCGGATGGCAGCACCAGGCTTGTATCAGGCGGCGTTGACGGCGGTGCGTCCCTGAGCCTCGATACCCGCAGCCTGGTCGCTCCAGGAGGCGGCATGACGGTCAGGGCTGCTGTGGACGGGCTGGATGTGCTGGATGAATACCTGGGAGATCCAGGTTCGGAGGACATGGCGGTCACGGCCAGCGGCCTGTTGCTGGGTGGAGAGGGTCTTGGCTCGTACAGGATGTCTGCGCTCAACCTGAAGTCTCCGTATTCAGCACGCAGGCCTGTGAAATCCTCTACCCAGTACCTGGGCGGATCATCAAGTTCGTACATCTTGACAGGATGGCGTTTCAATACCTTAAATCCCCAGATCAGGATGAGGCTGATAAATAACCGTTACCTGGCTGCGGAAGGCCTGAATGCAGATCAGGTCAGAGGGGCAATAACCAGGGCGGCCGAGACCTGGGACGCTGCCAGCAGACAGAACCTCTTTGCCGACTCAAGCATGGTCGGATTCGATGCCACGAGGGTATCCGGAAACTATGACGGCGTCAATGCCATCGGATGGGCTGCCTTCCCATACACATCCAAATCGGTACTGGCTAGCGCCAAGACGTGGTACTCCCTCTCCAAGGTGGGCGGCTACTATACAGTGAGGGAGTTCGATATAAAGTTCAACAACTATCACTCCTGGTCCACCAGCGGTGCCAGTGGAAGGATAGATGTGGAGTCAGTAGTTCTGCACGAGCTGGGGCACCCCCTCGGTCTGGGTGACATCTACAACAGCGCGCTTTACAGGAGGGACCCGTCCCAGGTGATGAACAGCTATTCCGGAATCAAGAGAACGCTTGGAAATGGCGACAGGTCTGCCTTGCTAAAGCTGTACGGGTAAGACTGGCTGCGGAGCTTGGTATGTCGGCGGGTATTTCCGAAATATCCCCGCAGCCATTTTTTAAATATTGGACTTCCTTCGCGCACTCATTTCAATTAAATTTCATTCGTTTTAATCCCTGACTTTCCTTGAAATGATGGCAACATATCGAGAAATACGATTGATAATACCCATGTAATGATAAAGCGCCGGATTTCATATTGCTGCTAGGCTGATCAATGATATGAGAAAGATTTATAATGTCAAATTGCTATTATTTTAGAATGTTGATTGGATGAAACAAAAACGTAGCAAAGAAGCAATTTGTGCCGAGATACTGGAGATATGCCGGGACGGAATGGTCAAGACCAGGATAGTCTACGGCTCAAACACTAACTTCAGGTCATGCGAGAAGTATATGGAGCAGCTCATTCGGGCGGGGCTTATCCAGGAAGAGCACCTCGACTCCCAGAAGATTTATCGTACCACCAACAAAGGCAGGGATGCTCTGGCCTGCTATAACGCCCTTGTAGAGATGGTTTCTCCGGGCGGATCTCCCAGGTGAATCCCTGAGGACATCCGAAAGTTTATTATATCATAACCTCTCTACAGGTTATTCAGACCAGCAACTGGCTATGATAAACCCGACGTCCCTCCGTTCTGGGCATAGCTGGCGTTCTGGCAGCTTACTGGCCCCGCCGTTGTGATAACGGCGGGTCCCATTCTCTTAAGGTCTTCGCAATTTGGTTTCGGCAAACTATCGGCGCAGTCATATCCGCTGGCCGTAGAGGCCCGAAATGAGCGCCTACCTTCGACCCGCTGCAAAAAGGCCGGCTCCAAGTCTTCTTTAAAGCCCGCTTTCCTTCTGACTTCATCGCAAGAGATATCATGCGGCCCATATGGCTAAGGTGTCTGCTGCGAAAAAAAGGAGCTATCAAGAGAACGGATGTATCCAGGCCGTAAAACCACGACATGAAGGCTTGAAGCCAGAGGCCCTTTAAATCCTAGGGTGCAGGCGGCTCTCCCTGTGATGGGGCCTCTTGCTTTTCTGTGCCATGTCTCTCATTTCGGTCTTTGGAGA
>MVQI01000063.1 GCA_002067795.1 Methanosaeta sp. PtaB.Bin039
CTAGCGGCCTGAACGAAGAAAACAGGTTACTGAAATTTATATAATAATCTTCTGACCATTCTATCATATCCTGAATACGAGAAAAACACAACCGCAAATCCGGCAAATCCCTCGATCCGAATGACCATCTCAAAAGTTGGCGATAAAATCCGTCTGTCCTGAGACCTTTGGCCCGGGTCTCACCTGGTGATCCGAAAACAGCTTTGATGGCAAAAAGCGTCCACACAAATATAATGGGCAGCCTTGGTGGGACCACGGTGAAAACAAGAGGAGGCATGGGCGTCTGCTCCAAATCCAGTGTATTCGCTTATTGCCGACTATGAAAAACCGCCATCGGAGGCGGATTTGGAGCTTCTGGGAGATCGCAAGGCCATCCTCAAGGCCATGGCAGGCCAAAAGGCAGGTCAGGCCGCGGTTTATGCAGCCGGGATCGACTCGCCTGGGATGGGCATAGGAAATGATTTTACGCCATCAAAGCCGCCTGTTAGGTAATGAAGAGGACTGCACTGATCTATCATCCGGCCTATCTCCTGCATGAGACCCGCGAGCATCCGGAGAGAAAGGAGAGGCTGATAGTTGCGCTGCAAAGGATCGAGGCATCGGGCCTGGACCCCGAGAGGGTGACTCCTGAGCCTGCCAGTCAAATGCAGGTTGAAGCGGTCCACTCTCGCCGCTATATCCAGCAGGTGATGGACATCTGCGAGCAGGGTGGCGGACATCTGGACGTCGATACGGTGCTCTCCAGGGACTCGTTTCGGGCCGCCGTGCTGGCAGCAGGTGGGGCATGTGCCGGAGTGGATTACACCCTGGCAGGCAGTGGTCCAGCTTATGCCCTGGTCCGCCCGCCAGGCCACCATGCCACACCTCACCGAGGGATGGGATTTTGCATATTCAACAACGTGGCCATCGCCGCCCGCCACGCCCAATCTGAAGGGCTAAAGAGGGCATTGATCGTGGACTGGGACGTCCACCACGGCAATGGTACGCAGGCCATATTCTATGATGACCCCTCAGTCCTCTACTTCTCGACCCATCAGTACCCTCACTATCCGGGTACCGGCAGGATAGCCGAAGCAGGAGAGGGAAAAGGAGAGGGTTTCACCGTAAACGTTCCCCTGCCATCAGGCACGGACGATGCGGGGTATCTCAAGGTCTACGAGCAGATATTGATCCCGCTGGCCGCGGAGTTCCGGCCCGATATCGTTCTGGTCTCGGCGGGCCACGACTCCCACCGGTCCGATCCGCTTGGCGGCATGAAGCTATCTGGCCCCGGCTTTGCAGCCATGGCCGGCCTGGTCAAATCCCTGGCCGACCAGCACTGCCAGGGCCGCCTCGCTCTATGCCTGGAAGGAGGGTATAACCTCGAAGCCCAGGCAGAAGCTGTGGTCATGGAGCTCTTTGCACTTGCAGGAGATCTGCCCAATATCCGGGCGGCTGCCGACATCACTACGGATAGGCGTATTGATGAGGTCAGAGAGTTCCAGAGCCAGTACTGGAGCTGCTTTAAGGAAAGCTGATAGCTTTTTTTGCGACACAACGATGACCCTCAATCCTGCGCCGCTGGCCAGGCCCGCAAGCTTAGGTATCGGCTCAGGAAGAGGCGAAAGTCCTGGCTCTGGATGGAGAGGATCTCCCATCCCTGGTACAGGACGAAGCTGGACCGGATGGAGGGAGATAGATGATGGCCCAGGGAAAGGCTGCCAAGCCGATCCCTCAGAAGGTCGTCCGGACGCCGGTACTTTCGCAAGACCTCCACCACAGCCCGCCCCTCCTCTATATACGGACCTGAGAGTATCAGGCGGTCTTCCTGCAGGAAGCTGTCCAGGTGCTGGCCCTCCCAGACAGGAGGGCCTGGATGCTTCTTGACCCCTGGAAGCTCCCAGACCAGCAGCTCGAAGAGGAGCCATCCCCACTGCCCCGAGACATTACCGCCGCTGCGCAGGACCGAAAAACCTTCCCTATCCAGAAGAGACCGGATAGAGGCCTGGGCTTTTTGAAGCTGTGGGTAGATTATATCCTCCACCAGGTCAGGCGGTCGGAATTCCACCACAATGATCATGGTCTTGCGGGCTTGCAGGGCCCTGACCAGCTCACCATCCTTTAGCGGCTCTGCAGGAGCCGGAAAGAAGAAGCGCTCATGAGGGGCAACCATGAACTGACGGGCAGCTCCTATGAACTGAGCGAAGCGATCCAGGGTCAGGGCTGCTGCCACGTTTCGGCGCGGGTCCACCGGGTCCACCACAACTAGCGGCTGCGTATGGATAGCTGATCCGTGGTTCTCCAGGTCTATGACCAAGCCTGGCCGCCAGCTCGCAGATGCCTCCAGCACGGCTGCAAAGGAACCGTACTTGAGCACCAGAAGCTCGGTCAGGTATCCGGAAAATCCGCCGGTGCGAAGCTCAGACCCGTAAACGCCAATGCCTTTCATGAAGGCCTTCAAGAGCAATACCTGGTCCTCGAGCCCCCGGATGCGCCCGGCCACATAGCGAGTGTGGAAAGGTGTCCTGTCCACTGCGGAACGAAGATGTGAAGGATCTGAGATTGAGAAGCAGGGAACTATGTCCAGGTCAAATCCCCCAAGCGAGGCGTGGACATAAGGATGCTCAGCATAGCGCTCCTCGTGCTCGAGGACCAGCTGCCTGCCTATGGCCATGGCCTCCTCCAGTTCCCTGTGCTCGGGCACGCACAGAAATATATCTATATCGTGGTCGCCGGCCAGCCAGGTTCCCCTGGCAGCCGACCCGCCCAGAACTACCTGGCAGGGCAGACCCTGTGAACGGGCCAGCTCTCCTGCTCTGGCGAGCAGCTCGCCCACGAACCGCTCCATCTCCGCACGCTCCTGTTCAGAGGGGCGGATGATCGATAGGACATGATCAAATAGAGGGGAATTGGGCGAGATCCTCGTATATCGGGCCTCCGGAGGTCAGCGTGCTCTTCTTCAGGAAGAAGCGGTCCACAAGAAAGGTTCCCAGGCATATCCCCGCCTGACCGGCCAGCCGGGCTGAGAGGGCCTTGCCAGCGGCGGGATCTTTGACCCGGGCCAATGTTGCGTGGGCCTGAAATCCGTCCTGGCGGGGGAAGCCCATGGGTTGAAGGGCGTCATCCACAGCCCTGGCCAGCTGGGCGAACTCCCCCTGCGCCCCCAGCCAGACGACCCGGATGGACCGACCGGGGAAGGCGCCCAGTCCCTCAATTCGGGCAGAAAATGGCTGAAAGGGCACTTTTGATATGGCTCGCAAGACGTCATCGAGCCTCTGCCCAGGCACATCCCCAAGGAATTTGATGGTGATATGGACCTGCTCTGGCCTGACCATTCGCACTCCAGGCATGGCCAGACCTTGCTGGATATCCATTATCTGGCCCTGCATCTCGCTCGGAAGCTCCACCGCCACAAAGCAGCGCAAAGGGCGCTCGCTCATCGCAGCACTCCGCCCTTACTGGCTGATGTGACGGACTGTCGGTAGCGACCCAGGACCCCTCCAGTTACCGGAGGCTCCCTTGGAGACCATTCGGCCCTTCGCCTGGCCAGCTCAGCGTCGTCGATAAGAAGATCGACCCGCCGGTTGGGTATGTCCACGCGTATCATATCCCCGTTTCTGACAAGGGCTATGGGACCGCCAACTGCCGCTTCCGGAGACACATGTCCGATGCAGGGGCCGCGGGTGCCGCCGCTGAACCGGCCATCGGTGATCAGGGCCACCGACTCGCTGAGGCCAGCCCCGGCTATGGCCGACGTGGGGGCAAGCGTCTCGCGCATGCCAGGACCGCCCTTGGGTCCTTCGTATCTGATTACCACGACATCTCCGGCTTTGACCTGTCCGCCAACGATTCCCTTCATGGAGTCCTCCTCGCTGTCGTAGACAACTGCCGGCCCCTGGTGTCGCATCATATTAGCCGAGACTGCGGTCTGCTTGACAACGGCACCTTCCGGAGCCAGGCTGCCCCACAGTATTGCTATGCCGCCTTCCTTATGTACCGGATTTTCCAATGTGGCGATGATCTGCCCGAAGGCCCTGGGATTGACAGGCACAAAGGCATCGAGCTCCTGGCCCACCGTCCTGCCGGTGACCGTCATGCATCCGGTATGCAGTGACTGCCGCAGCCTCTGCATGACTGCCGGAATTCCCCCGGCCCGGTCGAGGTCGCTCATATGGTGGGGTCCGCCCGGCCTCAGGTTGACCAGATGGGACGTCTCACGGCTGATCCTGTCAAACACGCCCAGGTCCAGATCGATCCCGAACTCTGAGGCTATTGCCGGCAGATGCAGGACGGTATTTGTGGAGCCTCCGATGGCCATATCCACCCGAATCGCATTCTCAAGCGACTCCCGGGTTACTATCTTTCTGGCGGAGAGCCCCTTTTCTATCAGCTCCATGATCTTCATGCCGGAGCGCTTGGCCTGGCGCATCTTCCTGGCGTCCACGGCGTGCGTCGTCGCGCACCCTGGAAGGCTGAGACCCATGGCCTCGGTGATGCAGGCCATTGTGTTGGCGGTGAACAACCCGGCACACGATCCCGGTCCAGGACAGGCGGTATCCTCCAGAACGGAGAGGGCCTCTCCCCCGGTCTGCCATTCCTCGAACACATTGATCAGGTCCAGCTCGCGATCGCAGCCGTATCCGGGAAGCATCGGTCCCCCGGTGACCACAACGGTCGGCAGATCCAGACGGCCGGCTGCCATGAGATGGCCGGGCACTATCTTGTCGCATGTAGCTATCATGACCAGCCCATCCAGCTGGTGGGCCTCGGCCATGAGCTCGATCGAGTCCTCGATGAGTTCCCGGGAAGGCAGTGAGTAGCGCATGCCCTTATGCCCCATTGCGATCCCATCGCAAATGCCTATGGTCTGGAACTCAAAGGGCACCCCACCAGCAAACCGGACTCCGGCCTTGACCGCATCTGCCAGACGGTCCAGGTGAATGTGCCCGGGGATGAAGTCGTTTGAAGAGTTCGCTATGCCGATGAAAGGGCGGTTCATCTCCTCGTCGGAGACTCCCGTGGCCTTGAAGAGGGCCCGGTGAGGCGCCCTCTCTTTGCCCACCTTGGTGATATCGCTTCTCATCGAAGAGTCCTCGATGAAATCTGGTCACGTTGATTTAAGAGTTGCTGCGGCCAAGGAGGAAGTGTTAGCCGACTGACTGCCGCTTGCCACTCTGCTGAGGTGCTGTGGCGGCGCAGCAGCCCTGCTATTCACGAAATGGCATCAGTTTATATCCAGGTCGGCCAGAGCGAGGGGGCGGTGATGGGGTTGGACCCCTACTTGCTGTTCATGATACTCCTGGGAATCTATGTAGCCGTCCTGATAGTCATTGGAATATGGTCCTCCAGGCGGCAGGGCTCGGTGACCGAGTTCTGGCTGGCCGGCAGAGAGCTTGGGGCGATCACAATCGGTTTTGCGGCCGCCGCCTCCTGGCTAACGGCGAGCGCACTTCTGCTGGCCACCGGCCTGTTCCTATTTCTGGGACTCGGCTCGGTATGGATCTGGGTCTTTCCCAATATCGCCGGACTGGTTCTGATAGCCCACCTGGCGTCACGGATACGGCGCATACCGGCGATGACCCAGCCGGAGCTGCTGGAGATCAGGTACGATCCGGTCGTCAGGGCTCCGGTGGCACTGGCCATCGCCATAATGATGGTGCTCTTCTCGGTTGTGGACTTCATCGGATTCAAGCTGGTCCTCCAAACCTTCTTCGGGGTCCCACCAGCCTATGCCATCGCGATAATGGCAGTCTCTGTGGCGGCTTACGTGAGCCTCGGAGGCTTTCGCGCAGTGGTATGGACGGATATGGTGCAGTACAGCTTCCTGGCTGCCCTGGCAATCGCTGTTGCCTTCCTAGCGGTGCGGGCGGCCGCAGCCTCCGGAACCAGCCTCTTGCAGGCCTCCGCCTCACTGGGCGGCGACTGGTGGAACCCCTTCCTACTGGGTGGTGTGGCTGCGGCACTGGTCTATCAGCTAGCGCTTCTGCCCGGATGGGTGGCAGAGCAGGACCCCTGGCAGAAGGTCTGGGCAGCTCGCGACCTTAAAGCAGCTCGCGGAGGCCTGCTATTGGGAGCAGCTCTGCTGGCCCTGGTCTATGCAGCCTGTCTGGTTACGGCCATCGCCCTTCGAGCCATCTATCCCCTTCCGGATGGAGAGATGGCAGCGGAGATGCTGTATCTTCAGTTCATATCCGATAGCGTGCCTCCGGCGGCCATAGCCTTTCTGACCATCGGTTTTGCCGCGGCCTCCATGTCCTGCACCGACACATTCGCCACATCCGGCGCTTCCTGCCTCTCCCGCGACATCATTCAGAGATTCCTGCGCCCACAGGCCACCATGAGCGAGATGCTGATCATCAGCAGGGTCCTTGTCGTGCTGATGATAGCCATCTCCGCCCTGGTCGCCCTCAATGTAGAATCGATCATGGATGCGGTCATCATGGCAACGGTGATAGGCACCACGTCCTACTTCTTCCCAATTGTCGGCGGTCTGTACTGGAAGAGGGCCACCAAGTGGGGGGCGCTTGCGGCGGTGGTGGTTGGAGGTGGGCTGCAGATAATGATAATCGCCTATGAGAGCTTCATACTAAAGGCGCCGGTGGAGACCCTGTTCCCCGCTTTAGGAAGGTTGGGGATACCGCTTCTGGTCGAGCACGGCGTGCTGGTGGGGCTCAGCCTATCCGGCCTGTGCTTCGTCGGCATCTCGATTCTCACCAAGAAGCCGGACCCCATGCGATTGGCCCCATTCTTCTCAGAAGTGGCGGAGGCGGTCTTGGGGGAGCAGATCGTACATGTGGACCGGTCCAGCCCCGATTACAGCCTGATCCAATCGAAGGTTGAAGAGAAGGTCACGGGGGCCCGCGCACATCTCAACCTCAAGCTTGACCTCGAATCAGAGGGCACGGAAGGAGACTATGAACTTCCCTGGGATTCGTTCGTAAGGAGGCTGAAAGAGGACTATCCGCGCTGGTACACCCCCACTGGTAGCCATATCGTATACCGGCTATCCCACGGGGACATGCTTTCCTGCATAAAGATGGTTCGGGGCGGACGCAGCCAGGTGTGGCTGAGCTCCGATCCTGCAGTGGCGGATGTGCCCAGGGAGAGGGACGAGCTTTTCCTCTCCGCTCAGGAGATAGATATGGTGCTATCCGCGATGAAGAGGAAGGCCTGAGGAGACGGATGGTCGGTGATGATAAGAAGAGATGTCCTGGTTGTTGGGGCTGGCCCGGCCGGGTCCACTGCCGCGGAGATGGCGGCAGCTGCCGGATGTGATGTATTGATCGTGGACCGGAAAGCTGAGATCGGCAGCCCAGTCCAATGCGGCGGATTTGTCCCGGAGGCCTTCGAGCTCGGGCAACTCCTGCCTAACGCCCACCTGCCGCAGTCTCTTGTTGAGATTCCCTCCCGATGTCTGCTCCACCGCACAAGCCTTCAGAGACTCTACTCCCCTTACGGGAGGACGGCCCAGTTTTCGGTGGCCGGCAGGTGTCTGGACCGCCGGGCCTTCGACCGTTACCTGGCAGGCCGGGCTGCCCGGGCCGGGGCTGAGATAGCCCCAGGCACAAGGTTCGTGCCGGGCAGAGAGAACAGGCTTTGCGGGCGTGCGAGCGGCAAGGTTCAGGCGGAGGTCATAATCGGGGCCGACGGCCCGAGCTCGGCCACCGCGAGGCTGCTTGGGGTCTCTCCCCGAGCCGGAGCGGAGGTTGGCGTCTGCATCGAGTACGAGATGGTTGGGGTGGACATCGACGCCCAGGCTGCTGAGATGTATTTTGGGACTGCCTGGGCCCCTGGAGGCTATGCCTGGATAATTCCGCTGGGCCAGGACTCTGCCAATGTGGGGATAGGCATCCGGCCGTCGTACCTGTCACCAGGCCAGAGCCTGACGTATATCCTGGACAGGTTCATCGCGAGACATCCCCAGGCCAGCCAGCGACTGGGAGGGGGAAAGGTGGTGGCGGTCATGAAGGGCCTGGTCCCGTCAGGAGGAATGCCCTCCGCCATAGCAGGGCCAGGGATTCTGCTGGCCGGCGATGCTGCGGGCCAGGTCATGGCCACCAGCGGAGGCGGCATTCCACTGGCCATGGTCGGCGGCCGGCTGGCTGGCGAGACCGCAGAAGCATATGTCAGGGGCGAGGGACAGCTATCGGATTATCCGTCGCGAATAGATGAGGAGATGGGGCGCGAGCTTGGAAGCTCGGTGAAGATCAGAAGCCTGGTGGACCTGGTCATGCGCAGCGACCGATCAATGGACCTGCTGTTTTCCAGGCTGGAGCCTGAGATGATGAAGGATATCATGAGGGGCAAGATGCCTGGTCGCCTGGGCAGCATCTGCTCGAAGATAGGGCTGTGACCGGCACGGCTGGCTGTCCGCGAGCCGAATACCGGCTGTCCGGCCTTTCCCGGAGCGAGACGATCATACGGGCGTTTTTCCGGCCAGCGACTCAACAGACCACTGTAGGCCATCCGCTCTGCAGGCCTGAAGATGATCTATGAAAAAACCGGCATCTTTGCTGGGACCAGGTGGGCCGATTTTGGCCATCTGCGCTGTGGCCTCTGCCTATCGCCCACCCGAAAAGTCGAAAAGAGCTCAGCCTCTAGTTTACTTCTTAGCCTCGGCGGGGGCAGATACGCCCAGGACCTCTTCCACCGGCCTTGAGGCATAATCCACGACTTTGACGTTGATCTGGCCTACCGACTGAGAGATGTCCCTGCCCTGAATGCTCTTCCTGCGCCTGCAACCTGGAACGTCGGGATGATAGCCCACCCCGCCTGTCAGCAGGATTTTCCTTCTGCGGCTGCCAGGCAGGTCAGCCCTCATCGGAAAGCCTTCCTTGTCGCTGCCACCAGTTATCTTCAGCTTGAACCCGGGCATGCCAAACGCATCGCCCTCTATTACGTCCCCGATCCTGCGCCCGAGTAGCTTCGTTGAGTCCTTCACCGCTACCTGATAGGCCTTGCCGCTCTTCGGGTCTGAGATTACCACTCTGACATCCATCTTATTTCCTCGCGATAAACATGAACGAAACGTCTCTGTGGAGAGATCACCGTATAAAACTTATCCAGGCCAAGACGTCTTTTTAGCGAATCTCCTTCATACGGCGGTACTCAAGCAGGGAAGAGATCGGGCGTGTGACCATCCTCATACCGACCTCCTCAGCAGCCATCGGCCCGTTTACGCCGGCGCAGACCACGACTCCAACCTTGCTCGATCCCACGGGACAGGCAGCCAGAGACCTCTCCGGTGCGCCGACCTTGATATAGCCTGTGATGCCGCATGCTCTGGCCCTGGATATGACGATCTCCGCCTGCTCAACAGCAGACTGGGGAATCTCCCTCACATTCGCCAGCACCCGGCCGGAACCGGTGATGATGGCATCCCTGACCCGACCCATCCGTCTGGCCATGAAGGCCTTCATGGGGTCGATCGAGGTGCCGGCGTAGGCTATGAGATCGGTGAACCTGGTAAAGGAGCCCTCCTCAACCTCCAGCACCCCCGCATAGGTTGTATTGACGGGAATCCCGCTCTTGAGCAGCATGCCGTCAACGGTGATGCTGCATAAAGTGGCCACACCCACGCAGCCCTCTGGGACTATCATGGAGCCAAGCTCCTCGCCCTCGTCTGCCACAAGCGCTCTCGAGGTCAGAGAGTAGCCTGATGCCGCAGCCGCAATCAGCTGATCTGCAGCCAGATCGAAGTCCGCCTTGGCCAGGAAGCTGGTGTTGACCACCACATCGCCGCCACCAAGCGCATCGAAGGTGGTCCGGTACATGTACTCCTCGATCCTGGTATTGACGAAGCCGACGCGGTCATTGACCAGCGCGTCGCTCAACTCCCTCAGCCCAACCGGAGTCACCTCACGCCCGGTGTATCCATGCTTTCTGGTAAATCCCAGCTCATCCAGGATCTTCAGGTTATAACGGACCGCACGCTCACCGATCTCGTAGCCGCGCTCGCTGAGCATATCTGATATTGCCCGGGCCCCTATGGGCTTGTCAGACTCATTAATCACCCGCAGTATCTCTATTAGCCGACGCTGACGCCCGGGGGCCTTGGTTATCAGCTTCATCTAAAGAGGAGAGCATCGGGGAAGCGAATATATAGATTATGCAAGCAATCTAGCCCGCGCAGTCCCGTAGGGTAGCGGCCAATCCTGCAGGCCTTTGGAGCCCGCGACGGCGGTTCGAATCCGCCCGGGACTATATTATTCTATTGGGAATCACGCGAATATTCATGCCGCCTCAGCGATCACAGAAGGCCACTCCAGCCGGTCGAGACGGCTGTATCGCGGAGATCAGGCCTGGGCCCAATAGAAATGAATAGTGCTCCGGTCGGGATTTGAACCCGAGTCTTCGGCTCGAAAGGCCGGAATGATTGACCTGACTACACTACCGGAGCCTGTGCAAGTCCAATGGCTGGACACCTATCCTCCCCACCAGCAGTATATATCTATTTCCCGGCCGGCGGATCTGCGGCGCCTGTCCGGGCCAGGTGTGGGTCAGGGGACAACGTCCTGCCCTGGCAGAGACAGTCCATCCATTCCCACTCCTCCTCGTGATAGCGGGGGAAATTCGATGTCATGTTCAGCAAGAGATTAAGCTGATAGCGGCCCCTGTACACCGAATCGCCCTCCACAGCGGCATTTACCCGGTCTTTTATCGAGATCTTCTGATCCATTGCAGCCTGGCGGTATCTCATGCCTGTGGTTCCGTCAGCCTGGGACTCGGATCTGTAGACCAGGGTCCGTGTGGGCATGAAGTCCACTCGCGAGATCGTATCCTTTCTGGGACTCTCGCCGAAGAAGACTGCCGAGACCGAGATGTTCGTCTGCTGCAGGACCATTCTGGACTCCTTGAACCAACGCAGGTCATGGCTCCCGAAAAATGTTGTGCCGGCGAAGTCCAGGTTATTGCCGTCAAAGTTGCGGGAGAATATACCATCTCCAAAGTACTCCAGGTAGCGCTGGGAGCGCAGCGATACCGGCCACTGCTCCTGGATATCGAAAGTTATGATGTCAGAACCAGGCGGCTTATCGGTATTTATGACCACATCCGGATCTATATTTGAGTCAAGGATTATCTGATCCTCGGATAAAATGGCCCCTGTATGGGCATTGGTCCGCTCTTCCATCCGCACATCGTTCTGATCTATCTGGAGATAACGAGTGTGGCGGCCGCCCACAGCCCAGCGACCGGGCGATACTTCGACTGCGGAGATACTGCCATTAGCCGACCCATCCATGTAGAAGCTGACGTTGCTGCTGGACCGCTCGATATACCATCCGGAGGTATTTGTCAATATGCTGCCCCTCCAGACAACGGCATCGCAGAGTGCGATCTGCTGGATAAAGCTGAGCAGCAACAGGATGACAAGCACGCCGATCCTATGCGTCGAGACACTATGACAGCTCGCCAGAACACCCACCCACGGATATTTTAGTTCGGGAGAAGCTAATTTCGCCCTTCGCCCATTATTAAGGTGTCGGAAAAGTCCCTGAGATACGCATGGGCGCCTTTGTATATACCGCGCCGCCTGTCTTTTTTGGGTACGGCAGCATGCGACAGGCAAACGCCTCGCCACTTTCTTTCCGGCATGTCGGGCCCGGAGGGGGTAAAGGCCGCAGCCTTACGCAAACCCTCTCTGGCCCGCCAAGACATCTCCAGGAGCCAGGAAGAGCTCATGGGCTCCAGCCCAATCAGCCGGCAGAAGGGGCATCCACATCATCTCAGTCAAGGCGATCCCGATCCAAGCACAGGCGCATCGATGGCAGAATTTATCAGCATCGCACGGGTATTTAAGCGACAATAAATGGCAAAATGGGTATAAACGGCCGCATAATGATGGATTTTTCGGTTAAAACAAAGCCCATACCCGATATATTTATATTCCATTAGCAGGAAGGGGAGGATCGTGCCTGAGCAAAACACTGAAATAGACGACAGGTGTGATACGATCAGGTACCCCATACCCGAGAGTGAAGAGAAATCCCGGATGCCTCGCACCTTTGCGAGAGCCACGGTGGTGGCCGGACTGCCTTCATCGGCAAGAAATAGCCTGATCGGCGATTTTTGGCTTGAAGGGATTTTTAAAAGCGTCGGGCATGGAGTCTATATGGATCATGCCATTTCCCCCGACCTTATGCGGGGGCGATCCTGGTACGTGAGGGTACTTAAATGGAGGTGGGAACGAAATGAGGAGAGAACTAGTTGTTCTGGTAGTTGTTGCCATGGCCCTGGTGGGAATGGCCAGCGCAGCCAACTACATGTACGAGAAGGCCAACGTCAAGGGCGTCGGCTACAAGAATGTCGAGATCATCATTTCCACCCAGCACGGCTTCAACGGGGCCAAGCTGGTGGAGAAGGAGTCCGGGTCCGGTAACGTGATCACACAGAGGATGGAGCTCGAGGCCGAGAGGCAGCTCGTCTACCCAATGGACTGCAACCCCGACTGGGACTGCGACTACCCGACAGGCGAGCCCGACATGGACTACATCAACTTCACAAAGGAAGCTGAGTTCGAGTACATGCCTGTCTCATACCAGACCGGAACATACGACCAGAAGTGGATCGAGAAGCTGTGCGTCCAGAACTACAGGATCGGCGCAGTGCTGACCGAGATGTACACTCACGCAGAGCACCTCCAGAAGAAGACCGAGGTCAAGACCAGGCTCTATTGCCTCGATGATGTTGACGACTGCTGCACAGGTGTTCTCGAGGCTAACCTGAACGCTCAGGTAATCGGTGTCGCACACATCGGATGGATGTCCAGGGACCCCGAGCCTTCGGCTCTGGTCAAGGGACGCCACATCGAGTACGGCAGGTCTGTTGAGGACCTCACTGGTGTCTTCTCAATCGAGAAGTTCATCCAGCTCTGGGGCAACTCAACCTGCGGCGCAATCAGCGTCGACTGGCTG
>MVQI01000064.1 GCA_002067795.1 Methanosaeta sp. PtaB.Bin039
TACAGTATGTGCCAGTCCACGCGGAGCGTCCTGATAGATGAAATCGATGCTTGCGTCCCAGTCCCTGCTCATCACGGTGCTCTCAACCTGTTCCCGGTTGGGGCCCACGATTATCCCGATCTCATGGACGCCTGCAGCTATGACATCCTCGATGGGATAGAATAGGATGGGCTTGTTGGCAACCGGTATTAGCTGCTTCTGCTGGGAGTAGGTAATTGGCCGAAGCCTGGTGCCGTGGCCTCCGGAGAGAATCAAGCCTTTCACTGCATCACCTCTTGCCTCAACATGAGTTCCAATCCACGGTCCACATTTAAAGGTTCTGCGAATTCAGAGACCTTCCCAATGTCCAGAGAGGAGTCTTTAGGCCTCCTGGCCTTCCACTGAAGCTGTTCTGAGGTTATAGGATTTATGAGAGATTCATCCAGGTCAAATGTCCTGGCTATCTTCAAGGCAAGGTCATAGCGGCTAATGCGCTCAGCACCGGCTGTGTGAAAGATGCCGGCCTCGTCCCGAAGAGCAAGCAGCATTGTGCTCAGGTTGTCGGCCAGGGTGGCAGAGGTGAACTGATCGGTTACAATATTGATGCGGTTTCCTCGTCTCAGCTCCGAAATAGCCCAGGTTACGAAGTTGAGGCGGACAGGATTCCAGCCGTAAAGAACAGAGGTGCGGGCGATCAAGCTATCCGGCAGCACTCCGCGCACGCCTGCCTCTCCGGCAAGCTTGCTGGCACCGTAGTAGTTTATAGGGCAGACCGGATCGGGCTCTTTGTACATGCCTCTTTGGCCATCGAAGACGTAGTCGGTGGAGACGTGGATCAATTTCGCGCCGATCCTCTTAGCCGCGGTGGCCACCCTCTGCGGACCTAAGGCATTGGCTTGCCAGGCTGCGGCCCGGTCGATCTCGCACTGATCGACGTTGGTCATGGCGGCGGTGAGGATTATGTATCGCGGAGAGAGGGCTTCCAGGAGTTCTATGTCTTTTGTTATATCCATCTGATAGGCCTGACAGCCATCTATATCCACCTGATTCTTGTTGTAGGTAACTGCGGTATCGAAATGTTCCCGGGAGGCTTGGGCCACCTTGCGACCAAGAAGGCCGCTGCCTATAACCAATAGCTCAGGTGTCAGGGCAACACATCCCTTTGAAATAGTTAAATAGGGTCGTGAAGCTTTGCTTAAATATCATTCCTCTACTGATAAGTGCTGGACGGCCAGAGAATCCATGAAGATCCTGCAGACCCCGGTGCGGCTCTTTTCAACAGGCGGAGTAGAGAGCTATGTCAGCAATCTGTCAAGGGAACTGGCAGAAATGGGCCATGATGTAAGGATTGTCTGTGCGGACTCGGCCGGACAGCGAGAAATGAGTGGGAGCTTCTCGATAAAGACGCTCTGGACAGCAGGGATGATAGCCAACACCAACATAACCCCGGCCCTGCCACTGACCCTCCTAAAGGAAGATTTCGACATCGTTCATGCCCATCTGCCCACCCCATGGAGCGCAGACTGGAGTGCCATGACCGCGCGGTTGAAAGGCAGGCCACTGGTGTTGACATACCATAGCGATATCATGGGTAGAGGTCTGGCAGGCCATGTAGCCAGAGCGTATAATCGAACTGCACTCTGGCCGCTCCTGAAGGCCGCAGATCGTATAATTGTGGCCAGGTCGAGATTCATTTCCCACTATCTCACAGGCTTCCAGGACAAGATTGAGACTATACCGATGGGAGTGAATATCGAAGCCTTGAGGCCACTTCCTGGAGCCAGAATCGGGGATATTTTCTTCCTGAGCGTTCTGGATGAATTTCACGACTTCAAGGGATTGGACGTACTCTTGAGGTCGATTAAAATTGTTAAGAGACAGCTTCCTCAAGTGAGGCTAGTCGTTGGTGGGAGCGGCACACTCCTGGATCGCTATCGTCACATAGCTTCGGCCATGGGGGTAGCCGATAACGTAGACTTTGTAGGACATATATCAGCCGGACAGCTGGCGGATTACTATAATGGCTGTGGGCTCTTTGTGCTGCCATCCACTGATCCGCAGAGAGAGACCTTCGGAATCGTGCTGATCGAGGCTCTTGCCTGCGGCCGGCCAGTGGTGGCTACCGAGATCGCCGGAGCAGCGGACGCCATAGCAGAGATGGGCGCTGGCATAATAGTCAAGCCCGATGATGACGCTGCATTGGCCAAGGCTATTATCAGCATCCTGGAGGACGAAGATCTGGCATCCAGAATGGGAAGGACGGGCAGGAGGCTGGCCGTAGAAAGGTATTCCTGGAAGTCTGTAGCCAGGAGGACAGAAAGAGTATATCGCGAGCTGATGTGATGATTGCCCGGCGCATGGACGAAAAGTCGTGGAGAAGGAAATGATAAGCGTCGTGGTGCTCAATTACAACGGCCGAGGCTATCTTAAGCGCTGTCTCGACTCCCTGTCCGAGCAGACACGCCACGACTTCGAGGTTATAGTTGTGGACAACGCCTCCTCAGATGGCAGCGCGGAATACCTGAGGGACGAGTTTCCGTGGGTCAGGAGGGTTGTAAATGAAGAGAACCTGGGATTTGCAGGGGGCACCAACTCGGGGATCAGGGCAGCGAGGGGGGACTTCGTCCTCACTCTGAACAACGATACCTGGGCAGATAAGGATTTCGTGGCGCGCCTTGCCGAGCCAATGGACGATGTGAGCGTTGGGATGTGCGCCTCCAAGATGATCTATCCCGACGGCAGGATTAATTCAACCGGCATCTGCATATCCCGGAGTGGCGCAGCCTGGGATCGAGGCGGATTCGAGAAGGATGAAGGACAATATGATCAGAGTGAGGAGGTTTTCGGCCCCTGCGCCGGAGCGGCCCTATATCGAAAGCGTATGCTGGATGAGATAGGCCTCTTCGACGAGGATTTTTTCCTATACATGGAGGATGTGGACCTGGCTTTTCGGGCCAGGCTGGCCGGATGGAGGTGCATATACGTTCCAGAGGCAATAGTTCACCACCTGCAAGGCGGGACTGCCGGATTTGGCTCTGATCTGGCGGTATATTACGAAAATCGGAACATAATCTGGTACGCAGTCAAGGGATTTCCGACCGGTCTTTTGCTGACGTCGCTTCCCTGGATAGCCGGGCGCAGCCTGGCCGTAATTCCTTACTACGCTCTGCGTGGGCAAACCAGGGTTATCCTTAAATCGAAGCTTGATGCTCTGAGGGGCTTGCCCACGGCGCTTGCAAAACGGAGATCTGTGCTGCGCAGGGCAAAGGACGAGGAGATAAAGTGGTTCGTCAGAACCTGGGCAAATATGAAGAGGCCTTGAAATGTGGATTGTCGAGTATAGAGAGCTGATAAAGATCCTCACAATAAGCGATCTCAAGGTAAAGTACCAGAGCTCAGTCCTTGGATTCGCCTGGTCGCTCCTCAATCCATTGCTCATGATGCTGGTGCTTTATCTGGTATTCAGCAACATCTTCAAAGCGACTCAGGATAGTTTCGCCCTATACCTCCTGATAGGAATCGTTAGCTGGCGCTTCATGGCCAACGGTACAACCTCGGCCATGACCTCTATCGTGGGAAAGTCCAGCCTGGTGACCAAGATCTACATACCCAGGCAGATTTTGGTGCTCAGCTCAGTCCTGTCCAGCTTCATCAGCTCCATACTTGAGTTCCTGGTACTGGTGCCGCTGCTGCTGATACTCGGGGCTGGGATATCGCCGTATATCCTGCTATTTCCTGTTATCCATATCATATACTTCATGATGGTCTATGGAATCAGCCTGGCGCTTGCTGCACTTTACGTCTATTATAGAGATCTCAGCCAGATCTGGGATCTTCTTATGCAGATGGGATTTTTCCTATCGCCCATAGTCTATCCCTTGTCCACCGTCCCAGACCAGTATCTGGGCTACTACATGCTAAATCCAGTCACAGCCCTGATCCAGATGTACCGCAGCACCCTGCTATACCACAGCCTCCCCTCAGCATCTGAAGCGATCCTGGCCTTATCTGCGAGCGCAGCCATGATGATTCTGGGCTCGCTGCTATTCAAGAAGCTGGAGCGCAGGTTCGCGGAGGAGATCTGATATGCTCAGGGAGCTGGGGCTAAAAGGCCGTGAGCACGATCTGAACGGAAACGCCATAGTGGTCGATGGCGTCTCCAAGACATTCAAGATCCCCCATGAACGCAAGATCACCGTCTTCGAGCACCTGGCTGGACTTGTGAAGGGCAATGCCTACACCTACGAGCAGTTCGACGCACTTCAAGATCTCAGCTTCTCAGTTAAGCACGGAGAGACCTTTGGGGTGATCGGCCCCAATGGATGCGGGAAGAGCACGCTGCTTAAAGTGGTCGCAGGAGTGCTGTATCCGGATAAGGGCCAAATCAGGCTCAACGGGAAGGTGGCTCCGTTCCTGGAACTGGGGGTTGGCTTTCAGCCGGAGCTGTCCGCCAAGGATAACGTCTACCTTTATGGGGCGATCATGGGCCTGACCAGAAAAGAGATAGACCGCAGGTACGAGGAGATAATGGAGTTCTCAGAGCTGAAACGCTTTGAGAGCATGAAACTTCGGAACTTCTCATCAGGCATGTATGTGAGGCTGGCCTTTGCCACCGCTATTCAGACCGATCCTGACATCATGCTCGTCGACGAGGTGCTCTCTGTGGGGGACGAGGCATTTCAGAAGAAGTGCGGAGAGAAGATAGACGAGATTCGGAGAGCGGGGAAGACCATAATGCTTGTATCGCATGCCCTCGGAACTGT
>MVQI01000065.1 GCA_002067795.1 Methanosaeta sp. PtaB.Bin039
TTTTTTACTCTGCTCTCTGCAAAGCCTCTTCACATTCAGCGAGATATCTCTGGTTCTCTATGAAAGTTCCATCAGAGAATACAGCAAAGTTGGATATACCAACGTCTATACATACCGCTTTCTCGGATTTCGGTAGAACAGCGCTTGGGGCATCTTCTACCAGAAAAGACACATGCCATTTCTTTGTAGAAGACCGTCTTATAGTCAGGCGCTTAATGGTTCCTTCAATGTGGCAATTTGGATCTTTGTTGGCTTCAATCTATAACGAAACACTTTAGGCATCTTTGAGATATAGACTTTATTGCCTAATAAGTCTTACGGTCGTAGGTACGGGCTGTATCCCGCCAATGAATTGGCGGGGATTAGCCCTGAGTTCGTCCTAAAAAGGCCTCAGCCTCTCGCGTCTTGGAGGCCTGGGGCCGACGCTGTTTGGCATAGGCAGCGGTGCGTTATCAATCGGGCATCGAACAGCAGCTCAGAGCGGCACTCGATAAGCAGCTCATGCGATGCTCAGTGCCAAAGGGGACCTTTTTTATCTTCTCAGCCACCTGTCAGATACCGCTCAGCTTTTCAACCAGCCGGTCAACGATTCGGTCGAGGCTGATCCTGGCGGGGCTCTCAGTCCCAACAAATGGCCGGCCCCTGTCGGCCAGCTTCCCGATTGCAGGGTCCAGCGGAACCTCTCCCAAGAACTCTATGCCCAGACCTGACGCAACCGCCTCTGCCTGCCCCTTCTCAAAGACGTCAATGGTCTGGCCGCAGTGAGGGCAGAGCATACCGCTCATGTTCTCGATTATCCCAATTATCGGCACCCCCATCGACCTAAACATGCTGACTGCCTTGGCTGAGTCCAGGAGGGCCACGTCCTGCGGGGTGGTGACGATGATAGCTCCGTCCAGTCCTGGAAGGAGCTGAACCAGGCTGATGGGCTCGTCGCTGGTTCCCGGCGGCAGGTCGACTATCAGAAAGTCCAGGTCCCCCCAGCTGACGTCAGCTACGAACTGCTTGATGGCAGCCATCTTCATGGGACCCCTCCAGACGACGGCTGAGTCGCGGGAGGCCAGTATGAGGGCCATCGATATCACCTTTATGCCATCGGCCATTGCCGGCTCGATGCCCTCAGGTCCTGATCTAAGCCTCTGATCCTCGATGCCCATCATCTTGGGGATGTTGGGCCCGGTGATGTCTGCATCCAGGAGGCCGACTCGAAATCCCCGGCTCTTGAGGTTATGGGCAAGGTTGACGGAGACCGTGCTCTTGCCTACCCCTCCCTTGCCGCTGCCAACAAGCACCTTGTGCTTGATCCGGGAGAGCTGCGAAGATGACGCAAAGGCCTGGGATGCCCGGGGATCGGAGCAGCTTCCCTTTGACGCACAGCTCTGGCACGAGCTGTCGCAGCTCTCAGGCGATGCCTTTTCGGATGTCTTGCTGGCGCTTTCTGCCGGTCTTCTCTTTCCTTTGCCGGGCTTAGTTCTTGGGACACTCTGGTCAGCGTTCTTCATCCAGATCTCACCATCAGAGGATTTCTGGCCCGGAGAAGCGAAGAGTACCTTCACCGTCCATCATATCCATGGCACTTCTGCCCACCAGATATAGTTTTCCAAAAGAGATGTGCATGGGCCGGTCGCTGGCATTGGAATAAGTATTTTGTTTCGTCTATCGGGATTTTTTTTCGTGATATTTGAGTGGGGATCTGCATAGGCCGATGAGAGGCATGACCAGACTGAACCTGAAAGGCACCGATATCATACCCCCAGAAATGGCTGAAATATGCCAGAAGATTGCTGCCTCCAGCAGTGACGCCATTGGACACTGCCCCCTTTAACGGGCGCCTATGTTTTTTTGCAGCCCCTGTGTTTCCGAATTTGAAAAAAACGCCCAAAATTACAGCTAGATTTCAGATCTTGGCGAAAAAGAAAAGCCGACCGTCCAGACTGGACCGGGTGATCTTCTTCTCTGCCTCAAGGATCTTCAGATACTTCATCAGGTCGGAGCACGACAGCTCAGTCCCTGCAGACAGGTCTTCAACCGTAGCTCCTTGATTTAAAAGGGAGAGTATCTGGGCCTCTGCTGCCGGCGGAACTTGCCAGTCCCAGTCCGGGATGATCTCTGCATCCGGGAACACCTCCAGCATATCCAGCATCTCATCCTGGCTGAGTGGCAGGACGGGTTCGGATGGGGGGCGGACAACGGTGTTGAGCTGGAGCCGGTCAGGCGAGATCTCCTCCGCGGCTTTGGCAATCCTTTCCGCATCGGTCTCGTTCACTCCTTTTACCAGCATCACCTCGAGCCAGATCTCACCTCCGAACTCCGTTCGGAAGGACTTAAGCCCCTCTATGATGTCTCCGATGAGCAGTCCTGGTGCAGGGCGGTCTATCTGCTCGAAGACATCCTGGCTTGCAGCGTCCAGAGAAGGCAGAACCAGGTCTGCAGAGGCCACCTCCCGGCGCACCGCCGGGCTGGTCAGAAGGCTGCTATTGGTTATGACGGCAATCGGTCGGTCCATCATCTCCCTGGCGGCTCGGATTATATCGCCGAGGCCAGAGTGAAGCGTGGGCTCGCCTGATCCTGCAAATGTCAGAAAATCGAAATCCTGGTCGCAAACCGATCTGATCTCGCGCAATACCCGCATCTCAGGTACGAAGCGATCTCGCCTGGTGGTGAGACACGTTGTCGACCCTATCTCGCAGTAGCTGCAGTCCATGCTGCATGTCTTGAGCGGAAGCAGGTCAACTCCCAGCGATAGTCCCAGCCGTCGGGAGAGCACTGGTCCAAATACGTGATCCATCCATCACCGATCCTCTCCGGAGATTCGCCGGATCGATCTTAGCTCCTCAGCTTTAACTGTGCTGCCAATGGCTTATATCACTGTTGATCAGGCCAAGGAAGCCAAAAAAGCGTGATAGGAGAATGCGATTCTTCGGAAAAAAAGCTCCTGGTCTGGCTGGACGCAGTCGCTAGCCGCAATGAATCGAAAAAGCAGCCTTGGGCCTGATGCAGGAGGCATGACTGAAAAATGCTGTCTCGATTTTGTGGCAGATTGGCCGTATAGTCCAAGCCAGAGAACATAATTGCTCTTCTTATGCCTTTTGTTCTCGACTATCCACTATCGCCTTTGCAACCCTGACCGCGATATTGGCGCCGGGTATCAGCATACCTGCTGTCGTCTCCCCGAGATCGAAGATAAGATCGCGAGTAACGACCTTCTCAACCTGCTGCCGCAGAGTGATTCCGCCTGTAGCCATGGCTCCGGTCAGGCCGTCGAACTCAGCCACGGCCGTCTTTCCCTTTGCTTCCCATTTATATTCAAAAGCGTATACCGGTCGGAAGTATAGCTCAATTTTCTTGATATCAACGCTCTCCGTGTGTATCTCGTCTGCCTGGATTGGCCTTAGCATCGATGTGAGAACCTGTCTTACAGCGGCGCTTGCATGCATTTCAGGCTGCACGATGATGTTTCCCTCTGGCGCAGCCTTTGAGAGGTCAGTTACGCGTTCTTTATCAAATAACAGGTACTTCTTCCAGTCTCGTTGCTGATTATGCATGGCGTCAAAGATGAATTCAGAGCTGTTCTCCTCGACGCAATGCTCGACTCCGTCAAGTACAAACTGGTGAGGCTCAGCAGTCACATCATAATCCGTTCCGTTTATCGTAACACGCCGGACTTCGGGCGCGAGAACTGGAACGATAAAATTTCGCCTGCGGTCGTATTCATAGCATACCTGGCAGACAACATGCCAGAACGGCTCGTACCTGCATTCGCTGTATGAAATCTGGACTTCCTCAGCCTTTGGTCTCGAAAGCAGTCCAGCCAAACCGCTGCTAAATACCATCGTCTTTTTATCCCATGCCTTTTCCCTTGCCTTTTCCATATTTATCATTGGAAGCAGGCGAAATATCTCCTCCTGGCCCAGCGTAATTTCCATTCGATGCCCTCCTTGCCTGTTATCAGCACAACATAAGATCCCTGCTTGTCTAATATCTCTTTCGCAAATAGAGACATGAAGATTATTCTCAATCAGTATATTATAAATATTTGTTAATTGGCGACGACGCAACCCGCCGCAGAGCTCCAAGGACATTACGATAAGATCCACGAACTTATCTGATATGCCGAGATAGTATAATGTCTCGTTCTTCAGATTAGAGAGAATCTGCAGCCGCAGATCCGGGCAGGGGGTGAACTGCCAGATCAGATGGCATTTCGGAGGAAAGGGATGCTGCAGCCGAAGCATGATCATGAATAATACCAACAAATTTATGGCAGATACAAGAGCTATGTTATCGTGTGCAAACCTCGAAGAGCGCCTTGGCCCTTGTCGCTGCAGTGCTAATCCTTTCCATGGGATGTGCCATCGCAGCTTATGACAGGCCCATGAAGGAAGTCCAGGCAAGCGAGATTGTGGGCAAGATTAAGAATAATAAATCTGTGGAATATGATCGCATTATAGTTAAAGGGCCACTGGATTTAAAGAATTTAATTACGAAATCTCATATAGAAATAACCAATTCTAGATTCGAGAGTTACATTGACCTCAGAAGCTCCACACTTAGCAATTTCGTGATCTTCCGAGGATCCACGTTCGGAGCAAATGTTTACTTCAATTCGTCGAACTTCAATGGAGCCGTTGCGGATTTTAGGGGATCTACTTTTATCAGAAATGCCAATTTCGCGCATTCTACCTTTGAAGGATATGCCGCCTTTCAAGGTTCGACGTTTGCTGGGGACGCTGACTTTTCTGAGTCCACATTCAACGATTATGCCGTCTTTAGTGATTCTAAATTTAGCAGGACCGCAGATTTCATTCTATCAAAATTTATTAAACATGCATATTTTGTAAATTCTACGTTCAATGAATCCGTTTGCTTAGATGATTGCCAATTTGAGGACGATGCCCTTTTTAACGGCGCAAAGATCCTGGGATGTCTGCGCCTTCAAAGAACAGATTACGATAAATTATATATTAGATGGAACAATATTAAAGAGCTATCTTATGAGGATACTGCTTATCTTCGGTTGATCGAGAACTTCAAGAAACTGGGGATCTATCCCGATGCCGACCAGTGCTACGTCTCCTACCGAAACGAGAATCGTCAGACTTTGCCTCTTTACTATCGCCCTATCGACTGGCTGCTCTGGATCCTGTACGGCTACGGGACCATGCCAGAGCTGCCGTTCATCTGGTCGGTCCTCGTAATCCTCCTAAGCGGCGGATTCTTCTACTTTACGGCGGATATCGAGACTCCCGACAAGAAGACAACCCTCATGGAAGCAATGTACCTCAGCGCAGCGGCGTTCACGTCCGGCGCCAGGACGCTGGGCGGTTTCGTCTCCACCCCGGAGGACGTGTTGGTGAAGGGAAGAGCCAGATATGTGCTGGCTGCCGAGAAGCTGCTGGGCCTGCTCCTGGTGGGTCTGTTCCTGACCGCCCTTGCCAGGACAGTGATCAGGTAATCGGCATTTTTTCGGATCAGCTCTGCTGCTGAAAAGCCCTGGCAAGATAGCATCCCTCGGAGCTATGCTGATCGCAGGAAGCCTTTGCAGCTCCACGTTGCAGGTCCTGTCCATATCAGTCCTCAGGATTCGCTTGCAGCCAGGCATTCATGCTCGATGCTTATCATCGCCACAAGTGTCATAAAGGAACGAGGGGCTGTCGAACGGCTTTTCCTTTGGGATCGAACTTGGATTCAGGCGGATTGCCCAACGGCACTAGAGACTTGATGAATGCTTCCTCGGATTCGTCTATCCGGCTTCTGCTGAGACCAATCGCTTTTTTGCCCCCTAGATACATCACCAGCCTCACATTGGCCAGGTACGGACTGTGACTTCTACATGCGGGCTTTTGATGATGCCTATCCAGACAAGTAAGTAGTCCAGCAGCTTGCCGGACAAATACCATGGTAACACAACGTGGTCATCATCAACAGGATCAAAGATCCAAAGGCGCGGGGAACGGTACATCCGTGCCTGCATCGAGAATGGCTGGAGCAGGGTCCGGCGAAATGTGCATCAGCCGAATGGCGTAGCCGAGTACCTGCTGGGCCAAGGCGCTCCCAGTAAGCCTGAAAGGCAACCTGCCAAGAGTGGAGCACCCGAAGGCGGAATGGAAGTCGGTGGGGATGAGGGGGCATAAAGGCTATGGGAACCGGGATAATCAGAACACATAGACGAAGATCTTCTATAGATATTAACTAAAGTCAAATTGCGGCGGCGCACCCCGCAGTAGAACTGCGGGGCATGCTTCGCGCCGTAGCCTAAGGATTCTGGTTTTTAGGAAAGCCCTCTAACATGTGGCACCGTTAAACCGCAGAATATTGTCCCAAAATACGTGAACAGAGCAACTGTTTGTCTATTATATGCTCATCCGCGCAGCAGAGCTGCGGGGTATTCGATAAAAATAAAAAATTTATCTCTGCAACTATAGATCTCGTGAGGTGCCCAATTTTCGCTTATTATAATTCATAGATGTCAATAGATTTTTTGTCCTAGTGTCATCTTGAAATATATCTGCAATCTCTGGCAGCAAGGCTTCAAGTATTGATTTCATCTCGAGACATCTTCTCTCTGTAGGTCGAGACAGTTCTCCATATGAGATATAGGATTGCCAATGGCACTCCCCTCCACACAAGAACCTAGCCCAGCAGGAGCTGCAATGATTGGAAGTATATACATTTGATTTATAAAATAATTCTCTAATTCTTGTGAATCTTTCTCCAGGAAAATCCTCATCATGAACATTTCCCATGTGGAATTCCTCTAATCCTATAAACATATGACATGGGTACACATCTCCGTCAGCGGTTATCGTTATGAACTCTCTGCCAGCTGAGCACATATATATTTTTCTGGTCTTAGTCAGCATATGAATTAATAAATCTGATATATGTGACCTGAATTTTACCGCTTCCCCCCTTGCTAGCCGATTTATGTTTTTGACCAGAATTGTTGTCAATTCCTGCACATATTCTGCAAACGCGTCATCATCTATATAGAATTCACTATCCTGGGGAACGGCTTTGACAGATCCGATAGCCATAAAATCTATGTTAAAGGACTCTATATGTTCTACAATTTCTGTTAATCTATTAACGCCTTTCTTTGTGATGATGGATTTGATCGATAAAGAATGACTTCTTGGATTGAGCCGATCTATTGTCTCAATAATGCAATCATGGACGCTTTCATTAAGCCCAAACCGTTGCTTGTCATTGATATCTTTGGGTCCATCCAGACTTATGCTTAGATAAAAGAGCTTATCATTAAGGAAATTCTTTATTTCATCATTTATTACAGTCCCATTAGTTACGGCAATATATTTCGATCTCAAATTTCTTTTGCATAAATAAGAATCTATCTCTTTAATCAGCGAAAAGTTCAATAGTGGTTCTCCTCCAAAAAAGACAATAAAGTTGGCGTAATCCTTGCTAAGAAGCTTATCTATGCACCTCTTTGCAGTTACATAGCTCATAAATCTTCTTTCAGCTCCGTATGATCCGCAATTCGCATAACAATATCCGCACTTCAGGTTACAATCTTGGCTGATCATAAGATTTAGAGTCCTCGGTTCTGAATTGACCCAAGCGGGATCCTTCGATGAATCATGCCCAATATTCTCTGAAATATAATTTAATAATTTTGGGATGTAATCTTCTGATTCGATAGAGCCTTCTGCCAGGGAATCTGAATCTTCAGAAGGAACCGGAGAAGATCTTAAGGTTTCTCCAATGCATTCCTTAGCATAGAACAATCTAAGCGACTCAGGATGAAAAACGGCAAATTTGCCATCTTTTCTAATTATATGGATATCATTTATATCTATCATAGCACTGACTCATAAAGTCGGGGCCACATATAGCGGCCCCAATCTCAAACCTCTTGTCAGTCCACATCTTCGAGGCGTACTTGTTGCTTCGATCCTAATCTGTAACTAGATGCAGATGGATGAATTTATCCACTATCTATTATCATTCTAGGATCGGATTTCTAGTGACGTGGATCCGCACCAGGGTCGCAGAACGCCGTGTTCTCAATAAAGACCTCTTGAAGTCCTTCGATTTCTGGTATCTCTATTTCAACAATCCCATCCATATCATTCACCTCCTTGCAATTCATTGTTAATTGATACGCTGTTATGACCTGTATTGTACGTGTGGCTATTTATGGATATATGAAAATGTACTAAGAATTAACTCGAGAAGCCAATTCAAAAATTTTATGAATTTATGCTAACTGGTGAGGAATTAGTTTTAAAATTACTGAGAAATCAAACTGTGGCGGCCACCTCGCCCTAAAGGACGGAGTATGCTTTGAGCTGCACACCCGGTTAGCCGGAACTCAGGACTCCTCCAGTCTTAGTTGCCCAAATCTCTTTATCAGAATCATTGTGACTCTGCTATCGGTTTTCAGAGGAGCCTTATTAATCAATCTAAGGAATATGAAAACCGGGCGAGGGTTCACTTCATCTCCAACCTAATGTTGAGGTATTCGTGATCCTCCGTGCTCCCGAATTAATAAACTAACTCAATAATCTATTAAAGTGCATTCCTCCAGATGCTCGTAATCACCCCACCCAGATCCAAACTCGAATCCCTTGAATTCGCTACTCATAATAGCATATTCCATTGGGTGCACCAGTGGAATCAATCCCACATCCTCGAATAGGATATTGCATGCGTCGCAGATATATCCATCCCTCTCCTCTCTGTTCGATGCCATGTAGGCGTTATACACAAGATCTGCGAGACTGTTATTTACATTGTCATACTTGGCTTTGAATGACATCATACTAGAATTGAAAATCAACATTTGTTGTGCCATTGGATAGGTCCTGACATTGCTTCCGGCCAATAGCAGCTCATAATCTCCCACTTTGCGAGACTCCTTATAACCATTATAGTCAAATGTTTGAATATTTATAGCAATTCCTATATTCTTGAGCTGGGATCGGACTATTACCGCCACATCCTGCATCCATTCCAAACCCGGTGCAGATGAGATTGTCAAGTCAAGGCTTTCAAGCGGTTTCCCGTTCTTATCAAGAAGGCCATCTCCATCCGAATCTTTCCAGCCCGCTTCAGACAATAGCCTCTTAGCCATTTCTGGATTATGATTGTAGCCCTGTTGGCAGCAAGCTGGAACCTCGGGCAATTGCGGAGAGAGGTACATAGTATCGATGGCTTCTGTTGCGTATCCCCTGAAGGCACTAGCTACTATCTCCTTTCGGTCAATTGCGTAGCACATAGCCTTCCTTAGCAGTATGCCATCTGACCCATTGAAAGGCTCCTTCCAATAAGCTGTTGCTAGGTAATAGGTTCTGGCGTCTGGTCTTGTCTTTATGGTTATCTTTGGGTTGTTCTCTAGCGGTACAATCGAAGATAGAGATGGATTCCAATATCTACAAATATAATCTATCTCACCTTTTTCCAAGGCCTTGATAGCGACCTCTGGATCTTCGATATACTTTAGCACTATCTTGTCCGCCTTGGGTTTATGGAAGTTCAAATCATCTCTCCATGAGTGTCTCTTTTTGAGAACCACTACCTGGTTAGGAGTTGACTCATTTTCGTCCACCCAATAAGGCCCAAGCCCATTGTACCTCTTATCTGATCTCAATATTCCTTTGATATCCCAGGCAGGAGTTACATCCTGGGGATGGATGAACGCCGATAATGTTGGAGTCGAGCTGAGATCCCGCGCCACATTCAGCCAGCCTTGAGAAAAATGGACCTTGAAAGTTCTCTCATCTGCTGCCTCTGAATAATCATAGTAAATATATATAGGTAAATTATATATATCTCGGAGGTCTGTATAGCCGTGAGTTATCAATCTATCGAAGTTGAACTTCAGGATTGATGCATTCAGCGGCGTTTCATCTGCGAACCTGACTCCCTCCCGCAGATGAAATGTCACAGTCTTGGTGTCGTCAGAAACTTCAAAGGATTCTGCCATCCAGGGGATGATATTTCCGTCACCATTCACTTCGATCAAAGGAGAGTAATGTGTATAGGAGTGGTAGTTTTCCAAACCACCAATATCGGGCCATACCTTACTGCTGAGAGTTGGATCGATTTCGAAGCTCTTCATAGCTTGGGCATAGGGCCCTATGCTGATGTTCAGAGTGTTCTCCGTTGATGAGGCAGCCTGAAGCCCCGAGAGAAGCAGCAATATCATCAGTATTCGAAAAACGATATTCAATGCACTCAAGCTTAGATAATCCCTCATTGAAAAACATCCTGAATTAACATTTTTTTATAGTATTACAATAAATACTACGGCGGTCGAATGCAATACACTGGCGCTAACCCAGCTGCGCGACAGAAGGGGAACGAGGTCTGCGGCGCGATGCCCATGTCCTTATTCGTACTAATGCACTTCATGTTGATCATTAAATATCAATTTTATATCATATTATAGCATTAGATGTTACTAACATAAAGATATATAAGTATTTCTGAACCCAAAAATCTTTGACAACCTAAGCAGCAAGCATAGAATTGGGAAATCACACTGTAATCCTATTATCATCAGATCCATATCATGCATCAGTCAAACTATATATGATAAATACAAATACCATAAATCATAAATTTACACTTTACCGAAAGATATAACATAATTGATGCTACTCATTATATTATGGGAAATCCGATCATCTCCATGAAAAACCTGTCCAAGGCGTACCATGGCGAAAAAGCGGTAGATAACGTGAACCTGGAGATCGATAAGGGAGAGTTCTTTGGGTTACTTGGGCCCAACGGTGCTGGCAAGAGCACAGTGATAAAGATGCTGACGACGATAATTCACCCAACGGAGGGAACCGCAACCATCCATGGACATGATATAATCGAGGAGCGGGACGCAGTTAGATCCTGCATTGGGGTCGTATTCCAAGATTCCGTCCTGGACAGAAAACTCACAGGCAGAGAGAATCTGGATTTCCACGCAAGACTGTACGGCCTGCGAGGGGATATGCGTCGCGAAAGAATAGAAGAAGTCTTGGAGCTTGTGGAGCTTAAGGATAAGGCTGATGTCTTGGTGGAGAGATACTCCGGTGGAATGCAGCGCCGCCTGGCCATAGCCCGCGGGCTTATGCATCACCCAGGAGTCCTCTTCCTCGATGAGCCGACTTTAGGCCTGGATGCCCAATCCAGACGCCATATCTGGAAATACGTAAAAGAGCTGAACCTTCGCGAGGACATTACAATAGTCCTTACCACCCATTATATGGAAGAGGCGGATCAACTGTGTGAGAGGGTCGCCATAATCGACCGAGGAAGAATAGTAGCCCTGGATACGCCTGAGAACCTGAAAGGCCTAATCGGCGCCGATACCATTGTGATGCACATCCAGAGCGGTGGCGAGATTCTGCTCCAATCTCTCAGCTTCTTTCCTTGGATTGCTTCATCAGAAGTGAGCAATGGTAAGATTCTCTTGCGGGTAGATGATGCACAATCGCGAATACCACAGGTGGTTATCGAAGCCTGCATGAACAGGGCAATTGTATCTCATGTGGGTATTATTGAACCGACATTGGAGGACGTCTTTCTAAAGCTCACCGGTCGAACCTTGCATGAATGCGAGGACTCGGGCAATTGAATTTGGCTCTTCAAAGGAGACAGCATCGTGAGATTTTATCTCTATGAGGCATATAGTCTCTGGCGCAGGGATATGCTGAGCTTCTCCAGGCAGAAGGATCGATTAATCGGTTACTCCTTTGCTCCATTGTTCCTATTGGCGTTCATAGGACTCGGATTTAAGAACCAGATCTATTTTCCTGAGATGAAGAACATCGATTACCTGAGTTTCCTCACCCCCGGAATGGTGGCAATGACTCTGCTTACCGCATCCAACTCTACAAGCTTCCTGATGCTATGGGATAGAGAGATGGGCTTTCTTAAGGAGATCATGGTCACTCCTTCCAGCAGGATTGGGATAATCCTTGGAAGAACTGCTAGTGGAGTTACTGTCGCCATATTTCAGAGCTTTATTATATTATTTGGAGGAATAGTCATGGGCTCGAGATTCCATAGGCCAGAAGGGATGCTGATCTCGTTGATCTTCATGGCGTTAATTGCCTCGGCATTTATAGGCCTGGGATTATCGCTAGCATCCTTCAAGAAGGAGACTTACGGATTTTCGCTCGTCCTGAACTTCATTCTATACCCGTTCCTCTTCCTATCCGGCGCTCTCTACCCTGTGGACCGCCTACCGTCCTTAGTTGCTCCATTGTCATACTACAATCCGCTCACTTACGGCATAGACGGCCTGCGATACAGCCTCCTTGGGGTAAGCAGCTTCAGTCCCGCTCTTGACCTGGGAGTAATGGCCGCAAGCTGCCTGGCCATGCTCGGCCTTGGAACCTACCTATTTGAGAAGGGCGAGTGGGATTGAGGATTGGCTATTGGTCAGGATCTCATTATCGCCGCAACTGAATATGCTGGGAACTACGGGCTGAAGCTTCATGGACAGATAGAGGAAGTCCAGATTCTGCACCAGCATAGAAGTGGCAAAACCAATACCGTTGAGACTAGTACATACTAATTGTAATTTATGGCGCATTTATTGATATAATATCCCATAACTATTGCTAAGATACATTGAAATACTATTAGATCGTAGAACTGTTAAGGTGTCAACATACGTAAGTGAATTCCTATGAGGCAGAGGAGAAGAAGCAAGGATATGATCCTTCACGATATCCTGAGTGTCTGCACCAAAGGGGAGAGTATTACCCAGATAGTGTACAAATCAAACATCAACTTCCCCATAGCCAGACGGTTTCTCGAGCCGATGCTTAAGAGCAATCTGCTCGAGAAGATAGACAATTCGCCCGTCATCTATAAGACCACTCCCAAAGGCGAGGACACCCTGGCGCGGCTAAAGATACACCTGGATCAGATGAAAGGGGTATTCGGAGATTGAAGGCCAAGAACGGAAGGGCAATAGTATGACCCTTTGGACACCTGCAACTATAGTCAACGACCTCATCTCAAATTTTGGATAGAATAAGAAATGCTTCAGTCAATATTGCCGTCCTTTTTTTATATAAGCCGAATTCGACTAGCGTCCAGCTATCAACGAAAAACGCATAATCTGCGTAAATCCATTTTTCAGCAGTTCTCTTGCTTATAAGCCGCTTGCGTACTAGGTTGTCGCCCCAATCTGCACGTCAGGCTACGAGGATACTATTCGAAGTGCCTCCCGGCCCTCCTTATGGTCTCTCTGTGCTGCCACCACATAAGCCCTAAGGCCCGATTGGAGCCTAAGTATCCGAATATGGGATTTGGGTAATGACATTTTGTCGTATCCTCGGGATTTGGCTTGAGCACCCGGCACTGGGCAGGCTTTGAAGGGCTGGTGCAGCCTTTCTCAGCATCCCAGAATACGCAGGTTCCAGTCTTTCCCCCAGAGTGGTCGAACACCGCCCCGCGAGTCTCCACATGGGCCGGCCTGATGTAGTAGGCCATGGCTTTCGGGGCGCGGCTCTCGACCCGCTTAAGCTCTCCGGTCTGAAGCGTAATTGTATAGCCACGCAGCTCCTCAAAGCTCATCATGGGATTTTTATCGTACCAGTCGATCTGGTACATCCCTGTGGACAGAAGCTTGACCAGGCCATCGTACATCTGCCCCTTGATGTCGCTGGGGAAGAGCGCGCCAGCATGGCGTTTGCAGCACCTGCCGCCGCAGGCAGCGCATGTATCGTAGTCCAAGTAGGTATTTGGGCTCATTTGTGATCACGCCTAATTGGTTCGTATGGATACTATGTTGGAGTCTTTTGCTCTAATTCGTCAATCAAATGCGCTTCTAGTATTAAATATTATAGCTATATGAATCCAAATGTATCTGTAATTAATATTGGTGCTCTGAGATAGATTGAGCAAGCTCTGGTTTTGATCTCACAATATCTAACAATAGTAACAAAAAAATTATATATTATAATAGTATCTGAGGCATATGTGGTGATTAGATGGAGATCTATTATGACCACGGAGTTCCGCAGCTGGCAAGCCATATGGGAGGAGACGATAAGACACTCTAGCCTCAACCGCGTCCGATAGGATCTTTCTGAAAAAGAACGGCTGGACATGATTGCAGAGGTTTCATTGAAGACTTATGGGGGCAGGCTGGATCAGACAGATCCGAAGAAGAAGGCCGAGTTCGAGGCAGAGCTAAATCGCTTGATGCGATTCATCAACAAGGATTCGAGCGTTCTTGACATCGGAGCTGGATATGGCCGCCTCGCCATTCCCCTGGCCAGGCACGTGAGAAAGATGACTGTCGTCGAGCCCGCCCATCCCTTCATGAATCAACTGAAAAGTGAATGCCAGGCAAGAGGGGGCAGACAACATAGAGTTCGCAGAAGACCTCTGGTCCGACTTTCCTCTGCAAGAGAAGTACGACCTGGTCTACAGCACCTGGAGTTCAGCTGTTCGAGACCCCGCCACCCTGATGAAGATGCACGATGCCAGCTGTGGCTACTGCGTTTTGGAATCATTGGCCAGCCCATTCAGGATCTTTGACTTCTCAGGGTAGATCTATCCACTGATCATGGGAGAGGAGTACCGAGCCCCTGGAAACTATCTGAAATGTGGTGACTACGCTCCACGACTACCAAATCTATGCCAATATCGAGATCTGTTTGTTCGACAGAGATGAGAGATACCAGACTATGGAAGAGGCACTGGTGATCCAAAAGACGCTGCTTGCGAACTACATCGAGGCCGACGAGCTAACCGAGGATAAGCCGAAGGCAGTACTTCCGGTCCAAAATGAATCCGGACGGGTCCTATAATACTCGCGTAAAGAGCGCCAACTGCATGGTGTGGTGGAAGGCATAATGCCGAGACAGGCTTTGCGCCTTGCTAGGATACGAAGGCAACGCTGTCAGGGAAGGGCTAAAGAGCGGAGCTGGAAGGCCCCACCGTCATAGTGGGGATTGAAGAGGAGACTTTGCCCAAATCTTCGGTCCAGATGATTTCCGGGGCTAACCCTTGAGCAGATAACCACCGTCCACAGGAAGAGCCACACCTGTGATGAAGCTGGCATCCTCTGAGAGCAGAAACAGGATGGCTCTTGAGATCTCCTCGGGCCTTCCCAGGCGCCTCATGGCGTGTGCGCTGACGAGGGCCTCGAACTTCTCCTTGCCCATCTTCTCGAAGAGCGGTGCGGTAAGCTCGGTCCTGGCGTATCCCGGGCAGACCGCATTTACCCTGATGTTCATCTCAGCATAATCTATAGCCATGGACTGTGTAAGGCCAATTAGTCCGAACTTGCTCACGTTGTAGGCAGTACGGGTCCTAAAAGCATTGATGCCGCCTACCGAGGCGATGTTGACTATGCTTCCCCTCCCCAGCTCAAGCATCTGCCTGGCAGCTGCCCTGGAACAGTTGAATGCTCCTGTCAGGTTGACATCCAAGGTATCGCTCCAGTCCCTGTACTCTGTATGGAGGATATCGTTTCTGGAAGGATTGATAGCAGCGTTGTTAACCAGCCCGTAGACCTTGCCTGATGACGCCTCTATAACTTCGAACGTCTTTTTCACCAGAGCTTCCTCAGAGACGTCGCATCGGTGGACCAGTACCCTGCTGTCACCTCCAAGGCTCTCCTTTGCACTGGCCAGCTTATCTGCGCTCCTGCCGAGAATATGGACGAACGCCCCTTCCGCATGCAGGTCCCTGGCTGTCTGCAGCCCGATCCCGGCGCTTCCGCCAGTCACGACAACCGTCTTGCCATCGAAACGACCTGAAGACATCGACATGTATAGATCCCATTTGAATTTGCAGGATATCGGATATCCTTAGAGTCTCTTTCCCTATTTCATGTTTGGGGGGTTGTATAAAAATCATTTCTATATCTGCCCCGTTCCCTAAATCCAATCCCGCATAGGTATATAGCATGAGCGGCAAGGCCGCCAGAGCAACCATGCTGCAAATGATACTGGTGGTTCGCATCCCGAATATGCGTTACCAGACAAAGGGCAGCAAGCGATACGGCCTGTTCATACGGTATTCATGGTATCCAGGCAAGTCTCTCAGAAGCACCTTCTCCTCGTCGATAATCCTCCATACCAGGAGCGGGATATATAACGAGACTATGGGCACTGCCAACCAAGATCCGAGAGCTATGGGCGTGAGGAGATACATTACTAAGACGCCCAGGTACATCGGGTGCCTGATGATGGAATATGGACCTGTTGTAACGACCTTCTGACCCTCTTCAACCTCAATTGTCCGAGCCGCATATCTGTTCTCTTTGAAGACCCACAGGATGAGACAGTAGCCAAGAAGCACACCAATATCAGCCGCAAGTACAGCATATACCGGAACCTGATTCAGTCCATTTTGTCTCAGATCGTAGCCGATGGCCAAAAAGCCAGCAACCAACACGACATATCCCAGTAGGACGATAGTCTGTTGCTCCCGCTCTTTCTCCTGAAATTTCATCCGCCGCCTCAGTAGCTCTGGATCCGTTCTCAGAAAATAGATTGCTGCCGCAATCATTGGGATCGAGAGAACCATCCAGTACAGCCAGCCTTGCCAGTAATGAATGGTTCCAGCCATGGCGAAGATAATAGCGGGTATCATGAGGGCTGCCAATCCAAAGCGGACCATCGCCTGCTTTCGGATCGCATCAAATCCCTGTGGAGAAATCACGCCTCGCATCTCACTGATCCCCTCAACTCGTGCCTATTCGAATATGATCCATTGCGATGCCCCACCATAGGCATTGAAAGATATCTGTTTTCGCTCAACTTATGCCTATTCGAATATGATCCATTGTGATACCGGTCAATTGCAAAAAAAGGCCCTGCAAGGCCAGTGCATCGCTGCCGGCCGGCCCTCCTCTTTTCCAAATGACGGCCGAATGCTATCGTACCTTGCCGGTGCTCTGCCGGCCATTTCCCAATATTTCGGCCGGGCTTTTACTGATATCGGATACATGCATACGCTTTTCTTAGAGATCGGCGGTATCTGCCTGATTTTTCAGACCTCCCGCTGGAATATCTCCCATCCGCTGTAGTCGCTCTGCTCCACAGGATCTGGCCGGGGACTTGACTTGGGCCACCATCTTGAGGTAGCGGCATAGGAGTTATCATCGAGAACCTTGATCCAGGCCTCTCCGTCGTTTCCGCAGCACCGACCCGGTGTATCATACAGATAACCGTGGTAGAACATCCCGTCGAATTCCATGATTCCGCTGTGCTCGAAACCCCCATCGGTTCCGACCAGGCGATATGTCCCATTCTCCATCTTGGTTATGGTGACGACCACGCTTCCATGGCTCCATCTCCCGGCCAGCTCCCCGCCTGCTCCAGCCAAGGCGCCCACTCGGGTCGCCTCCCATCTCCCGCCCGTGGCATATTCAACGGTGTAGTTCCCATTCTCTATCCGATCCCGCTTGACAGACCTGGATTGCCATACCGACTGGCCTCCCTGCGGAGCCGTCCATTCCATCGTGAACAAAGTCCCGTCGTACTGCCAGGAGCCCAACCTGTAGGCCCCGGCATTGGCACCATCCGTCTCGGTCCAGGAGAGCGAGCCGTCCGCGCTTAAGGTAAGGTCGGCCTTCCAGCCGTTGAAGCCTTCCTGATGGCCGGTCATCTTCCAGTCCCCAGCAAGCGATTCTCTGGACCGGTGATTTGCCTTTAGCTGCTCCTCCGAGGCGTACGCTCCCTCCAAACATGTCACATAGGCGATGTCGGGGCTGAGCCGGAACCAGATAAGAGCCTCAGAAGGCGACGGCCCGGAGAGGTGGGCTTCCACCATTTCCGGGTCCGGCTCTGAGAGCTCTGAAGTGGCCGCATCAAAGACGTAGAACTGGCCGCCTCTGAGTTCCACCGGGCCGTAAGCCGTCCATCTATCAGGCTCACCTATCCGATCGCTTGTCCGCGGGCCGCACCAGATATCATACCACCCGGGCACCAGCGAGGGACCGGCAGAATAAGGATCGGTTGGGTCCCGGGGTTCGAAGTCCACACCCTGATCTGCACAGGGCGGCAGCGCCGGAGCGCTGTCATCTTCAGGCATCGCACCCAGAGCCGCACCGATCAGGATCAAAGAGACGAGAATCAGAGTCCATTTCATTCTTCCACCGTGAATATAGATGATAGATCTGGGATACTTATAATCTTGCTTGGGAATAAAAAAAATAATTGCTGCTGTTAGCAGGTTTATTACGGGTGCGGTTGGTGAGATTATCGGTCATTTTCCTTCGCATTGAAAGGCAGATCCCATATCCATAAATAAGGCCCATCATATCGATTCCCGTCACAAGTGTCTCCGCATAACCGGCCGATACCTGGCCTTCGGTGGCAAAGTCCTCGCGAAAAAATAGGCCTATAACCAGCCCGATGCGGGCTAGCCGAGGAAGCTCTCCGCCGATTGCGACCAGCTGCTCGTGGGCTGGCATATGGTGCACACCGGCTTGAAGCAGTACTTTGGCTCTTTAGCCTGGGAATGCCCGCAAATCTCATCTGAACACTTCTTGCAGTCACGTCCCTCGCTTATGTTGAACTTCTCCTTTGCCTCCTGCTGCAAAAGGCACTCGCAACCATCTGGGCAATCCATCTTGCAGATCAGGAAATCGTTGCTGGAAAGCTTCTGATTCCCAGTTGAAGACGGCACTGAAATCCAGCTCTGGTTGACCACAATGCCTCCAATGCTGCTGGAGCCGCAGACCGCGGGATGAGGCAGTAATATATTGAAGAAATCGCATGAACCGTTTGCAGTCAACTTGAACTCGCCATTGCTATCTGTCTGAACCCTCTTTAAAAATGTGCCCAAGACGCCGGCACTCTTTGAGCACCATAACTCCACATCGGTTCCGTTGATCGGCTGGCTGATGTTCTCCTCCATCGCCACCTGCAAGACGCGCCCTGAAAATACCGAACTGTTTTGGTCCAATCCCGCGTCCGAGGGCGGTCCATCAGACTGGCCGACGGATTCAACGGATAACGATATCGTAAGAAGCAAGATCAGAAATACACCTGGAAGCGCTGATCCGACCATCTCAAACCATCTTGTCATCTAGATCGCCTGGCTCAAATGTCGAACTTTTTGTTGTCACATGGACAATTCTATTTATATTTGTCGATCTTTTGACAAATATTTGGAAAGCATTGGCGTTTCATTGCACGCATCCAGATTAAATGTCCAGGCAACGGTCCCACAATATGCGCCGCGCCAGGCTTTTCTTTTGGTCTGTGAGGCATGGTTGAATAGGCGCCGCTTAAGATCTGCGACCTTCTGCCTGATCAGATCTGCAGTGAGAGAAGGCAGTCCCAAACCAGATAATGCTCGGCCAGGTCGATCGGCGAACCCGTGGTCAACCAGACCGGTGTCAACCAGGTCCGAAGTCAGTTATCATCTCTTCGCAGCCCTGGCCGCAATGCCCAGGACCACCATGGAAGCTATCCAGATCGGGACGGCAAAGAGCAGCCTGACCGATACCATGACAAATTCGCCGTCGTCCGGTGAAACCGAGTTCCATATGGATGATCCCACATACATGCCCAGGAGGCCGCCCATTATCAGAAGAAATCCGATGGGTCTTGATATATCCATTCGGCGTCACCCAGCATGGAAGTTGCGATCGTTTTGTTATATATATAGCGCTTCAATTGCGGATAACGATGTTCATTGAAATGATCGATCCTGCCCATGGAATTAGAGCGTCTATGCATGCGGCTGCTTTTCTGTGCCCGACGAAAAGATATTAAGAACGTCTGGGCAAAGGCCACCTTGCAACGGAGTTTTCCTCCTTGAAGATAATCCTAATGGGCAACCCAAATGTGGGCAAGAGCGTCATATTCTCAAGGCTGACCGGCACCGAGGTAATCTCAGCCAACTACCCCGGGACCAGCGTGGGCTATACCGAAGGGCGGGTCACGATCGGCGGCACAGCCGCCTCCCTCGTGGACGTGCCTGGGATGTACTCTTTGGACCCATCATCTCCGATCGAGGAGATAGCCCGCCAGATCTTCGACCAGGGGGCGGATGTGGTGGTAAACGTGGTGGATGCCACCAACCTCGAACGCAACCTCCACCTGACACTGCAGATCCTGGAGGTTGGCATTCCTACCGTGGTGGCGCTCAACCTGTGGGATGTGGCGGTCAAGAGAGGAATAACCATTGACGCATCTGCCCTCGCAGGAGAGCTGGGCGTGCCAGTGGTGCCTACGGTGGCAGTGAGCGGCCAGGGCATACGGGACCTGGTCCGAACGGTGGAGGAGACGGCCAGCCAGCCGTCGAATGAGATCTACGGACCCGTATATCCAACGGATTTTGCAGAGTCGACAGAACAGCGCTGGGTGCGGGTCGGAGAGATCGTATCCAGGGTGCAGCGTGTGGAACACCGTCACCCGTCCCTTCTTGAGCGTCTGGAAGACATAACAATCCGGCCCTGGACCGGAATCCCGGTGGCCATATTGGTCCTCTACGTCTGCTTCAGCCTGATCATAGACCTGGGAGAGCTGATCATGGCCAGGGTAACCGACCCGCTCTTCGATGCCTACTCCAGGTGGGTGTACGCCCTGGTTGCAAGCCATGCCACCGGCCTTCTGCGCGACCTGCTCGTTGGCAGCTCGCCGGAACTGCTCCAGTCATTCGGCATCCTAACCACCGGCCTATACATACCGCTTGGTGTTGTTCTCCCCTTCCTGATTCCCTTCTATCTGGTGCTGGGCTTCCTGGAGGACCTGGGCTATCTGCCCCGCATCAGCGTGCTCCTCGACGCAATGATGCACCGTATAGGCCTGCATGGTGCTGCCATCCTTCCCTGCGTTCTTGGCATGGGGTGCAGCGTGCCTGCCGTGCTTGCAGTCCGGGTCCTAGAGTCTCCCAAGCAACGATATCTGGCTGCAACCCTGATGACCATGACCATTCCCTGTGCCTCACAAACCGCCATGATCTTCGGCATGCTGGGCCAGTACGGACTGAAGTACATAGCCATGGTCTATGCAACGCTGATCATGGTATTCATTGTCACCGGCCTTCTGCTTCACCGGCTGATCAAAGAGGAGTCCCCGGAGATATTCCTGGAGATACCGCCTTACAGGATGCCCGACCCACACGCCCTTCTCAGAAAGACCCATGTCCGGCTGAAGTCTTTTCTTGCAGAGGCTGTCCCTTACATCGGAGTGGGCATGCTGATAATGAACATATTCCAGATCTCAGGATTTCTGCACCTGGCAGGAGAGTCTCTGCGACCGGTGGTTTCTGTAATGCTCGGGCTTCCCAGCGATGCGGCCGGAGCCCTGATAATAGGATTTCTGAGAAAGGATGTGGGGATCGGCATGTTTGCGCCCATGGATATGTCTCCTGAGCAGCTGGTGATCGCTTCCGTGGTGTTGGCAATGTATTTTCCATGCGTGGCAACTTTCATGGTGCTGATAAAGGAGCTGGGGATATCAGGCACTGCCAAATCTGTCGGATTGCGCCTGGCTGCCTCGCTCGTGGTCGGATCAGTGCTCAGCTATGTGCTTATCCCCTGAACATTGACGAACCGAGGTCACTGCCTCAGCCTGTCCAGCGGTATGGATCGGTCGTGCACAGCCGTGGCCACAAGCGCGCCGGCAAATCCCATGTCCTCCAGAGCCGACAGATCCGAGGCTGACCGAACGCCGCCACCCAGCAGCAGCTCATGCCGGCTTATGTTTGCCGCACTCTGCAGGAAATCCCTGTCCAGACCGCAGCATGTGCCCACCCTATCCAGCTCGAGGATTATGATCTCCCTAAACGCAGACCGGTTGAGCATTCTGAGGGCTTCGAATGGATCTTTTGGGATCGTCTGGTCTCTGGACAGAACCTGTCTGTCGAGAAGGTCCAGGCTCACGACCACATCGCGATCCGATGATGCTTCTTCCATAAGCGAGAGAGTCGCAGACTCAGTGCCCAGGACCGGCACCGCCGGAGGCTTGAGAAGATCGAGGTCGGTCCTATTTGTCATTCCGATATCTGCAATAGTCCTGACCCTAAGTGATATCTCACTTACGATCTGCAGGTTACCACCCTGTCCAGTCAGCCGGTTCAGATCTGCAAGATAGACCTCTTTTGGGGACGCCTCCTTCAGCAGATCGATTGGATCTGACGTGGTCACGATGCGGCTGTGCTCATGGACCGGACGGTATCTGTTCCTCTGCCCCCTCACTGCATGCACTACCTCACCGTTAAATAGATCCATGACAAAGACGCAACGCATCGCGTTCATCTTGGGTATGGTTGATATGAGGTTGTTGGTCAGTCCTATGAGCCTTGAGGAGGCATGGGCCGCCCTGCAGGGCGGAGCAGATATCCTGGACGTGAAAAATCCCAGGGAAGGGTCGCTTGGGGCGAACTTCCCCTGGGCCATAAGAGAGGTAGCAGCAATGGCAGCTGGCCGGGTGCCTGTGAGCGCCACCATCGGCGACCTGCCGTTCAAGCCAGGGACTGCCAGCCTGGCGGCTCTTGGAGCAGCGATCTCCGGAGCAGACTATGTGAAGGCCGGGCTTTTAGGGGTGAGGACGGCGGATGAGGCAGAGGAGATGATGGCTGCAATAGTCCGGGCAGTCAGGGAGGTGGACGGCCGAAAGAAGGTTGTGGCGTGTGCCTACTCCGATTTTCAGCGAGCTGGATCGCTTGATCCCATGCAACTGGCTGGACCGGCAAAGAGAGCGGGGTCTGACCTGATAATGGTCGACACCGCAGTAAAGGACGGCCGCTCCACCTTCGAGTTCATGACTGAGGATGATCTGAGCGGCTTTGTGAAGGCAGGCCATAAGGGCGGGATGGAGGTTGCCCTGGCCGGAACCATCGGATTTGAACACATCGGGATGCTGAAGGACATAGCCCCCGACATCATCGGCGTGCGAGGTGTGGTCTGCGGAGGCGACCGCCAGACTTGCATTAAGGCCGAGCTTGTCCGGGAACTCAAGGATAGGCTGATCTGAAAAGGCCCAACTGCGATGGGCATATCCGGGCCGCCTTGGCCGAGACCTCTTAAGGCGGCCTGAATTTGGGAGGAAGTATGTCCAGGCAAGATGGATTTCATCTGATGCCTGGATATACGAACACCAGACCCTGATCGGATCTCCGAGGTTCGCTCTTTTTTTAGAGCTGGATCGTCCGGGCTTTGACCACGCCAGATACCGAGCATATCTTTTTCATGGTCTCTTCGGATGCGGGCTGGTCCACATTCAGGACCATGAGCTGAGGCTGGCCTGCCTCTATCCGGCCTACATGCATGCCACCGATATTGATCCTGTCCTCGCCCAGAACCATGCAGACAGGGCCTATGATATTTGGCCGATCCTCGTGAACTGCCAGCACCAGATTGCCCTCTGTAGGTACATAGACCTTGAACTGGTTTATCTGGACGATTCGAGTATCCCTGGACCCATATACCGTGCCGTGTACCGATATGCTCTCTTTGGCGGTCTTGAGGGTCATTATTATCATGTTGCTGTAGCCGTTGGCGCTCTCGGTCTTTGACTCCACGAGCTTGATCCCACGCTCTCGAAGCAGGCTGCTTGCATTTACGAAGTTGACCGAACCGCCGATCGACTCCAGCAGGCCTTTGATCGCAGAGACGGTGACTATCCTGGTGTCCCTCTGCGCCACCGAGCCGCCATACACGATCTCCAGCATCTCGAAACGGGAATCTCCCAGCTGTCCTACTAGGCGGCCCATCTTCTCGGCGAGGTCCATGTAAGGCCCCATAAGGGCCAGGGTCTCTGGAGATACGGCTATCATGTTCAGCGCAGTGGTCGGAAGCTCCCCCTTGCTTATGGCGATGATCTGATCTGCCACGGCCAGAGCCACGTTGATCTGGGCCTCTGCGGTTGAGGCACCCAGATGTGGGGTGGTGATTATGCGATCCTGATCCAGTAGCGGATTTCCGGTTGGCGGCTCTTTTGTATAGACATCTATAGCTCCGCCGGCAATCCGGCCTTCGGCCACTGCCTTGGCCATGGTTGCCTCGTTTATGATTCCCCCCCGTGCGCAGTTGATCAGCCGCACCGTGGGCTTCATCATGGCTATCTGGGGCTCATCTATCATGTTGCGGGTCTCAGGAGTCAGCGGGGTGTGAACTGTTATAAAATCGCTCTCCCGGTAGATCTCCTCAAGCGTGGAAAGCCTTATGCCCAATTCCTGGGCTTTGGCCTCGGTGATGAATGGATCGTAGGCCAATATCCTCATGCCGAACGATAGCATCCTCTTGGCAACCTCGACTCCGATGCGGCCCAGCCCCACAATTCCAAGGGTCTTGTGAAATACCTCGACTCCGTTGTACTTCCTCCGGTTCCATTCTCCCTTCTTCAGGGCAGAGTTGGCCTGAGGAATGTTTCTTGAAGCGGCCAAGAGCATAGCGATCGTGTGCTCGGCTGCCGATATGGTATTTCCGCCAGGGGCATTGAGCACTATGATGCCCTTTCTTGTCGCGGCATCCACGTCAACGTTATCCACGCCGACCCCAGCACGGCCGATGACCTTGAGCCGGTCAGCTGCATTTATTATCTCGGCTGTTACCTTGGTACCGCTCCTGATCACCAGGGCGTCATAATCCTTTATCTTTTCCTTTAGCTCTTCTGGGGAGAGGTTGGTTATCACGTCAACCTCTCCTGCCGCCTCCAGCCGCCGTACACCCTCCTCCGCCAGTGAATCGCTGACCAGTATTCTCACAGCATCTTCCTCCAGCGCTGCTCAAAGATGTACAAGGATTTTACCTTTGCCGTTGGCCTGTGCTGAGGTCAGGATTTATAGATGAAAGCTGTCATCTAGGATCTGTTATGGCAAGAAGACTAAAGGATCTGGATATGAAGGACTTCAAAGCCCTGCCCCCACTGACCCACGACCATACCTATATGGGCTGGGAGATGATCCTGCTCCACCTATACAACGGAAGGAATATGCACTGGTATATGGCTGAGTTCGATCCCATGGGCCAGAGGTTCTTCGGTTATTTCGAGGGAGGAGGAGAAGGGATCAACTCAGGCTTGTACTCCTTGGATTTCTTTCGTTCCTATGATAAGAAGGGCGGCAAATGGGAGGTCATGGTGGACGATGACTGGAAGCAGATCCGGGCTCAGGAGATACCTATCCTGAAGAATTATATCAAGATGATGATATGCCCTCAGGAGAACTTCTGATCGATTGCAGATATATGAGGCATGGGTCCGGGAAGATGTTATCGTCGGGATGTGGCGCACCTTCAAATGAGACCTGCAAAAGAGAAGCCAATGAGCATCGAGTGCAGGGATAGAGGTGGATCGAGGATATCAGCAGGTGCAATTCCCTCGCCGGATACCTCAGAGACGCCGACTCGGGTCCGCACAATTCGCAGTCTGCGATCTTCAGGCGAATCGTTTGAGGCTCCGTTTGATGTTCCTTTTCCACTGCCCCTGGGGAAATGGGGCCCCGTGATGGGGCCAACCCGGAATTCCCGTGCCAAAATGGCCCCCCGAATAAATCCGGGTTTTTCAGATTATATCCAATAGATGTATATCGAATATCAGTTCGACTCCAGCCAGTGGATGGTTGGCGTTGACCACGACGGTCTGATCGAAGACGTCCAGCACCTCCACCGGCACAACACGCCCGTCCTCCTCGCATATCTCCAGCCTCTGGCCGATCTCTGGCTCGAAGCCCTCCGGAAACTTGCTCCTATCCAGCTCCAGCTCCAGATCCTGCCGGTAGGCTCCATAAGCTCTCTCTGGCGGCACACGCACCGTCTTCGATTGGCCTGGTGTCATCCCCACCACCGCATCTTCAAATCCCTGAACGAGCTTGCCCTCACCAATCCTGAAGACCAGAGGCTCTGAATCCTCCGAAGAGTCCAGCACCGTTCCACGATCCAGCTTGGTGGTGTAATGAACCCTGACCGTATCGCCTGCCTTAGCTTCTGCCATATCATCACCTATCTCATGACCAAAGCCTAAAAACCAGTCCTAGTCTGCGCTCCAGCTATATATTCGATGCCGTGGAACGAAAAAAAAGACGATCGCATTTGGAAACGACAACCCCTGAGATCGACTATCCCGAAACACGATGCTTCCGATGGCTGTCACGTTTCCTTATGCTGAAAAGGGCCTGGGCAAATCGTTTTATATTTTGCCTTAGATACGTTAAGGAACATGACTAGGGTCCAGATTCTTGGGCTGGCTCTTCTTATGATGTTGGTGCCAGCTGAGAGCCTGCTCACCTCCTCGGAGAGCATTTCGCAGATAGCCGGCCGGTTTTACTATCTGGAGGACGGCAGATACCTCTGGGCAGGGATTGAGCCGCTGCACCTGGATCAGACGCCAGGGACGTCGAACCCGGCCGCGCTTTACGCCTTTGGCCCCCAGCTCCGCCTGTATAATGGCATCAACATCTCGACAGAGAGCCGCATCGGAAGCCTGGCCTCTGCAGAACTCGCCTGGAAGGACGCCGACTACTCGGTTATAAGAGGGCCTTACCCGGTCTTGCTGAACATCGATAATCCTTTCTGGGTGCCGTCCTGGTATGTTCAGGGGCGGTTGTGGTCTCTTTACTATCAGCAGAGGCATTGGAGCGATGATCTCTTCGGAGATACCGATCATATCCAGGCCATCGAGGAGTTCAGACGGGCTGGATGGCGTCCGGTCCCCCTGGGCTATGAGAATCATATCCCAGCTCTCGGAGAATTCATGACCAGAGGCACTGGGCAGAGAGCACCAGCGGATTTAAGCCAGCACATACCAGCCATTAAGGAGTTTCTGAGCGACGATTGGACGCCGCCTGGCCCGCCGGATAGCCAGACATATCCTGGCCTGGCAGAGTTCCTGCGCGACTGAGAACGGATTTCGGGAGCGGTTGGCAGTTGTGGTACATGGCAGAGATCCAGTCCTTCTATAGACCGATCATCGACCATACGCGGCTGATGTCCAGGTGGGACTTCACTGCCGCTGCCAGCTCGTCGAAGCCCTGGCCAGGAGAAGAATCGCGCCGGTCCAGATTCTTCTTCTCGTACAGATAGTTCAAGAAAGCCTCCCGGAAGTTCTGGTTCTCGAAGAGGCCATGAAGATATGTGCCTATCACCATGCCGCTGCCAGCCACAGCCCCATCGTCCCCAAATGCCGGCTCTGCCGATCCGCTGGTCTTTCCCATATGGATCTCATATCCCCTGACGGTCTGGCCCTGGATAGGACCCAAGATTGGGCCGCATCCAGCCACCTCCTTTGTGACCTGAACAGTCCTCTTCTCGTACCGATCAAACCTGGTCACCGCATCGATAAGACCCAGCCCTTTAACCGTACCTGCGACGCATTCTATCCCCCCATCGATTATCTCTTGTCCCAGCATCTGGTAGCCTCCGCATATCCCCAGTATAGGCACATCCCGAAGGGCCAGGATCTGCCTGTCCATTCCCTTTTCTCGCATCTCCTGCAGATCTGAGACGGTGTTCTTGGTACCCGGAATTATAACTGCATCAGGACTTCCGAGTGGCTGGTCAAGCTCGACATATCTGACTGCAGCGGCCCTTTCAAGAGGCTCGAAGTCGGTGAAGTTGCTTATTCGCGGCAACCGGATTACGGCGATCTCAACACCAGCCGTTTGATCGGATGTTGGCCGGGCCGGCTTATCTCCGAGGGATACCGAATCCTCCGATGGTATATTCAGGTCCAGGTAAGGAAGCACCCCTAAAACCGGCACTCCGGTCAGATCTTCCAGGGCTGCCAAACCCGATCCCAGGATGGCAGGATCTCCACGGAACTTGTTGATGACCAGGCCCTTCACGAGGGGGCGCAGATCGTCTGGCAGGAGCTGAAACGTGCCGTATAGGCTGGCGAATACGCCGCCGCGCTCTATGTCACCAACCAGGATTATGGGCGACTTTAAACGGCGCGCCACGTAGATATTGGCGAGATCGCGGTCGTACAGGTTTATCTCGGCAGCCCCGCCCGCCCCTTCCACAATGATATAGTCGTACTGAGAGGAGAGCTGGTCCAGTGCCTGATCCACCACACCCTTCAGGGAATGGATCTCACGGTAGTAATCGGCAGCAGACCGGTCAGCAACAGGACGGCCAAGGACAATGACCTGGGAGGTGCGGTCGCCCTTGGGCTTCAAGAGGATGGGATTCATGAGCTCGGTGGGTTCCTCTCCAGCAGCCCAGGATTGGCAGGCCTGAGCGATGCCTATCTCCGATCCGTTGGCGGTGACCCAGGAGTTAAGGCTCATATTCTGGGACTTGAAAGGCGCCACCTTTAATCCCCGGTTGCGAAGGAGACGGCATAGGGCAGCTACCAGGGTGCTCTTGCCGGAATGGGAGGTGGTGCCCAGAACTACTAAGAAGCGGGTCATGGGCTGCCCGATGGTCCGTGAAAGTTTATTTGTCTTTCGGCAAAATATCTTTTGTTATTGGCCCGTAGCTGGCGAGATCATCTGCTAGATCCGCTTCTATGCAGCTGAGGCTCAATTATGTCGATTGAAAATATCCGAAGCATCAGGCCCTGAGCAGGCCGATCTTCTTCTCAGAAGCCAAGGTTTTTCAGTGAGCCGATTCAGCCTGGGAATATCGACATAATATTCGTGATCGATGCGGCAATAAATGGGCGGTTTCTTTGGCTGCCGCGAGCGGCCAGAGCAGGGTTATCTCAGGCCTGCCCCAGCTTTATTCAGAAAATATTAAATACTTGGTATTACTTATAACATACTAAGGTGATGAGTTTGAAGCTATTGGTATCTGCAATGGTTTTTTTAATAGTACTGTGTTTTGCTTCGGTCAATGCTCATGAGAGCTTCGTCCGGCCAATCTCCGGCTGGGCCGAGGTGGGGGATACGGCTATCCTGCCGATCGGAAGCGGTCACACTACTGAATCCTCTGAGCTTCCTCTTGGCCTGGCCTACATAAAGGTCATCTCTCAGAGCGGACATGTGCTGAACCACACACTGAGCCAGAAGACAACCACCAACGGATACTGGATGATCTACGATTTCGACGTGGACGGGCCCGGGCTGAATATAATCGACCTATATCATACCGAGGGTTCCTGGACACACTTCATCACCAATCCTCCTGCCGGTGGATTCTGGGAGCACAAATCCGCAGAAGAGATCAACTGGACCGAGCTGGACACCACCACCTGGGCGGATGACTGGTATGTGGAGAAATCCTATCCAAAGCACTGCTATGCCAAGGCATTTGTTGCCGGACCCGAGTCCGACTTCTCCCTGGCATCGCGTGCCATCGGCCAGAAGCTGGAGATCGTCCCTCTGGACAACATAACCACTGTGGGGCAGGGTGAGTTCTCCTTGCAGGTCCTCTTCGATGATGAGCCATACAAAAACGTGACCGTCACAGCCCAGCGTGTAGGAGACGACACCGAGTTGCAGGCGACAACCGATTCAGAAGGCAAAGTCAGGTTCAACCTCAGCGGACCATCGGAGGTCATCGAATGGTTGATCAAGACCAACACCGGCATGGACCCGCAGGTCGTTGAGCTGGTGGATCTGCCAAGGGGCAAGGACTCCAAGGAAAAGAGCTACGTAGGACCTGTTTACCGGACGATACTTGCGCTCAGAAATGACTACATAAAGGCGGAGTGATAACCCACACGCCCCTTTTTTCTGCTCTCAGCTGTCTTTTTTTCGCGTGGCTAACCTCGCTAACCTCTATACATCACGATGCCAGATCAAGAGACAGGCTCATGAACCAGGGCGTTGGGGGATGATCGTCGAGCAGATCAGGATGGTGGAGGTGGGCATCCTGGACTGTTTTCTGCCATCTGGCGTATTCACAGGAAGAACCGGGCAGCCCTTCCTTTTTAAATTGGCAATAGGTTATTAAGCAAAAATGGGGGATATATACGCTAAAAGAAAAATAGGAGGGTTTCTTTATTAGAGCTTCGCATAGAGCCGCATGGGCTGCCCTTGTTCTTTTGATGACGATCCTGGGTGCCCAGGTCAGCACTTCCTCAGATCAGGAAGCAGCTGACTCACGTTATATTCAACTGAGCAACAACTCTACCGCTTATCAATTGCTGAGCGATGCTGACAGAAGCATCGACCTTGTGACAAACCGCAGAAATCCGCTGACCGTCAACTCCAGCCTCGATTCGATGGCCTACGGAGATATAACCGAGTCCCAGTCGGAAGGCAGCGTGGTCGTGATCCAGTCCAACGACAGCACAGAGTGCCAGCCTGTAATTGGCACCACCTATCGCGATTCCGTCCCCTGTCAGATTGAGCCGGTGCAGGCCCCCAAGGGTGCGCCAAATGTGATCTACATCGTACTGGACGACATTGGATTCGGCGGGCTGGGCTGCTTTGGAGGGCCGGTAGAGACCCCCAATATAGACCGCCTTGCATCGACAGGGCTGAGATACAACAACTTCCATACAACGGCCATCTGTTCTCCTACCAGGGCCTGCCTCCTTACCGGCCGCAACCACCACTCGGTCGGTGTGGGTACCCTGATGGAGTTTGCCAGCGGCTATCCTGGTTACAACGCCCACCTCTCCAAGAATGCAGCCACAATACCTGAGATGCTTGTAGAGCAGGGTTACAACACATATTGCGTGGGCAAGTGGCATCTGGCCCCTTCGGAAGATCTGAATGCAGCAGGACCCTACGACCAGTGGCCGTTGGGGCGCGGATTTGAGCGGTTCTACGGATTCTTGGAGTCGCATACAAGCCAGTGGTATCCGGACCTGGTCTATGACAATCACCGCATAGATCCGCCGGCGACGCCCGAGGAGGGATACCACCTGTCCAAAGACCTTGTGGACAGATCCATAGAATTCCTGAGCGACGGCAGATCGGTAACCCCAGATAAGCCCTTCTTCCTCTACCTGGCCTTTGGAGCCGGACACTGGCCGCACCATGCTCCCAAGGAGTTCATAGAGAAGTACAGGGGCAGGTTCGACCAGGGCTGGGATGCGATGAGAAACGAGACACTGGATCGGCAAAAGGAGCTGGGCATTGTGCCCGAGAACACAACTCTTCCGCCAAGAGATCCTTATGTGAAGGCCTGGGACAACCTCTCTGAAGACGAGAAGAAGGTTTATGCGCGGCTGGCCGAGGTCCATGCCGGCTACGTGGACTACACCGACCAGGAGTTAGGCAGGTTCCTCGATTACCTTGAGCAGAGCGGAATTCTCAACAATACCATAATCGTGCTGGTTTCCGACAATGGAGCTTCTCCTGAGGGAGACGCCAACGGCTACGACAACATGGCATTCTGGTCAAACGGATTATCTGAGGGCGGGGATTTCTCTGGTTTCCTATCTGATTATCAGCAGGTCCCTGGATCCAATATCAGCACCCTGCTCTCCAGACTGGATCTGATTGGAGGACCGATGTCCTATCCGACATATCCTCTGGGGTGGGCCATGGCGGATAACACCCCGAACAGGCTTTACAAGTGGACCACTTATCAGGGCGGGGTGCATGACGCCATGATAATATCATGGCCCGCCAGGATAATGGACAATGGCAGCATAAGAACGCAGTTCTGCCATGCTATCGACGTCGTGCCGACAATCCTTGAAGCCGTGGGCATAGGAGCTCCTGAGGTCTATAACGGGTATCCGCAGAAGCCGATCGAGGGAATCAGCCTTGTCTACACATTCGATCAGCCGGATGCGCCGACTCGAAAGACCGTCCAGTACTTTGAGATGATGGGCACCAGAGGGATCTGGCATCAGGGCTGGAAGGCCGTGGCATTCCACCATGTGAACTCCGGCGGCAACTTCGATCAGGATACCTGGGAGCTATACGACCTGACCAACGACACTTCAGAGTCCCACGATCTGGCAGCAGAGTATCCGGAGAAGTTACAGGAGATGGAGGATCTGTGGTGGGCAGAGGCCGAGAAGTACAATGTACTGCCACTGGACGACCGGGCTTTGGCCAGGTACGAGACGGTTCCCAAGACCGGGACCTTTGTCTTCTATGCGGGCGCGGAAAAGGCGATGGAACCCAACATACCCGACACCAGGAACAGCTCTTATTCCATAACCGCAGATGTGGAAATTCCGCCGACCGGAGCGGAGGGCGTGCTATTTTCCATCGGCGGGAGGTTCTCTGGCCTCTCACTGTACATCCAGGACAGCCACCTGGTCTTCGACTACAACTTCCTGGGAATCAAGCATCACACCATCGTCTCACAGGATGAGATAGCCGCAGGACCTGCTGTCATGGGCTTTGCCTTCAACAAGACCGGGCCTTACCATGGCATGGGCACGCTTTATATCAACGGCACTCAGCAGGGCCAGATGCCCATAGGGCCCACAGTCCCGAACCGCTACTCCTTTGAGGAGGGCCTCGAGATAGGCAAGGACCCGCAAACCCCTGTCAACGAGAGCTACAGCAGTCCGTTTTCGTTCACAGGGACTCTGAAGAAGGTCGTATTTGAGGCGGAGGGATAAGAAGAGCGGACCAGGTTTTGAGATGGTTAAGTAAGAACCAGCCTGCATGAATTTGGGGGATGAAATAGTCTCATCCCCCTCAAGTTTTCAGTCAGAACGAGAGCATCAAATCGTATCATCCTTCGGATATGGTGGCCTGTCAGGCGATCTCTGCACTTCTTGAAGATCATGTGGCACAGACCATGCATTATGGCTATCCGAGCGAGGCATCCCAATGATCCTCAATCTATCTGAGCGAGGCATACGAATTATCATCAATATATCTGAGAGAGCATACGAATAATCCTCAATTTATCGGCTGGCCGAAATCCTGGATCAAGAACAAAAAAAGCGCGTCAGGTCTGGACGATTCAGCCACGATCCTTATCGGTGCGAGGGAAAAGACGCCTGCTGGACCCATAACCTCTGGAAAATGACCGGATTTACTATGCTATTTCTCCTCCGTCATGCTGTCCGCGTCCTCAGGCATCTCTGCGATCCTCCTGAAAATGGAGAATTGTGGCTTCATATTTGGGTGAGCTTTTTCTACGATTGGTGATAATTCGGACCTGAGTGATTCTATGGAGATCGAGACACTCAAAAAGCTGGCCTTAATGGGTGCGGGAGGTGAGCAGATCGCGATCTCTGCCGCCAGCCTGGCCCGTGAGCTCTCAGCCAGCCCTCAGACAGCAGCAAGAAGGCTGTGTTCCCTGGAGAAGAGCGGTTATATCACCCGCACAACGATCAGAGGCGGACAGAAGGTAAAGATAACGGATAAGGGCATTGTCGCACTGCTCTCTGAGCACCGCGACTACCAGAGGATATTTGAAAAGGAGCCCCGAAAGATCAGGGGGCGCCTGGTCTCAGGACTTGGCGAGGGGCAGTATTACATCTCCCACGACGGTTATCGATCTCAGTTCAGGGAGGTTCTGGGCTTCGATCCGTATCCAGGCACCATGAACCTGAAGCTCTCCCAGCCGTTCGTGCTTGGCCAGGGGGAAAGCCAGAAGATCCGCGGATTTTCGGATCACAGCAGGACCTATGGTGGATGCCTCTGTATTGCGGCAAGAGTTGGAGAGATAGAATGTGCAGTGGTCAGGCCAGAGCGCAGCGCTTATCCTGCCGACCTGATGGAGCTCATAGCTCCGGTGAACCTCAGAGAGACCCTGCGGCTCTCAGACGGAGATGTGGTGGAGGTGGTCCTGAGATGACCGATCCTGATCTAAAAAGAGAACTCGCAGGATAGCGATATCTCCAGGAGCCGCAAAGATAGAAAAATTATGTTTCTGGGAAAGCCCTTCCGGTCAATTCCGCTTGAGTCAGAAGAGCCCCCGAGCTTTCCCTGTCATGAAATCCTGGCGGCTACTCCACTTTTTTAAAGAGAGCTCCATCGGCGCCGCAGACCTGGCAGGCGTGGGGCGCTTGCCTGGCCACGGTGTTTCCGCAGTAAGGGCATACATAGTAAGGATAGCTCTCCTGAGAGTCAGTTGCTGCCGACATGCCGCCGAACAGGACGGAATGGATCTTCTCGACCTCATTGGCGAAATGAAACGACATCTTAGCACCCTTTTGCCCTTCCCTCTCAGCAGCAGAGATCATCTCTGGATACATCTTCTCCCATTCGTGGTCCTCCCCAGAGACTGCCTCCTTCAGGTTATCTCTTGTCGACTTTATGGCCTTCATAGCCCTGAGGTGGTTTGCAGCGTGGACTGCCTCAGCCTCGGCAGCTGCCCGGAAAAGCCTTGCAGCCTGATGTAGTCCTTCCTTGTCAGCCATCTCTGCGAATGATGCGTATTTGCGGTTGGCCTGGGACTCCCCAGCGAATGCCTCCTGGAGGAACTTCTCGGTATCGGACATTTGTACGACCTCTCGATTCAAAGTGAGGACGAGACCTCCCAGAACTTATCGTTTTTGGCGGCCGGCTGCGAGCCCAAATTGCATTCGCTGTCGATTTGATAGGAGCGGACGATTTGCGGCCCCCGAGGTATGGAGATGTCAGCGGCGCCTCGAGGGCTGCGAGTCGATCATTTGCCGTATCCATCGGATGGGGCGGCGGCGACCTGACCCAGGCGGGCTGGCCCTCTCCTGGCCAAATACTTTTTCTTCTGCGAGCGACCATGAGGCCATTGGAGAGATTCATATGTTCAAGAGACTTGCAGCACTACTGCTGCTGGTGTCCGTTGCTTCAGCTGCTATTGACCTGACCGGACAAAGCGGGCTGGACGTATTGAGATCCCTAAATCAGGCAGACCAGGCCGGTCTCGGAAATGAGACCGATATATTGAATCAGACAAACAAGACCCTTCAGCTCTATCAGAACGCATCGCGCAACCTGATCGCACCCGAATTTGCGCTGAATCTGACGCCGTCGCAGTCTTTCAGCGGCTCAAACCTGTGGAGCTGGGGAAATATCCCACTCGGATATAAGCTGACCGACGGCCAGCTAACCCCTGGAGAGCAGGTGGAGAACCTCTCCAAGATGGAGACTCCAAGCCAGGCCCTAGAAAGCACCGGAGCCTATCTGTGAGCCTGGCCTCTGGATACTGGAATCAAGGGCGATTCAGCGGTTTTGGTCAGCTCAACATCGCGCGAAAAGCGGCATTGAAAATGCCAGAAACCTCTGCTATCAACGTTTCTGGCATTCTTTGGCCCCTTGGAAGGAGTAGGCCTATCCCTGTACTGTCCGCCAGCCTGGGGGCTTTTGCTGCCAATCCTGATGCTGAAATGGGCATTTTTTTCGCGACTAATGTCATGCATCCAATCCGATCCGGATACCCGGGTGATTTCCGATGGATACTACGGACTATATGATCCTCAAGGCCATAGCCGATCTGCGGCTGGCCTCTCCCAGAGCAGACCAGATAGCCACCCACGTTCGACTGGACGCGGAGGAGCTTGAAGCTCGACTGGGAATACTTGAGATGGAAGGCTACATAAGGACCCGCAGCGGAGAAGATATTCCCGGCGTCACCCTTCCGGGAGGCATCTTCGCTGCCTCAATAACCGACCGGGGACGAAAGGCCCTATCAGGCAACCGATGGCAATAGCCTGACACAAAGGCAATCTTGCTGGCACAAAGCATTGGATATGGAGAAATGGGCATCAGATTGAGAGATTTCCATGTATTCAGATAAAGCATGGCCGATCGGGCGTCTTTTGGAAACGGGTTTTCTCTGAGATCGAGGGCAAGGGTTTTTCGGTCAGAAGATAAGGACTATAAGCCGCCGATCCCATATGCCTATTATGAACGATATATCGATGGAGAGCAAAGCGGCGGAGCTGGTGGCTATGCTGATGGCCATCTCTGCGCGCACGGCCCCCAAGGCCAGAGGAGTGGACTCACTGGTAATTAAGGTGATCAGCGGCCAGGATCTGGCTGCACTTGCCAAAGAGATGAGACGCCTGGCCGAGGATAAGGGGGCCAAGTCGTTTTCGAGAGACTCTCACAACCTGGAGCAGAGCGATGCATGCCTGCTGATAGGCTCTGAGTCGAATAGCGTGGCAAATCTGAACTGCGGAGGCTGCGGCTTTGCCTCCTGTCAGGATATGCTGGCAGCAAAGGAGGCTGCCCCTACAGGCCTGCCCTATCGGGGACCAAACTGCGCCATACGAATGACCGATCTTGGCATCGGCCTTGGCTCGGCAGCAAAGACCGCAGGCCTGCATAACCTGGACAGCAGGATCATGTTCTCTGCCGGCGCTGCTGCGCTCTCCATTGGCTGGCTGGAAGGATGTCAGGTTGCCTTCGCTATTCCGATCAAGGCATCTGCCAAGAGCATATACTTCGACCGGCCGTCCGCTTAGAATAAAGAACGCCTTTGCCAGCGACATCATCTGCTCCAGGCAGCCACCACACCGTCCCCAACACACTGAGGTCAGCACTCTTTAGACTTTTTGACAAGATCCTGCCAGACATGGAAGGATAAAACTCAAATGCCATCTGGTGACGCATCGATATGGATTTAATACTAGACCAGTTTTTTCTTCTTGCCGCCATTGCCGATCAGAAGTCAGATCCCGAATGGTACGGCCCAGATGTCTCAGGATTTGGCGATACGGAGGCCTATACCTCTGTGCCAGGCTGATCTCGCTCCTGAAGCGACCAGACCAGGGAGCATAGGGTCTGGTTTAAGGGTGCCTCAAGGCCGTGCTTCATCGCCAGACATATCACATATCCGTTGATGGAATCAATCTCTGTCCGGCGGCCGCTGCGGATATCCTGAAGCATGCTCGAGGTGTTGTCCCGGGTGCTGCTGGCCACCGAACAGATCGACTTCAAGACCTCCTCAGGGTCGAACGCGATGCCCTCTGCCTCAGCCACCGAGACGCACTCCTTTACGACGACACGAACCGTTGGCTTTAGGTGAGGCGAGAGAACAACGCCGTTTCTCCTGCCACAGAGAGCAGTTATAGGATTTATTACGGCATTTGCGAATAGCTTGTTCCACTGGTGCCTGCGAAAATCCAGGGCGAACTCCAGATCAAATTCATTCTCATGGAAGCGGCGAAGCATGAACTGGGAGATACCTTCGTCCAATCCCACCTCGATGACGGTCTTTCCTCGTCCCCGCAGCTCGATTTGGCCCGGCCCGGAGTGGACAACGCCTGTTGAGGTGATCCCCTGAAAGACCTTCCGGCCGAAGAGTCCGAGACGCTCTACATTGCCCATACCGTTCATCAGCAGGACGAACTGGGAATCCTTCAACTCTCCCTCCAGCAGGCCAGAACTCCTGATCTCCTCCCCTACCTGAGCCAGGCCAGTGGTCTTGACCGTGATCAGCACAAGATCTGGAGCAAAACCAGAACCTCTAAGCTGGTTCGAGCTGAAGAAGCAATTCCTGAAGCGAAATATCTCCTGGCCTTCCGAAGACCGAAATGCCAGACCGCTTTTTTGGATAGCCTCGATATGGCTCCTTCGCCCCAGAAGGGCGATCTCGTCCTCAGGCTGCCCGCCCCGCCCACAACTCAGCAGGCAGGCCATCAATGAACCGATCGCCCCTGCCCCATAGATAAGCACCTTGGCCATACGATCAGATCCCCAGACCCAACAGACCGCCCTGCAAATATATAGTTCATCCAGTCGTCATGAACCAGGACGAAAAGAGAGATGCCATCATCCAGGAAGGCCTTGATGCCATCATCCAGGAAGGGTTCGATCAGCAGATGCGGAGGGCGTAGAAAAGCAGGACAAAAAAGATCCATGAGGACTCTTCCAGTCCTTTCAAGCGGCAGTCTCAAGCAGAATTTAGCTGATAGGACTCTTTGGCCCGTGGAATCGTCACCTTTGCTCCGAATTCCTGGTTTATGGCCTCTGCCAGAGATCGTGTGGCCTGCGGCTCTCCATGGTTCAGGAAGACCCTGGGCGGAAAGTCGTCAAATCCCCTCAGCCACTTCATGATCTCACTGCGGCCGGCGTGAGCTGAGAAGGCGTTCATAGTCTCAAGCCTTGCACGCACCTCATACTCCCTGCCCATTATTCGGACCTTCTTGGCCCCGTTCAACATGGCCCTGCCCAGCGTCCCCTCAGCCTGGAAGCCGGCGAAGATGATAGTAGACTCCGGCCTGCTGATATTGTGGGCAATATGGTGCAGTATCCTTCCCCCGGTGGCCATGCCGTTGGCCGATATCACGATATGGGGTGAAGCATGGCGGTTTATGGCCTTCGACTCATCGGTCGAACGAGATATTCGTATGCCCGGGAAGTCCAGAGGATGATCACCACTGGATATCATGTCCAGCGTCTCCTTATCGAAGCACTCAGGATGGCGGCGATAGATCTGGCTTGCTGATATGGCCATGGGGCTGTCTAAGAAGCAGGGCACGCCCTTCAGTGCACCTGACTCTGCAAATGGATTGATCTCGTAAAGGATCTCCTGCGCTCTTCCCACTGCAAAGGCCGGAATGACGACGTTGCCGCCCTTCTCAACTGTCTCCCGGACTATGTGCAGCAGCTGTTTTCCCCGGTTGGCGCGATCCTCGTGATCCCTGTCGCCGTATGTGGATTCCAGCACCAGCCAGTCTGCGCTGCGGACCCTCTCCGGGTCCCTAAGGAACGGGGCATTCGGACGGCCAAGGTCGCCGCCGAATACCAGCTTTCTCTTGCCCAGTGTGAGCTCGAGCATCGAGGAGCCCAGGATATGTCCGGCATCAAGGAATCGGCACGATGGCCCGTCCAGGTCCACTGCCTCACCGTATCCGACGCCGCGGAATCGTCGCAGTGATTGCAAAGCCTCCTCTTCATTGTAAAGGGCTGGGCGATGCGGGGCTTGGATCTGTTCGGGATGGCGCGACTCTCGGAGCTCCTGCTCGATCATCAGGTGAGCGGAGTCCCGCAGCATCAGGTCGCATAGGTCAGCAGTTGCCGATGTGGAGTAAACGGAACCGCCGAATCCCTGCTTCACCAGCAGAGGAATGCGCCCGCTGTGGTCGACATGGGCATGGGTAAGCAGCAGTGACGAGAGCTTGCGCACATCGTGACCAAATCCCGACCAGTTACTCTCCGACTCAAGCCCCTGAAATAGACCGGCATCGATGCCGATTCGCCGACCATCGGTCTCCAGGACCATGTGAGATCCGGTAACCCCGCCAGCCGCTCCGTAGAACTCCAGTTTTGTGCCGGAAACACTAATACAAATCCCACCATTAAAATAGGAGTTCTTCAGGCGGAAATAACTATCGCTGGCAGGAAAGAAAATATTGAAAACCATTCAATCCGGCCTCCAGTTTGCATAATATCATCAGACAAATCATTTGCGGTAAAGGAATCAGTAGCATTAGAGCCCGCGTGAAATCGGGGCATACACGACCGAAAAGCAGCGCCATCGCGAGGCCTACAGATTTCGTTTATATTGTCATGCTCTGAGAGATAAAGGATTTGCATCAATAATAAATCCAAGTCTATCTGCACTCCGGCCTCACGCTAGACCGGCTGTATTTGCCTCTCTACTACCTTCTTGAACTCGAATGGCTTGGATATAGGAGAGAACCTATGCATCGATCCGCCTTTGAGAGTGATCACCAGCGTCCCGTATCCAAGGGCGCGGCCAACAGGACCATGCTCTACATTGACGTCTCTTATCGAGTCCAGCGATGTTCTGAGAGATCCCCTGCACAAGACTCCTGTTTGCAGTGATAGTCTCCTGTTGGTAACCACAATTTCGGAAGCCAGATAGTTTATTACGGCGACAACAAGCCAGAGGGTAGCAATTATAAAAAAAGATGCGACCTCAAAAAGCACTATACTCAGTGTCAGAGGCCATAGCATTGCAGACCAATGCATCCTGGTTGTATGGACTATTTGCTCACCATTTTCCAGGCAATGTTCGATGTATTGCAATTATGACACCGTGGCTTTTCTACGAATCACGATTGTTAAAAAGATTTCGGTGTTAACATGCTGGCCAATCTGAAATCGATAACAATAACCGAATATAAGCTCAATATTTCGCTGAAATAGTTCTATTTTTTCTTAAATGTTCATAATCGAATATCCTGCGCACCTCCTGGGAGGAAGTCCCACGGCGGAGTGCAGATCTTGCGCGGCACGTATCCTGCCTCCCTGGCTTCTGCGGAGATGGAGAATGTGATCAGGTTGCTCGAACCTATTTTCCTGAGCCCTTCTGCAGCTCGGATAGTGGTACTTGTTCCTGTCTCGGGGATCCGACGAATGCGCCGGCCATGCTGCTTGGCCTGGTATCTGAGGACGAGCCGGTCTTGATGCAGGCTGTCGCCGCATTCAGCGGGTCCATCGTGAATCTGGATCAACTCCTATCCGAGAAATCCCAGACGCAAGTATGAACGGAATCGACCATCATCCGGTTGGCGTTCTCCACTATGCTGCAGGCGACTGCAAGACTATACGCCCTGAAAATACTGGATCTGGGCCCAGGTCCAACTCACGAATACGCCCCCAGCGTCGTCTGCCTCCTCTCCGCCCTGGACTCCGCCTTGCCCTTCACCGGCGCTCTCGG
>MVQI01000066.1 GCA_002067795.1 Methanosaeta sp. PtaB.Bin039
CGACCAGAAACACAAGGACGCCTGCAACCAGTCCCAGCGGGATCCTGTACCAGTGCTCAGACTTTCGGACAAGACGGGATATGCCGATTGCCGCGGCCACGACGAGGCCGGATAGGACCAGAAGCAGGACCGAAGGGCTCATCCAGGGCTGGTTCCACTGAGGCAGCATGAGAACCAGAGCAATCGGGAACGGCAGCATCAGCAGGATCTGCCTGTCGCTCTGAATGCTTCCGGCTCGCCTATCGACGGAGATCTGGACGAGGGCGTACAAGGCGAGCATCATGAAGTATATGCCTGAACCCAGCCAGCCGTATGCCATCAGCCCCATCACCGCGCCGGCAGCCAGGGAGTAGCGGATGTCGCTTCTAAAGACCGCCCTGCTCATGAGAAGCACGAGGGATACCAGAAGCAGCCCCTCCAGGACGTGGTGGTCTACTGAGGCAAAGGAGCTGGAGATCAGGTTGTATGGGGCTATTGAGGCGATCAGAGCGGATACGATGGCGGTCCTGCGGTTGAACAGGTCCTCTGCCAGCAGGTAAAGAACAACTACCGCCAAAGCGCCGAGGAGAGGGGAGAGTGCAGCTGCTGCAACCTCCCGACCCGAAATGCTGCCTCCGCCCAATATCAGTACGTAGAGGCTGCCCAGGAAGTCATACAGGGGCGGCCACGTTATCTGGGACCCTTTTGGAAAGTCCAGGTAGGAATCGAACCAGAGAATAGATGGGAAGCTGTGTGCCCCGTACATGATGCGTCGCAGGTGGTAGTAGGAGTCCATCCCGTAACAGAGGACGGATCCATCCGCCAAAGCCATCCTGGCCTGGCTCAGGCGAACAACCAGAGCGATCAGAAAGCAGAGTAATATCCATTTGACGCGATGGGCACTGCTCAGCATGGGACTTCACTTTGATTGAGATGAATTGAAGGTAACTATATAGATATCCACCGATCAGGCAACGGAAAAGGCCATGAATCGGTTGGCCCTGCGAGCTGCAGACCGAAAACTACTAAAGTGGGAATGACGTTGGCCCCGATACGCGCCTCGGTAGCAAAGCCCGGCCATTGCGCGTCCTTGGTAAGGACGAGGCCGCGGGTTCGAATCCCGCCCGAGGCTCTCACTGGTTTTTTAAGAGATATCTATTGGCAGTCTTGCGGGTCCCATTATACTCCAGAGGCACACAAGGGAAAATTGCTTATGGTTGACTGGACAGCACCCTCTGATGCCCTGCATAAGCCTGATCATCCCAACAAGGAACGAGGAGGAGACCATCGAGGAGTGCATCAGGCAGTCCCAGGCCGCCCTGGCCACCACCGGGATGAAGTGGGAGATACTGGTGGTGGACAGCTCCACCGATGGCACGGCAGATCTGGCGGAGGCCCTGGGGGCAATCGTGATTAAGCCGGATAAGCTGGGATACGGCAACGCCTACCTTTACGGATTTGGCTGGGCAAGAGGGGACTTCATAGTCATAATGGACGGGGACCTGACCTACGACCCGGCGGAGATACCAAAATTTATAAAATTGCTTGAGGACGGGGCGGACCTGGTCATAGGAAGCAGGCTGCGTGGGGATATCAGGCCAGGCGCCATGCCTGCGCTGCACCGCTACATAGGAAATCCGCTGCTGACAGGTATTCTGAACATCCTCTTCGCTCCCGGGATCTCCGATGCTCACTGCGGGATGAGGGCTATTACCAGGGATGCTCTTCGCAGGCTCGACCTGAAGGCCGGGGGGATGGAGTTTGCCTCGGAGATGATGATCGAGGCTGCAGAGAAGAAACTCGCAGTGCGGGAGATCCCCATAAGCTACCGGCCCCGCAAAGGTGAGTCCAAGCTCAACTCCTTCCGCGACGGGTGGCGGCACCTGCGGTTCATGATGCTCTACCGCCCAGGGCCCTTTTTAATGCTGCCCGGAGCAGCCGCGATGCTGCTGGGAATAGCCCTATACGTAAGCGTCCTGATCTGGGGAAGGAGCAGCGAGCTGCGCATGCACACGATGATACTTGGCAGCCTGCTGCTCATAGCCGGCTACCAGACCATTCTCACGTACCTGCAGTTCACAGCCTTTGGAGCCAGCTACGGGGTGAACCATGGCAGCAGAAGGGGCAGGAAGATCTTATCCTATCACTCGCTCGAAAAGGAGCTGATGCTCGGGCTGGTGCTGCTGGCGCTGGGCTTCGCCCTGGGCTGGCAGGTGCTGCTCAGCTGGATCGACAGGGGATTTGGCTCGCTTTACGAGGTGCAAAGCGCCATGATGGCCCTGATACTGTGCATACTGGGCCTTCAGACGGTATTTTCGGGAATGTTTATCAGCCTGCTTCTGCTAAAGGACGAAAGAGACAACAGGAGATGATAATCTTTCGGGATGCCTCCAGCTGTGATGAAGTGCCCGGCATTGTAAGGGAGGATGAAGGCGAGGGGCAGATCGTCAGGAATTGAATATTGGATTGTTTATAATAATATTAAAGATTATCACTTTGTTGGAGAGGATGGATCGAATAGCCCGGCCTGATTTCGTGGATGAGGCTTTCCGGTGATTGGGATACATAAATGAAGATAGCATATATTTATGATTGCATATATCCATATATAAAAGGGGGCGCCGAAAAGCGGATATGGGAGATCGCAAAGCGCCTGGCCAGGAGAGGGCATGAGGTGCATATCTATGGTATCAAGTGGTGGTCTGGAGAGGATATCATAGAAAGAGAGGGTGTCTTTCTTCACGGAGTGTGCCCTCCTGCCGAGCTGTACACAGACGGACGCCGGTCGATAAGAAGCCCGATCTATTTTGCTGCCAGGGTCTGGCTTCCATTGATGAGAGATGATTTTGATATCGTCGACTGCCAGCAATTCCCGTATTTCCCCTGTATTTCTTCAAAGGTCTATTCGATATTGAAAGGGGTACCCCTGGCAATAACATGGTACGAGGTCTGGGACAGATACTGGCTTGAGTATTTGGGCAAGCCTGGCGTATTCGGATGGGCTATAGAGCGGATCGTGCTGAGGATGCCTGACATGATCATCCCAATCTCTGAGAAGATCAAAGAGGATCTCAAGCAGATCGGAGGGCACGATGAGATCATGAGAGTGGCACCCAATGGGGTGGATTTCGCCAAGATGGATGGGATGAGGGCAGACGGCACCAAGTCGTTCGATATTATATATGTTGGAAGATTAATATCTCATAAGAACGTGAATGTCTTACTGGAGGCAATGTATCTATTGAAAAAGGACCGCCCCCAGATCAGATGTGCCATAATAGGGGATGGCCCCGAAAGGGAGAATTTGCTCAAATTATGTAAATCTCGTAACCTCGCAGAAAATGTTGTCTTCCTCGGATTCGTCGAAAAGGACGAAGAGGTGTACAGATACCTGCATTCATCAAGGCTATTTGTCCTGCCATCCACGAGAGAGGGTTTTCCAAATACCATCTTGGAGGCCAATAGCTGCGGTTTGCCTGCGATAATAGTCAATGGCGAGAAGAACGCAGCCACAGGCGTCGTAAGGTCCGGTTACAATGGTTACATCCTGAACCTCTCTCCTGAAGAGATAGCCGAAAAGATAGGCATTATATTAAGAGATGAAGAGCTGATGCAATCCTTGCAGAACAACTCGAGGATCTATGCCGGTGAGCACGACTGGGACATAATAGTGAAAAATCTGGAAGGGATATACGGGGATATGATGCGATGATTGGCGACAGGATTGCGGTTACAGGCGGCGCAGGATTTATTGGATCAAATTTAATTAATAAGCTTATAGAAAGAAAACATGAGGTGTTATCGCTAGATAATTTGTTTGTAGGCAAGAGGGAATCTGTTCCGGACGGCTGCCATTTTCATGAGGTCGATGTGCTATCAAGGGATGCCCGGGTATTATTAAGAAAATTTGAGCCTGACGTTGTAATTCACCTGGCAGCAGTTCACTATATCCCTTACTGCAACGCAAATCCGGAAAGGACATTTGAAGTGAACGTCATGGGCACTAGAAATATCCTGGAATCTTGCGAGCCGGATCTGTTCTTCTTTGCGTCCTCAGCGGCAGTCTACCCCAACTTGAACATCCCTCTGGGCGAGGAGCTATCAGGCCCGATTGACATCTACGGCAAGACCAAGCTGATAGGGGAAGATCTGGTCAAATTGCATCGCAGCAGGCATTTTATAGGCAGGTTCTTTAACGTCTACGGCTCCAACGATTTAAACCCCCATTTGATCCCGGAGATCGTGGATCAGATCAAGCGCGGTCTCAGGGAGATTGCTCTGGGGAACCTGACTCCGAAGCGAGACTACATTCACGTGGATGACGTCACAGATGCCATAATCGCTTTACTGAATAGCGATAAATACGGGACATATAATATCGGAACTGGAATAGAGCATTCTGTGCTGGATATCATAAGAATGATCAGCGAGGACATTGGAGAGGACATTCGCATCATACAGGACAAAGAAAGGCTCCGGAAGGTTGAGCGCGAGAGTCTGGCTGCAGATAACGAAAGGTTGAGGAGTGCCATCGGATGGCAGCCGAGGGTGAACTTCAAGGATGGGATATGCAAGCTTATACGTTCGTGAAGGATCGTTTTTAAATATATAAAATAGAATCATCGCGGCAGGTGCACGAGAGGACCCTCAGATGAAGATACTTGTTACGGGTGGCGCGGGATTCATCGGCTCAAACCTGGCCGAAGACCTTCTATCCAGGGGAGAGGAGGTCACGGTCCTGGATAATATGCACACGGGCACCATTCAGAACCTGACTGGACTGCAAGGCCCTCTGGAGGTAATAGAGGCAAGCTGCAATAGCCTGCCTTCCATGGACCTTCATCCCGACAGAATCTATCACCTGGGCATCCCTTCGTCCTCCCCAATGTACAAAAAAGATCCGTACCTCGTGGGGCAGGCAATTAATGGATTTGTGGCAGTGCTGGAGCTGGCAAGAAAGTGCAACGCCAGGTTGGTCTATGCGTCCTCCTCGTCTCTTTACAGCGGGCTGCAGCCACCACACCGTGAGGATATGCCCATAAAGGTTACAGATTTCTATACCGAGGCGAGGCTGGCTATGGAGAGATTGGCTGAGCTCTACAAGCGGCTATTTGATGTGAACTCGGTGGGCTTGAGGTTCTTCTCCGTATACGGCCCAAAGGAGAGGGCGAAAGAGAAATACGCCAACATGATAACTCAGTTCCTATGGGATATCGTGGCCAACAGATCGCCGGTTATCTATGGAGACGGCACCCAGACACGGGATTTCATCTATGTCAAAGACGTGGTCAGTGCAATGACCAAGGCGATGAATTCTGAATACAATGGAATCCTTAACGTTGGGACGGGGGAGGCCCATAGCTTCAATCAGGCCGTGGACCTCATCAGCCAGAGATTTGGCCTCGAAGTGAAGCCCAGTTACGTGGATAATCCCATAAAGAACTATGTCCAGCATACGCTATCTGATAATTCGATGGCCGAAAGTGCCATTGGCTTTAAGGCACAGTACACCCTTGAAATGGGAATTGACTCCATGGCCGCTCATTATTTTGAATCCTGACGATCGGATAGCGGCCGAAATCCCTGAAACGATCGGGTGTCTACAGAAGGCTTCTCCACCATCCGTCATTCTTCAGATACCAATCGATCGTCTCATTTAGCGCCTCCTCGAAGTTCAGCTGGGACCTCCATCCGAGGTTCCGCATCTTGGCAGAATCAATAGAGTAGCGGAAGTCGTGACCGAGCCGATCTGCCACATGCTCTATGAGAGATGCCGGCTTCTTGAGATGAGAGAGTATCCTTGAAGTGATCTCCAGGTTGGATAGCTCGTTTCCGCCGCCGATATTGTAGATCTCACCTGGCCGGCCCTTGTGAAGTACCAGATCGATGGCTGCGCAGTTGTCCCGCACATAGAGCCAGTCCCGAACGTTCTTGCCTGATCCGTAGACTGGAAGCCGCTCTCCCTGAAGAGCCCGCAGCACGAAGAATGGAATCAGCTTCTCGGGATACTGATAAGGCCCGAAGTTGTTGGAGCTCCTCGTAATGCAGACAGGCAGCCCGTAGGTTATGAAGTAGGCCCTGGCAAGGAGATCTGCCCCGGCCTTCGATGCCGAGTACGGAGAGGAGGGATTCAGCGGATCAGCCTCGGAGAACGATCCGACATCGGTGCTGCCATAGACCTCATCTGTGCCTATCTGGACGAACTTCTCAAGGCCCAGGTCCCGAGCTGCTTCCAGCAGAGTGTGAGTTCCCAGGACATTGGTCCTGACGAAGGAGCCTGCGTCACTGATGGATCGATCCACATGGGTCTCAGCAGCGAAGTTCACCACGGCATCGCATGATCTGATGACAGAATCAACGGCCTGCCTATCGCAGATATCCCCCTGGACGAACTCGATTCTGCCCATCACGTCCTGCAGGTTCTCCATTCTTCCGGCGTAGGTCAGCTTGTCCAGTACAACCACCTGGTAGCCAGGATGGTTCTCCAGGACATGGCGGACGAAGTTGCAGCCTATGAAGCCCGCTCCACCAGTGATCATGACCCTCATGCGAAAACCCTCAACCGTGCCTCTTTCCGGGAGTTAAGATCCAATCATATGGTATCTTATCCGTATCCGGCGGCAGCCTGTACTCGTCAGGCTCACGATAGTTGTAGGCCATTGTGGGAACGCTGAGGAAGTAAGCGGTCTCCTCTCCAATAGCCTTGAAGCCGTGATAGACCAGAGGCGGCACGCTTATCAAGAGGGGATTTTTTTCGCCCACAAAGAACTCGTTTACCTCTCCATTGGTCGGAGAGCTATTCCGATCGTCATAGAGGGCCACCTTCATCATGCCCTTGATACAGGTGAAGTTATCGGTCTGCAGCTTGTGGTAGTGCCATCCCTTGACAACACCTGGATAAGCAGTGGTGAGATAGACCTGCCCGAACTGGGTGAAGATTGGGTCATCGCAGCGAAGGATCTCCATCAGCCACCCCCGCTCATCCGGTATAACCCGAAGGTTCTTGGTCTTGACGCCCTCGATCATACGCTTACCTCCGAGCTGTCGCCCAAGACGAATCGATAACCTCTGGGCTTCTGATAGCTCTCAAAAAGCCGGACGTTTGCCCCGATCAGGCTGTCCACGATCTTTCTTCGAACGTCGATGCTTGTTCCGCTCATTACTATAGAGCCCTCGATCTCCGCATCCGTTATCTGGCAGCC
>MVQI01000067.1 GCA_002067795.1 Methanosaeta sp. PtaB.Bin039
TATAATCTGCCGCACACACGGTCGATGCCGCAAGCGACATGCATGACATCATCACCAATATCAAGGCTATCCGATTCATATATAACCAGTCCAATCATATCTCCTGACATTTTAGTATCATCTAATGCTACTATTTAACCATTTCGAGACTATGGATGGCTGCACAGATCGATATCCAAACGTTGGTTATGCGACTTATTTTCCGTTAAGGATCTGCGAGGGGGGTACTGCGATCCCCAGGACAGCTTTACTCGCCAGTTTTCAGGAGAGTCGATATCTGCCAGAGCCATCCAGGCAGGTTACACCGTTTCAGATCCTGTCGCAGTTCCTAAACATAATCCCTCCCACGCCTGCACCAATAGTTGATTTCATCATGCCGCTTACCCATGTGGATCAGCACACCTCGCTTAAGTTATTCACAATCCCGGACTTCGTCCTGCAATTCTGCCCGACGCATCCGTCAGAGGTGGACCTCATGGAGCGGTTCGCCAAGTTGGAAATCGCCGGGAACCAGACATTCGATGATGGTCAAACGGCGGTGCACCCCGCAGCTCTGCTGCGGGGTGCAAATCGCTGGTCGACTTGCTGAAGTTGTCAGATAAGACAGCAGAAAGATCCATGTTCTTCGATTATCGCTCCTCCAGTGGCGGATAGACGAATACGCCCTGTTTATCCAAGTCGTAATCCAGTCCCTGGAACCTGGTAAGGTATTCCTGATGAATTGCCTTCGGGTCCAGGTCCTTGAAGAGGTCGGGATGGAACCATTTCGCCATGTAAGCTACTGCTACCAGCGCCCTCGGCCCGCTGACGATCTCTTGCCCCATCACAAAGACCCCTCCCTCTTTTACCGCGGTGATGTTTGCAAAACCGGGGCGTGAGATGATATTCTCCCTGAGGGTCTCCATTTCAGATGAGTTGTTGGTTGTATAACCATGATCTGCGGTTTTGCGAAATGGGTATTTTACTATGATATCTGGGTCCTTGGTCATAATCCACTCGGCATCTACCGTGGGATTTTTCCCAGGAATGTCTGCGGCGATATTCAAGCCGCCTGCCATCTTACAGAGTTGATGCAATGAGCTGTTAGGATCTGTCTGATAATCAAGCGACCATTCCAGGAATACCTTCGGCTTCTTATCCTCGGAGAGATTGCCGACGCGATCTCTGATGGTCTTCATGCATCCATCGTGAAAATCGATAACTTCCTTTGCAGAATCTTCGGCGTCTAGCACATATCCCAATCTAGCTATTTCACTGGTATAATTATCCATCTTTAAACCGATGCGTGCTACTGCAATTCCGGTATCCTTGAGATTGTCCTCCATCTCTGGCGTCCACCCACTATACTGCAAGATGATATCGGGATCAAGTCCAATTATGGCCTCGTAATCTGGAGTCCATCCGCTTCCCACGGTTGGCAAGTCCATCATTTCTGGATGGAAGTCCTGTTTGTCTGTTACATACGTGGAGACGCCTACAATTTTCTTATTGCAGTTCAACGACCTTAAGACCTCTGCATGACTTGTACCGAGAACTATCAAGCGCTTAACCGGCTTTTTCACAGATACAGCCTTGTTGTCCGAATCTAAGAACGCGACCTCCATATCGTCTCCGTTCATCATCTGACGGATCTGAGTTATATCTCTCTCATCGATTTTGCCATCGCAGTTCGCGTCCGCCAGTTCGGTCTCTTCCTTTATTCCTCCGATTATCCCTCGAACATATTCAATGTCCTGCTCATCTATCGTATCGTCCATGTTAGCGTTGCCGAAGATGCCCAGAGTATAAGATCCGGCGCTTATCGGGGATGCCATGCACGGCAGAACCAGAAGGATGACCAGCAGAAAGTGGATCTGAATGTGCCATGCGTTCTCTGTTATATCAGCCATTTGCCATCCATTAAGCAGATTATACTCAGAACTACTCATACTTCATCATCATATTAATTATGAATTACCTACTATGTTATAACTCTTTTGATTGTATTATGCATTAAAAGATCTGCAAACGTGTTTTTCCGCACATCCGCCAAGTCCAGAGTGCCGCTTTATGATTTGGCTCCCGCGCACGGATCTTAGGAGATCAGGTATCATCGAGTCTTCGTCTCATAAATCCCATTGACCTGTATGCTTGAAACCTGCCCTCGGATTTTACTGAGACGCAGTGCTTGTTCGAATCATAGTCGTATGTTCCCACCATTTCCAGTGAGATGATACCCGGCAGAGAAAATAATAAGGGCGTATCCGGCTCTGGCCGAAAACGCCCTGAACAATAAATCAATACGACGGCTTTGACCATTGAATGGTCATCTATAGCGTCTGATGCGGCATCCATCCCGCAATGAGAGTTCCGGTTTCATATTCGCTTCCTGTTCCTATCCTCGTGTATTTCCCATTTAACGGCAATTGGCTGAGGTTCAAGGAGATCACATAAATCTCCATGCCGCTTTCAGGCACCACGTCGAGCAGCAGATCCGTTTCGGATATCCTCCCGCTGGCAGTTGCCGATTGAGAACCTGCCGGCATCGTGATATTGCCCCGGCCAAAGACCGCGTTCACGGACTGGTTAAGGGCAAGATCGATGGTTATGCCATCGGTCAGCTCCAAATGCCAGCCGCCCGCAACCTCGACGAGTGCAGTTTTCGGGATCGATTCTGATTGGGCAGATCCCACGTAGGTTGGAGCGCGCGGTGCATCCAGGGATTCCTTCATCTCCTTGACTGCCGGGTCCACAGCAACGTAATGGTTGGTCTGGGCGCCGGTCTGGGCAATCAGCATGACCGTCAAGCTGATCGCAATTACGATTCCAGTTGACCTCATGATTAACATCCCCACCAACCTGATGTTTTGGTCATGATAGCCCATATACGTTTGGGTCATGGCACCTGCTTGATCGTATTTTTGGGCAAAGGCACTGTTTTTGGGCAAAGGAGACGATCAAAGGCTCGGATCGGAGAATTGTTGAACAACGCCCGCAGCCCTTAATCTATCTGACCCAAAAATTGCACAGAAAAGAGGCGGGTGGCTATGACTGGAGACGTCAAAACTATCAGGTCAGCCTGGATACGGACTATCCAGCGGTAGAAGGCAATCGATTATATCTAGTTGAGCACAGGAGTGCTCTCTTGATAATACACGGCCCGCATCTCGGACAACCTCGTGGAGTTGATATCCCCAATCCCCAGCGAGAAGTCTTTGCAAAACGCCATGAGACCGATGAAGGGCAAAGGCCAGCACACCGGTGACCAGTCATGACCAAAGGACGATCCTTTCATGGAGAGGAGGGGATTCATGGAGAGAGGTGGCTGGAGCTGCACGATGGATATTTCGGAGACCATGAAGTGGCATGGCCTTTCTTAAATACGATAGAAGAGATCATCGATAAGTCGCATCCGGCGGTCATAGCAGACCTGGGCGGGGGCACGGGCTTCATACTGGGGGAACTGCTTAGGAGATCGAATACTGCTGAAATGAAGCTGATTAACGTCGATGTCTCATCGAAGCAGCTATCTCTTTGCCTCGATAAGCGGATTGTGACCATCTGTGAGTCAGCATCGCTGGTAACGCGCCGTCATCTGCAGGTCGGAGATGGAGCGCTGCTATTGATTGCTCGATCATTGCTGCACTATTTCGGTAAATTCGGAAGCAGAAGCCTCCTGAGGAATATAAGATCATTGCTCAGGGAAGGCGAGCTCTTCATCCATCAATCTGCCTGCTTCGGTCAGGATTCCGATGCCAGATGTCTGAATTTGCTATACAGCCTGATGGGCACGGAGAAGTGGTATGGCACCGAAGGAGAGATGACTGAGATGCTGCAACAGGCGGGATTGGAGATCTGCTCCTCAAGTCCTGCCCCCACGCTTCATCTCAGCTCACGTGACCTATCTGAGAGATACGGATTGAGCCCTGAGCGAATCTCATCGATTCGAACTGAGGTAAAGAGGCAACACGGCAACATTCCGGATGTATTTAGTCCTACCGATGATGGTTTCGATGCCTGGCTGCATTATCGCATATTCGTATGCAGGGCAATATGATCCTGTTGTGGAAGTTGAAATAGTCATTTGATTCACCAATCTGGTTCGCTATGCGCTTTCTTTCAGGTAAATTCAGCCCGCGTGATTGGACCGAGGTCCCGGAATTCACGCCTCGATATCGCCCGAAAATTTATTACGTTTACAGAACTGCGGTTGTATCAGATATTCAGGGGCCTGGTGGAGAGCATGAGCATCAATTGGAACTTTATATGTTTAATTTCCTCCATATTAATATCTGCCCTATGGCAGGGAGCTTTTGCTGAGTGCTGCAATCTGGACAGCCCGAATTGTCCCTGCTTTCAGGACACGGGCTCCTGGAGCCCTGGTGGTCTCACCATACAGGACGTGGCTTTGGATACCGTCGGAACAAATGCCTCATGCGTAGGCAACGGCGGCAAACCGTATTATCAGATGGTGAACGGAATCGAGAGCCCGAGCATCGCCCAAGCCGCAGCTTGTGCCGGCATCCTGGCATATCCTCGCGATGCATGGTGCTCTGAGACCGTATCTTACTGGCATCATAAAGCAGGAATTCCATACCCATCGGGATTAAGGAACTCAGATTGGAGCCTGAACTGGCAGCTGCACAATACCTCCTTGCTGCGGACCTTCTATGAGACGGAGGAGGAGATACCGGGTGGAAGGGGCAGATGGATCTCCTGGCAAGACCTGAACTACGACGACATGCAGCTGGGTGTAACAGTTCCACTGCCTGGCTCGTATGTCCAGATCGCCAAATATGAGAAGGACGCAACTGGAAGGTGGATCTGGAACGGTGACTCTCATAGCATGATGATAAATGAGATGTGGATCTACCGCAGGATCTCTCCTCTGGGAGGCGGCGCACAGGTGACCGGGATCAAAGCCACACTACTGGAGGGAAACTCCGGTAACCCGGGCAGGGTAAAAGACAGTTCAACATTCGACGATCTGCTATCATTGACTCCCTGGGGAGACGATTTCATCGGAAGCAGCAAGAAGATCAGGGGGTTTGGCGTAGACCTAAATGCCAGTGGAAGACCGATATACGACGCAGGCAGACTTCACTACGTCAACGAGAAGGTCCCCTCTGACCCAAGGCTGGAGCGGATCCTGGAGGCGGAGAGGGCCCGCAGATCTCTGGCCACCATGCCCTCCGATTTTGATCCCATATGGGAGGCATATTACAGTCCCCTCATCCCCAAGCTCGTGGACTATGCCAAACTTGTCAGATCCAGAGGGTTGCAGATAACCTCTCCGGAGAATATACGTGCCCAGGGGATCCCAGACGGTGTGGGAATTCAGTGGAACTTCCCGTCCGGCCTTGATAAGACCAATCCCCAAGGAGTCGAAATAACGATTGATCTGCTGAGGCTTCACCCTCTGCCTATCAAGGGGCTCATCTTGAACTGGGATTCGGAGTTCGTTCCCAGAGGATATGCGGTCCAATGGGCGGGAGAGGATAAGAAGTTCAATTCCGCGAAGGCCCAAGAGAGCAGGAGCTCAGGCCAGCCAGCAGCACTGGTGCCGGTATATGTATCTATCATCGAACCGAGAGGTGGAGAGAGATATTCTCAGGGTAATGTCCGCTACATAAAGCTCATCTTTCCCAGGGGCACTTTTCCGAAGAAGGCAACCCTAAAAGAGATGCTGTTTGTCTACCAATGGCCGCCATCTGAGGACGCAAGGCAAAATCCTTGATAGGGATCTTGCATGAGGTTGAGAGAGAGAGACACAACGGCAAGTCAAATCTGCTGGTGGGTGTGGGATGCCACGTCCCAGCCCGCGCAGCGATCCTGGCAGCACGGCTGCACCTGAGCATTGTGAAAATTATGACGGATGTCCCGATGTTGCAGATAATAAAAATATTAAAAATGAATTGTATCTTGCTACTTCTTAAATAGCACGTGAGCTGTCTTCAAGTCCCCTCCTGCCTTAGGCCACCATTTCGCATCATTTCCTGCAGGAGTCTTGTGGTGTGTCCCTTTGGTGACGACGATGGTGGCTGCAGATGCGTCCTGGATCTTCTGGACGATCGAGTCTTTATTGGGGCATCCCTGGATGCAATTACCGATGAATATCTTCGTTGGAAGATCGTTCGCATCTGTGCCGGAAATCCATTTATTCGCCTGATTTAATCTGGCCACAATGGTTGTTGTTCCTGGGCATCCCCCACACGAGACCAGTCCGACCAACTGGGCATCCGCAGGCAGGACGGCAAACTCGCCTTCCTTGTTGTTGAGCGCCTTGATGCAAGGGTAGCACGCAGCGCAGTCATCGATCATGCAGTTGTCGCATCCGACGATTAGGACCTTTTCCATGGCCTCACCTCCAAAATTAAATACGATAATAGACATCAATCATTAATAAACATTTGGATCTCGTTGAATGATATAAGAACCGCAACGCATCAAGCCAGTCACGACTTCGTGCCTCATCGACGATGTAAGGAGGTCATGCATCCGAAAGGGTGCTTAAGAGCACGTGACTGATTCATATTCATTTCAAAAGAGCGGGGCTCAATCATATATAATCATTGACGCTTATTTATCATAATATATATATGTTAATGATACCTCTTTTCCGAGGTGGTGAACGATGTTTCGAAGAAAGATCGCGATCATGAGTCGGAAAACCATCTATGGTTCCCGCCACTAGCCCCGGCTCGACCTCCAATTGCCTGGAGGTTAAAGTTAACTAGTAAAAGCTCCTGTATTTATTATAATTATGTCGGGGGTTGGAAATGATGTATTCTATTGTTGAAGGTCTGATGACACAGATCATGACAGGGGATAACCTGTCCGTCATGAGCGGAAAGGTCGGAGCAGATGATAAATCCGTCAAGTCGGCGTTGGATCTGGCCCTGCCTCTGCTGTTAGGGGCTGTCAGCAGTAAAGCGGCCAAACCGGAAGGTGCCAGCGCAATAATGAGCAGCATCTCCGGGATGGGTGCGGACAACCCTGTGGACAGCATATCAGGCTACTTGAATTCCCCGGAAAAACTCCAGGGCCCGGATTTGCTGAGCTCCATCCTGGGAAGCCAGCTGCAGCCAATACAGCAGTCGATTTCAAAGAGCACGGGATTGCCCCCTGCGATCGTTGGCCAGATACTTGGCATACTTCTTCCGCTAGTGATAGGCTCGTTGAGCAAGAGCACAACGCAGGATATGGGGGCCAGAGACCTGTCTGCATTCCTGGGTGAGCAATCCAAGATAGCCATGTCCGGTTCGCCTGAAGCTACAGCTGTTATGAACGAGCTGTTAGCTTCTCAGAAAGGAAGTGGAGGGTTGATGGGATTTATCAAGAGGTTCATGTAAGTCACCAAGAGACCCTTTGTTCAAATCGACGCACACGATCAGGAACCGAAAAAGCCGATCGCATGACACGAGGGGATCGCACATTTACATGCAGCCCGCGTGGTTGTGTTTGAGAACGACCAACGACTGGCGTTCATTTGCGACTGGACAGTGCGCCGATCGGGTGCACGAGATCAAATACTCCGCTGCAGCCTCGCCTCAGGCCATCGAAAATCACAATCGGCGTCTTGACGCCGGAATGTGAGGGTGTGAGTCATTCCCTCAGTCATGTGTCGGGAGTCTGATAAGACAACGCAGTATTAAAATCTATTCGATATAGCATGATTATGAACATAACAACTCTTAATACCAAGTGGGTATTTAAGTAAAATCGAATGTCATCTCTGCTGGAAATAATCAATCTCAGGGCCCACTTCCCGACCAAGGACGGACTGGTCAAAGCCGTGGACAGCGTAAATCTCGGTATGAATTCGGGCGAGCGATTGGGGCTAATAGGTGAGACGGGCTGCGGAAAGACCGTTTTGGGCATGTCTTTAATCCGTCTCCTTCTTCCGTCCACCCGGATAGAGGGCAAGATCATCTACAAGGGAAGAGATCTACTGAAGCTGGATGAGGAGGAGATGAGAAAGCTGCGCGGAAAGGAGATAGCCATGATCCTCCAAAATCCTACAACTTCTCTTAACCCTGTCTTAAAAGTAGGGGACCAGATAGCAGAGGCTGTGCGTCTGCACCAGGGACTCAGCAAGAAAGAGGCAAAGGCCAGGGCTGTGGAGATGCTCGAAGCGGTCAAGATACCGGAGGCGGGCCGCCGGGCAAACCATTACCCCCATCAGCTATCCGGAGGCATGAAGGAACGGGTGATGATCGCAATGGGCCTTGCCTGCGACCCCCATTTCATCATCGCCGACGAGCCCACAAAGGGCCTGGACCCGGCCACAAAATCCCAGATCGTAGCCCTTATGAAGAGCGCAACCGCCCGCAAATCCATGCTCATGATTACTCACGACCTGAGCGTGGCAGGCGAGATATGCGACAGGATAGCGGTTATGTATGCCGGAGAGCTTCTGGAGGTAGCCTCCTCCGAATCGATCTTGAAGGATCCGCTCCATCCCTACACCGTTGGCTTCATCAACTCCATGCCAAGCCGCGGGCTTCGGCCTATAAGGGGATTTAGCCCATCGCTAATAAATCCGCCGCAGGGGTGCAGGTTTCATCCCCGATGCGATAAGGCTACGGAGGCTTGCCGCCATTCTCATCCTGAGATGATAAAGGTGAAGCCGGGACACCAGGTAAGATGTCTGCTATGGAACTAAAAAATTAAGTCTGATAACTACATTGGTTTTGACGAAGGATAGGGAAGTCGTCAGATGATATGTATGATATGACGGCACCCCCTCTAAGCTGCGTTTGATGAACCAGGCATGGAACAGAAGTTATGTCGTCGCCGCAGATCGGCCGCCAGAGGTAATCGGAGCCTTGAGACCGGAGAACCAGCACAATCCTCTCAGGCCTCTTCAAGTCATGAACCGCCAAATCGACATTCTCGGCATGCAGCTTCTCATAGAGCCGCTTTCTCAGATAGCCCTTCTGTCATCTTTGCATCGCCTGCCTTCTCAGATCCTCCGGCATCTTCTCGATGGAGTATCGAAGAGCCGTCCTGGGCATCTCAGACTTGCGGCTCATCACGTAGTCGAAGACCTCCTCCTGATGTATCTTGCTCGCCTCCTTCAGCATCCAGCCGTAGCCCTTTTGCACCAGATCGTCCTCGTCCTTCAGCAGGAGATCTGAGATCTCCAAAACATCTCTGAGAAACATTCCTTTTCGGGCGGGAAGTATCAACGTAACCGCCGAAGCGCGCCTCAGCCAGCGGTTCTCCGACATTGTCCAGGCCTTCAGATCGGCTATATGCTCTGGATACATCTCGATGAACGAGCCCAGCGTGTGGTTGCAGATCGTGTCGCACTTCGCCCAGTTATCGACATACTTCTCGATCCAGCTCTTGAAGACATCGAAATCCTTTGGCACAAATCTCTTTTTGATTGAGAAAGCCCACTCGAAAGCTATGAAGGCCTCCTCGCCGTATCCTGATTTAAGTAGCTCTTCACATAGGTAGAAGATCTCTCCTTTATCCCTTCCCTTAAGATTTCTGAAGTGTCTGTTGGCGATCTTTCTGACGTCTCCGCTCCTCACCCCGTGAAACTTGACATCCTCCTTGAAGAAGCGCTGGGCCCCATCCCTAACCGTCTCATCTGCGCACCTCACCAGATCGGCTCTTACTGCCGCAATCAAACCGTCCTCCATCACTGCCTCCATCAACCATGGGATTCCTGAAAAACCGGTTGCTTCCCGGCCAGAGCGTTAGCAGAACCTTCCAAACACGATATATCCCACAGATACCAGCATGAATGCATATAAGATTGATGTGAGCGGGCTTCCAACAGAGGCAGGCTCAGCCGCGGGGGCAGATTCGACCTCTGCGGCGAGACCTGCGGAATGGGAGCTGTTCGGAGCGGCGGCCTTATCAATTACTGTTGCCGATGTGCTGGGGACGTCCGTTTGGAACTCGTGGCCATAAACATCTCGAAATCTGACAGAAATCGGGGATAAGACTATCTTGCCTGGACGCGTGGACCTCAGAGAGTAATTGAATGTCTTGGTCTCTCCGGGAGCGAGCCGAAATCTCTCTTCAGCCCTCCCTGAGACCATATCCGCTCCGTCAGGCGTATCCATATGAAATGATGCCCCAGCAAAACGATTCCCAGTGTTCTTGACGCCCATAGAGACCTCCAGCAACTGGCCAGCCTCCACCGAATTCGGCCTGATCTGCCGGGTGACCTCCAGAAAAGGACCATATACGCTCACAATCGGGCTCTCCGATGATACCTGATACCGCTCACCGTTCCAGATAAAGCTCGCCTTGGCCGGCAAAATGACCTGCCCTTCCCCAGGCCGTCTTGCGCGCATTTGGTAGCTGACCGATTGCGACTCTCCGGCACGAATTTCAAGATCCTTCGGCTGAAAGGAGCCTTCAAAGCCGATTCCAGCAGAGTCCTCCAGCCTCACAAGCAAGGTCCTGTTTCCGATATTTCTGAGGACGTTCGACACGTAGTACATCTCCCCAAACCTCTGAGCCTCGTCCACCCTCTTATGGAGCAGAAGGGGTCCGTCGATTCGAAAGGATGCGTGTGCTTGGGAGATGAACATCCTATCATCCTGGCCTCGGAAAGTGGCCGTGGCCAGGATATCCATCTCTCGGGGTTGGGGAAGGTATGGAGCCGTAAGATCGATTTCAGGAAGGCGTTCGCCCTCTTTCCAGGTTTCTGCCGAAGACAGAATTCCCTTGTTGAGGTTCTCTCTTAAGCCCAGATCTTCGGATGTTATGCTGACGTGCAGATCCTCCGCATCCACCTGGCCAAAGTTCTCCGCCTTCAAGTACAGCCTGACCTTTTCGCCTCCACGATAGCTGTCCTTGTCCGATGTCAATATCAAGGAGAGATCTGGAAAAGCGGGAGACCGCACCCACACCTGGGCACGTGACTGGTTCTGAATCAGGTCCTCAACCTTGATACGGCCTACTCGAACATGAAGGGAGTCATCAAGGACGAATACCTCACCCGGCCCCATAACCCTCGAAGTCAATAGATCACCATGGCAATAGACATTGAGAAGGATGTGGGAGCCTTTTCCCTCCTTTGCAAAGAAGTCAGCTGCCTCAATTGTATAATTATCCATCTCTAAAAATTCACCCCACCCGAGGTCCCCTCCGGCCTCGTCACCCCATGTAACGGCATGCACCAGCAGCGGCGCACAGAGCAACCCTACCAAGACCAATCTTGCGTCCAACATCTCAATGCCTGAATAGCAGTGCGACGGCCAGGACAACCACTACAGCATAAAGGTAACGAGTCTCCATACGAGTCCTCGCTTCAGCCTTATCCGGTGACTGCGGTGCTGACCTTTCCCTTTTGAGGGCCGCATCAGAGGAGGTCCCCCGACCTTTATCCAGTGCGGCAGCAGGAGGATTCTCTGTGCGGTTCTCCTCTGCGGTGATGTTTTTCGCTCCGACTGAAGAGGACAGGTCATCGGTGCTCACTATTGGAGCCTTTGAGGAGTCCTCATGCTCATCGCTTGTGGATATCTTTATGTCCTTGCTCTGACGTCCGTCTGAGATTGCGGCCAAAGCCCCCAGGCTTTGAAAGGAGCACCCCTTTGGGGTGTAGAAGGCCACCGCCAAATCCCCATCCACGCTTATCTGCTTGTTCCTCTCGTACTCCCGGCCAGTCTCTTTATCGCGCCACCTCAGGGAAAGGTCGTGCTTTCCCTCCTCAAGCTTGATGCTCCCGATATCGGTGAAAACATCCTTCTTGACTTCCTTTGCTTTCTCAAAGTTCCCGTCCACATAGAGATTTGCTTCGAGATCGCATCCAGCTTCGTTCTTGACTTGCACGGAGACGTCGAACTTCTCCAATGCATCGTGCCTGGTGACATAGAGAATCACGGAATCACCATCCTTGACCTCTTGCACGTTCTCCTCCTGGTAAGACTTCCTTGTGTCCTCGTCCCTCCAGGCGATGACGAAGCTGTGCTTGCCCTCTTGCAGGTCGTAGCTTCCGAACTTCTTTTCATCTTTGGATCCAACCTCCTCAGAGCCTTTCAGCTCGCCATCCACAAAAAGAGACACTTTTAGACGGTCATCATCGTTGTTGGATACATAGACATGGACCTGAGGAAGACCTGCTATTGACGAATTGGAAGGAGAGAGACCTTTGCCGTCGGCGCCATCAAGAGCCGCTTCTGATGCCCCTACTGCACAGCATGACCAGAGCACTGGGATAAGCACGCAAGCCACAAAGCGAATTGTGGTGGGCAGAGCACATCCTTTGAGCATAATATAATCGTATTAGTAACGCTTGTTTAAAACTTTTTTCACAAATCAGATGATATTTAATGATATAAATGGTTATATAAGTTCGATTGCGTAGTATTACGAAAGTATTATTTAGTACTAGATCGTTTGGTTAGGTCAAGGGCGTGGGACCTTTGATGGAATGGGCGGTCGTTCTGCTGGTCTTGGAGGGAATACCCTTTCTTGCCTGGATCTATTACCTGAACCACAAGAAGAGCATGTATCTCCTGGAAAGAGGCCTCGATGAGCCCAGCCAATCAAGCCTGCGTGCCGAGAGGAGACTGCTAAACGGGATCTTCCTGCTGACTGCCGGCGCAGCCATGATTCTCACCCCACTTGCCGCAAAGAGCATTGGTGTCGAAGCTCAGCTTAGTTACGAGCTCTTGCTTGCCGGCATCATAGTCATCTGCTGCGGGATCTCGCTGATCATTGGCAGCAAGATCATAAAATCCAGGGATGAAAAGGACACGTCATCTAAGAGTTTCTTCGATCTGCGCTGATGGTCCGGGCTATACAAACTGGGGGCGCCGATGCTCGATATGGAAAGGTTTAAGTGGAGACTATGAGAAGCTAAGACGCTCTATGGCTAAATACAGGAGATTTCCTACATTTTGGGCCATCAATGAGGAATTCATTTGGAATTAAGCACAACTGTACTCCTTGTTATGCTTGGTATATTGATCTGCCTATCCGCGTTTTTTTCCGCATCCGAGACTGCACTGATGTCGATCAATAAGATCCGACTTATTCATATGCTCGAAGAGGGAGTTCGCGGAGCCAGCATAATAAAACGCCTGAGGGAAGATCCCAGCAAGTTGCTCGGCACCATACTTGTCGGCAACAATCTTGTGAATATTGGTGCTTCATCCATAGGCACTCTTCTGGCAATCGAGTATTTTGGAGATGCGGGAGTGGTCATAGCTACTATAACAATGACCGTTCTATTGCTTATATTTGGTGAAGTCACTCCGAAATCCGTTGCTGCACAGAATGCAGAGAGCATCTCTCTAATAGTAGCAAGGCCAGTTTCCCTTTTAACAAGCTTACTGAGCCCAGTTGTATTCATCTTCACATATATAGCGGGTCTTTTCACGCGATTGCTCGGCGGAAAGAACGGCGCCACCATGCCCACAATCACAGAGGATGAACTCAGAACAATGGTGAACGTAAGCGAGCAGGAGGGCGTCATCGAAGACCATGAGAGGAGGATGATTTGCAACGTTTTCGACTTCGGAGACCAACTGATCAAAGACATCATGATACCAAGGACAGATATCGTTGCAATCAATGCGAATGCGACTTATGAAGAAATCATGAAGATAATAAATGCCGAGCAATTCTCCCGATATCCTATCTATGCTAACAGGATCGACAACATAATCGGCATACTTAACGTCAAAGAGTTGGTACTTTATCGAGATACCAAAGACATATTTGATATAAAAAATCAAATGAAAAAGCCATATTACACGTTTGAATATCTTAAGACGTCCGAGCTTTTTAAAGAGATGAAAAAACGCAGGATGCACATGGCGATAGTCCTCGACGAATACGGAGGTACGGCTGGAATCGTTACAATTGAAGACCTCATCGAGGAAATCGTCGGAGATATCTCTGATGAGTATGATATCCAGACCAAAGATATAGAAACTATTCGAGAAGGATTAGAATATATTGTCGAAGGAAGCATCAGGATCGAGCAACTGAATGAGCTTATTGGCACCGCTATCGAATCCGAGCACTTCGATACCATAGGCGGCTTCATAATCGGAATTCTAGGAAGATTGCCACATCAGGGTGAAAGTGTCGAGCATGGAAATACGAAGTTCATAATCGAAAACATCGAGAAAAACCGAGTTAAAAAGGTCAGAGTGATAAAGACTGAAATTTTCATAGTCTAACTTACACTTCAGTATGAAGGAATCTTAGTAGATTCTTCCATCAAGAGAGGTCGACAGGCCGCATGGACTAGCCGCTGTCCTACTACGCTCGGTCCTCAGGCACAGTGGAGATCAATAGCATGTTCTGCCTGCCACCCAGGGAAACTGAAGTTCTGGTCCGGCTCCCATGTTCGGTCGAATTGCGGCGGCGCACCCCGCTGCAAGCAGCTGGGCATGTTTCGCGTCCCAGCCAGGTTATCAGAATTCGAGCAAGTGTACGGTCCCAAAAGCTGGCATTTATAAACTCTGCGACTCAGATTTTGTTTATTCGGTGTCATTAAAATATTTATCAATCCTTTTGAGAAACTGACTGAGTTTATATTCACCAGGCATTTGTGACCAGAATGCGTCCTCTGGTGTCTGTAGGTAGTGTTTTTCGTCTAGGCTCGCATGATAACTAATAGGCTTTTTCGATCCGAAAACTGTAAATGCAACTGTTGAAGGAAGAGATATTATGAGATCTCACACTATAAAATGTGCTGGAATTTTCGCTCTGCTCTGTTTTTTTGCGAGCGGACTATGCATCTCACAGGATGCAGCACCAGGAAATAATACTGCCGATCAACTCACACCAGACGAAGCACGTGCTATCGCCAAGGAAGCCTACATCTACGGCTACCCTCTAGTTGACAACTACCGTATCCAATATGCCTATTTCGTCAATCAGAATAGCACTGAGTACAAAGCCCCCTGGAACGTGATCAAGAATACCCCGCGGGTTTTCACACCAGAGGACAGAGTCATCCAGACGCCCAATTCAGACGCGCCTTATTCCATGCTCGGTCTAGACTTGCGGACGGAACCCTTAGTGATAACTGTGCCGAAGATTGAGAAGAACCGATGGTGGTCGTGTCAATTGATTGACGCTTATACCTTCAACTTTGACTACCTCGGCAGCCGCACAACTGGCAATGAAGGCGGCAGCTTCATGATCGCTGGACCCGGTTGGAAGGATGATACACCTCCGGGCATTGAAAAGGTCATCATATCGGAGACCCAATTTGCCTTTGCACCTTTCCGCACGCAACTCTTCAATCCTAGCGACCTCGATAATGTCAAGGAGATCCAGGCAGGTTACCTGGTCCAGACTCTGTCGCAATTCCTAAACACAACGACTCCCAAGCCTGCACCAAGAGTTGATTTCATAGAGCCGCTCACGATCGCTGATCAACACATATCGCTCAAGTTCTTCAATATCCTGAACTTCGTCCTGCAGTTCTGTCCGACGCATCCTTCAGAAGTTGATCTCATGGCGCGGTTCGCCAAATTAGGTATTGGTGGGAACCAGACCTTCGATGCTGATAAACTATCACCTGAACTCAAGCAGGCGATCGAGGATGGGATGGCCGATGCGTGGAGCGAATATGCCGACTTCAAGAAGACAAGCGTGGATACAGACAAAGTAACCTCTGCAGACCTCTTTGGCTCACGGGAGTACCTGAAGAACAACTATCTCTACCGATGGGCTGGCGATCAGCTCGGCATCTACGGAAACTCAAAGGAAGAGGCCGTATATCCCTTGTATACCATCGATTCGACGGGCCAGCTTCTGGATGGTTCGAAGAAAGACTATATCCTGCGATTCGATCCGGACAAGTTCCCGCCAGCCAACGCTTTCTGGTCGCTGACGATGTATGAGCTGCCTTCCAGCCTGCTCTATAGAAATCCGCTCAATCGCTACCTGATCAATTCGCCGATGTTGCCTAATCTCAATCTCGACGCCGACGGCGGTCTGACGCTGCATATCCAGCACAACTCCCCAGGCGTGGAAAAAGAATCCAATTGGCTGCCCTCGCCGAATGGTCCATTCTGGATGTCGTTGCGCATTTACTGGCCGAAGGAAGCGGCATTGAACGGCTCATGGCAGAAGCCGCCGCTTAGTGCAGTGCCTATTCAGAATACAACATCCATCATCTACTAAGAACACAACAGCTGACAAATGTCACCGTCCCAAATCGAATCACGCAAAAAGTGGCGAAAATGCGAGGTGCTGCGAAGAACTACAATCCAAGTTCCTGGCACAGTCCAACCTGAAAAGTCAAGAAAGGTCTGTATCAGATTGATCAAGAGGGTGCCCGATACCCGGCCAGAGCTTAAGTCGGGTAAATGAGTTGGGATACCAATGCCTGTCCCAACTCCCCCAATGAAATTTCCCTCCCTTGTTGTTCTGCGTTCGTGGAGCAGAGAATCTGCAAGCTGAGGGGAAAGGATATGACCGAGGCAATGACTGGTGAAAGTGGATATATCGTTTTTTTTAAAAAAATATAATATGCCTTCCGCACGCATTATGCCATTTCCCTGATGGGAATTTGCCGGCTGCTTTAAGTGTCGATTACTTACGCCGTTTGCGCATAAGAATCCACAATCGAGCTTTTTAAGAGCCATTTGGCAATCCGTCCTCAACAGTAGACGAAAATCCTATCATCGGGGTGCTCCAGACAAAGGCGATTCATATACTCCCGATAGATTATTTCCGGATCGATATCTGCCTCTGGATGCAGGATCTTGGCCAGATAGGCAAGCCCGACCACACTTTCCATCCCATATAGCATGTCGGAGTATATCACGAATATTCGGCCGCTCCGGGTCGCAGAGAGCGTCTCGGCGCCTGGCCGGCTGAGGATCTCGTCCCGCGTTCTCTGCAGCTCCAGGGTATCTTCACTGGGACCGGCCTCCCAGCCAAGAGAACCCTGGGAAGACATGGTCCTGATTACGACATCTGGATCCATCGACAGGACCCACTCCCATGTTACATGTGCCGATTTTTCCAGGCCAGCTGCTATATTCAGCCCTCCAGCAGACTCGGTTAGGTCGTTGAGGCCAGATCCACCCCCAAAGGTGATAAGATCGCCCAGGCCCTTCTTGGGGCTCCTCTCCAGGTACGTCCGGGTGGCTGAAAGGCCGGCAACGGAAGTCTCGATTTCCTCCCACCTCTCCTGATGCCAGTCGAGGTAGTCCGATGCCGCATCTTCCCGATCCAGGAGCGCTCCAAGGCTGGTGATCTCCCGGCTGAGGTTCTCCGGCTGATAGAAATCCAGGCCTACGTTTGATACGCCGAACTGATGTACAATCTTCTCCACCTCAGACGCACCATATCCCTTTCCCACGCCTGAAAAGCCGATGACCAGCATGTCGGATGCACCGTGATTCCCGCCGCAGGCGATATCTCCAATCAGCTCGTAATCGATATCTCCGCCAATCTGCTTGGTTCCTACCACCTGAATGCCCTCGATGCCGGGAAGGTGAATGCTGCGATCAAAGATCTCCTTGGTGATTCCGACAATCCTCTCTCCAGCACCAAGCATAACCACCGCTTCTGCAGCGTCGGGATTGAGGACTATGATCCTCTCTATCGGCTCGATAATGGTGACCGTCCTTCCTGCGGTATCAACGATTGTCCTGGGATAGCCCGGAACCGGGACATCATCTGATGCCGCACCGATAATGTGGATCATGCAAAGGACTATGATCACGGCAGATGCTCTCGTTATTTTTCTCATTTTCCAGTCTCATCTCCAGCCAATTTTAGAAACTAATATTGCTTTAAATAAAGTAAATTTTAGTTGTGAAGGGGAGAGTGGAAATAAAAACATTTCGGATAAAACCACTTGACGCGCTATTCCTAGACAGATCAGGCCAAAAAGTGCAGGTGCGAGGAGCGGCTACGTGGCCGGCTCCAGCTCCACCTTCCTGTAGATGCAGTATCTCAGGGGATTTGTCTCGTCAATTACGTCCTGATCGGCTGTTTTCAGGTATATATCTCCCATCAGGGCAGTGTCTCTCGATCTGGATATCGTGATCGTCTGGTCCTTGTTGTCCATCGTGATCCCATTTGGGCTCACGCTGGCAATCCTCATCTTATCAAACACAGTGCCCTGTGCCACCGACAACGGCTGGTCCGATATCTGCCAGATACCGTCGATGGTTACTGCTGCCTGGTTCTCATCCCTGTAGGCATTCTTGAAGTGCACGGCTATAGTCACCACAGACTCGGATGGGCCCAGGTCCTTCCTGTAGATATATGACTTGTCTGCTACGGTAGCCCCTTCTACAGATGGCATGATGATCTTGGTATCCACGCTTTGTCCATCTCTCAGGAGCTCCAGGATCACCTGGCCTTCCTGATTGACCCCCTGGACCAGCAGCTCGTACCCATCTTTGAGCTTAAGAGATTCTCCTTTCTTTATCACCTTTTGAGCATCATCGTTCAGCAGTATCTTGGTAAGCTGCTGGTCTGTGAGCAGGTTATCGTCCTCTGACTCGCTGTAGAGGTGGGGATAAGTCAAGGCCCAATCGTTCGTCTTATCGCTATAGCCTGCAAAGTAAGCGTCGCCGAGGAATCCCAGCAGCTGATAGTATCCCCACTCCTCCAGCTCGAACTGGGAAATCTGCGTATCAGTGCTGTATGTGAGGCCTGAAGGCTCCTCGAAAGCATCTTGAGATGCGCTGATCCTCAGCCTCTCGGTGCCCAAATCCTCGTCTATGTCATAATAGAACCCGGGGAAGTTGCTGGCCGAGTATTCGTATTCGGTCCATTCCGAAAGAGTGCCGACTGTGCTGCGCAGCTCATAGGTTCCTGGTCTGCTTATCTCCCTGCAGATAAAGAACCGAAGTGGTCTTTCAGCGCTGATATCGTCCTGATCGGCGGTCTTCAGGTGAATATCCCCCATCAGGGCGATATCCATCTTCTTATTGAGACTTATCGTATTGTCCTTGTTGTCCATGGTGATTGTGTCGTTTGATACCATGGCCACCCTCATGGTGTCGTATTGCTGGTCGATCTCCAGGCTTCTCGGGGACTCTGAGATCTGGAATATGCCGTCGACTGCTGCAATGGACTTGTTGGCTCCTCGAAAGGCATTCATGATATGTACCTGGATGATGATCGGATCCTGGGGGCCTCCAGCCGCCTCCTTTCTGTATGCGTATGTCTTATCATCCATCGTGGCCCCCACTCTTGCCGCAGGAAGGAACTGGGAATCTATGATCTTGCCGCCTCTGCTCAGCTGCAGGTGAACTGTGCCCTTGGACTCGTTGACCTCGCCAAGCTCAAGCTGGTAGCCATCGGCCAGCTTGAGCGGAGATTCCTCGCTGAAGCTCTCTTCGGAATCTTCGTCCATCAGGATTTCGTAGATCTTCAGGTCCTCCAGAAAGTTCTCGCCATCATCATATCCAGCCAAGTGGGGCCTGCCCAAAAATCCGATCACATAATAGGAGCCCCATTCGCGGAACTTGAACTCCTTGATCCTCTTAGTGGTTGTATATACGAGCCCAGATGGCTCTTCCACCCTATTCTCGCCAGTGATGGCGAGATCAAGCCTCTCATTTCCCACATTCTGATCCATGTCGTAATAGAACCCTGGAAAGCTCTGAATATCCCAGGATGTCATGCCCTCAAAAACCGTGCGGACATCTCCTCGTATCTCCAGCAGTCCGCTTCCTGGTGCAGATGATGCCCAGAGCAGAGCTGCTATGATGACCGTGAAAAGCAGTCTCAAGTACGATCCCTCTTCGCCATATATTAATGAAAGACCTTGATAAGCTTTCTGTCCTGTGATAGAAGAGGTTGGACCTTAATTTTTCCGGAAAGATCGGGTCTCATCGGGATCTTTTATCTATAAATATATAATAAATATTAGATATATTCAATTGGCTGCCTGCAAATCCAGTGACCGGAAATTGCTACATAGGTTCCGATATTTGCATCGCCAGGCCGCTCGGGATTTGAGCCTCAATCCGCGCTCACCTGCGGTTCTGGATCGGGGTAACGGTCCATTCGACTTGGGCTGGAAACGTAGGTGCCATCCATTGCCCGCAAGACCGATAAACGCCTGCCAAAGCATATGGATTCGGACGAGACCTAAACATTAATTCTATCCAGGGCAGAAGTACCTCACACCGGTTCTGGTTTTCAGAGATGGATACTGAGGCCAGATCTCGGAACCAGGCTGATTTTGAGGCGAAGACTCGATTAGATAACCTGACCAGATCCGCTGAGGCCTGAGATGAGAATAGCACGCTTAGACGGAGTCGCTCAGTAATTTGGTGCTCCGGTAGGGAATTCCGCGCGCTTTACTAGTAATATAGAGGCAGGAACGGATTATGATGATCGCATTAACTCCGTCAATATGATGGGATTTCAAGATTGTTCGAGAGCATCTACCCCAGGGCCAGAGATCTTGCCAAGAGGTATGCAGATGATCTGATGGACGCCGATATTCGGGATCTTGCGATTCGTCTCAGGCTGAGAAGGGTCAAATATCGCTCTCAAGCATCCAAAAAAAGTCTGAAGCATCGCATGAGCTTTAGGTTGGAGCATATAGAACAGCTCGAAGATATCGTTTTCATCGAAGAAGTCGGTATTGTGTTAATTGGCCTATTGAAATTTAAATCAACTGAGATCTCACACGTCTCATAATACTTTCGGATGGCAAAGCAGTAATTATTGATTGAGCTTGCTTGACAAATTCTGATCCGGCAGCACTTCATGGAAACACTCAAAATCATCCACCTGCGGTTCCTCGCTTTGTGCGAACTCAGAAACTTGCCTATCCGAAAAACGTAGGAGGATATCGTGGATTTCCGCAGGCATTGCCTTCCAGAAATCGACCATTATGGTTCAGTGCAGGCTTGAAGTCTTGAGTCCTCACTTCTCTATCCCAATTACATCCAGCCTCTTATATAATTCGGCTATCGAATTATTATAGCGACTTTAGGTGCAGCGCGGGAAGTCCAGGTTCACAAAGGGGGTTTGAGTGCAACGCCCATCCAACCAAAAGAAATTTATGCAACTATCCCCTTCATTTGTAATCATTTTTTATATCAAATTTGTAGTTGGTAGATCGACAGGGCGGAGGAGGGAAGATTATGGATAGGCATCTATGGGCTTATGCCAATTCTTGCACTAGGAAATCTGTGAGCATCGATCAAGCAAAGAGAATAAAATTGGTTGATTGTAATTGCGATTTCGTTGCGAAAGCCGTTTCTTCTCTGGCTTTGAGGGCAATGGTTGCTCTCATTCTTTGTCTGACCATGACCGGTTCGACCAATGCTGCCTCAATAGGTGGCTCTGTTTGGGACGATGAGAACTGCAACGGTTCGCTGGATTCCGGCGAGCTGGCAATGGGAAACGTCAGTGTTGCGCTATTTAGAGCGATGGGGAATGATTCAGACGTAGTATCCAATATCTCAACCGATGTCGATGGAAATTACAGATTTGCAGATCAGATGCCGGGGTATTATTATCTGATATTTTCCAGGCCGACTGGCAGCGAATATGCATTTAGCCCGAAGGATCGCGGAAACGACGACGACAGAGACAGCGACGCAGGAGCCGATGGAAAGACCGATATCTTTTATCTATCGGAACAAAGCGATTTCACCAGGGATGCTGGCATGTGCTCCTTTGTTGCGTCCTCCCTTGGTGATCTAGTCTGGGACGACTCAGATAGAGACGGCATCCAGGACTCAGGGGAACAGGGAATTGAAGCGGTGAACATCACGCTCCTGGACGCCATCGATGTCCCTGTGGCAACAACCGTCACAGATGCCCATGGACAGTACAGTTTTTCCGGCATTGCACCAGGGGATTATAGGATCAAATGTGCTCTGCCTATAGGCTACGAATTTAGCCCTATGGACCAGGGAACGAACGACAGCCTGGATAGTGATGCCGATCCAGCAACAGGCCTGACAGCTATGGTCCATCTCCTCCCCGGCCAGATCAACAACACATGTGATGTGGGCATGTTCCGGCTCGGGATTAAGCCTGGCGAGATCAAAACCGGCTTCGCCGGGGATGCGGGAACATGCAGATCACCTGTATGCATAAGCGGCACCATTGCCAATGATTGCACGGGCGAGGGCCTTTCAGGCTGGACCATCAACGTCTTCGACTCATCAGGAAACTTGAAAGGCGCCACCACGAGCTTATCTGACGGCAGCTGGAAGGTCTGCGATCTTATTCCAGGCAGCTACCGGGTAGGTGAGGTGCTAAAGCCAGGATGGCACAACATTACGGATCTCATACAGGAAGTGACACTTGGCTGCGAGGATATGGACGGAGTCACCTTCCGCAATGTTCCACTCTTATGCATCAGCGGGCAAGAATTGAACCATTGCACAGGTTCAGCCCTTTCAGGTTGGACCATCAAAGTCACCGATTCTTCTGGAGACTTGAAAGGCGCCACCACAACCGGGCCAGATGGTCGCTGGAAGATCTGTGGCCTCATACCAGGCAGCTACAATGTCAGCGAGGAGCTGATGCCTGGATGGCATAACATAACAGATCTCACCCAGGAGGTGCTACTGGACTGCGATAATAAGACGGGTGTAATCTTTAGCAATGTTCCTCTATTGTGCGTCAGTGGCCGAAAAATAAACGATTGCACTGGAGAAGGCCTTTCAGGATGGACCATAAGAGTCTTCGACTCTTCCGGAGAATTGGAGGGCACTACCATTACAGGACCTGATGGTCGTTGGGAGATCTGCGGCCTCTTACCAGGTAGCTACAATGTTAGGGAGGAGCTGAAGCCAGGATGGCACAATGTCACGGACATCACCAGGGTGGTGGTACTCAGTTGCCAGAATCGGACCGGGATTGATTTCCTCAATGCTCCACTATTATGCATATTCGGCAATATTACTGACGATTGCTCAGGAGAATTGCTTCCTGGCTGGACCATCAACGTCTTCGACTCTTATGGAAACCTGAAGGGCACCACCACTACTAGCTCAGACCTTCCCTGGGAGATCTGCGGCCTCTTGCCAGGCAGATACCAGATTAGCGAGGAGCTTATGCCAGGCTGGCACAACGTCACTAATCTCACCAAAGATGTTGTGCTTGGTTGCCAGAATGCGACAGGTAACACCTTCTTCAATGTCCGCAATGAAGGGCTCTTGTGCATAAGCGGCTACAAGCGCGACAACTGCGGCGGCGGTTTGCCCGGCTGGAAGATTACACTGACAAATGGGACCTACACAGTATCCACGACGACCAATGACACCGGCTATTACGAGTTCTGCGGGCTGGCCCCAGGAGTTTACGAGCTTGCTGAGACTATGAAGCCAGGCTGGATGTCGGTTTCTTCGCCATCTCCGGTAAGCTTGACCTGCCAAGACGTCACAAACCAGAACTTCACAAACCAGAAGCTCTTGTGCATAAGCGGCTACAAGCTGGACGATAGTGCAACAGGTTTGCCCGGCTGGAAGATTACACTGACAAATGGGACCTACACAGAATCCACGACGACCAATGACACCGGCTATTACGAGTTCTGCGGGCTGGCCCCAGGAGTTTACGAGCTGAGAGAAGCCATGAAGCCTGGCTGGAAGCCCATGATACCAACGTCAATATTTGCTGAGTTGCAATGCGACGACGTCATGTACGTCAACTTCTCGAACACGATTTCTCAGGCACCCTTTGCCGTGGATGACTCCGCAGCAACCAATGCATGCACCGCTGTAGTAATAGATGTCATGTCCAACGATCTGAATGCTGACGGAGCCACCATATGCGATATACAATCACCGTCGGATAACGGCGGAACCGCAGTTCTAGACGATGGAAATATCATATATACGCCAGCAGAAGACTTCTGCGGTGAGGATAACTTTACCTACAAATTGTGCAAGCCAGGCTACAGCGAGTCCGAGCCTGCGACTGTGACCCTAACAGTCAGTTGCCTGCAGGCCGTGGACGACTCGGCAACAACCATAGCGGGCTCTCCAGTGGCAATAGATGTCATGTCCAACGATCTGAACGCTGATTCAGCGACCGTATGCAATGTACAATCGCCGTCCGAAGGTGGCGGAACCGCAGTTCTAACCGGTGGATATATCGTATATACGCCAGCATCAGGCTTCAGCGGCAAGGATAGGTTTACCTACCAGCTGTGCAGGGATAGCTGCGGATCTGAATTGGCCAACGTGACTGTCACAGTCAATTCAATTATATGCATCGAGGGCCATAATATAGACGATTGCGCCAAAAACGGCCTTGCTGGATGGGAGATTTACCTTACTGACAGCAGCGGCAGCACGATTTCCACCACATCGACAGATGCCAACGGCTATTACAGCTTCTGCAACCTGGCTCCAGGTGAATATCAGGTATGCGAGAAGCCAAAGCCAGGCTGGAAGGCTGTAACTTCCGCTTGCATCGATGTCAGCCTGAGCTACGATAACATTTCGGATTTAAATTTCACCAACACCAAGCTGACATGCGTGAAGGGCCGAAATATAGATGACTGTAGCGGAAACGGGATTGCTGGGTGGGAGATCTACCTGAATGACAGCAGCGGCAACACCATTTACACTACATCGACCAATGCCACCGGCTATTACGAATTCTGCAACCTGGCTCCAGGTGAATATCAGGTTTGCGAGAAGCCAAAGCCAGGCTGGATAGCATTAACCTCTGCATGCCGCAATGTCATGATGGGCTGTGTCAACCGTACTGGAGTGGATTTCATCAACACCAAGCTGACATGCGTGAAGGGCCGAAATATAGATGACTGTAGCGGAAACGGGATTGCTGGGTGGGAGATCTACCTGAATGACAGCAGCGGCAACACCATTTACACTACGTTGACCAATGCCACCGGCTATTACGAATTCTGTAACTTGGCTCCAGGTGAATATCAGGTTTGCGAGAAGCCAAAGCCAGGCTGGATAGCATTAACCTCTGCATGCCGCAATGTCATGATGGGCTGTGTCAACCGTACTGGAGTGGATTTCATCAACACCAAGCTGACATGCGTGAAGGGCCGAAAGATCGATGGCTCCGGGATTGCTGGGTGGGAGATCTACCTGAATGACAGCAGCGGCAACACCATTTACACTACATCGACCAATGCCACCGGCTATTACGAATTCTGCAACCTGGCTCCCGGTTATTATCAAGTCTGCGAAAAGCTAAAGCCAGGCTGGAAGGCGGTAACCTCTGCATGCCATAATGTCGCGACTACATGTACAAACCGAACAGGCGTCGATTTCGTTAACTTGCCAACTGAGATGGGATGCATAGCCGGATACAAGCTAGACGAGATGGCGCAGGGATTGGCAGGCTGGAAGATCTATATAGACAGCAATGACAACAGCCAGCTCGATGATGGAGAAAAGAGCACAGACACCAATTCCGATGGTTATTGGCAGATCTGTGGCTTGATCTCCGACTCCTATCTCGTCCGCGAGGTACCGAAGGCGGGATGGAGCCAAATAGATCCTCCTGCACCATTTGCAGCATATGTTGCTACATTATCGGGATCCCAGAATATTGACGACGTAAACTTCACCAATAAGAAAGATGTCTCTGATTATGTGGAAGGCAAGAAGTGGTACGACGCCGATCATAACGGGGTGTACGATGAAGGCGAACCATTCCTTGAAGGCTGGAAGATCTATATCGATCTCAACAACAACGGCCAGTTCGACGAAGGCGAGCCTTTTGATCTGACGGGATCTGACGGGAGCTACACTCTGCCTCTTGGCCAGACACAAGAGGTTCTAACCATTAGAGAGGAATCCCAAGAGGGCTATTCCCAAACTTGTCCGGCCAGCGGCTACTATCTGGTGAGCCTCCCCCCAGACGGTTCAGTGGACTTAGCTGCCCTTGATTTCGGCAACTACAAACCCTCCATGGCCCTGAGGAAGACTGCATCAGTTGCATCGATTGCTCCAGGAGAGCCGATCACCTACACGATCGAGATCTGCAACGATGGCGAATTTACACTGGAAGATGTGGTCGCAAAGGATGTCTTCGATGGAGATGTGATCATGGTTTCTGCCACCCCGCCGATTTCACCCGACGGTTTGTGGCACATCGGCGAGATAGCGCCTAAAGAGTGCGTTCACCTCTCGCTCACTGTTCTCGTACCTGAGATAGACACGAGCTTCAGCATGGAGCAGGGAGTATCGGGCACCGGATTTGTGAATGTTAACAACGACTATAGCACTAATGTTGAGCCTTACGGCCTGACCAACTGCATCCATGTAACCAGCAAGTACGGTCAGCTTGCGCTTCCGGAGAGCAGCTCCTGTGCCTCAGTTACCGTACGTCCAAACAAGGGAACGGAGCTGGAGGTACGAGAGCATGGCAGCGGCGTATACCAGTCCGAGGAGACCACATCCCTCGAATCGAAGAACAAGTCGATTTCCAGCAGCAAGACGCTGACTGCAATATTCGCCCCGACGAGCTTTTCGCTCCCCAACGATCGGAAGATCAATTACACAACGAGGTGGATCGAGAAATTGAGGTCAAAGAACTGGGCGACAGGAGCTTCTTCGGTCGAAGAGTACCTCTACGCAAATGAGATAGATCGCGATAGCACCATCCGATTGGACCAGAATGGCTCGACCTCGACTGTAGACGTCAGCTTCGATGGTCTGGGCCACCTGGGCTTGCTGAAAAGGAAAGAGCCATCAACCAGGACCGAGTTCGATTACGATCCCACATTTGAATCGAGTGAGGACTATGCCGGATCTTTCCACGTCTATGAGAGAACAGACGAGTACGGCGAGAACGTTGCCTTTGACAGATCAGTCGAAGGCCAGGGATTCGTATCATCGGACCAGCGGGTGAGGAGCAGCCAGAGGACCTATGAATCTGGAACCGGAAACTACCAGACTGACGAGATGATACGCACCCACACCAGCTATATCTCCAAAGACATCAACCTGACCCATGCTCCTGCCAGCTACAATTACTCCCCCAACATCAGAACTTATCAAGACATCAAATGGAACGAGGGGATCTGGTCGAAGAGTAGCGGAACGGCTGGCGGGATCAGCTTTGGCAGCAACGCGACAGCCATGGGTGGGGATCTGATATGGGCGGGCTGCCCGAACACGAGCATCGGGTATGCGAGCTACATTGGGGAGGAGTTTAGAACCCTCGACTATCTGAAGAAAGAGACCACAGCCAAAGGCCTGAACGAGATGGAGACGGAGGCCAGATTCTCAGGCCAGGCTGACTTTGAGACAATGACTCGATTCAAGAATCTGACTTGGTCTGCAGAGGTAGGAGATGAAGAAAGCTACGTCGGCGAGTACACGCTGTCGAGGAAGGTCAAGCTGACCGGCGTCTCAAAGTACGATACCCCGCACATCTCCGTCTCCAAGACTGGCGAGATATTCGAGGCCAAATACAACAAGACCTGGGCGACACTGGCAAGGTACACCATAACGGTGACAAACGACGGAAACCGCGATCTGAGTCCGATACATCTATTGGAGATCTTCCCGGCGGGAGCGGAGTTTATCAATGCCACCGTCAGGCCGGACAGCCTTGGCAGCAAATCTGCCAACTGGACGCTAACCCACCTGGATGTGGGCGGGCAGTCTACAATAGGCCTGCTATTCAATGTGACCAAGAGCCTCGACCTCGTCGATATCGTTCAGGTTGCAGGAGCTTATGACGACAAGTGGGCCACGGCTGCGAATTACACTGTAATTGAGAGAAGCTGGCTGCAATGCTGCTCGCCTGATATCGAAGTGGCCAAGACCGCCGAGGTTATTGGAGATGCCCAAATCCTGTACACAGTGACCCTAAAGAGCAATGCAAATCACTCGATGGCGGCTACCGTGACCGACCATCTGCCGGCCTATCTGACGATGATTCGCTCATCGATGGAACCGAAAATCTACGAATCTGGCAGGATTGTTTGGATGTTCCTGGACATCGCTCCTGGCGAGACGAAGAGCGTCCAATACCTCGCAAACGCAGCCAGAAATGGCCAATACACAAACCAGGTCCATGTCGAGGCGTCGTCGATTGACGGAACCGGTTCAGCGACGGCGGATGATAGCGTAACGGTCGCAATTGGAGGCACATTCAAGCCAGCCCGCACAACAAGATTCGGAGGGTGGCAGCCTCCTGAAAGGTTCGGGCTCAACACATCTGAAGAGGGTTTGGTGATGTGATGGATTTATAAGAGTCCGCTCTGCCAAACCATCCAAGAAAACTGCCGGCGCAGGAGTGTCCAGCCGCCGGCAATCCTTTTATCAACAGAATACCGCCGAATTGAACATCATGCTTTCACAGAGTTCTTTTCTTATCGCCTTATCGATGCTCGGCGCCTCTGCCCAGATTCGGGCCAAAATCCGTACCTCTTCCTCTTGCCCTCTGGCTAATCGGGAGGATAGAGCCTCGGAATCTGAGTGCAGACATGCCCGCCGGGACGTATCCAAATTACTGCGATATCTCTGGTTTCGGATAATCAGGATCGTTCCCGCGACTGGATCAGGTAGCCCGATGTTGATCGATCCTTGTCTGGATTACTGACTTGACGGAGAACACATAGATGAAAAGAGCGTACCAAGGTTTGACTTCCCTATGATTTGGTGCTCCGGTAGGGACGAAAGTCTCATTTTACTTAGTAAAGACTTTATAGCATAACGATTAATTCAAGGGCATGGCTGGAAATATCCCAGATAAAACCAGATATTCTTACATTTACCATCCAAGCCGCCCCCATAAGGAGAGATGGGAGAAGGCAGCTGCCAAAGCGCATTCACCGCTATCGAAATTCGTTGTAGAAATCGTGGATTCGTATCTCGATGCAGAATTTCAGCCAAGAGAGCTGGCCAGGGAAGCCGAGGCTCTGAGGAAGGAAAACCGCGCCTTGCGCGACGAACTGCGTCAGAAGAGTATCCTGGTTGAACGATACGAAGCCGATCTGAGGCGTTACCGATCAGCTCCGTGGAACCAGGACAGCTTCACAGGCTATCGGATGCTCAACGACGACTTGATCAGCCTCCTCCGGACCCGGGGGTGGGTGGACGGGCCGACCATCTTGAACGAGCTGGGGGTAACCAGAGATGAATCCGAGCTGGCCAAAGCCGTTGAGAGGCAGCTTGAAGGTCTCCAGGACTTCGGCGTGATCAAGAGGGAAGGCGCTGGGTGGCGGTGGTCAGCATAACGCTTGTGGACGATTATCTGAGTGACTGTGAGATCCGGGGGATGGCCAAAGACTCCATCCCTCGTTATCGCTCAACCCTGGGGATATTCCAGGCGTTCATGGTCGGTCGTGGCTCTGAAATCCAAGAAGCAGACGGGCAGTCGTTACGTGACTTTATCGAATACTTGAGAAAGGAGCGTCGCACTACGCAGAAGACCATAGAGACCTACTTTTCGGTCCTCTCCAGCTTTTATGATTTCTTGGCATTCGAAGGCGTGATAGATAAGAATCCAGTGCCTCCGATAAGAAAGCGCTACCTCAAGCGCTACAAAGACAATGGACCCAGGCACGAACGGCAACTAATCACAGTGGAGGACGCTGGCCGGCTGGTCAGGGCTGCTCTGATCGTCCGGGATAAGGCGATAATAGCTTTGCTGTTCAAGACCGGAATCCGCCGTGGTGAGCTGGTCTCATTGGATGTTTCGGACGTGGACCTGATAGAGGGGAGACTAAAGCTCAAGCCGACAGCGAAAAGATCAAACCGAGTTCTCTTTTTAGACGAAGAAGGCATGTTTCTATTGAAGCGCTGGCTGCGGGTCCGGGAAGGCGTGAATCGTCGAAATTCACCAGCCCTATTCTTGAGCACCTGGGGCTATCGGATCTCCAGGACCGATGTCTATGAGCTGGTGACCCAGGCAGCAGAGCGCGCCGGTCTGCATGATCCTACCTCACCCAGGATGGAGGACCACTTCTCCCCCCATTGCTGCCGGCATTGGTTCACAACGCACCTCCGGAGGGCTGGCATGGCCCGGGAGTTCATCCAGGAGCTGCGAGGGGATAGCCGGAGGGAGGCAATAGATATTTATGATCATATAGATGAAAAGGAGCTGAAGGATGCTTACCTGGCGGCCATACCGCGGTTGAGGATATGATGTTATGCGAATCTTCTGGCACTAATAAATATGCTTTTGCGATTTTGTTGCATCCTCAAGTGTTCGTTTGTGGCAGTGCATGCGTGGTGGTGGTTATGACAAAATCAGAATTAGTAGCACTTGATGTCAAACCGATTCTTCTTTAGATTGAAATGTTTTGAGAAGCCATTACAACTCGTTGGCCTCGGCTAAAAACCTTATATAAGATTCATAAGAATATGTGCATTCGATATAGCCTTTAAATTCCGATTTGTTTTTCATCCGCAATTGTTTATACATTTGGATAAGAAGATTATCTGGTACCGTTTTGTGGTTAGATCCCGTGCTCATTTTTGTACCGATGTGAGTGATCTTGCCATTGACCACCAAACTATATCTATGATGATCCTTGTTTTTCAGTTTTCGGAATCCTTTGGATGTCAATGCGGCATCAATCTTATCTCTTTTTTCCGGCGTAATTTTCACCCGCTATCGGTCAAATAGATCTATTAGTTTCCTTTTCAAGGATAGTGCTTTTCCAGTTAGATCTTGGTCAGCCAGATCTTTATATGCAAGGTATTCGCTATATAAATCATCCATAAATAATTTTTTTGCCTTTTCTACAGTTAGATCAACTCCATACGCCCCTAATTCTTCATTTCCGACAATCCAATAATCCGATTCATTATCGTATCTTTCATAAGATAAATTTGCCTCTATTTTCGTTTTGATTTTTAGACCATTTATCGAATCGAATAGGATTTTGGTATTGGGTTCTATTTCATCCAAGTCTGAAATCTCTAGCGATCTTTTTTTATTTCCAACACCAGTTAACCGGATTGGGATCCTCTTTGCAAGATAATCTAATATTTCATGCCTCCTTTCTTCGGGCATTTGAATCCTTACCAATTTTCCAGACCAATCTTTAACAAAGAAACTTGGAAAGGGAACATCGTCCTTAATCCTAGAGATTACTCCAAAAACCTCCATTTCATAATTCTTCATTTCTTCTCTTAATAATTGCTCAACTCTTCTTTTCAAGAGTTCGTCATGCAGTTCTATTTTCGACGATTCGCCATTTATATTCTTGAAGCCGATCTCCGCATTTTTGCCGTCTGGGGGGATGAGTTGCTTGAGACAATTGAGAGTAGTTATCCTAGACCGTGGGTCTTTGATCTGGTTTTCGATTTCCGATTTTAATTGATCATAATCCAAGTCTTTGTGCGGAAGCAATCCTAGGAACTGAGAAGCTTTGCCAAATATGGGGGCCTGCGACATTATATCGCTAAGTGTTGGTGCAAGCAATTCCGGAGAGAATTCCATTGCTACACTCCCCTCTTTAAAATCAACTTTTAATTTATAAAGTTCTTCGATTTTCTTGGTTCGTCTGCCTGCGATCCGAGATTCTTCAGCGTTTGCAATAGAATAAACCAGACCCTGCACATTAAGCAGGATCTTTCCTAAGAGTTGGGCCGGAGCATTGCTCAATGAGATTGATCCGCCCCCCAGTTTATACACTATCTTTGGAGGCTCTAATGTGCTTCGCTCAATGTCCTCCTGCGACACCGCCCTTATGTCAACCTATCAAATAATTATATCTTTTGCTATCCAGAGTCTAATTGCTTCTTCGATCGCGATTTTGATATTCCCCTTCTTCATCCCATCTGCCTCGGAACTATCATTGAACAAGGTCAACCGTGTAGTCTAAGTCGATTTTCTTAACCGGACTGCCGATAGCGTGCCGAACCCTGGCCAGATCGGCGCGATCTCCATCCGTTTAAAAAACTATTCCTTATGAGTGATAAATGTCACGTCCGATTGATGGCTTCATATTTCTCTTGTTGGAGAATTTCAGAGACGGGAGGATTCTTTGCGTCGCACGGCTTCCACTTGTCTGCTATCTTGCTGGCGATAATGAAGGATATGCCGGGCCTTCTTAAAGGATAACAATCGCCTTCAGGACATCCTTTAGCCTCGCAACACCTTTCACATCCGGATTTCAATGTACTATAGACAAGCTTGTGCAACTCGACAAGCTGATGCCAAGGCTCGGAGTTAATCTCGTCACTCCATTCTTCCCAGAATTTGGCCTCATCAAGACGCTGGCGTTCTTCTCCAATCTTTTCTAGTGTTCGCAAATGCCTAGCCGATTCGTAATACATTCTAGAGTAGATCGTGAAATCGTCTTGTTTTATACCGCGCTTCAATTTCTTTTGCTGCCGCTGTTGGGCTCTGTATTTGTCCAGCATGGCCAAAGTGGAATGAAATACAAGCAAGCTGCGCCTATATTGATATACGTCTTTTCTAAGACGGACGAGCTTTTTCATCTTTCTTGATCCTTCTCTCACAGGGACCTCTTCTTGTTCGACGAGGCCTTTCTCCTCCATTGGTTTTATTATCCGCTCTGACAGTATTGAAGGAATGAGTTTTTTTAGTTTCATCTTTCCACGAATGAATTTTCGATCATGCCATTCACCATCTGCGAGGCTATCCAAAAATACCAGCTGCTGCCCTGTCAACAAATCACTATCATTCAATGTTCGCAACATGATGAGAACATTTGTTGTACTTGTTTTATATCTTTTGCGGTAGTCGTTGACTCTATGGCGCGATCAAAACACAACGAGCGAATGTGCGACGCAATCTCCCTGCGAGTGTCGCCGGCACAGCGTGCATTTTTGGAAAAATTGGCGGAAAAGCGTAAGGTCAACTTTTGTGAAGCGGGCAGAATGGTTATCGATGCGGCAATGAATCAATCAGGCGAATGAAAATGAAACAGCGAGACCCTGTGGTGGCCCCGCACAAAACAGATTGTCAAACATCAAGCGGGCTTTCCTTAGATATAAGCCATTCGCTAAGACCACTTCGGGTGGGTGAGGAGGGGCGAGGCCTACTGATCAACGTCCATAGCTCAGGGGGGCAATGCGTAGCGGAATTCTGCTTTGGTGCAATTGCGCTCCCACACGAGATGTTCGGCCGACTTCACCCGCTGATAGGAGAGCGGGTCGGCATCTTGAACTTGAGCGGCTACCGGGTCAGATGCCTGGAGCGGCAGTGACTCTTGCCATCGAGACAGAGTGGAATACCAGATGGCCGGGAGTGATTTGAAAGTGATCGCTGCTCACCATTTCTGCATAAAGTGGCCGGAGGGCGCCCCACTGTGTGCGGTTACAATTGACTACGGACCGGAGTCAGTATTTGAGAGCATAGACCCGGGCACTCGGTCCAAGGTCTTTGGGCAGTGCGTAAGAACGCTTGCAGGTGGCCTATTCTGGAAAGGGCTAACGGTCGATGAGGCGATGGCCTACCTCGCCAATGAATGGTGGCCAGACGGGAACCATGTCGACTTCTTCCCTGATTGGGAGCAAGCTCACGAGGCGGTTCTCGATGTGGCCCAAAATGGGATTGTCTGCAATCGGGGTCCTTGCCCAGAAGGTTACTGCGAGCGCGATAAATGTGACTTTCCGGCTGCGGCCCTGGAGGCAGACTGGTTCGATCCGGGAGCTCCGCTGTCACAGTCGGCCCAAGTCCAGAGCAAAATAGGGCGCGGCGATAAAGAGACGCAGGCAACCATTTTAGTACGATTGGTAGAAGAGTCCGGTGCGGAGCTATGGCACACGCCAGCCCGGGAGCCATATATCACAGTGGCCGTCTCGGGTCATCAGGAGAACTACCGGCTTGACTCAGAGGCGGCAAGGGACTGGATCGGTAGGCTGTTCTATCAGGAACAGAGAAAGATCACATCAAATCAGTCGTTATATGATGCCCTGGGAGTCCTGCGAGGCCGGGCACTCTTCGACGGGCCCGAATATTCGACATACTGCAGGGTGGCTCGCTATGATGGCCTGATATATATAGACCTGGGCCGGTCGGAATGGGACGCGATAGAAGTATCGGCCGATGGATGGCAGGTGATCCAGCAGCCGCCAGTTAGATTCATCCGGCCTTCTGAGCTGCTGCCAATGCCACTCCCGGAGAGAGGAGGAACGTGGGACGATCTCCGGGCGCTGGTGAACGCGCAGGAGCAAGACACGTGGATCCTGATGATGGCCTGGCTGGTTCAGGCTTTCTGGCCAGGTGGGCCCTATGCTCATCTGGTCTTGGTAGGGGAGCAGGGATCAACCAAATCCACAGTAAGCCGAATACTGAAGCGGCTCGCCGATCCCAGCAAAGGGGGGCTATGGGGACGGCCAAGAGATCCTCAGAGTCTCTTGATTCAGGCCCTCTGGGCCCGAGTGGTAGGGCTCGACAACCTTTCTGGTGTTGTAGATGGGTGGCTCTCGGACACGCTTTGCGGGCTGTCCACCGGGACGGCCACTGGGCAGCGGCGGCTCTATACAGATTTCGATCAGGCCATCTTGGAAGTTATGCGGCCGGCCCTGATAAATGGAATTGACATCATACTCCCCCGAGGAGACCTTGCGGACCGGGCCATTGTCCTGGAGCTCATGCCAGTGAAGAATCGGAGACGTGCAGATGAGATTGAAGCCGACTTTTCGCGGGTATGGCCCGAGGTTCTGGGGCTCGTCCTGGATGCGACAGCGGCAGGTCTTCGCAATGCCGAGAAGGTGGATCTATCCGATCTGCCCCGGATGGCAGATTTTGCGGCCTGGATTATAGCATGCGAGGAAGCCCTACCCTGGGATCCAGGAGAGTTCAAGGCCGCCTATGCCAGAAATCGGCTGGGAAGGGCGCTTGAACAGGTGATGATAGATCCCTTTGCCAGGGCCATTTATGATATGCTGCAGGAGAATCCTGACCCCATCACATCCACCCCAGCCGGCTTCCTGGCAATGCTTGAGTTACGAGCAGGCGTGGACACGGCCCGCCGGCCAAATGGGTGGCCAGCAGATCCAGCCAGGTTGGGGACAAAGCTTCGCCGGATAGCTCCAACACTCCGGTATGCCGGGATCAGCATAGAGATCTCCAAATCTGATGGCAAACGAATGATATGGGCCAGCTTGGAGAGTGACGGTAACAGGGACGGTAGGGACGGTAGAGGGTCAGTAAAAGGGACGGTAAAAACGGTAGGCTTCGATCTCAGGGACGGTATGGACGGTAATTCTTACTTTAATTCTGTAAAGAAAAAAGGGGAAGATAAGGAGAGCAAAAGAGAACCAGATAGAAAGTGCGGGGAAAATACCGTCCGTACTGTCCATACCGACCCTGATCAGCAAGCTGCGCATGAATCAGACAGGGACGGTAACAAAGTTAACAGGGACGGTAAGGGTCAGTACAGGGACGGTACTGAGCTTAAGATAATCCGAGTCATGATAGATCTTCCCCAGTTCGCAGGGACAAACGGTCGGATTTACGGCCCATTCAAGCCCGGGGATGTGGCCACAATACCATCCTTGAACGCTGCCGGACTCATTAAGAAAAACGCGGCCTGTTTGGTCAATTCGAGCATAAAAGCCGCCCCTGGACAGATCTCAGCCGAGCTCCGGGATGCAGTTGAAGAGCTGGAAAAGTCGGGGCGTCCCGTCGTACCATTCACTTTGGGCCAACGACTTCGACGGCCGATGCTGGGCTCGGTGGTCCAGGAACTCAAGTTCCTGGGCTACCGTGAAACCAAGGAAAAAGATCCAGCATCGAAAATGCCGCTCTGGCGGAGGGCGGAAGCATGATCCCCAAGTGCCGAAACCAACTACGGAATCACAAAACGAGAAAGAACCTGCGGCGGCGTCAAGCCCGACGAGATAAACCGGACATACTGGGCTACAACCAGAGTCACTACGACACGCCCCAGGGCGAGGAGAGCTGAGAGATGGGCCGACCGTGTGGACCATGTCACGATCCGAGACGAATTGAAATAGATCGCCGATTGCTGAATAAGGAGATTAGCGGCGAAACGTTTCGTCTCCTATCGTCGGAGTTCGGCTTTTCCGAGATAGCCCTCCGTCGTCACCTGGCCCGCCACCTGACAGTTGACCTTGCTGCTGTCCAGGCCGCAAAAGAGGACGCCCGGCAAAAGGCCCTAGCCGAGGCCCATGATCGAGAACTCGAAGCCGTGAAGGCTGACATGAGAGACAGCACGGCGGCCCGGTTGGAGAACTGTGAAAATTTCTTTGACCAACTCCGGATCATTAGAGAGGCAGCAGCGAAGCAGTTGGATAAGGCCGAAGGAGCAGATGACCCTCGGGGGACTCTGGCAGCAATCCGGGAGCTGAGGGAGCTGGTCCGCCTGTGGGCTGAGATAGACGGAAAAATCCGTAGCCAGCAGATCAACGTTGTTGTGGATATCTACAGCAGCCCGCAATGGATCGAGGCGGGCCGAGCCCTGGCCGAGATCCTAGAGCCCGAGAGCCCTGAGCTTAGGCGGAGGGTGGCAGAGCGGCTGCACGCCCTGGCGGAGGCGTCCCGATGAAACCCATGGCCTATGCGGTCGCTCCGAGTCTGTGGGCGAGGGAAGCCCTTGGTTTCGTCCCGGATCAGAAGCAGGCTGAAATACTTGATTCCAGCAATAAGCGTATTATTATAAATTGTCATAGACAATGGGGCAAAAGCACAATTTCAGCCATCATTTGCCTTCACCGGGCCCTGTTTTGGCCTGAGAGCCTCTGCCTGATCACTGCCCCTGCCCTTCGACAATCCTCTGAGAACTTCCGGAAGATCATTTCCTTCCTGGACGGCATGGACGAATCACCGGGGCTGGTCGAGGACACTAAGTTAACCCTTCAGTTGAACAATAAAAGCCGGATCCTATGTCTGCCAGGCGGCAGCGATGGCCGGACGATACGCGGCTTTTCGGCTCCGGATCTGATAATCGAGGACGAAAGCTCTCGATGCAGTGAAGAGCTCCATCTGGCACTGCTGCCGATGCTGGCCCGGAAGCCTCATAGCAGGTTGATTCTGGCCTCGACGCCCTGGGGTCAACGAGGTCATTTCTTCAAGACCTGGGCCGAAGGCCAGGGCTGGCAAAAGGTGGAGCTTAGGGCGTCGGAGAATCCCCGGATTAGTCCCGAGTATCTGGAAGAGATGCAGGCAACCATGAGCCCCTGGGATTTTGCCCAGGAATTTGAATGTGAATTCGTGGCCTCTGAGTCTCAACTGATTTCTGAAGAGATGATCCAAAGAGCACTGAATCCGGACATCGAACTTATTCCATTTGGAGATGCATGAGAGGTTTTATTCTATCCCTGGACCCTGCACAGGTGCGGGATTGGTCAGCCCTGGCAGCGGTCAAAGCCGTCTGGAAGGCAGAGACCAAGACCTTCACCTACAGGTTGGTCAATATCGAACGCTTGCAGAAAGTCCCGTATGATGAAATCGTGGCCTGGACTATCCGGGCTTTTCGGACTCCGGCGTTTCGGCAGGATGTCAGCTTCGGTCCGATCCTGTGCTTGGATTCAACCGGGGTAGGTGTGGCAATCCGGGACATGTTCCTCAAGGCGGGCGTCCAGCCGGTTTCGATCTCCATCACGTCCGGGAACGGCCATTCCGTAGTTGGCGGAGATCGCCATGTCGGTAAAGCCAGGCTGATAGGGAAGTTCCTGGCAGCGTTTGATGCCGGTCGATTCCAGATACCGGATAAGGAGACGCCAGCCCTTGTTCAGCTTCAAAGGGAACTAAAGAGCTTCCGAGCCGAGCTGAGCACCGCCGGTAACGCCAGGTTCGAGGCGGAGCCAGGCGAGCACGACGACCTGGTCCTGGCCTGCTCGATGGCCGCCTGGTTCGGCGAGGACGTGCTTAAGGACCGGAACGTTGGGCCGCTTGTATTCTCTGGCGCTACCAAACCCCATACATTCGGCAGCGGACGAAGTGGAGGCGGCTGGTTTGCGGAAGCTGCCCGGCACCACGGCGGCGGCAGCGAGTTTCTGGGCGGTATCCATCATTAAGATGAGCTATATAAAATAGGAGATGAGATAAAATATGACAGAACTAGACGAGGCATACAGAGAACTTCAACGAATTGCAAAAAGTTACATCCAAAAGAGCGCACTTGAGCCGGTTACTAAAGCAGATCTGGCAAAGGCGATAACACAAGCCACCAGCACCCCAGCAGGTGCCCGGCTGGCAAGGAGGATAATCCGGCTCGAACGTCAGCAGGCTGTCCGCAAGCAGTACGGAATGCCCGAGCCCACCGAACAGTCATCAGATGATGACTGGGTTGATGCAGAAAACGATGGCTGGCCGTGCTACGGTTCCTGCCAAGTGCGGAGGAAGGACCTTTGACCTCCACTGTTATGGATTATTTCAAGGCGAATCCTGACCAAACCGACGCCTTGCATAAGGAATTGGCCAAGATGTCGCCCTATCATGCCAGGCTGCAGGCTATACGGCAGGCTTCCCTCACTTGCTGTGGAGCCACCGAGGAAAACGATGGATCGGTCTCGCTGGTGGTCGTTGACCGGGCAACCTTCGACCAGCTGCAGGCCGAGCGAGTCGAGATCGAGACACGGCTGGCAATGATCGACCGTCTCATCAAGAAACTTGATGCGATCTTCGCCGACGCTGAAAAGCTGGACACGCCCATCCACCGCAAGACGCCGGCAGGCATCCGGGCAGCAGAAGTTTCGTGGCGGGCAACTTGTAGCCATCGTCAAACGGACGACTTCGGCCGACCGTTGCCGACTCCAGGCAATCCGGAGCTGCTGGCTCTGGTGGCACGAGCTGAAGAAGCCATGAGCGAGGCGGGCCTGGCCATCTGACATTTACCAAAATCCTGGGCGGCGGCCGTGTTTACTTCGTCGCACGTGCTGCCGCCCGCCGGGGAGCTGGGGGGTCCTGTGTCATCCTCCGCCCCATTCAGCTCCCCATGCCAGATTGAAAACTGATATTCATACGAAGAGACACAAATGAGATTGACCTCGTTCAAAAAAGGTTGTCCCTGCCCGGTAGCCGGCCTGGCTGGCAAGCGGAAATGCCTGGGCGCTGACTGCGGCTGGTATCTGCCAGATAGTGATCCACGCTGCTTGATCGCTCTACAGACAGTAACCTTGATGTCCATGATTGATGAACTCGAAAAACTGACTGGTGCGGTCCGCCCTATGGGAGACAATATAGGCGCAGCTCTTGGATTGCTTGATGAGTTCCGCAATGACGCCGAGGAGGCGGGCAAGTGACCGAACGCACAGCCACCATAAAGGTCAGAATTGACGACGGAATAGGAAACCGGCTCCTTGAGCTGAAGCAGCAGAGAGATGCTCTGCTATCCAGGTCAGCAATCAACCTCCGGATCAATGCAGACGGCCTCGACCAGGCGAGACAGGCGGCGGTCCGAGCTCGGGCCGAGTCTGCAGCAGCAATGAAAGACCTGACTGCCCTGGGTGGTGCTATCACTTCGCAAGCTGTCGCACCCATGGCCCAGTATCAGGCAGTCCTAAGTAGTGCCATCCAGGCGTCGAAGATCCTGGGGGCCGGAGGGGTGGCAGCTCTAAAAGGAGTCTCCGGCGAGTTCCAACGCCAGCGGACTCTTGCCCAGTTCTGGGGGACGTCCGGGTACATGCACCAGGGGATCCATTCGTTCAGAGGGTCGATCCAGAACTTCCTTGCAACTGGTGGGTCCAGGTTCACCGGCTGGTTAACCAGTGTGTCTGCCCAATTGACTCAGTACCGCACAGCTTTGACAGCTTCAGCGGCCGTCATGGTAGGCTTTGCGGCAGCTGCAGGTCTGAGTTCCAAGCACGCCCAGAACTACATACAGGCGACAATGGGCTCTCGCTTGATGGCCCGGAAGCTGTCAGACCGGGCCGGTGCTGAAGCCTGGATCCAGGCGGCACAATCGACAGATTGGTCCGGAGGCAGAGAGTCCAGGATGGGCGTATTCCAGACGGTACTCTCTAAAAATCCGTATGTCGGCCAGAAGGAAGCCCAGAAGGCCACGGAGAATATCGAGAAGTTCTTCTTTGCAAATCAGGAGATGCTCCGGAAGAAGGGATACGATTCTGCAGAAGCTCTCGCATCGGCCATATCGGCGCCCCAGCTGGCGGGCGAGGATGCTACCAAGTTTGAGGACATATTCGGCTTGGGATTTGCAGCTCTGACTCCCAGGGCCAGGCTTGGCAGGCTGTCCACCGAGGCAGCAGGCATCAACGTAGAAGAGGCCGTGGCAAAGCGGCCCGATGTGGTCCTGGCTGACCGGCTAGGAAAGGCGGCGGGGGCCATCGGCGATTCAGTTCTGCCCGTGCTTAACCAGGTCCTAGGCCTGTTCCTTGACATCTCAAACGTCATCGCAAAGATCCCGGGCCTGGGTCCGATGTTGGGCTGGGCTGCGGTGATAGGTGGAGCTGCAGCTGCAGGGCTCATATTCATCTCCATGGTCGGCTCATTGATCCCGGGCCTGATGACCGTAATAGGCGTCCTCAAGGCAGCAGCGGCAGCTCAGACCCTTCTCAACGTGGCCATGCTTGCCAATCCTATCGGGCTTGCAATCCTGGCGGTTGCCGGTCTGGCTGCAGGACTCTACGTCCTTGAGAAGAAGTTCGGCATCCTCACGAAGGCCTGGAACGCTTTCAAAGGCTCCGGGATCGGGAAAGCTATTGCCGGAGCTGACATGAAAGGGGTTCTCCGAGTAGCTGCTGACGTGCTGGGCGTAGCCAGTCCAGGACTCAAGGTCCTGCTGATGCTGTTCGATTTCATCCGGAAGATCTGGATCAATTCTGGGATTCTGAATAAGCTCATAGCCGGAGGCGTGGCTATGTGGCAGAAGATGGTTGACTTTTTCGGGTGGCTGCTATCACTAATCAATAATATGATCCAGTGGATCAGGGAGGGGCTGGGGATAAACAAGTCTGAAGCCCGCTCCAAGATGGAGACGGCTGCCCAGAAAGCAGGGGTATATTGGGACCAGGACGGCCGATCTGGTCCTGGATGGTATAAGAACAGCATCCGGCAGGACACCGGCCCAACCGACCCGAGGTTCGCGGAACTCTACAAACTAAAGCAGGCATACGACAAGACGCCGGGCAGCTTTGCCGAAGCGATCCCGGGAATCGCCAACCTGACGAAAGCCATTGAGGCTCTGACTTACGTCCTGGAACATCCGGTTCAGGCCGGAGCCGCAGCTGCCCAGGGAGTCGGGAACGTCGTCACCGGAACGGCCGACCTGCTGACCGGCAAAACTGTGGCGAGCTCGCCGCAGCTGACCGGCAGCGATGGGAACACCTACGCCTGGGACCCGAAAAAGAAGGCCTGGAGGCTATGGACTGCAGACCCGACAGGGACCTCAATGTTAGGCGGCTGGTTCGACGACGTGGATCAGGGGGCCCTCCCGGCAGATATCGCAGCTCAAACTCCCCAGATGGCTGCAGGCGGCCAGATCCGGGCAGCTGGGTCTCTGATCGGTCACCGAGGGGAAGAGATCGCCCCTGCCTCCGTGGTGGCTGGAGGCAGGACGGTTCTTGAAGAGCTCACCGGCCTGATATCCGGAGGTCGGGGCGGAGGCCAGCCGATAGCCATATCCGCCCCGGTCAGCGTCCATGTCGAGGTCGGCCAGGTATCATCAGATCTGGATATCGAGCGCCTGGCCACCAGGATCGGACGGGAAGCTGCTGACAAGCTCATGTTCGGCCTTCGGACAGGTCTGGACAATACCAGCCTGCGAGCGATAGCTTACATGCGAGGGTGAAGTTGCCCCCCTCGCTCTATTTCTTTTCCCAATCAATTACTTCAAGAGGACATAAGACAAATTAGTAAGAATAGAGACCAGGGCACTTTGGCCTCGGTCTCTCGCGTCACGGCCCACCGTGCAATCAGCGATTCGGCGGCTTGCCTTATATATATACGGATGTTTTACATGAATCCTGATACATGGGCTAAATCATTTCATGGATTTGATATTATTCGTCTGATTAACTGCTTCTTATTTTCGATCAGTTCCTTGAGGAATGCGGAATGATCTGAATGATAACTCGTCCCAAATATGCCTGTGGGAAATAAAGATGCTTTGGATGCATTATCATTCTCTTCTAATAGCATCTTCAACTCCCGCAAATGACTTGCTAAATCCATTTCCGGCTGGCTCGAATGCCCAGTACTCAACCTCATATTGATGAGTCTCTGTAATTCTTCATAGTTCACCAGTTCTGAAGATGTGCCACGTCTTACATAGATTGCATTTTCTTGAATTTGACCCGGGGATGCGCCCGTGGATATGAGCGGAAGATCATCAAGATCAACATCGATTATAATTACCTGGAATTTCTTCCCTTTGATTTTCGGGTATTCGGTTTCTTCGAAATTAAAATCAAAAATTAAAATATTCTCCCATATCTCTCTTGGAATGAACCTTTTAATACTATCATGAATATGTAATTTATCCTTTATGCTTTCGATTCCTATTGGATCAAACGTGCCATTGTCCAGTTCCTTAACACCAATGACAATGCAACCAAATCTTGAATTGCCCATCGCAAGCAAGTGACGGGCCAATGTTGGAAAATCCGGCATCTTCTCCTTGAAATCGAGATGATTGTCCTCCCCAGTATTGGTTCTAAGAACTTCTCTTAGGTTCTCAGGTGTTGGATTTTCAATAAACTTCGCAAAATGTTCTTTAGGGATAGTAGGTCCAGTCAGTTCCATATTATTCATGCTACTATCAGTTGATAAAAGGCTTCTGAACACATTCTTTGTTCGTTTACATCCCATGTAAAACATCAAATGTCTCTGGACCACCAGGCCAGACCGCTATTTCTTGACCCTTTCTTGACCCATTCACCTCCATATCCTAGAGTAGATGGGTGTAAAATAATGCCGAAATCGCGGCATTATCTGGGCCTCATTTCCAAATCAGACCGTTTTCCTGCCTCGTCCTCCCAAAACCTTTTACATTTTACATCAACGAATTTGGGCTTTGAGTCTGATAACCTTCTGGCGGTGGTCGCCTGGTCGGTAGAAGATCTCGATGCTTCGATGGTCGGCAACCTGCAGCAGCCTTGTCAGCTCCGAGGGAGCCAGGTCCATGGACCTCCTCAGCTCTGCGAACGTGAGAGATCCCCTTTGCCGCAGTATCTCCTTCATCTGGGTTAGCCTGGCCGCTGTCTTGCCACCTGGGACAGTCTGGGGGCGTCTCTCGACCCTGGCCAGCCTGCAGTCAATCTCATCTATGGCTTCGAAGGCATCATCCATCCTGAGAGCTGTGGTGGCCGGGCTAGCGGACCTTATCAGATCGATCGCTTCAGAGTTTGCCTTTAATTCGCGTTTTAAGGCCACGTTCTGAGCCTGGAGGTCCTGGACATCCTGAGCGGTGGAGATCCGGCCCCGCTGGGCATCCTGCAAAGCCGCTTGCAACTCCTCGACCTGTGACTGTAGGGACTGGAGGAGATCTGCAGGGACAACTATGGTGGCTGAGTCTGCGATCATCCCGCCACCTCAGAAAAAGGGGGAGATCGCCGAAACGATCTCAGTCTGTCTCCATCGCCTGGCTATGCTCCTGGAGGCCATGAACAGCCGCCTCTTATTCCTCCTGCCTGGGGTGGATGCCATTATCTCCACCCTGCCACCTCATCCCCGAGCTCGTGCAGGTCGGCGTAGATGACTGCCGCATCAGGGCCGAAGCCACCAACAAGAGCCTTTAACCGCTTTTTGGCGAACTCCTCAGATATGCCAGCCTGGCGGGCCAAGTAGGCCAGAGCCCCATGGTTATTCAGGAGATCGACGGGCAGGACCCGAGCCGCCCCCTCGAGTTCGACTTCGAAGAGTTCGTGATAGAGCCGATCCGCGAGAGGTTCCAAAGTGGCCAGGTCCTCCACCTGGCCGATCCGGGCAATGATCTCGCCTACATGCTGGGGGATCATTCGCCACCCTCCACGAAAAGACCCTCTAGCCCACCTTGCGGCTGGCCGGTAAAGCTCCAGCCGTCATCGAGCAGGCTGATGAGCTTATCCTGACCGACACCACGGTAAACTGCCCTAATATTGTCCGCGTCTGCTGACTGGATTATGGCCCCATCGCTGACCAGGGAGCGGATGGCCTCCACGTGTGCCTGCGGATCTTCCGTCTGCATGAACAGCTCGATGACTGCAGCTTGATCCTCTCTGTGGAAGTCCGCTATCAGCTTCAATGTGGCCATCTCAGACCACCGCCTCAGATGGCCTAAATACCGGCCGGAAGTCGCCTATATCATCCCCTGCCAGCTCGAGCTTCCCGGAGCCACCCTTGCCCGCCAGGGCCTGGGCCCGGAGTTCCCTTTGCTTAGCCTGGTAGGCTGCAGCCTTGCTCTGCCCCGAGGGGAAGTGCTCAGCCCTGTGCTTGCACGGTTCCCCTGGGCGGTATGTGGCCGCAGGGCAGGAGCAGGTCCCGGGCGTGGTCACATAGTAGGCATCGCCCTTCTTGCTGCGCACCAGGACCAGCCTCGCACCCAGGCGGTAGAAGGCTGGCATCTCTGCCGGAGACTGGCCACGGCTACGGCTTTTAATCAACTGCGCTACAGCTTCCGCGGTCTGAGTGACCGGGGAGGCTACTGATAGAATGGTCTTTCCGTTCACATGTCTCACCAAATTCATACTTGGTCAGACTAGTATTTATAGGTGGTGGTTCTACCTAGTATGAAAAAGTATATATGTTCTCCAGTATTATTATTGATCATGCCTGTAAAAAAAATCGGGATTAGCATAAGTCCGGAGACGTATAAGGCAGTTGAGGAAGCGGTCGCCGCTGGTGAGTTTAGAAGCGTTTCCCATCTATTCGAGGATGGGGCCAAAATGATATTGCGGAAAAGACATTCAGAGAAAAGCGGAAACCCTTGTGAGGCCTCCGCTTAATCTCCGAGTCATCCCGGTTGGTGAGACACGTGAATGACTGTGATGTGATTTCCCACTTTAAAATGGTATTATGCTTACTTAGTATTTTCATGCTCCGGTAGGGATTTGAACCCTAGTCGAAGGAGTGAGAGTCCTTCATGATTGGCCGAGCTACACTACCGGAGCGCGGATGAGCGGTAGTCCTTCAATCATTTAATCCTTTTGCCCGGAGGCCGCCATCTCAGGGTAGGGACAAAGAGCCCTTATTGGGCACTCATCGCAGTTCGGCGACCTTGCCCGGCAGAATCGACGGCCGTGACGGATCAGGTTGAGGTGCAAAGAGAGGTACTTGCCCGGCGGAGTTACGGCCTCCATGAGCTCCTGCGTCCTCTGAACAGAGGCTTTCTCAGGGACCAGGCCCAAGCGGCGGCAGAGACGATGAACATGAGTGTCAACCGGCATTGTCGGCTTGCCGAAGGCAAACAAAAGCACCACCGCCGCAGTCTTCGGCCCCACCCCCGGCAGGCCGATCAGGTACTGCCTGGCCTGAGAAAGGGGCATATCCGCCAGGCAACTCAGGTCGACCCTCCCGAAATCCTCCTCGATTCGCTCGAGTGCCGAGCGGATGCGGGCAGCCTTCATATCGCCAAGTCCACCCGGCCGGATCAGCTGGGCGATCCTCTCCAGCGGTGCCTCGAGCAGTCCCAGGTTGTCTGGAAAAGCAGAACGAAGTGCAGAGAAGGCCCGCCCGGAATTGAGATCGGAGGTGTTCTGGGATAGTATGGTCTGGACGAGCAGGTCGATCGGATCGATCCGGCCGGCCTCGGGAAGGCCGTACCAATTCTCAAGTGCCTGCACGATGGCGCTCACCCTGGAAGTCGCGGCCTTGGAAGGTTTGCGTTTTGGCCCGACCGAGGTTGCCGACCTGGAATAATGCCGTCGGCTGGCGTCAGCCGCAGTCGCGCGGGCGGCGTCCTTCCTTTCAGTTGTCATCCATCTCACTGGCTCCTGGCCCGGTTAAAAAGATTGGGTAATCGTCGGATCATAGCTCATCAGCCAGCCTGCTCGCAGGAATATCTCTCCGATTTGGCGAGGGCCCGGCTGGTTTGTACAGGAGCACAGGCCTGATTGTGCAAATAACGGAGAAAAGATTATCATCATGACCTGCTCAATTGATTATGTCCCATGCACTACGCAGACCTCTACCTCTTTCTGGTCTCCATGCTGATCGGCGCCCTGATCGGCACAGAACGACAGCGTCGCATTGTGGAGGACGGCCTGCGAGGCGTGGCTGGACTGCGCACCTTCATCCTGATCGCACTGCTGGGAACGCTTTGCGCCTATCTGGCAGTGGATTACGGCCAGAGCTTCATGATCGCATCCTTCGCCTCTTTCATGATTCTCGTAGGGGTGGGATACGCCACTGCGTCGCGTTTGATGGGCTGGCTGGACTTCACATCTGCTGTTGCTGCAGTGGTCACATTTGCATTGGGAGCTTTGTGCATATCCGAAGATCAGCTGCTGCTGGCAGTAGCCCTCTCGATTCTGACCACCCTTACCCTGGCCACCAGGAAGACATCCCATCGATACGTGGAATCGATAAGCGATACCGAACTGCTGGACACCCTCAAGATGGGCATCATAGCGCTTGTCATCTATCCTCTGCTGCCGGACCAAACCCTTGATCCATTCCAGGTACTCAATCCTCGGCGCATCTGGATGATGGTGGTCTTGGTAAGCCTCATCAGCTACGTGGGCTACTTTCTGATCAAAGCCCTGGGCGAGGAGAGGGGACTCACAATTACCGGCTTTTTGGGAGGGCTTGTGTCCAGCACCGCCGTAACAATGACCATGGCCTCGGAGGTCAGATCCAGGCCGGAAGGATTGGCCTCAGCCACATTTGCCACGACCCTGGCCAGCTGCACAATGTTTCCTCGCATACTTCTGATCATACTGGTAGCCAATTCGGCCATCTTCCCGTCCCTGCTGCTTCAGCTGGCAGCCATGGCCTTCACCGGGATCGTGCTGGCCTTCCTGCAGAGCCGCCAGGCCGCGCCCGTTGAGAGAAGGGTAGCTCATAAAGACCCGTTCCGCCTCTTTCCTGCCCTCAAGTTCGGAGTCCTGTTCGCAGGCATATTGCTCCTGTCCAAGCTGGCCTCCACCTACTTCGGCGATGCCGGAATCTATGCTGCCAGCATAATCTCCGGCCTGGCAGACGTGGATGCCATAGCCCTGACCATGGCAACCCTGGCTGAAACCTCCATAAGCCCGCACTTGGCAGCAACCGCAATAACCATAGCCACCATGACCAACACCCTGGTCAAACTGGCCATAGCGTTCGTGATGGGCAGCCGGGAGTTCGGCCGCAGCATGGCCAGGGTCTTCTTGCCCATGATAGCAGTTGGACTCGCAACACTGGCAATACTATGATCGGACTCAAATTCTAGACGCAAAAAGCCGACAATTTGCAGGCCTTAAGAGAACGCCTGGCCAAGAGAAATATAGTGCGCTGGGATGCGGATCATTGCCGCGCTGGTCGCGTAAAGCCTCGCATGTCGGGATCATAAAGCCTTTTGCATTCAGATAAAAGAGAGTTCATGGGCCCGACGCGATTCGAACGCGTGATCCCCGCCGTGTAAGGGCGATGTCATAACCCCTAGACCACGGGCCCTCTGGCTCTCCATGAGTCTGGTAATATTAGACACTATCGCTTGTATTTTTCCGGCAGCTTTTAAAAAAGAAAGACCGCGAACCTGGGGCCGCGCCGGCAAAATCAGGCCGACCCCAGAATCGCATCTCATTTCCTCATGCCGGCTGGCGGACGGATGAACGGTCCGGTTAAAGTCTGATCCAGAATCTCCGGTGAGGGCGGCTTGGTCATAAGGCTTACCACCACCATTACCAGTATGCTCAGTACGAATCCATAGAAGCTGAAGTGCATGGGCAGAGGCTGGACGTACCAGTGGTACCAGCCAGCAGCAACGGCCGATATCAGCCCGACTACCATGGACCAGATGGCCCCTTCCCGAGTTGCCCGTCTCCAGTAAAGTCCAGCCAGAACAGGCACCACAAAGGAGGCGAGCATGATCCCTATGCCCATCCATATCAGAAAGGCCAGAAGCTCGGGTGGCTTTCTCCAGGCCAGCACCAAGGTAAACAGCGCGGAGGCGGCGATGGCTGCCCGGCTGACCAGGGTGATCGTCCTGTCGGAGGCCTTCTTGTCGAAGAAGCTCCTGTAGAGGTCCCAGCTCACATAGCTACCTATGGTCAGCATGAGACGGTCGGTGGTGGACATGACTGCTGATAGCACTATCACTGCCACCAGCGGCCCGGCCACCTGGGGAAAGACGTACATTGCGGAGACTATGAGCGAGTAGTCCGATGGATTGCTGACTCCGGTGGGAAGAGCTATCAGGCCATCCTGAACCATGGCCCGCGAGGCAAAGCCTGCGATCTTGACCAGATACATGATGATTGCGTAAAATACGAATGCCACCAGCGGCGCCCAGCGGAAGAACTTCTCCTCCTTGGCTGAGAACACATTATTGATGACATGAGGCGCACTGGCCAGGCCGAAGGATAACAGGAAGAAGAACGATACTATGTAGATAGGGGTCATGAAGGCATATTTGGCGTAAGGGGGATGCACCTGTGGATACCACAGAGAGACGTAGTTGGGATCTATCGCAGCCATAACCGCGTTGATATGGGTCAGGCCACCGGCCGCCTGTATGATGAAAGGCGTAATGAAGGTCACGCCAACCAGAATCAGGACACCCTGAACCAGAGATATCCAGGCTATGGCGTACAGGCCGCCCATTATGGTGTAAAGCATCACGATTATCGCTCCCACCACCAGGGCATCGGTATAGGATATCTTGAGCATCCAGGACAGAACCATGCTTATGGCAACATACTGGCCAACCAGATATATCAGGGAGACAAGTATCCCGGCCAGCGCAGAGATGCCCCGAATCTCCTTTTGGCTGTAGAAGCGATGCGCCAAATAATCCTGGAGCGTGATATATCCCCTATTCTTGGACACGGCGTGCAGCTTGGTTCCAAAGATCAGGATTACTATCGCCCCGCTCAGCGGCACGAATATCTGCTCCCATATGGTGGGCCAGCCTCCGATGTAACCAAGCCCGCTGACCCCCAGTATGGTCATGCCGCTGCATATTGAGGAGACGATCATGAGTGTCAGCAGCCAAAATCCCAGGCTTCTCCCGGCAACGATAAAGTCCTCAGATGTGCGTACCTTCCTCGATGCCCAGGCCCCTATGGCCAGCAGCGCAACCAGATAAACACCCACAGTCAATGCCATCTGAAGGTCCATCACTTCCACCTCAGGCCCCAGAACAACAGCAGTATAGAGATCAACAAAGGTACTCCGAATGCTCCTAAGAAGGTCTCAGCAGGAAGACCGAACAAGCAATCCCTCCTTTTTCCAGGTCAGCGGCCGGCTATGACGATCATAGCTTCTTAGCGCAGAAGGGCCGCTGCATAATGGTAACATGTGTCAGTCAGTATGAGTAAGGCTTGCCGCAAGCTATAATATAAACCTAACCGTCGCTGCAACTGACTTTCCTAATTTAGCATGTAGCCCGACGCCGGGATAAGTGTGACATAGAGCACATGTTTCGGATAAGATGCACCCCCTGCCACAGAGTCAAGGCGCCAGGCCCGGCAGGCCTCAGGATATATTTTTTCGGCCAATCGTCCCATTCAATACGAGCTCGGCATTTCGGATATCCTCCACGGTATCTATGATGGCAAGGTTACCAGACAATCAGATCGAGCCTGCTTAAAAGGATAAGCCGGTGCGGTTATGCAGCACATCCCGGAGACTCAAAGGCACACCGCCCATCTGCGATTTTGCGCCGTTGGACTATTGCGATGGGCTTCTCCTGGTCGCATGATTGGCCATGGTCCATCCGGTACTATTCGATACATGCATCTTCATCAGCAGACCACATACGGCCGGGATTATATCACGACATCACGGAAATACTTCAGATCTGCTGGGCCAATGTGAGGTGATTTATATTAGATCTCACCAAGGCACCCTGCATCAATAGATGCGGGCCTAAGATGGGATCTCATGGACTTGAGCGATGAAGGCAAGGATCTGCTGGTCCTCTGCGACCGCATGGCACAGGGGGTATCCGCAGCCATCCGCAACCTGGTAGGGCAGCCAGCGAGCGGTGACGTTCTATATATGGGGGCTGACGGAACGCCCACAAAAGCCATCGACCGGGCGGCGGAAGATGCAGCCCTGGAGCCGCTGCGTGATTACGGCTGCGGATTTAGGGTGCTTAGCGAGGAGATGGGAGAGGCGGTGATCGGAGGCGATCCGAAGTACTACCTCCAGCTGGACCCATTGGACGGCACATTCAACGCCATCAGAGGGATCCCCTTTTACTCGCTATCCATCTTCATAGGAAGCGACCACCTCCTCTTGGCCTGTGTGTACGACCTGGCGAGAGGCGTTCGTTTCTTTGCAGAGCACGGCCATGGGGCATATCGTCAGGACGGCGGGCGGCATATCCCAATGAGGGTTTCACCCAAGAGCAACCTGCGTGACTTCAGCATATCCGCCTACATCAAGCGTCCAAATGCCAGCCGTTTGGTGGCGCTTGGCGACTGCGTCAGACGGGTCCGCACCCTGGGCTCTGCCTCATTGGAATTGTGCTATGTTGCAGACGGGCGGCTTGATGGCTTCGTCGACCTTCGAGGCAGCCTCAGGGTTGTGGATGTGGCAGCCGGGGTGCTCCTGGTGGAGGAGGCAAAGGGACGGGTCACCGATTGCCACGGTCGGCCGATTCAGCTGCGCATGGATATGTGGCAGAGGACCGGACTTGTCGCCTCAAACAATACGAGGCATCATGAGCTGCTATCCCTTGCCGCGGCGGGATACGGGGGTGGCATCAATTAGGATAGGATTTGTCTCACGCCGGGAGCAAGAGCCTGTTCAGCTTGCCAGAAGGTTGATAGAAGGGCTGAAGGGCAAGGCAGAGGTACTGGTCGAGCCGGAGCTGGCCGCAACCCTGGAGATGAGGCCAACTGCTGTCGAGGAAATGGATGCTGACCTGATAGTGTCCATCGGCGGCGATGGGACGATACTTCGCACCATTCACAAGATGAGGGACCCGCTTCCCATCCTCGGAATAAACATGGGCACAGTGGGTTTTTTGGTGGATGTGGAGCCAGCTGATGCCCATGATGTCTTGCAGGACCTGATAAGATCCGGATTTGAGGTGGACGAACGATCCCGCCTGGCCATCGAGGTCGATCGCCTGGATCTGCCTCCCGCCACAAATGAGGTGGCCCTCATCACTGCCAGCCCCGCCAAGATGCTGGAGTTCGTGATCACCGTGAACGGCTCGCCCCTTGAGAGCCTTCGAGCCGACGGGATGATCTTCGCCACCTCCACCGGCTCCACCGCTTATGCGATGTCGGCAGGGGGGCCAATTGTGGACCCAGATGTAAATGCTGTGGTGCTGGTTCCTGTGGCTCCTTTCAAGCTCTCGTCCCGACCGTGGGTCATCTCGGGGGATAGCGTGATACAGGTGGAGCTCAAGAGCCAGGGAAAGGAAGCTCTGGTGGTCGTGGACGGACAGACCACAGCACATATCGATCATAATGACGTCGTCGTCATGCGCAGGGCGGAAAAGCCGGCTCGTTTTGTAAAGGCCAGGCCAAAGGGCTTCTACGAGAAGGTGAAGTCCAAGCTGGCCTGAAAGGGCCAATTTGACGATATCGCAGATATAATGCAATTGCCGGTCTGGATGTGACTACTCCCCCGACTGAAGTCGAGGGCATCTAGGTTGTATCCCAACCAAGGACTGTAATCCCAGTCGAAGGATGTTCTTAGCAGCGTTGAGATCTCTATCCAGAGTCAATCCGCATGTAGGGCAACGATGAAATCTCTGGGAGAGATCCTTCTTTACAATGGTTCCACAGCCAGAGCA